>JBQDCW010000028.1:20215-46057 GCA_052092145.1 Sphingobacterium sp. | reverse complement strand
CCGTTACGCCGATTACCACTAGAGCGCTGGGCTTCGTCCATATGGTTCTCCATCTCTGCTTTTAAAAACTTTTTCATTATAAGGAGCAAAAGCGCCGTTCGTGCCATAAAGTGATTCACCGCTGCGTAACTGTTCCAGGGCTTTGTCCTTCATGGACTCAAAATCAAAATAGTTTTCCTTAATACTCATAATTACTATGTGAAGGATAATAAATAGGTTATTATCCTTCACATAGCCTATTTTACAGCCTCAAACTATCTGGTTAGTAGCAAATGTCCATTGAATTAAACCGCTGAATTTATTAGGGTTAAACCCACCTTATCTTCATCTATAATTTGCCGCTAAAAATAATTTAGTGGTAAAATATAGAACATGGTTAAATTCGTAGAGAAACAACTGATAGAAGCAAAATGTCTCACCAAAGATTGAATTGACCGATTCAAGCAAGGGAAGTTACTTTTTTATATCCTTATACCACCCTCAAAGCAATCATAAATATTACACGGGTTTGTTACACTCCCGCCCGAAGGTCAACTTGTCCGGATCAACCACTGAAAAAATATGCTCAATTTTTCCGTCTTGGTCCCATGCAAATACCTGGCAGTTCATCAATGTTGAACCTTTATAAAATAACAACGCTGGTTGGTGATTGATTTCGCCAATTTTTATTTCAAAGTCCTTGTGATAAAATTCAAAAAGATAAGTAACAAGTTTTATAGTGTCCTGAATTCCTGACGTTAATTGCGCCACAACCGTTAGTTTCCGTCCTCCATCTGCCAACATCTGCACTTCGTGAGACAGCATTTGCTCCAATGATTTTACATCGCCTTTGCGGATCGTCTCAACATATTCCGCCAAATAAGTTTTGTTATTCGTTGGCGACCTGGTGATATCGGGTTTCCGCCGTTTTAATTTCTTTTTGGCTCGTGTGAGGAGTTGTCTTGAACTTTCTACGGAAACCGCTAACACCTCAGCGATCTCCTCGTGTTGGTAATCGAAAGCTTCTTTTAGTAAAAAGACGGCTCGTTCTTTGGTGTTTAACGCCTCGAGTAGCACCAACATTGAATAATTGAGAATTTCTTGTGTTTCGATCTTGCTTTCTGCGCTATTGGTCACAATCGGTTCTGGCAACCTAATGTTTTGCAGCTGTTCTCTGCTGTTTTTCTTTTTTAGATTTATGGCTCGGTTGATAACCGATTTTGTCAAATAGGCATTTTGATTAGAAATTGTAGTTAAATCCTTTCCCGTGAATTTTATCAAAACATCCTGAATGACATCTTCACTATCAGCGATATTTCCCAAGATATTGTAAGCATAGGGGAATAATTTTTTCCTCAGATTCTTAAAGTTGTCCATTTTCTATATTGAGATTTTCACACCATAAATGATGTTTGAATTTGCGAGGCATTATTTGATTCACTTTTACTCGCTGCTAGTGATAGCGCCTGCTCAAAATTCGATAGCGCATTCCTCAGGTTTGTTTTGGCTTCTGAGTTTTCAATTTTGATCACCCCATCGATTACAAATGCTCCACTTTCTGGCAGCAAAAATGTTTCCACTACCTGGCCGTTGAAGAACGAAAAAGATTTTCTAGCAATGTCCAATACCGATTCTCCGCCATGAGCGCCTGGAGCGGCATTCAATAGCAAAACAGGTTTTCCTTTAAAGAAACCACGTTCTATTCTTGAAAGCCAATCGATGATATTCTTAAAAAAAGCGGGATAATTCCCGTTATGTTCGGGCAGGGAAATCATATAAGCATCATAAGCAATAAAGGTATTGTAAAGTGATAGTAATGTTTTTGAATATCCATGGCGTTGCTCTTCATCGACGCTGAACATCGGCAATTCGTAATTCCGCAAATCGATAATATCGACTGGCAATTTAACAAACTGCGCGCTATATTTAATCAATTCCTGGTTGATCGAGGAGGAGCTATTGCTTCCGGAAAAGGCTAGAATTCTCATATCTGTCGTTTTTTAATCCTCAAAAATTTCTGATGAAGAAGCGACGAGTTGCATGAATTCAATCTGCGGCAGACGTTCCAGATCGCTATCATCCCGTTGTTTTTGAAAAGATATAAAGGAGGGTGTTTGTAGTACTCTGTTTTGTATTTCCTCATTTAGAAAATGCGAGAGATGGACAAATGTTTTCCCATCTTCACATCGATAGGATACGTAGCGAAATTCGTTCGTCTTCATCTTTTTGAAATCAATCATAAACAAGTTAATGTTTTCTTGGTTTTGCTGGACGAATGCAGATTGTACGGTGTAGGATACTTTTACGATAATCATTTTGTTTGTTGTTAAAGTGTGGTTACCTATATAAAACAAACAAGGGGATCTAAACGTGACAAAAGGGATGAGAAATAAAAAAATAGATACGTTTCTGCGGGGCAACCTGAAGATGCTAACCCAGCATCAGAAAGTGCGTCAACTTATGGCCTGGATACGTTGTTGACCTGATGTGCACATACAGGGTCCGATTGTGGCCGGTATTCCGCTTACAGCTGGCAGCCAGATAGTCAGTCTGCATGCTTGGATAGGGGCAGCAAAACTACAAGCTATCTTCTAGTTCTTGTAAACTCGATATCTTTTTATGCCTTTCACCCCAGTGAGTCATCTGTGAAATAATAGGTTCTAATTCTTTACCAATTGGTGTAAGCTCATAGTCTACCCGTGGAGGCACTTCTGCATAAACTGTTCGTTTTACCAGTTTGTGCTGTTCCAGCTTTCGCAGTTGTAAGGTTAGCATGCGTTCGGTGATATTGGGAAGCTTCTTTTTCAGTTCGCCGAACCGTAGCTTTCCACTCAGTAGCCAGGAGCAAATAACCAAAGACCACTGGCCACCAATTATATTAACGGCATAGGCTTCTGGACATTCCTCGGCTAATGCCTGCTTATTTGAAAAATTGGTTGAGGTTTCTTTTACTTTCGTCATTACTTACATTTTTGATAGTACCACACAATTGGTTGCTTATATACAATGATAGTGATACCCCCTTATATTTGCGGTAAGTAATTGAAAAAAAGAATAAAATGAAAACACTAGTGATCGTCATCCATCCTGAAATCGAACAATCAGTTGTCAACAAACGCTGGGTGGAAGCGTTAAATAAATATCCAGATAAGTATGTTGTTCATCAGCTGTACCAGGCTTATCCCGATCAGAACATTGATATCGAAACCGAGCAAAGGCGAATAGAGCAATACGAAAAAATCGTATTTCAATTTCCGTTTTATTGGTTTAGCAGCCCGCCACTTCTCAAAAAATGGTTTGATGAGGTGTTAACATACGGCTGGGCATTTGGGAGCAAAAGTGGGTATAAAGTTGGTGGTAAAAAGGTGGCCTTGGCCATATCGGCAGGAATAGACGAGCATGAGTTTGCGCCCGGACAGCGGTATAAATATACTTTAGCAGAATTAACCAGACCTTTTGAACTCACCTTTGACTATGTGAAAGCGGATTATCGGCCGTTCTTTGCGTATTACGGGTTGGAGTATAACACCACCGGCTCTTGGATCGAAAAAAGTATCCCAGACTATCTGAAATTTTTAGATTCCCTGTAAAGGTTCAGACCCCGAATCACGTTGATGTATCATCTTTTGCACGGAAAGGAAAGGTGCTTTGCTCGAAATATGATCTGCCTTGCAGACCGTGCTGCTTTTCTCTAAGAGACAAACCAGGTCGAGCGGGGCGGAGGGAAGAAGCACCTGTTGTATGTACACAAGAGATCCAATAGGCTGTATTTTTTATTTGCGATTGGGTAATTATTCCGTTTGCGATCACTCGACTCTAAGTTATTATCAATAACTTAAGCGATCTATTTCAACCTGAAGACGTTAAATACAGTATCTATATGAAAAATATTAAAGGTTTTTATTTAATTTTTGCTACTTCGCTTTTGTTTTTCTCTAGCAGCTTTATCGCATTGGCGCAGGATCAAGAAAGTCCGCGTATTATAAATATCATTAATTTTATTCGGCAAACCGACTATCGTCTGGAAAATGCAGATAGTTTACTGTTCGACGCGGTAGAACATCAGCTCGCGTTGTCGAATCGCTATAACTTCCCGACAACGTTCCTGTTTCAATATGATGCATTGATCAACCCAAAATACCAGGAATTGATGAAAAATCAGCTCAGTGAAGACTCCGAGCTCGGCGCTTGGTGGGAGATCACGCAACCCCATGTGGAAGCCGCAGGCATTAAATGGCGGGGAGAACATCGATGGGTATCTACGGCCAATGTGGCATTTACTCCAGGATACACACCAGCCGAACGAAAAAAGCTCGTCGATGTCTATATGGCAAAATTTAAAGAAATCTATGGATCGTACCCGAAATCCGTTGGCTCCTGGTTTATTGATGCCTACACCCTGCAATACATGCATGATGAGTACGGTATCGTCGCGTCCACCAATTGTAAGGATCAAGTCGGTACAGACGGCTACACTTTATGGGGTGGCTATTGGAATCAGGGCTATTACCCCAGTAAGGAGAATGCCTACATGCCCGCGCAAACAGAAGGCAACCAAATCCCGGTTCCGATTTTCCGGATGCTCGGTAGTGATCCGATGTATCAGTATGATACCGGTATCGGAACGCAGTACCAAAGCGTTATCTCGCTGGAACCGGTTTATCCAGAATCTGGGAAAAACCGAAATTGGGTCGAGTACTTTCTTGAAACTATTGTAAAGAGACCCTCATTGGCCTTTAATTACGCACAGGCAGGCCAGGAAAACTCATTCACCTGGTCAGAGATGTCCGAGGGACTGGAAATGCAGTTCCCATTATTTGATTCCCTTCGCGCCGCGGGGGAAATTCGGGTTGAAACCTTGGAAGAGACCGGGAGGTGGTTCAAAGATCAGTTTCCACTCACCCCAGCCACGGCAATTACCACGCTGAGGGATGTACGGGAAGAAGGAAATAAATCGGTATGGTACAACAGCCGCTTTTATCGGTCCAATCTCTTCTGGGAAGAGAATAGTTTTTGTTTTCGGGACATTCATTTGTTCGATGAAAATTTGCAATCCCAGTACTTGGAAACCCCTGGAACGGGCAATCAATTCTTCTACTATACCTTACCGTTTATCGATAGATTCCACTGGAGTACCGAGGAAGAAAATGTCGGATTGCGCTTAATAGCGCTGGATAGCGAGGGCAAGAGTAAAGAGATAGTATTGAAAGATCCAAAGGTGACAGAACCTACCCCGACCACATTGAGAGTAGTCTCAACCAGCCAAGGGGATGGGGACTTCATTATTGAATTTCATGAAGATCATATTGCGGTCACCGGTGGAGAACCCGATATCAAGTGGGCTTTGGAACTGAAAGTCCCCGAAGACCGGATAGACCGTTTACCTTTCCAGAACTTTACGCCATCGACCGTGCAAGCGCGTTTTGCCGATCATAACTACGACATTGCCTGCAGCGAAGGTAATGTCGTTCAGGACGATTTGGACGATTACGTGTTTCGCTTGACGCCTTCTGCGGCTAACAAGTTAGTGATTGATTGTTCTCTGAGATGAAACGCTACGAGCATTCGAATGTGTGGCTGATTGACTCCCCATTTGTCTTTAGCAAATAGGTAGTTCACTCGACGGCCGGTCAATGACTTTCATTCTTGGAGTTGGACAAACTGCATTTTTGGTATGATTTGGAAATCAGTTGCAAAGGACACCCACTTCCTCTTCAGCGATCTACCGGAAGGATCGAGTTTGTCGGCAGGGTAAGAGCGATCCGCTGATCTGGCGCGTATCCTGAGAAGTAGGAAATTGGGGCCAGCACGTATTTTCCGGTCAAGCATCTAGAGTAACGTGGAGCGGTAGGGGGACACACCTGTAGACCGTTGATACGTTGCTTCGTCAGAAGGTACTGCTGAAGAACGGGGGATGGTAAATTGATTGATTTTGACAGTTAATTGCCACCAAGCATTAAGAATTTGGTTTTTCTATTTGTACCTTTGTCAACGCCATATAAAAGAGGGAGAATTTATGCCAGTCAGAATACCAGACGACTTACCTGCAATAGAGCTGCTGAAAAAAGAAAATATATTTGTGATGAGTGATTTGCGGGCGAAAACACAGGACATTCGTCCAATGAGGCTGCTTGTCTTGAATCTAATGCCGTTAAAAATTTCAACTGAAACGGATTTTATTCGACTGCTTTCGAACAATCCTTTGCAAGTTGAACTGGAATTCCTACGTTTATCGACGCATCATCCAAAAAATACGCCGGAGGAGCATTTGGAGTTGTTTTATAAAAACTTTGACGATATCAAAGGAAATACCTACGATGGAATGATCATCACCGGGGCGCCTGTGGAAATGATGCCTTTTGAAGACGTCACCTATTGGCCAGAAATTACCATGATCTTTGATTGGGCGCGGCAACATGTGTTTTCCACCTTGTACATTTGTTGGGCTTCGCAAGCCGCACTGTATCACTTTTACGGCGTAGAAAAGAAACCTCTGGAAAGTAAGTTGTTTGGCGTGTTTAAACACACGGCGGCCAATAAGAAAGATCCCTTGTTCCGCGGTTTCGATGATGAGTTTTATATTCCGCACAGCCGGCATACAACCATTCTAGCCGAAGACGTCGCTGAAAAATCGGACATCACCATTTTATCCCAATCTCCAGAAGCAGGTTTAGCCATCCTGTCTACTCGTGGAGGGCGTGAACTGTATTTGACTGGACATTCCGAGTACGCCCCCTTAAATCTCCATGAGGAATACATGCGCGACGTAGAAAGAGGACTGGATATCGAGCTTCCTGTCAATTACTACCAGGATAATAACCCGGCATTGGAACCAGTAGTACGATGGGCCGGGCATGCGAATCTATTGTTTAACAACTGGTTAAACTACTATGTGTATCAAGAGACACCGTATGATTTAAATGACGTGCCGCAACTGGGCGATATTAAGATTAACGGCTAAACAGCAGGCTCTTCCCTCAGAAACAGATACCCCAAGGAGGAGTCCACAGGTCGGTTTCTTGTTGCTCTTTTCAGGTGCGTGTCTGACTCGATGCACTCGCTTTTTCTTACAGTTTGAAGAATATCTTCTTTCGGTATAGAAAATAACAGATCGCCCACTCTAACGCCAGCACGCAAATCGATGAACAGACGGCAATGGTCATTTCCCGAAGCCCAATAGTGGCAAACAGCGGATGCACCAGCATATACACATAATCATTCAACCAATTTTTGCCGACGATATCAAAGAAAAGGTAGATGAAAATAGAATTCATTCCCAAAACTTGAAAAAATAACAACCCCTTGCGGTGCTTCCGTACATCAATCCACCAATAAAGGCCCAACACGATCCACAGACAATAACCCAGTGAGGCCATAATGAAGGAGCTACTGGCAATCGGTTTTATAATTGGTGTAACATGCAAGCCATCCAACCCGTAGCCGGCAATCAGCAGCAAAAATCCCGCAATGCCGAGTAAACGGATCGGTCGGGGATGCTGTAGAAAAAGCTTTCCAACCATTAAACCGGCGATCGTATGGACTGCTGTGGGCAACCAGTTGATGAATACATACGTGTTGCTCGGTTGGTTAAACAGTATCCAATCCACCCAATTACCAAAATTTTGTCCTTGGGTAAACGGCTGATCAAAGCCAGGTACCGACCAAAACCGGTAGAACAGTTCTGTAAGCAAAAGAAGACCGAGGCACGCCGCGAATTGGTATTTCCCTTTGAGGTCAAATAAAAAGAATGCAATAATAGAGGTGAAGGCCAACTGCGTTAGAATATCCGTTACGTCCAACGCTTCCCAAGCCAACCATTCTGGGTTATGAATTCTTTTAACGATGCCCCAAATCAATAACCATCCGCTGCGTTTTAACAGTTTGGCAAGGCGCTGGTTCCAAGAAACTCCCTTCTTGATCTGACTGGTCAGCGAATAAGCCATAGCTATACCCGCCATAAACATAAAAGCCGGTTGGATCAGGTCCCAAAAATGCAGCCCATGCCAGCCAACGTGAAAGAACTGGGAAACGACTGCCTTTCCCAGACTCTCATCACTGGTGACCGCATACAGGTGTCGGTAGAACTCGCAGGCTTCCAAGGCAAGCAAAAACATGATGAGACCGCGCATGAAGTCTAATGAGAGCAGCCGTTTAATACTAATTTCGGGTGATGTAGGATTTCCGTGTATCATAGGAATACTAGGTCGACAAGTGGGTTCGATACGCAATCGTATCGAGCGGTTTTTAATGTATAGCACTAATTTAGGAAAATGAACCCAATTAATGACATCGTATGCAGGATTGATAATTTTGGACGTTGCTCGGTGATACTAGTTTGTCAAATTAAACCGACAGAATAACGCTTTCGATAGTTTTTTTAATTCTAAATTCTATATCGTCTTTCCGGCAAGCAATACGCTTATGATAGGCAAGCAGTCCCCAATTTATAGTTAAAATTTATTAGCCTTTTTTATATTAACTGATGTGGCCTAGGGGTTTGGTGGTTATGATTTGAAGACGTAACCTCAGGTACTGCGTTGTTTGTTGATAAATAATAAAAACGGATGCGCGTCAATTGGCGATTCTTAGGAATTTGAATATTTAGAAAAATGACCCTATATTTATGATCTTCATCTGACCTGTACAGCCTTATGAAATTGTTAAACGAGCGGGAGATCCTGAATGCTGTAGCAAAAGGAGATCAACGGTCTTTTGAGAGACTTTTTTACGCTTATCATCCTAAGTTGTCCGTTTATATTTATCGACTTACTAAAGATTATTCCCTTACTGAAGAGCTGGTGCAAGATGTGTTTATTAAGATATGGAAACACCGAGAAATGTTGCCTAATGTCAACCGGTTCGATCAGTACTTGTTCCGGGCAAATCGAAACTTAACCATCAATGCACTAAGAGATATTGCGAGCGCAGCTACCAAAAATAGCAAATGGAAAGCGGAATATCAGGAAGATGAATCGACCACAGAATTAGACGATCTGTCGGTCCTGTTGGACGAGGCTATAGAAAAACTTCCAAAACAGCAAAAACGTGCTTTTATCCTGAGTAGATTTGAAAAATTCAAATACGGGGAAATAGCCGAACAAATGGAAATCAGTCGGGAAACGGTAAAGAAATACCTGCAATTGGCCAACGCATCGATCGTATTGCATATCAAGAATAGAATTGATATAACAACCCTTGTGATTTATTTTCTGATTAAATAAAATATTTTCACTAGCACTACCCCCTTTTTTTACGTTCCTGTGTCTTCATTAAGTAAAGATAGTTATAAACCTTTATTTTATGATTGACGGTGAACCCGGCAAAAAGCTAAAAATACTATTTAAAAAATATTACCAGAACGAGGCTTCTTCTGAAGAGGAGGCCGAGCTGATGAGCGCGCTGCAGGTCCTGTCTGAAGAGAAGATCGCGGAAATATTGGAAACCCTTTGGGACGAGGAAAGCGGAGAGGAAATCGTTTTCGATAAGCGAGCGCGTCAGAATATTTTTAAACGAATAGAAAAAAAGATAAATCCGATACGCCGAATGTATTGGGGTGTTGCTGCTGCTATTGCCCTAATGGCGCTGGGTATTTCGCTGTACGTTAGCCTTAACAACCCAATGCATCGTGGATTTCCAGAACAGGTCACTATCGAGAAAATAGACGATAGCATTAAACCGGGCACCAATGCGGCAACGTTCATTTCATCCGATGGAAAGCGCATTGATTTGACGCGCTTAGCAGATGGTGAAACAAAATCAAACTTGGAAGGCGCTATTCGTAAATCCGGTGATAATTTAATCGTTTATCACCCGAATAAGGCTGGAGCGGCGGCCCCATCAAACAGCGCATCCTCGAACTGGAATGTACTGCGTACGCCCTATGGAGGACAATTTCAACTTTCTTTGCCCGACGGCAGTAAGGTTTGGCTAAATGCGAACAGTAGTATCGAATTCCCTTCCGTTTTCAACCGACATAGTCGAGAAGTAAGGGTTTCCGGAGAGGTCTACTTTGAAGTGAGTCATGATCCCGAGCATCCTTTCTTGGTAAAATTGGGCGATACGGAGGTAGAGGTACTGGGAACGAGCTTTAACGTTTCGAGGTATTCTTCGGATCAGAACACGGTGACTACGCTGATCGATGGCGTAGTAAATGTCAGAAAGGGTGCGCAGTCAGCAACCCTCAAACCGGGCGAGCAGGCGATCACAGGGAGGGATGTCCCGCTGAAGGTAGGCGGTGTAAAAAATCTTTCTACGGCCATTGGTTGGAAGGATGGTGTTTTCGTCTTTGACGACACGGATATTACGAGTATTATGAAACAGATCTCTAGGTGGTATAACGTCGAGATCGAGTTTCCAGGAGAGGTGCCGAAAAAGAAATTGACAGGTTCCATTGACAGAAGCGTTGCGCTTTCTCAGATCTTAGAGATGTTGGCTTATTCAGGGCTTCGTTTTGAAATCGTGAACAAAAAAATCAGGGTCTGGGAACATCAAAAACCGATATAACGAACACAATTAAAACGTAAACTAAATGGATGAAGAAAAAAAGTAAATGAACATTAGCGCTAGAAGTAACCGGAAAGTGCTCGCAACACCTTCCGGAGAATCGGTCAAATTAAACGAGATATTAACCAACCTTATAAAGTTATGAATTTTAATCGGAAAGTTAGGGAGTGGTCTCCCTACAGCCTTAACGAATACATGCGTTCCATGAAGATAACCCTATTAATTCTCTTACTTGCCCTCAGTGGGTTAAACGCAAAAACACACAGTCAAACCATCAACCTTATCCTCGAACGAAGCTCGTTGATTTCGGTGTTGAAAAAAGTCGAGGCCCAATCCAATTATAGTTTTGTCTACGACAGATCAGACCTCGAGGGTATCTATATAAAGAACGTTGAGTTGCGCAGTGCTTCGATTCAACATACCCTAGACTTCTTACTTTCTGGAAAAAATATTGAATACAAGTTGTTCGGTACCAATGTGGTATTAAAGAAGACCCTCGTCCCGGTCCCCAGGCAAGCGGATCGGGTCTTGGAGGGCAGAGTTGTGGATGATCAGGGTGTTCCGTTGCCCGGAGCGAGTGTCAATTTGAAGGGTACCGACCGAAAGACCAGTACCGATATGGAGGGGAATTTCAAACTCACGGTGCCCGATCGAGATTCGGGCATATTGGTCGCTACCTTTATCGGCTACCTTTCCAAAGAGGTCGAGTTCAACGAACAGAATAACCTGTTGATCACACTCGAACCGGACCAAGCTCAACTGGATGAGGTGGTCGTGATCGGCTATGGAACGGAAAAAAAGGCCAATATTACCGGTTCAGTTGCAACCGTGGACCTGAAACGTCAAGAAAATGCACCGGTAACGAACGCCTCTCAATTGCTGCAGGGGGTGGAGGGCGTGTATGTCAACCAACCCGGTGGCCAGCCGGGGCGTGACCAGGCGACTATTCGGGTGCGTGGACAGGGTACATTGAATAATAACAATCCATTGGTATTAGTGAATGGCATCGAGTTTCCGATGGACAACGTCAACCCTGCGGATGTAGAGAGCATCACCGTACTAAAGGACGCTGCCTCGGCTGCCATATACGGTTCAAGAGCCGCCAACGGTGTGGTACTGATAACCACAAAAAGTGGAACGAAGGGACAGTTTCAAGTCAATTATGATACGTATTTCGGATTTCAGGAAGCCACTTATTTGCCAGATTTCGTGAAAGACCCGATTCAGTTCATGCGATTGAGAAACCAAGCCCAAGTCAATGAAGGCCGCTCAACGGTCGATTATTCAGAGGAACTCATTCAGGAATATGAACAAGGAATGCTTACGGATCCGTATGTGTACCCCAATAACGATTGGTTCGAGATCATGTTTGGTCGAGGTGCCATCCAAAACCACAGTTTACAAGTGTCCGGCGGTACCGAGAAACTGACGCACGCCCTATCGGTTAATTATATTTCTCAGAACGGCGCTCTGATGGGTACAGAAGCGAAGCGCTATGGTCTCAATTACAATTCTGAAGCACAAATTAGCGATCGTTTGAAGATTGGAGGAGTAATCAATCTGAACTATAAAGACTTAGGGGAACCGACTGCAGGAGTGGGTAACCTGATGGAGATGACGTTTAAGGCTCAGGCTTTCCACCCCACATTCCTTCCCGATGGGCGATATGCCAATACATTTTTCAAGACTCCGGGACACAACATCTACCGGCACCCACTCGCACTGGCGAACGAAGGCCTCCACAACACGACGCAACAACAAGTTTTGGCGAATATTTTCGCAGAATACGAATTGCCCTTCAACATTACGTACAAGATCAATGGGGCGGTGAACAAAGGGAATGATCGTATCCGCAAGTTCGTGCCGCAAATTGACGTATACGACGTCAAGACCGGAGCCCCCCAAAGGGTGCCTTATGACGGTGGTGGGCCAGCGAACCGTGGTCTCAGACAAACCAGTACCGAGCAATTAAATACCACACTTTTCCATACGCTGAATTGGCGCCAAAATTTTGGACAGCATCATCTGCTGTCGGCCTTAGTTGGTCATAGTCGAGAGCACTTTTCTGATGGGAATTTCTTTGCTCAAAACGAAGGCTATCTGGGCAACGATTTACATGAACTGAATGCCGGATCCTCCAATCCGGTCGTAGGAGGGACATCAACGGAAGCCAAGCTGCTGTCGTATTTTGGAAGAGTAAACTATAACTACAAGGAAAAATACCTTTTCGAGGCCAATTTCCGATACGATGGTTCCTCGCGCTTTGCGAAAGGGAATCAATGGGGGTTCTTCCCGTCGTTTTCAGCCGCCTGGCGTATCAAATCGGAAGATTTTATGGCAGAAATCAATTGGCTGAACGATTTAAAGCTACGCGCGTCATATGGTGCCCTTGGGAATGAACGGATCGATTTGTTCCGCTATGTCAATCTGATTGCCTTGGGTGCAGATTATCCCTTCGGGTCCGCCGTCTCCTCGGGCGCATCCATCAATAATTTCAACGATCCAAGCATCACCTGGGAAACGACCACCATGGCCAACTTGGGATTGGATGCCTCGCTGCTCAACAATAAACTCTCGTTAACCTTCGAAGCATTTAAGAAACGTACAACGGACATTCTTCACCCCGTGACGCTCGCCCAGCAGGTGGGCTCACTAGGCGGTCCGGTTCGAAACATCGGTACGGTCGACAACAACGGCGTGGAGTTCAGTCTGGGCTACCAGCAACAGGTCGGTCAAGTCGGATTACAATTCAATGGGAGTATGACCTATCTTAAAAACAAAATTGTTGATTTGGGTGGACAAGATATTTTTGTGGGAAGAAAAATTCTAAGAGAAGGACATCCTATTGATTCCTACTATTTAATCCACGCCTCCGGCATTTTTCAATCCGAGGAGGAAATTGCAAACAGTGCATCTCAAACTAACAACACAAAACCAGGGTATCTGCGATACGAGGATGCAAATGGAGATCATTTCATCTCCGAATCCGATCGCAGGGTCGCCGGTTCGAACATTCCAAGGCTGACTTACCAATTCAATCTGGTTATTAACTATCGCAACTTCACCCTTAATAGTTTCTTTCAGGGAATTGGCCGGGTGTACACGTATACCGAAAACATTGGTGCTGTACCGTTCTGGTTTGGCACCTCCTTGCCGAAAGACTGGGTGACCGATTCGTGGACTCCGGAGAATCCGGGCGCGCGATTGCCCATCCTGACCACCTTCGAAGGTAGCCAAACGGAAAATTTCAGAAGCTCGGACTTCTGGTTGAGAGATGCATCGTACCTCCGGCTCAAAAACGTACAATTGGCCTACGTTGTACCTAAAGCGTGGACGGACAAGGTTGGTATCGGTCGACTGCAACTATTTGTCAATGCGCAAAACCCGTTGACTTTTAGCAAAATGAAAGACTTTGATCCCGAAAAGAACCTGGGAAACTCAACCTTCTACCATTATCCGACCGTCAGAACTTTTACTGGTGGAATTAATCTAACCCTTTAAACATTCCGTGATGAAATTGAAACATATTTTAGTTAGTCTATTTCTATACGCACTCACCGCTTGCAACAATAGCCTGACGATCGATCCAAGTGATCAATACAGTGAAGACACCTTTTGGAAAAACAGTGAAGAAGTGATGGCCGCATTGACCGGTTGTTACCGGGTTTTACAGGACGGTGCGGGCAACTCATGGTTCTTGGAAACCGACATGATCACACCCAATGGCGTTGCTTATAATGAAGCGAATGGAACTGACGCCATTGCCCGTGGCGTTCATAATTCGTTAACAGGCTTGATCGCCAACCGATGGGAGGTAGCCTATCGGGGTATCGGACGGACCAATACGCTTCTGGAGGGCATTGTTGAGGTGGACATGGATGAAGCCTTGAAGGCGCGTGCAATCGGTGAGGCAAAATTTCTGCGTGCATTGTACTATTTCTATCTGGTAGACGGTTTCGGCGGTGTGCCGCTGATTCTGTCGAAACCGGATCCGGAAACACAATCGCTGCTTGAGAGAAATACAAAGGAGGAAGTGGTTGAGCAAATATTGATAGATCTAGAGGAAGCGGCCGAAGCGCTTCCATTGCGGTACTCCGGATCAAGTACTGAGGGAAGGGCAACCCAAGGCGCTGCACATGCGCTTCGAGCCCGGGTATTGCTTTATAACGAACGATGGGAAGAAGCGGCCCAAGAAGCAAAGAAAACCATGGATCTTGGCGTCTACAGCCTGTTTGATGACTATCGCGGACTATTCCTTCTGAGTAATGAACACAATCATGAAGTTGTCTTTAACGTGGAATATCAATTGCCTCGTTTTTCCACGAATTTTGATCACAACCTCTACGCGCTAAATCGGCCCGCACCGTTGAAAAACCTCGTTGATGCTTACCTGATGCGCGACGGGCGTTCTATCCAAGAATCCGAACTATACGATCAAGATAAGCCTTACGAAAATCGTGACCCCAGATTGTTACAAACGATAAACATCATCGGATATCCTTTTAATGGCCAGATAACACAGGCCAACCAAGTCGTAAACAGTGGTTTTGGACTCAAGAAATACACCTCGTACACGGATCACGAACAGATACCACAAATTGGACAGAATTCCTCGGAAATTAATCCTATTTTGATTCGCTATGCCGAGGTGCTTCTGACGTACGCCGAGGCACAAAATGAATCCATCGGTCCGGATCCAAGCGTCTACGATGCGTTGAACCAGATCCGCAAAAGACCGTCGGTAGCGATGCCTGCCATCCCCACAGGGTTAAGTAAAGAGGCGATGCGCGAGGTGATCAGAAAAGAACGTCGAGTGGAACTGGCTTTCGAAGGAATCTATTATTCAGATATTAAACGATGGCGAATTGCCGAGGACGTGAATAACGGTCCAATCGTGAACCATCAAGACGAGGTAATTGGCGAACGTAGTTTCGATAAAAACCGAGACTATCTTTGGCCGATACCAGCAGGTCAGATCCAATTGAATCCAAATCTAGAAAACAATCCGAATTGGTATTAATGAAAATAGATAAAATGATGAATAACCTATTCAACTTGAAATCAAAACAGCGCTTTTGTACACTGTTATGGTGTTTATTCGTATGCTTGACGGCCTCCGCCCAAACCACTAAGGAGGGCCGAAAACCCAATGTGATCCTGATTTATTCGGACGATCAAGGTTGGGCTGATTTGGGCGTATATGGATCGCCAGATCTCCAAACCCCACATCTGGATAGCTTGGCAGGTCGGGGCGTACGTTTTACCCAGTTTTATTCCGCCTCTCCGATTTGTTCGCCCTCTAGAGCATCGGTTCTTACTGGACGATATCCACAGCGCGCCGGACTGGCAGGGAATGCCTCAGCGGACAAAGGGGCAGAGGGTATGCCGGCTCACCAATATACCTTGGCCGAGCTATTTAAAGACGCGGGCTACCGGACAGGCCATGTGGGAAAATGGCATGTGGGTCAAAGTGAGGAAACGATACCCAATGCGCAAGGGTTCGACCATTCCTTTGGGTTTATGGGAGGCGTCATTGATAGTTATTCCCATTTTTTCTATTGGAACGGTCCCAATAGACACGACCTTTGGCGAAACGGTGAGCGGGTTTACGAATCTGGGCGTTATTTTCCTGATCTGATGGTGGAGGAGGCGGCGACATTTATGGAGGACCACCAAGAGGATCCGTTTTTTCTTTATTTTGCGGTCAATATACCCCACTACCCGCTGCAGCCTGATAAAAAATGGTTAGATTACTATAACGATCAAGGAATTCCCTCACCGCGTAATATGTACGCCGCCTTTGTGTCCACAATGGATGAAAAGATCGGTATGTTATTGCAACAGCTGGAGGCGCTGGGATTAGCAGACGATACCATTGTTATTTTTCAGGCGGATCAAGGCTTCTCGGAAGAGGAGCGGGCATTCGGTGGCGGTGGGTCGGCTGCTCCGTATCGTGGATCGAAATTCAGCCTTTTTGAAGGCGGTGTACGTGTCCCGGCCATCATCAGTTGGCCGACTGGTGTTCCCCAAAATGAGGTAAGGGACCAATTTGCTGCCAACATTGATTGGTTTCCCACATTAGCCGAATATTGCGACATCGATTTGCCAGACAGAAAACTCGACGGAAAGAGTTTGAAAAAGGTGATCAATCACGATTCGGATGAACCAACTCACGAGGTTTTCTACTGGAAAAGTGGCGGCAGCGAAGGACTTCCGCAATGGGCCGTTAGACAGGGACCGTGGAAATTGCTTCATAACCCGCTTCAGGCTGAGAAAGACGAACTAGATCAGGAAAATTTAATGTTGATTAATCTGCAGGATGATCCATCCGAGCAGAAGAATCTATCAGAAACGCAGCCGGATTTAGTCCAAAAGCTAAAGTCGAAATTTGAAAAATGGGAGAGCGAAGTTGAGAATCAGTAAGGAACACCTGCAGTTTTGAGAAATAATAAACTTAGTATTGATCGTGGTCTCACGCAAGACTCTGTTATTGATGCGCAGTCATTCTTACGATTCTTAATGACACGTACTGATCCGACTCCTGATCGTGCCTACTGAAAAGATAAGGCATCAGGTTTCTTTGCGGCGGCGCCCAATTTAAAAACTAGTAGACCCTCTATGTCTGTTATTAAAATACAGCTGGAGGGTCTTTTCTTTCAGTATCAATGATCAAAAATAAATGAGAAGAACAAACATTGGTGTTCAAAAAGCTGGACTGTATGGATACAATAACTTGGCGACCTACAACTTCTCAAGCAGCACCTGGATACTGGAATAATAGAGGTCAGTTTTACCCTCGAACCCTGAATCTGTACCCACGATCAACCATAATTGCCCTTGATCATCCGTTGTTGCAGAAAACTCGCCCGATCGTTCAATTAGGGTGTACACGGGATCAGATGTCCCGTTGGCGACGTCCCCAATAACAATCATATCCGCACCATCGGTACAACATTGCTGTATCTTATCGATATTCATGCGGTAGAAGTTATCCTCATCGGGCTCGGACTTCGGTTCAATGTCAGTTAGTCCAATACCTACACCCACGGCTTCTCCCGGCGCGCCACCGGCGCCTACACCATCACTTATCGCCTCGGAGGCTATTTCGAGTGTAAACGACGCCCGGTACATGGTATTGGGCTGTAAACCATCGACCTTTCGTGTCAAATACATAAACAAGTCATCACTGCGATTCATGCCCGAGATACGGTAGGCTTGCTTCGATTCGTCCAGGGGCGCAGGCAGCATTGCCAACCCTTCTTCTAGTTCATAAATTTCCTCATGATTCCCGTTATACTCAGCAAATCCGGCCTGCCAACCATCTTTACCATCTCTGAAATCACCTATAAAATCGAGTTGATCATCATGTGATGGATCTTTTTTACAGCCGCCAAAAATAAATAAAATGATAAAAATACCGGTGCATCCTATAATTAATTGTCTCATAATCTTATAGATCAGCTTGTTTACAGTTTTGTTTACCAAGATCTAACACGACAGCACAGTAATTGTTTTACTTTTACACGGCCCAACGCGCTATCTGCCTTTTTTTTGCGATGGATTGGTCAGACCGTGATTTAAGGCCCGGTTGATAGGACGGTCTTTAATGACTATATTAGAAGAGTATAATGACACTATCACCCTTATAAAAGTCACCATGTATTATCCACTGTACTTACCCCAACGCGGGCAATCTGACCGTCAGAAGAAAACAATCCTAGCGGCTGACATTGGCGGTACCAAGACCAGTTTGGGGCTGTTCGAAATGAACAACGATATGCTTTCCCTTCTGCATCAGGCTACCGTTCCATCGAAGAAAGGGGATAGCTTCGAGGAGATCGTTAGCGAATTTCTTGCAGCCTATCCGGATGTTCCCGCTATACTTTCTATTGGTGTTGCCGGCCCGGTGTGGAAAAACCAGGTACAGTTGACGAATCTGGATTGGGTGCTCGATGGAACTCGATTACAAGATCATCTTGGCATCGAGAAGGTTTTACTCATTAATGATCTCGAAGCGACCGCTTATGGATTAGCCGGTTTGTCTCCAGAGGATATCGCGTCGGTATTCGATCAACAGGAGATTTCGCCGGGTAACATGGCCATCCTGGCTCCAGGTACTGGACTGGGGGAAGCAGGTTTATTCTGGGACGGTGCTTTCTATCGCCCCTTTGCAACCGAAGGCGGACACAGTGATTTCGCGCCACAAACCGAATTTGATCTGGAACTCCATCGTTACCTGCAGAATGAAATCGAGAAACCGAGTTGGGAGCACCTTGTATCCGGCCCGGGTATTTACCGAATATATCGTTTTCTTTGTGACCACAAAGGTCATAAAGAACCGGCTTGGTTAACGGAAAATTTCAAAAATGACAACGAGCCTGCTGCTGTGATTAGCCATGCGGCCATGCGGGAATTAGACGCCACGTGTGTGAAGACTATGGCGTTGTTCGTGCGCTATATGGCGCGAGAGGCTACGAGTTTGGTGCTCAAACATAAGGCGACCGGTGGGCTCTTGCTTGGTGGCGGAATACCGCCCCGGATTTACCCTTTGTTGCGTGAGGCCTTGTTCCGAGACCAGTTTGTCCAGAATTCAGAGATGACCGACCTGCTGGAAAAGATCCCCATAAAGGTGATACTGAATAGTAAAGCCGCGCTTGTCGGGGCGGCCTATTATGGCGCTTACGGGGATCACTAGTATAGGCTTTGAAAAGAGCGGCTTTCTCTTTGGGTTTCGCTCCGTTGAAAGCGATCCTAGGGTGAAAGAAATTACCAGCCTTTGATAGCCCCACCTTTGAAATGCACGGCCGCGGCTTGATCAACTTCGTCCGATTGATAGGATTGAAGGAATTGTTGAACCCGCTCATCGTCCTTATTGTCTTGTCTGCTTACGATGATATTGACATAAGGAGACTTCTGATTCTCGACAAAGATACCGTCCCGTTTTGCCATCAGGTTGTTTGAGGCAGCAAAGTTATTGTTTATGACCCCTACGGTTACTTTATTATCTTCCAGTGTACGCGGGATTTGAGGGGCTTCTAATTCAAGAATCTGAATAGGAATGGGATTTTCGGTAATATCCTGTTGCGTAGGCAATAAGCCTACGTCTTCTTTCAATTTAATCAATCCCGTCTCTTCCAACAGAAGCAAAGCACGACCAAGGTTCGTCGGGTCGTTTGGAATAACGATCGTATCATCCTTTTTTAATTCCGCTATGTTTTTAATCTTTTTCGAGTAGCCCGCCATGGGGAAAATGAAGGTATTCCCGATCACCGCTAGCTGATACCCCCGATGTCTGGATTGATCCTCTAGATACGGTCTGGTTTGAAAGACATTGAGGTCAATATCTTTCTGATTGAGCGCTTCATTAGGCATGACGTAGTCCGTGAAGGTCACTAACTCTACATCAAGGTTGAATTTTTCTTTGGCAACTTTTTGGGCCGTTTCTGCGAGTTTCAATTCCGGACCGCTCTGAACACCTACGCGCAATGTGTTCGAAGAATTGCTTGAAGATCCGCAGGAGACCATGCAGGTCAAGACAGTTACAGTTCCAATGAATTTGACTAACGATTTGTACATGTGTATTGAATGAAGTTTAAGGTTATTTTCTATGGTCGAGGTTTTTTGAGAGTCTGTCGCCAACAAATTGGATAGCAAAGACAATCAAAATTAAAAGAATAAGTACAGCATTCATGATCAGTGCATCATAGCCCACATACCCGTATTGATAGCCTACGTGGCCAAGGCCTCCGGCACCCACGGCGCCGCCCATAGCCGAGTAACCCACGAGCGTGATAAGCGTTAATGATGCATTGTTTATTAAAGAAGGTAGCGCCTCGGGTATAAGGACCTTGCGGATGATTTGAAAGACGGTAGACCCCATGGATCGCGCCGCTTCAATGATGCCGTACGGAATTTCCAATAAACTATTTTCCACAAGCCTTGCCACGAAAGGAGCGGCCCCGATGCTCAACGGTACAATGGCCGCATTCATACCGATGGAGGTTCCGACCACCATTCGTGTAAATGGAATCATCCATACAATCAAGATAATAAACGGGATAGATCGGAAGATATTAACGAAAAATGCAACAACTCTGTTCAGCGGCCTATTTTGCATGAGTTGACCGTCTCGGGTAATAAACAGGAGGATACCTATGGGGAGTCCCAATAGAAAACTGAAAAAACCTGAGGTAAACGTCATGAAAAGTGTTTCCCAAATTCCTTTACCCAGTAAGAGCAGTGTTGATTCTGACATGTCTTTTTATACTAAAATAGACGGGTTTAAAAGTTCTTTTGTGATGGTAGATTGTGGGTTGGAAAACAAATCGTGCACATTGTTTTTCTCCTCGATGAGCCCGTCGGAAATCACAGCTACTTTATTACAGATGGATCTGACAACGCTCATTTCGTGCGTGATCAATATGATGGTTATTCCGAGTTCTTGGTTGATACGTTTCAATAAAGCAAGAATAGACCGGGTCGTTTTAGGATCCAGTGCGCTGGTCCCTTCGTCACACAATAGGACTTCGGGATCAGTAGCCAAGGCTCGTGCAATGGCCACCCGTTGTTTTTGTCCGCCCGAGAGATTAGCAGGATATTCATTTTTCTTCACCCTTAAGTCCACCAAGTCGAGTAAGCTATCCACCTTAGCCTCAATTTCTGCAGCGTTATCGCTGGCTAACTCTAGAGGGTAAGCGATATTTTTAAAAACCGACGCTGAAGATAATAAATTGAATTGTTGAAAAATCATACCCATCTTGCGACGGAAAGGAATCAAGTTTTTCTCCGAAAGATGCGTTATTTCTTCATTTTTATAGAATACTTTGCCTGCGGTGGGGCGTTCAAGAAGGTTTATTGATCGGACAAGGGTGCTTTTCCCCGAACCTGAATAACCTATAATCCCATAGATATCTCCCTTTTCAATATGCAGATCAACGCCTCTTAAAGCATCTATTTTAAGATTTCTTTTGTGAAATACTTTTTGGATTCCTTCTAGTTTTATCATGTAAATCGCATTAAGACGGTCTGTGCAAATGATTTGCGACTCCAAAATTCAAGTCCTTTGTTTTTTGCGAATTTTGATTTTAAGTTCTACAAATATAGTGGATTTTTCATCGAATAAACACGTGGAATACTTGATTTTCCGAAAAACCAGTTTCGTTCAACGTTCGCGTAACCGCCGGAACTAAACAGCGCTAAGGAAATAATTGTCCTTTCCTCAACGGTTTGCCTAATGGTCAGAAAGGAGCGGGTAAAAAAGACCTTTAATCTTTCAAGGGGCACGAAATAGGAAGTCAGCGTGCCCATAGACGTTTATCCCTCTTTTTTCGGTGAAAACATCAAAAATAGGTGCAGTTCAGAAAGTATTCAAGCCAACATCTCGAGGATAAGGCGGTCATTCAGTTGTGCTATTCATTTTCAGTTGTTGGGTATACCCGATCGGTAACCCCATTATTTATTATACTATAGCGCTAATGATCGCTTATCACCTCAATATATAAATCTTCTACTTTCTTACGCGCCCAGGGCGTTTTCCGCAAGAACGTTAACGATGATTTTAAGCTTGGGTTTTCCGCAAAACAATTGATCCTTACCTGTTGTGCTAAAGGTTTCCAACCGCCGTAATGATCCAGCAGTTCTTCTATAATCGTATCCAATCGCTTGCCATGTAAAGGATTGTTCGCTTGTTTCTCCATCCCGTAAAATTACAAAAATTAACGGATTACTTTTTTCTCGGCTTTGCGTTAATAATCCGCGCCAGAAAATTTTAGACAATGCGCATGGTGGAAATACGAAGGACGAGATCGCTTTATTCCTTGTAGAACCCTGGAGGACTGACTCGTTCTTATGTCTAGATCTCATTAAAAATTTTAAGAGGCCGAAAAGAACAACTATTTTAGATGAAACATGAATATAATGATTTTCCCAGCCCCATTCCGCTACAGCCTGCTGCTAGCCTTTAGCGTGTTGCTATCTGGTTTTATTTGGACAGGTGGACCGGATCCTGTCGATAATCTGTCTACGGATTCAGTACAAATTAAAGTGAGTACCTACAACATTCGATATGCAGCGGATGAGGATGTAAAAACGGGTAATGGCTGGGATATTCGGAAAAAAACTGTCGCGGACCTTATTTTGAATCATGGGTTCGAAATAGTAGGAACACAGGAGGGCGACCAAGGCCAGGTGGACGATTTACTTGGATTGATGCCTAAATATGCAGTGACAGCCTATCCCTACGGTGGAAAAGGTGATTTACACAACGGCGCTATCTTCTATCGGAAAGATCGTTTTGAAATACTGGGCCAAGGCGTGTTTTGGTTAAGTGAAACCCCTGATGAGCCGAGTATTGGATGGGACGCAAGCGATAGGAGAATATGTCATTGGGCCAGGTTCAAAGACAGGACAAGTGCGCGAACTTTTTATTTCTTTAATGCGCATTTCTATTGGCGACTGCAGGACGCCAAGAGCGAGTCAGGCCCCTTAGTTGCCAAGAAAATTCAAGAAATAGCAGGCAATGAGCCGGTTATCTGTACAGGTGATTTCAATTCCACATCAGAAACCAGTCAAGTGCAGGCAATAAAATCTCAACTAAATGATAGCTTCGAGGTAAGCGAAACAGGCAGAATAGGAGTAGAGGATACCAACCTCGGGGGCGGAAACTTCATCGGACCTCCGAAGGGCAGGATAGATTATATTTTTGTCAGTAGAGGCATTCAGGTGAAAGACTATGCGGTGTTTTCGGATCGCTATAACGGCGATCGTTATCCATCGGATCATCTTCCCGTTGCCTGCAATATCGGCTTTTAATGGCTTTTAAAGAATCACGCTTTTAGCAATTAAACCGTTTTCTTTTCCACTCACAGTTTTTTGGGAATCCTGCTTGTTGTACCTTCCATACAAATTAGCGTCCGTTTGCAGAGTAATCCCTTTCTTTTAAAACTGGTCTGAGGGGAATATCCTTTAAAATGTGCTAATAATACAGTTACAATCAAGCTGTAAAACAGCGTTATCATGGTGTCAATTAATTTTATCCCCTGGTTTTAAAGGCTACAAAGGAAGCGAAACATAGATGTTTATGTAACACATCGATTTTCTTAAATCCCACTTTCTCCAATAAATTCAATTGATACATTAAGCTGCGTGGACTGTCCTCTTTTTCGATATAAGCAAAAACATGGTCCCGATAGGCTTCGTCTTTCAACCCCGTCAAATAATCCCCATACAAATCTTGATAAATATAGTGCTGCAAAGCAGCATCTGACTGGAGAACCAAGTCAAATATCCAGATGCTACCGCCCTCCTTTAAAAGACCAAACAACTTGCGGAATGCGGTTTCCCAGTCGTTATCATCACGGAGGTGATGCAAAACAGCCGTTCCAATAATAACATCAAATTTTTCCGCACCGAAGTCAATCGATCTAAAATCACCTTTACGTACCTCAACCTTGCCTCGCGTCACGCCGTCAACTCTTTCTGATGCCTTATCCAACATGGGTTGGCTCAAATCAACTAATGTCGCATTGATATCTGGTTTTTTCTGCGCTAATTTTACCGAATAATTACCCGCGCCACAACCGATGTCCAATATCGACTTAAGTTCGGGATAATGACGGGCAATAGCTTCGGTTATTAACTCGATATTAAATGTGGCATCGAGCGTTGTTTGCTGACCTGTTTCCAATTTAGAGAACCGCTCTACATCCTTGTCAAAACGTTCTTCAATTTCCTTAACCGTAGATTTCATATCGAATATTTTGCACAAATTTAAACCTATCGACAATACCTTAAAAATACGGTACTTGTCATTTATCAATACTTATAAAATAAGGGGCTGCGGAATTTGCATGGCAGCAGATACATGCTTTGGAACAGGGGAAGATAGATGTTGGTGTCATACGTGCGCCCAATTCCACACCCGAATCAAATATCTCAAAGCTTTATCACGACGGATTCTGATTGACATTTACGAAGAAGATGGAGGTTCTTTCCCAAATTTCAGTCGTATACGTTTTCAATAAATGCTCCATTTTGAACGTTTATTCCTGTCATATTTAGAACTCGACCAAAATTTTCTTCTGTGATCGGCGCTTCAATATACTTTTTGACGACCTCAATCGGATTTCTGTTGTCCAAGTCAAAGTCGACATCTTCGAAGACCGTATAGGAATAATTCGCGGTCTCGAGGATTACGTTATCTTCCTCAGATAATTCACTGTTGTCCATAAAGCGCTGAAACGCACCTCTAGCCTTGGATTCATCGAAATCGGATTGGATCACAACCATCGCCCGTCTTCCCCAGGTCAAACTGTTTACAATAAATAGATCATCATCCTTTTCTTCTTTGACCCGATTTTGAAACGCTAAAAACCGGTCGTCAGAAATATCCAGATACATATCAAACAGCGTGACGTCATATTCAATCACGATAATCGATTTTGGTGATCGATCCGGTTTTCCAAGACCAAACCAACGCTTTAAATTCATAGTTTGTCCAAAACTCACATCGATTGCGTCTAAGGAATTGATCGACCAGGATGAATAGCGACTAGGACCGCCTTGGCTTGGCGCTCCGTGCCGGTCTAGTTCCGTTTGGATAGCGGAATACATATTTTCTTGAGTCGGAACGAAAGCTGGAAACTCATATTTTAAATCGGAAGACAGTGCATTGACTTTGTCATTGAAAGGCAGATCTTTGACGACATGCTCTTCTGTGTTTAAGGACTTCAAACTCATTACAGCTCCTAGAAACACCTCGTCAGGATTTTTACTAAAGAATGTAGTTGAGCGATTTTTTTCCTGTGCGTATAAAACGCCGTTGAAAAGAAATGATAGGGATAGCAGGGCAATCAAATACAATTTCATAATTTACTTTTTTACGGGGGTAAACACTGAATTTCTTAATAGCCAGATCATGCTGGAGTTTTTTTCTTCGCTACTTTCCAGTACATCTTGATAATCTGATAAGCTGTATTGTTGCCCCGTTGTCAGGTAGATATGTTGGTCGTTCTTGACGGTCTGTTTGAAATACGCTATCTGAAGGTTAATCGTGGAATCGAGGTTTTTTTGTGCCCAATAATTCCATTCGCTATTTTGATCGCTCCGTATGAATAGGTTGTTGTCTTCCCATTTTATTTGATAGACGTCGCGGGGTCCCTTTCTTTTATTTACGAACAGGCTGTCCTCTTTGATCTGCAGGGAGTCTGGTTGAAAATAGTCGATCCTATTACCAAAGTGATCCTTGATATCCGTGTCATTAAGATCCTTAACTTTAGTGCCTTTAAAGAATTCGATAAATTCTACTGAGGTTGCTGAGGACAATTTATAAAAGAACTCGTTTTGATCTTCAGCCGGGTCTGG
>JBQDCW010000028.1:0-20115 GCA_052092145.1 Sphingobacterium sp. | reverse complement strand
AGGTTGCTGAGGACAATTTATAAAAGAACTCGTTTTGATCTTCAGCCGGGTCTGGTGCTACCTTTTCTTTATCTTTTGATTCGCAACCTTGGATTGATACGGTCAGAATAAGAATGAAAATGAACAAACAACTATTTTTTAATTGGCTGAAACAATTGCCAGCTATCGGATTACGATTCAATTTCTTAGAATATGGTTAATAATTCCGTAAATATATAAAGACAATTTTTAAGTTGCTATGAAAAATTATTTTTTTTGTCTGTCCTTAACCGAAGGATAGACCTTTGATAAATACCGTTCTTCAAAATTTGGTGTTTCAATTTTGTTTTGAACGATTTATTAGGCGGTTAGAAAATAAAAAGCCGGTCCACTAGACTGATAATGTCAATTTCGAGCTTATGGAAACTAAAGAAGCACGCATCTAGTCTTCATTAAATCTCTGGAGTGCGTTTTTAAATCGATAGGGTATATTGGTGAATAGAATTCCCGTTTGGAACACTATGGTTGGTTCCACCGCCATACGGCCTACAAGGATGTAGAAAGCTGGAGGTTATGGATAGGCATAGAATATGAATGCTAGAAAAATGAAGACCTGAAGAACAACAAATTATACGACAATCACGTTAATACTAACAAATTATATCTACCCAATAATACCTATTATTTATGCGCTGTGTATATTTATTATTGATCTTTATGGCCAGTATTCCTGCGATCGCTCAGGAAAAAATGGAAATATTTGATGAAATTCAAGAGAATGTCTGGTATTTACCTACCGAAGACGGTAAAGCCAAGTTGTATATATCAAGCTTGGGAGCAGGGGATACTGTCGTGGTTTTACATGGCGGTCCGGGTAATAACTTTAATTATCTGGTCGACGCGGTAAGAGGAAATTTAAATGATCACTGTTTTTTGTTTTTTGACCAGCGGGGGAGCATTTATTCGCCAGTACCCGATTCTTCAATTAATGAACTGACATTAAGCCAGTTGGTTGACGATCTGGAAACTTTACGGAAAGCGACGGGCCAAGAAAAGCTTACCTTGTTGGGGCATTCCTTTGGCAGTCTGTTGGCCATTTCGTATTACATCAAATACCCACAATCTGTCGAAAGGATCATCTTGTCCGGGGCCATGCCACCGAGCGTGTCCGAGGAACATCCTTTTTCCGAACTAGTAAAAGACATTCACGCTCGGGTCAAAGCATTTAGAGAACGCCCTGAGGTGGAAGAAATTTTAATTCAGGAAGGTCTGTTTGATGAAGAGCGCCTAACGGCAAAACAACGCTCAGATCGGTATAAGATCACTGGTCTGGCGAGCTTTAATATGGTTGATCTCAATAACTGGAGGAAGTTCAAAGGAGGGGGCATTTTCTATAATCCCAGCGTTGATGGCGCTATCGGCAATAGTATTCCCGGTCAGTACGACGTTCGGACAAGTTTAGACTCGCATCCTGTTCCGTTTCACATCATTCAAGGATCCCAGGACTATATCGATCCTGACGCATCCCTTTGGACCGCAATTGCAAAGAACTATTCAACGGTGTCGATTTCAGTAGTTGAAGGAACAAGCCATTATATCTGGCTTGATAAGCCTAAAGAATTTACAAAAATATTGGGGGAAACTCTACGAGTAGAGCCATAAGATATTCCTACTTAAATTCATTATATTTTACATGTTAAATAGATGAATTATAGCTATTTATTTATTATTACATTAAGTTTTAGTAAAACAAGAAATGTCTCGATCGTTGATGCGTGCCTATCCATAAACTATTCCCTAAACCGGAAACCAACGCCCCAGACGATAAGAGCGGTAGAATCAAGGTGACCGCTACGCGTCACCCTGGAGTTTAATACCATTTCTCGACGCCGTTAGAAATGGTAAGCGACGCTCCCTAAGATATTTCTTGGCATCGTTGGGTTGACAGTAGACCAGCCTTTAAAGTAGATTTGATCGGTCAGATTATTACCCTTAACAGCAAGCTCGTAGTTTTTATACCTGTAGGAGACACTCGCGTTAAGCAGGGTATAAGAAGGTAAAACGAATTGCCCTGTCGGTACGCTATTGACGACGATGTTCTCACTAGCGTGGTTGACGCCCAATCCAATTCCTAAGCCTTCAATCCAGCCACTGGACATCGTATAGTTCACCCAGGTATTGAATAGGTGTTTCGGTCCAGATTCTGTCGGCCGCAGATTGTTGACCGACTCATCGGCTTTCGTTGTTTTGCTAGCGTTGTAGCTGTAACTCATGATCAAATGAAGACCGTCTAATGGCGCCGCGGTTAAATCGAAATCGATACCCCGACTTAATCGCGTACCGTCTTGTACAGTAATGTTGTAGGTCTGTCCGTCACGTTCAATCGCTTCTCTACGCGTCATGTTATCGACAGAGATGTCGTAATAACTCACGGTCAATCCCAAACGATCTGCAAGTAGATTCAGCTTGACACCGGCCTCGAATTGTGAGGCTTGCTGTGGTTTGAAATCGCCTGAAATATCAGGAAGTGGCTGGACAACAGGGGCCACATTTTTGAACCCATTTTGGTAATTCGCGAACAGCGATACGTGATCCTTGGCCAGTTCATAGACGAGACCGGCGCGTGGAGACAGCGCCGATTGCTGGTAAACCCCGGTGGTGGTGTCGCTATCGAAGTTATAGGTACCCTTATTATCAAAATAGTCCATTCTTAAAGCAAGGTTTACATGAAAGCTTGGCGTAATATCCAACACATTGGATAGGTAAGCGCCAAAAACCTGCGAGCGGTTGCGATTATTCGTTTCCGGGCCTTCGGAAGCCGCGATCGCCGCATCGATGACATCCGGGTTAAACTTCTCATAGTTCGGATCCTCGATGGCGGTGTTGAGTTGATCGACCAGGACATACGGTGAATGATGTGATTCGGCACGTTGCATCAAATAGTCTGCTCCCAAGAGAACTCGATTGCGGAGTTGGCCAATACGAAAGTCTCCCACAAAGTTTTGCTGTGCATTTACTGTTGTCGCCACGTAATCCTGATTCGTCGCCAGACGATCGATCAAGGTATCGTTTTCTGCGTGGTTGTACATGAGGTACTGAAAATAACCGTTGGCCGCCCTACGGTTATAGCTCAGGGTGGTATTGGAGTGCCAAGCCTCGTTCATTCGGTAGCTTGCATTTCCGCGTAGTGTCGTCGCTGGATTCACAAAATCAATGCTGTTATCGGTATAGGATTTACCAAAATCAAATTGCAGTTCATCCGGCGTGTTAGCAAATAATAGACGTGACCTGTTTAAAAACACCATGAGTGGGTTGGTAGCTTTGCCGCGAAAAATCTCCGCATCGATGCCAATATCCAATCTCTCATTGGGTCGGTACAAGAGGGAGGGAGCAATAAAGATCGATTTATTAAAACCAGCATCCTGATAGGTTCCCGTATGGGCGTAAGCGGCGTTCATCCGGCCTAAAAGTTTGTTGTCGGGGGTAAGCGGTCCATAGAGGTCCGCGGTCAAACGATGCTGAGCGTAGCCCCCAGCAATATAGTTGATTCTTCCGCCCAGCGTATCTACGGGCCTTTTGGTGACGGTATTGATCAATCCACCAAATCCAATGGCTGCGCCCCCGTACAGTGCCCCCGAGGGGCCTTTAATCACCTCTATGCGTTCGATATTGGCCGGATCTGCACTTGTTGAGTTGATACTCACCACACCGTTGACCATGGAGGACTGCGCCGTAAATCCTCTTAAAGAATAATAGGCTGCACCATCGGCCGGTCTGCCTGTGGAGCCCCACAACTTGTCTAGACCAGAAACATTGTTCAAGGCATCGTCAAAATTCGTGTTCACTTGACTCTTGAGGAGTTCTTGACTCACCACCGCGTAAGATTGCGGGTTTTCTAGATTTTTCAATGGCATTTTAGCGACATACGGACTGGATGTTCTTCCAAACGGGTTGTTTCCCTGTCCACGTACGACAATTTCTTCGAGTTGTTCTCTGTTTTGAATCAGGACCAGAGGCGGCAGTTGTACTTGGTCGCCTTGGATGAGAACAGTGGTATCTCGGGATTGGATGCCCATAGCAGAAATAGATAGGGTATAAGGTCCTTGATCCACATTTGTGAAAATATACCTTCCGTGGGTATTACTGGATACAGAACGGTTTAGCTCAGTTAATCGAACGGTAATACCCTGAGCGGGTTTTCCATCAGCGGTTAAGATTTGACCTTGAATCTCTGTTTTTGATTGGGCGAAACAGAACAGCGGCAGTAAACTAATCAGGAGTAGGACCGTATTTTTCATTCTTGAGGTAGCTTGTTTTTATTTAGACTGATTATAAACTAAGCGAAATTATCATTCCTACCTGATATATCAAAAAACTATCGCCAAAAATTCAAATAACAGGGTTCGGTAGTCTCTGATCGGCAATCCTCCGTTATCTGGTTGATGTAGGTGATTAAGAAATCAATACCCTTGTTTTAACAGGTACTGCCAGAATACATAAGAATAAGTTGTACCAGCGATTTTCAGAGGATCTGATGTGGACGACGCGTTTGGTAGGGGATACTCCTAAATCTGTTGCGTATGGCTTGACGCAGTGATGGAGAATAGCAGGGGTTAGCCTATGATGACTGGCTCGCCTTGTGTAAAAATGTACGTTTATTAAGAGACAGCGCGACGCCAGGCTTCCTCAAAAGTATAACTATAGTCTTCTGCAGTTAATAAACGGTACTTCTCGGTAAATTGTCGAAAAATCGTCTCCGCTCGCGCCTTTCTTCGGTCCTTAGCGAAAGCAAATAGCGCCTGTTCTAAGGCGAAGTCATTGATCGGGTCTATGGTTAGCAGCAATTCTGCTTCATCGGCAGTTGTTTTCCAGTCTCTGTTTTCCCGGTGATTCAGAATGGATTGTGTCAACAACCCAACCAAAGACGCTTCTACTTCTGCCTTCACTTTATCGAATAGCGGGTCGTCCATCCCCATCAGAAACTCACCGCGTTCTAAAATCTGGCGAACTTCTATCGGAAGTGTTCCTCTTGCTGAAGCGATCTGTTGCTTAAATTCTCGGTAATCACAATAGCAATTCGGCTGGAAAACGAGTCTATAGTGGCCCTCTTCATAGCGGATTTCAACACCGTTTAGATCATTAAGCACTTTTCTTAAGTTATTAATAGCAACGCCTCTAGATATTTTTACCTTATCTTTAGGTTTATCCGGCCAGAGCAGATGACTCAGCAGTTTGGAACTGATCCCAGCCGAATCACTATAGAATAGGATTAAGCAAAATACCTGTTGCAAGCGTGTGCTAAACAAATGCGAAATATCTGTTCCTTGTTGGTCGATGACGGTAAAATCTCCAAAGAGGTAAAATTGGTTTTTAGTGATTTCAGGTGTAGATCGGTCTGCTGTAGCGATCGGGATCGGGTTAGTATCAGTCGCTTTAATTCGCTTTCTAAATAACCGATAAACGACAAATGCAGCGACCAACACCCCCAGTGTCACACTGAAATACGACCGCCAACTGCTTTTCTTTACCCCGCTTGGAAAGGCGTGAAGTTCGTCTTCAGAAATCGGTGGAAAATCTAAGCTGTAAACCGACATTTTGGATCGTATATCATCATCAGATTCTTGAACAATTGCAATTAGCTTTTTTTGCTGTTCATCATAAAATAGATTTGCCCGTGTACTGATTTTATCCGAATAGATAGGAATAGAATCTCCCAATTCTTGATGATTCCCGTCTAAAAGTGAGAACCGGCGCAGCTTGATATGTGAATGGGTCAAATGCTCTGGATATCCGAGGAGATAAACCCAGGATGAATCGGCAATAACCAAGCCCCGGGCAGGGACAAAAGGATCCCCTTTCCAATCAAGGGACCAACGCTTTGTCGTCTCCTTGGTTTGCGGATTGATCGCATAGAGATCGTAGAAATATTTCCGTCCGACAATATGTTGGCCCGATTCGTTGCCCATGCCACCGAAAAGATAGATTTTATCATCAACTTCGGATCTGCCCATCGAGGTGAAATAGCGAGGAAAAATCGGATCTCCTGTCATGTTTTCTGCCGCAGACCACGCCTGATCCTTTAGGTTATACGCCACCCAATCGTTACTGTACATCATGTCCCCGAAACCACCGAATATCAGTAGCTTATGATTGATGGGCATCAACACACGTCCATGGTGGTTTAATTCCCGACCTAAATAGTCTGAACTCTCGATCCGCCAGGTATGGTTCGTAAGATCTAAACTGGCTACAGTGGGGCCCGTATAGGGAGTATTGTAGAAGGTTTCGTATACGTATAGCCTATTTTCGTCCGGCTCAATAAAGCTTCCAGCACGTCTAAGAGGTACCGGGCAAGGCGCATTAAACTTGACAAGAGTCGTTTCTCCGGTTTGTAGTTTGTAGATATAGAGCGAGTCTCGATTGAAATAATAAGCAGCTTTGGTTTTTGAATCGTAAGTAGAACCGGCGTGGCTTGAAGAATTCAAGGAAATATGGTTTTGCCAACCAAACGCTTTGTTCAATAGCCAAGTGCCGTTTATCACTTCTCCCATCGCCTCGCCCGAGGCGTTATGTAATGTGGTTCCGGAGCTTTCTTTCAGCGGAAAAACGATATTCGTCTTGGAGCCACTAATCTGGAGATTCCGTAGGGCCATCGAAGGAACATCGATCATGTAATCGCTTTTCCCAAAGGTGATGGTTGGAGAATAGGGTGAATTTAAGTCTACTTTGGCTACCTGCGTGGGAATACTGGCGACCTGGAGTTGAACCAATCCTTGTCGCAGATCGAAACCTATTCGGAAGGGAACCCAATGCTGATCTTTAAGATCATCCAAGCCCACGCGTAAGGTGATCAGGTTGGTTTTGCCTTCCTCATTGAGACGGAATACGGCGTTTTCACCTTCTTCATCATAGTAGAGATTAAAAACAGAACGCTGATTTTTCTCTTTGAGACGAACGATATAGCCGTTTGTGCCATTGTTGGGTAATTGGAGATCAAACCGAATATCCAAACGGTCATGAAAACGGGGTTGATCGCTTGAAAACACATCCACCGATGTGCGGTCTTCAATCGCGTGGTCGCTCCCGGCGAACTGAATGCCCTGTGAAAAAACGACAGCAGGAAAAACGCCACAAATTATCCAAATTAGGGGATAGAAAAGGAGTAGTTTCAACACGTATGCACACAAATTTCTCTTCGTCGCGGTCATAAAAGGGGTCAGCAAGGAGTAATTGATAACACAAAGATAGAAAATATCAAACAAAAAACGTTTTAGCTAAACGATGAAGAGTCTCTTGAAAAGTATCTTTCCGAGATGTTTTTAAAAAATTAATAGGGGGTTAATGCTTTTCTAGGGGTTAAATTAGCCTTTTTAACCCTAGTTTTAATCCCTTTGGGCATATATTCGACTTGAGATATAGCTAAAAATATATTTCGCCAATTTTAAATCAGTGTTATAAACCAATTTAACTCGCTATGCAATTTAAAAATATTGCTACTCTTGTATCCTGTGCGACGCTATTGAGCTTTCCGATCACAGCTGTGCTTACGGGCTGTTCGCAAACCCCGGTTGCCTCGCAAGTCGTCGAAGTACCTCATGAAGGTGAAGGGCGCGAACTCGCAGGACAGAATCTCGAACGTGCCATCGATCTGGTAGATCTTACGATCGCTAAATATTTCGAACCAGAGACCTTCGAGATGAGCCGTTTTTACAACCCCTTTACGGATGTCAGATCGGATGAGACGGCTTCAGTTTGGATGTACACAGCAGGAATCGAGGCTGTTAATGCCATCATCTCGGGACTACAGCAAGCAAAAGATGCTGGCCAAACTGAATTATACGACAGCCATTATGACCGCTATGTTCAACTCCTAGACGATCTTTATGCCAATGCCGATTACTATCTAGGCACATTCGAACTTGTTTCTTACACGCAAACCAAGGAATGGTCGGTTTACGCCGTCAATCGAGCGAATCAAAAAGGCCAAGCTGATGTAACCGGCGTATTGAATGTCTATGACGATCAGATGTGGCTCGTCAGGGAATTATTAGACTCGTATAAATTGACGGGTAAGTCGGATTATCTGGAGAAAGCGGAATACCTCACGGCTTATGTGTTGGATGGCTGGGACGTCACGCGCGAACAAAATGGTGCCGAAAGTGGGGGAATTCCATGGGGCCCGGGTTACACGACTAAACATGCGTGTAGTAATGGACCACTGGTGAGTTCGTTGGTTTGGCTTCATGAACTCTATCAGGGGAAATCCGCTCAGGTTGAACACCGTTTTATCAACGAAGACGATTTGGAAACTCGTCAAGTCGAACAAGTCGAAAAGCAAAAGTATTATCTCGATTATGCGCAGGCAGTCTACGATTGGCAAAAAACCAACTTGCTGAATACGGACGGTGTGTATACCGATATGATGGGAGGGTGTGTGCCGAATTGTGATGTGCGGTATGAGGAAATTGACGGCGTTCGCTATCGGGCGAATACGCCTTTGACCGAAGCTGTTGGCGAGGCCTTCACGTACAATAGTGGTACGATGTTGTCTGGTGCCGCCGATCTATACCGTGTGACCGGAAGCGATGACTATGCGACCGACGCCAGGAATTTATCGAAAAACAGCTTTGACAATTTTGCAACTCTAGGAAAGGACCTTCCTGAATACTACAGTTTTGGAACTGATGGGTTCAAGAATTGGTTTAATGGCATTTTGGTTCGTGGATTTCACGATGTCTCCGATTTGGATGAGCATGCGCACGCCCATCTCTATGCATTTCAAAAAAATCTGGATTACGGGTTCGAGCAATTTAACCAAGAAGGATTTTTACCGACCAACCTGTTAACGGGTTGGGCTGACGAACAAGAAGGACAGGGCGTAGAGGGGATGTTCATGTTTGCCTATGCCGCACAATATGCGATTCTAGGGCAACATCAGCTGGAATCCGCAAAGTAAATATTATAAACCAATACTATTTCTATTTTATTAATCTCTTTTAGAACTAATCTAATTACATGATGAATGTAACCATTAAAAAACGACGTACCCCACTCGGTACGGCTCTTATACTGTTTTTGATGCTACTACCGGGGTTACTTCGGGCCCAAAATCAAATTTCCGGGCAAGTCACCAATTCCGCCGGTCAACCGATCAGCGGGGTGTCCGTGGTGATTAAGGGATCTTCCCCTTCGGTAGGAACCAGTACAGACAGTGAAGGAATATACACCATTGAGGCACCGGGGGGAAGCGTGATTCGCTTTACTTTTGTAGGCTATGAAAGCTTGGAAGAAGCGGTGGGTAATCGTACCCAAATTGACGTGTCATTGACCGAAGACGAATCCGCGCTCGATGAGGTGGTGGTCGTAGGATACGGTACTCAGAAGAAAGTGACACTAACCGGTGCGGTGTCCGGTGTAAAGGGAACTGAAATGCGTGCGACTAAAAATGAGAACCCGCAGAATATGCTTGCTGGTCGGATTGCGGGTGTGCGTGTTTGGCAGAAAAGTGCCGAGCCAGGATCCTACAGTGGCAATTTCGACATCCGGGGAATGGGTGGTCCGTTGGTCATTATCGACGGTGTTCCTCGATCAATTGAGGATTTTCAACGGTTGAACCCCAACGACATTGATGATGTTTCCGTACTAAAAGACGCCTCAGCCTCCATTTATGGAGTCCGGTCGGCCAATGGGGTGATGCTGGTCACCACTCGAAAAGGACGCGAAGGGCGTGTGTCTGTCGGTTATAACGGGTCATTTACCTTTCAACAGCCATCCAATATGCCTTTTTTGGCCGGTGCGATTGATGCGATGACGCTTTACAACGAACAATCGATGAATAATATTAACGGAGGTAGTTTAATTTATACCGATGAAGATTTCGAAGCTTTTCGAAACGGTACTCGACAATCCTCAGATTGGACTCCTTTAATTTTTTCAGATGTATCGCCACAAACCTCGCACGACATGAGCGTCTCTGGAGGAAGCGAGAGAACGCAGTATTATATTGGCGGTGGATATTCCTATCAACAGGGATTCTTTAAAACGGGTGACCAGAACTACAATAAATTCAATTTACGGTCAAACATCACCACGGAAATCATTGATGGCTTAAAATTAGACATTAATCTGGCCGGTATGGCCGATCAACAGAACAATCCTTATAGCAGTTCGGTTGATGTCATCCGGAATTACTGGAAACAAGGCATGTTGTTTCCAGCGTATGCCGATCCAGAAGGCACGATGCTGAATTACGAAGGGCTTGACTTGGAGCAGAATACTGTTGCGATGATTGATTCAGATATCTCGGGTTATCGGAAATATAAAAAGAAAACCTTTCAATCCTCTGCAGCCTTAAATTATGACTTCGGAACCTTATCTGAGTCACTACAAGGGTTGAGCGCAAAGGCACTATTGTCTTATGATTACCGTGGGGACAATAATAGTATCTTCCGTAAGGAGTACTACCAGTATGCACTTGATCCGATCAGCAACAGTTACAACCAGAAGCTTTACGATATCAGTAGCCCGAACCGTATGCGTCGGGAATTCTACGAGAAACAGCAGATATTAAGTCAGTTCACGTTGAATTATAATCAGGAGTTTGCTGGCGGACACCAATTCGGTGCCTTACTAGGCTGGGAAACCCAGAAAAACGATGGAGACAATTTTTACGGATTAAAAAACCTAGCCTTCGGATCTGATATCTTGCTTTCAGGAGTCGAGGATGGCCAGATGACCGGTATGTCGGGTGCGCTTGGCGATTACTACGATGAAGCCAAACAAGCAGCATTGGGCCGTGTAAACTATGATTATCAAGGTCGATATATAGCAGAATTTCAGTTCCGATATGATGGTTCATCCCGATTTGCCAAAGGAAATCAATGGGGATTTTTCCCGTCCGGTTCTGCGGCTTGGCGGATATCCGAAGAGCCGTTCTTCAAGTCCGTTAACGCGTTAAACTTCATCGATCAATTCAAGGTACGCGCGAGCTACGGCGTGTTGGGTGATGATCTTTCAGGCGATTGGGATTTCGGATGGATACCGGGATATAATTATCCTGCTACGAGTGGTAATGCGGAAAACGGTTATTATAATCAATACGCACCTGGATATGTTTTTGGCGATCAATTTGTGACTGGTGTCGCCCGTAAAGCAATTGCGAATCAGTCCATCACTTGGTACAAAGCCCATACGTTTAACATCGGGGTGGACATGGATGCTTGGAATGGCAAGTTTGGGTTTACGCTGGATTATTTCGACCGCAGACGTAGCGGATTGTTCCAACGTCGCACGGGCTTATTCCCAACGGTTATTGGAGCAACTCCTCCGATGGAAAATGCCAATAGCGATCAACACTACGGATTGGAACTGGAGTTACGCCATCGCAATCAGATTGGCGAGTTCGGATATAGCGTGAAAGCAATCGCGACAATTACGCGAAACAAATACCTCACAGCGGTACAGAACGGTCCCTATAAAAACTCTTACGACCGTTGGCGTCATGATAATCTGAATAACCGCTATCAAGGGTTCCAGTTCGGGTTTGAATCAGATGGCCGGTTTTCAGACTGGAACGACATCCGCAACTATCCGATTTATACGGATCGCGACGTATTACCGGGTGATTATAAATATGTGGATTGGAATGGAGACGGGGAAATCAGTGGCTTGGACGAACATCCATTCGCTTTTGACCAGACGCCTTGGTTGAACTACAGTACAAACATACAGGCCAGCTATAAAAATTTTGACATGTCTATGCTATTGCAGGGCTCGGCGCTGGGTTCAATGGAATACAAAGAACCGCTTTATGCGATCTGGGGAACAAACGGTGGTGGTACTTTAACGCAATATCTGGACCGCTGGCATCCTGTGAATCCTGCGGCCGATCCGTATGATCCCAATACCGAATGGGTAGAAGGACATTATGCATTCACGGGTCGTTACCCAAGAGCTAACTCCGAATTTAACCGCGTGAGTACGGCTTATCTGAGACTCAAAAGTGTAGAACTTGGCTATACGCTACCGACTTTCGATCGACGTCCGAATATGCGTCTTCGCGTGTTTGCTAATGCTTATAACCTGTTGACCATTACAGCTGTACGATTTGTTGATCCAGAACATCCGGATGATGATTTGGGTCGTATGTATCCGTTAAACAAGACCTACACCATGGGTGTTTCGATGACATTTTAACGCCTAAGAGAAAAGAAAACATGAAAATGAAAAAAATATTATTCCTATTGACCCTGGCGGGAACTTGCAGTTTAAATTCCTGTGTCGATCTGGACATCACGCCAAAAAATATTGTCACCGATGATGAATTACTGAATACACCCGCTGGCATGGATATCTACATGGCGCGTATGTACAGTGTCATGCCGTTTGAGGAATTCAAATATACGGCGGAATGGGGCTTTGAAAACAATGGCTGGTTAAATTCCGTCGGAATAGCCGGGTCAGGTGAAGCGGTGAATCGGGATGGCGTCACGACCGCATTTACCAACGAGCGTACGCCTTATTGGGGCAAGGGTTTTGAACTGATTCGGGACGCCAACCACTTAATTGAAAACCTTCCCAACTTTCAGGAAGAACACAGCGAAGAATTGTATAATCACTACTTGGGCGAGGCGTATTATATCCGTGCAATGGTATTCTACACGATGGCTAAGCGTTTTGGTGGTATTCCTTTGGTGACTAAAGTTATCCAATACCCATCCGGCGCAGAGGAAATGGAAGTTCCTCGTTCAAGTGAAGAAGAAACCTGGGATCAGGTGCTCCGTGATTTTGATCAAGCGATTTCACTATTGATGACCAACAGTCCAAAAGAAGGGTATTCCAATAAGTATGTCGCTCAGGCGTTTAAATCTGAGGCCATGTTGTACGCCGGGAGTGTCGCTAAATACAATCAAACTGTTTCAGGACGTTTGACGGGTGTAGGAAGAAGAACCGGTGTTCGGGTGATCGGTTTTGACGAAGGCACTTGGCGTGACGCCTCCAAACGCTATTTCACGGAAGCCTACCAGGCGGCTAGAGCCGTAATGCAAGATGGCGGGTATGCATTATACCGCAAACGTTGGTTAGCCAATGACCCGGAAGCCCAATATCAGAACATGGTGGACATGTTCTCCGATTTAAGCAGTCCAGAGAACATCTACGTCAAACAATATATATTTCCGACCGCTACGCACGCCTTTGATGCCTACAATCTGCCTTTTACCTTCCGTTCGCCATTATCCGCCGGAACCTGTCCAACTTTGGATTTCGTTGAGTTATTCGAGGGCTTTGAGCGCTATCCGGATGGCAGTATTCGCGTAACCAGTGGAAACGACAATACTTCAGGAGATTATCTGATGTTTGATAGTCCGCTCGATTTTTTCAAGGATGCGGAACCTCGTTTACGCGCCTATGTGATTTTTCCATTCGATGAATTTCGGAATAAAGAGATCCAGGTGCGTGCCGGCGTTTATACCGGAGAAGCACCTGTTAAACCTTTTTTCTCCAGTTATGCCTATAATACAGCAGATACACGTTACCAGAATTTATCGATCTATGATGGATCCAACAAGTCGCTCTATTTAAGTCCACGTGAAGGAGGCAGTCAGGAATTAGTCGAATACAACGGTCAGCAGATGACTGCTGCAGGAGAAGACGGTCCTTTTTACGATAATGGAGAGGCGACGTTGACGGGGCTATATCTACGAAAATGGTTACAGACAAGCCCAACTGCTGAGGTAGGCGAGGGAAAATCTGCACAACCGTTTATCTTAATGCGTTATGCCGAAGTATTGTTGAATGCAGCTGAGGCCGGGGTTGAATTGGAATTGGCCGGTGCGGGATCGCCAGACGGAAGTAATCTCTTACAGGTGGCGACCGAAGCCGTCAATGAAATTAGAGAACGAGCTGGTGCTTCCTTATTGCAAGGAACGCTGACCGCTGATGTGACGGGTAGGAATCTCGTTCGCAAAGAGAGAAGGAAGGAGCTCGCATTCGAACATAAATCCAAATGGGATATACGCCGGTGGCGGGTATCGCACTATGCGGGACGAGATGGATTTTGGGGAGAGATTCGCGATAAGAATCGCTTCAGCAACAATGAAAACTATCGTTTGCGTGGACTCTATCCATTTTTTTCCACCGAAACAGGGAAGTACTTCTTTGATGCCCGTTTTCAGTGGGTTGCCTCGAAAACCTTCGGCTACAGGACCTTGGATTATTATTTCGAGATTCCAAGTGGCGAAGTGGCTAAAAGCGAAGTTATTGATCAACAACCGAATAGATAAGAAATTAAGAAATAATACACATGAAAAAATTAACATGGGGCGGGCTATTTTGCCTAGCTGTTCTAAGCAGCTCGTGCAGTATGTTTGAACAAGATAATTTCGATGCGCCGGACGTTACCTTGGAGGGCAAGGTGGTCGACGTACTGACTGGGGATCCGGTATTGACCGATCAGGGATCAGAGGGAATTCGCGTGCGACTAACCGAATTGAGTTGGGGAGACAATGTGGAACATAATCCCGATTTTTATTGCTTACCTGATGGAACCTTCCGAAACACAAAGCTTTTCAAAGGCAACTACCACATTACGGTAGACGGACCTTTCGTGCCCCTTCTCCGGAGAGACGGTGAGGGTAAGGAGCTGGCTGATGAAAGTCTGGTCATGGACCTGGAAAATCAGCATGAAGTGACCTTTGAAGTGCAACCTTTTCTGAAGGTAGAATGGGTAGGGGAACCCACCATTAAGGATGGCAAGATCACCGCCCAGGTGAAAGTCATGCGTGGCGTGAGTCCAGAAGACTTCCGGTCCAAAGTGGAGCCGATGGGAAACTACAATGAGGAGTTTTTGAACATGACGGACATCCAATTTTTTGTTAGCTATTCTTCTAGCGTAGGCTATCGAGCTCGCGATGAACGTTGGTCCAGTCGTTTGGATTATTCGGGAACTTCTTTTGATCCGTTGTTTGGTGAAACCATTACTATAGAATCGAACGGGGAAATTCCAGAGGGCCGAACCGTATTTGTTCGCGCCGCAGCCAGAATCAATTACGACACCCCGGTGGGTAGTGGAACTAAGCGCTGGAATTACAACGAGGCTAAAGAAATATTGGTCAATTAATTAAACATTTTATAAACCGAAAATGATGCTAAATTGGAAAATATTAATGGGAGCTGGTTGTCTACTGGTGATCAGTGGGCCATCGATGGCACAAAAGACTGTCGATGAAATAAAAACCACCTTTCAAACGTCCAGAGAATGGCGGCCGACTATCGACAATCGCGCCGATGCCGTTATGGTGTATGGTATAGGCGGGAATCCATCCGATAAAAGTAAGCGTATACCCTTTCAAGATCGTGTCAAATCTTGGCAAGATCGCGGATACGTCGTTCACTTTATGACGGGAATAGCTTGGGGCGAGTATCAAGATTATTTTACCGGGAAGTGGGATGGAGAGTGGCATTTGGATGAAGGCCAAGTTACACAGTCTCAGGATACCATCTGGCACGGACATATGGTTCCCTATATTGTTCCTACCGACAATTTTCTAACCTATTTAAAAGAGGAGCACGTTAAGCCCGTGATCGATGCGGGAATTGATGCGATCTTTATGGAGGAGCCCGAATTCTGGGCACGCGCGGGTTACAGTGAATCCTTTAAACGGGAATGGAAAGCGTATTACGGTTTCGATTGGCGTCCTCAACACGAATCGCCTGAAAACACCTATCTATCCAACAAACTCAAATACCGGTTATACTATAAGGCCATTAACGAAGTGTTCACCTATGCCAAGGAATATGGTAAAACAAAGGGTATGGACGTGAAATGCTATGTGCCGACGCATTCATTGGTCAATTATTCCCAGTGGAAGATCGTCTCGCCAGAGGCAAGCTTGGCCTCATTACCGGTTGTCGATGGCTACATTGCACAGGTCTGGACAGGGACATCCCGTGAACCCAATTATTTTAACGGTACAGAACGGGAACGCGTCTTTGAAACGGCTTATCTAGAATACGGTTCCATGGAATCGATGACCGCGCCCACGGGTCGAAAGATGTTCTTTCTAACGGATCCTATTGAGGACCGTGCGAAAGATTGGGTTGACTATAAAACGAATTATCAAGCGACTTTCGTTGCCCAGCTGCTTTATCCCAATATTGCAGATTACGAGATTATGCCTTGGCCAGAGCGGATTTATGAAGGGTTGTATCGAACCGACCCGGACAGTGAGGAGAAAGAGCGAATTCCAAGACATTATTCAACGCAAATGCAAGTCATGGTCAATTCGCTGAATCAAATGCCGCTTAGCGATAACAAATTATCTGGGAGCGAGGGCCTTGCCGTACTGATGGGCAATTCGCTGATGTTTCAGCGATTTCCGACGCACGATGGCTATGACGATCCGCAACTGGCGAATTTCTATGGTTTAACCTTGCCTTTTCTTAAGCGAGGCGTGCCGGTAAAAACGGTTCATATCGAAAACTTAGGCTATGACGAAGCCTTAGCGCATACCAAGGTCTTGATGATGACCTATTCCAACATGAAACCTTTAGACCCCATTGCGCACGAGCAATTGGCTGATTGGGTTGAAGGAGGGGGACAAATCATCTATAGTGCGACCGATAGCGATCCTTTCCAGACCGTTCAGGAATGGTGGAATACCAAGGGGAACGACTATAAGGTGCCGGCTGATCACCTTTTTGAGAAAATGGGGATCGATCCAGGAGCCTCTGAGGGGGTCTATTCCTATGGCAAAGGTGCGGTACAGGTTATACGCACCGACCCCAAGGAGTATACCATCCAGGCTGATCGTAGCCAAAAGCTGATTGAAGCTGTAGAGGATCGCTACCAAGCCTCGGGAAATGGCCAGTTAGCGTATAAGAATAATTTTTACTTACAAAGAGGGAATTTTGAGCTGGTTGCTGTGATGGACGAGAGTATCCATGATAAGGACTACCAGATTAAAGGGACCTTGATTGATCTCTTTGATCCGGAATTACCGGTCTACAATTCTCGGGCTATTTCTCCCGGAGAACAAGGCTACTTTTTAAATGTAGATCTTGTCGAAAATAAGATGCATCCGCAGGTTCTGGCTAGTGCGAGTCGGGTAGACGAGGAACAAATAGAGGAATTGCGTTACCGCTATGTCGCTAAGAGCCCGATCGAGACGACCAATGTTTCCAGAGTGCTTCTTCCAAAACGCCCGAAAAGTGTTATGGTAGATGGAGCAGAGGTCTATGTCGCAAAAAACTGGGATGCAGGATCCAGCACGTATCTGTTGGGGTTTGAAAATAATCCCGAAGGTGTCTCCGTTGAGTTCGCATGGTAGGACTTTGAATCTGACTACAAATAGTTGTTTTATAGTGTAAGCGAAGTGGGCCCGGTGTAAATAAGCCGGCATCATTTCAATGGGCTGTTTCGGATCATGGCATGTGGTCCGAACAGCCGTAATTTATTTTCACATCGCTGCTCTGGGAGCGATCAAAATACTAATGGAAATTCAGCATTGCTAGCCGCGGAACTATTTCCGATATTTGATAGTACAATGACGATACCCAATAACGTTTTATACTCAGTTTGTGTGATCAGCTTGATCGTCAGCGGCTGCCAAAACACCAACGAAGAAAAACCTCTCGAAATAACAGCGGGACAAGAACCTGAGAAAAGTTTTACGATTAATTCAGACAGTTTAAAACGGATTTATAAACCCGACGAGGAACTGATTTTGACGCTTTCATTAAAGGATCAGCGACAATATGATTCTGTCAAGTACTGGCTCAATGATTTCGAACTGGCAACCGTAAGTTCCAATGAGGTGGTTCGTCACCAGTTCTCAAAGGAAAAGTTTGGAAAGCAGATTATTAAAGCTCGGGTTTTTGACGGTGAAGAATCTGACGAACAGTCGATAAGTGTAGACCTCTTATCCGCTTGGACACCTACCGCACTTGACTTTCGCATAGTCAATACCTTTCCGCATGATATCAAGGCGTATACACAGGGTTTAGAATTTTATAGAGGAAACTTGATAGAAAGTACGGGGAACGGAGTGGGACCGAGTGGAGATGCCGGTATCTCCAGTGTTCGTATTGTAGATCCGAGAACAGGTAAACCAATTAAATTAGTCGAATTAGACGAGACAATTTTCGGTGAAGGCGCAACCGTATTGAATGACAAACTTTACCAATTAACGTATGAAAATAATATTGCCTACGTATATGATGCAACTACGCTCGAGACCGTTCGATCTATTCCATATTTTCAACCTATGGAGGGCTGGGGTTTAACGAATGATGGTACGTATCTTTACATGTCGGATGGGACAGAATACATTTACAAAATTGATGCAGGTGATTTTTCCAAAATAGATTTTATCCGGCCAGCCACCAATACAGGGGTTGTCGGACACATAAATGAAATGGAATGGGTAAATGGACGAATTTTTGCGAATATCTATTTGGAAAATGTCATTGCGATTATTGATCCTTTAACGGGAACGGTCGAACACATCATTGATCTCTCGGCTTTAAAAGAAAAGGTTACCCAACATATCGATCTGGATGTATTAAACGGAATTGCGTATAACCCCGACTCAAAGACCTATTTTGTTACTGGAAAAAACTGGGACAAAATGTTTGAGATCGAAATCCTCTTTGATTCTTAATAGCGAGTTTTTGTGCGCGGAATCAATTTTCGAAAATGGTTAAATCTGTTGGATTTTCTGTTTAAAACAGTTAATTTAAAGCTCACTTTAATTGCGACAAACCGATTGACAATCAATTTGTTTTATAACTAAACATGATTATATACTATGAAGCACTCACGTCGACATTTCATTCAGAAAATTACCGCATCCGCTCTAACTATTCCTGTAGTATCCAGCTACGCCACTCAACAAGCGTTTCAACCGAATAAAAAAAAGAGCACCAAAAAACTGCGGGTGGCTTTAATGGGTCTCGGAGGGTATGCTCGGTTAGTTGCAGACGGTATTCAGGAATCCGAACACGCGGTGGTTACTGGATTGATCAGCGGTACACCTGAAAAACTGGTTGATTGGGGGGCGCAATACCAGGTTCCGGAAGAAAGTAGATACAATTATGAGAACTTTGACGCCATTAAGGATAACCCAGAAATTGACGCGGTCTACATTATCACCCCCAATGCCCAACACCATGGGCAAGCTTTGCGGGTTGCGAAAGCGGGCAAACACGTCATTTGTGAAAAACCAATGGCGATTAGTGTAAAAGAAGGACAGGAGATGGTGGATGCGTGTGAAAAGGCGGGTGTAAAACTATTAGTGGGCTATAGAATGCGTTTTGAAGCAAATACTTTAGCCGCGATTGATAAAAGGAATAATGATGACTTTGGCAGGATTCTCTTTTTTCAGGGTATGAGTGGATTTCGGATTGGCGATCCAAATCAATGGCGACTACAGCTCGATCTTGCTGGGGGTGGTGCGATGATGGATACGGGTATATATGCCGTTAATGGAGCACGATATATGGTTGGGGAAGAACCCATTTGGGTGACTGCTCAAGAGACCAAGACTGATCCGGTAAAATTCAAGGAAGGCATCGACGAGACGATTATGTTCCAATTCGGCTTTCCTTCTGGAGCCGTTGCTTCTTGTTTATCGTCCTACAATATGAACCATCTTAGTCGCTTCTTTCTCAATGGGGAAAAAGGTTTTGTCGAGTTAATCCCAGCGACCAGCTACGGACCCATTAAAGGATGGACCAATGAAGGGGACCTGGGACTACCGCACGTTAATCATCAGGCCAAGCAGATGGACGAGATGGCGGACATTATCGTGGATGGCAAAACATCACCTTTACCTGTTGATGGCAAAGTTGGCCTACAAGACCTCATCATTATGGAGGCAATCTATCGCGCTTGTGAAACGGGCGAGAAGCAAATGCTCGATTTAGGTTAGTCTTCGTGACCTTACCATTTACATTTAGCGAATGGTAAGGTCAAAACCGAACCTAGACACGAAGTCAGGCGATTGATCAATTACGATTTCCATTAAGGACGATCAGCAGGTAAGAAAACTGGCATTTAAAAAGCCAGTTTTGCTAGTTCGACTCGAAATAGATATTGCGATGCCGTTATGTATAAATAGCCGTCATCGGAAAATGCAC
>JBQDCW010000027.1:0-47655 GCA_052092145.1 Sphingobacterium sp. | reverse complement strand
TGACCTCTCCCCTGAAAACCGGAGTATTTAAAAGTAGAGAATTCGGTTATGAATTACTAATTTTAAAAGGGAGGAAACCGAATGAAAAGATCAAAGTTTACGGAGGCCCAGATCGCTTTTGCTATCAAACAGGCCGAGACGGGTACCCGCGTTGAGGAAGTCTGCAGGAAAATGGGTATTAGTGAAGCTACGTTTTATAATTGGAAGAAGAAATACGGTGGTTTAGGCGTAGCGGAGTTGCGTCGCCTACGCCAACTGGAGGAGGAGAACGCCCAATTGAAAAAACTTGTTGCGGATCTGAGCCTGGACAAGCAGATGCTACAGGATGTCTTAAAAAAAAAGTATTGAGACCAGCTCAACGACGAAAAATGGTTGCTGGTTTGGTTTCGGATTATCAAATTTCTCTTCGCAGGGCATGCAATGTGTCGTTGCTGAGCACGTCAGTCTGGTACTATAAAAATGTTCGTAAGAACGACGGTCCTCTGCGCGAACGAATACGTAGCATTGCTGAGACTCGGGTTCGCTATGGTATCGAGCGGATTGTGGTACTGCTAAAAAGAGAGGGCTGGGAGGACAACCACAAACGTGTTTACCGCATCTACAAAGAAGAGGGGCTTAACCTTCGGGTGAAACGCCCCAGACGTTGCCGGTCTGCTTCACATCGCTCCGAACGCCCTGTTTTCTCCAACTTACATGATTGCTGGAGCATGGATTTTGTGGCAGATGCACTGTTTGATGGCCGGAAGATCCGGTGTTTAACTATAGTGGATAATTATAGTCGCAAATGTATGGCGATTCAGGTCGGGCAGCGCTTAAAAGGAGGTGATGTGGTTGCTGTTTTGGAGGGACTTCGCTTATTGAACGGGGAAAAGCCTAAAAAAATCCAAGTGGATAACGGTTCTGAGTTCATTTCTAAAGAAATGGACCGGTGGGCTTACGAGCATCAGGTTGAATTAATTTTCTCCAGACCTGGCAAACCCACGGATAATCCATATATTGAGTCCTTCAATGGGAGTTTCCGGGATGAGTGCCTGAATGCTCACTGGTTCCTGTCATTGGAAGATGCGAAGGAAAAAATAGCGGTCTGGCGGGAAGAATATAACACCTTCAGACCCCATAGTTATCTGGGGAATATCACCCCGGAAATGTTCATAGAAAAACAGGTTAAAACAGCCGATTTTTCTATTTTAGAAAACTCCTAAATATGGGAAGAGGTCAACCGATTACCAGTCCCTAAATCACGAACACTGTATATTAAAATAAGGTATGAAAAATAAGCCCTATTTAGTCTCGATTTTACTGATTCTATCGACGTTAAGTTCATTCAGTCAAAACAACATGAATTTCGGTGAGTTTGAGTATGACGACATTAAGTTTAACGTGAACAAGCACGACGAAACTTTTTCAATAGGCAAAGTTCCCGTTCCAGAATTTAGTACGAATCCCGAATATATAGAAGGGATACACATTGACCATGTAATGGGGATATTAGAAATTACCGGACATGAAGGATGGCGTGATATCGCTAAAGAAAATATTAGCGATTGGGATAATGTAACAGGCAGGGGAGAGTACATTATTGCGAATTTCGAGTGTGATCCCACTGGCCGAATCATCCACTTATCATTTATTGTCAGAAAAAGCACCAACTTCAGTAACACTGCTTTCGGGTTACTCTATAAGAGAATGATGAATAAAATGCGAACGTTGAAGATAACCAGCCCCAACAATATGCACGAAAAGCTAAATCATATTTCGTTCGCCAGTTTTTATATGATTGAATAATCTGGGGGATCCGGAATTATACCACTGAAGATATTAGCGTAACGGCAACGAATCTAGTAGTGTGCATGCTTAGTTGACTGTACGAAAATAAAATTGGGTAAAAAACGGACTTATGGAAGCCAGGTGTCCTATTACAGAGATACTTGTCAGCCTTTTATTTCTAGTCTAGAAAAGCCTCATGAGATGAATAAGCGCCGCGCGCCAGTTGGACGAGAAGGTCTCGAAACATAATTAAATAAGCATAAATCATTTTAACTGAAATAAACACTACTTCATTAAATAAGGAATTACAGATCTAACACTTTATACTAAAGAAGAGCAGGGTGAGAGATAGCTTATTTACAATTGTCTGTTCATCGAACATTGGCAACCTCACAGAAGAGAGTTTATGGCCGAATAATATCGAGGAAATTCTCAAGATACACTACTGTAGGAAGGTAGCACTATCCCGGGCTAAGTTAGGTAAACAATCTAAAGACAGCAGAATAATTAAGTTATTCATCTGATGATTAGATAAATAGCCGATTGCTCTAGTATTTGCTAGACGCAATAGCCAATGTAAAAAGAACTGGTGCGACCTCAATGAAAACATAGTCCTGCAGCGGGATATGCGTTGAATCCCGGACGAGATTGCGAGCTTTTTTTGAAACATGCCCCAGTGGATAAATAATCGCGATCTGACCGCCTGTAGACTCAGTTAGCGGATCTAAGGGGAGAAAAACCATCGGTTGGGACCCCGTTGGACATGGCAACCCAATAACGGAATCGGGTTGTTTTGATACCGAAATGGCCGCTGAAACCTGTAATAAATCGGGTTTTACCTGGTCGTTTTTCTATTGATATGATCGCAATATTAAAATTTGTGCTCCGTTTCTATTAAAACCAGATAATGACTGATTAATAGCTTATATTTCCCCATATATTTCTTTAAATGTTGACAAAACATCGAGGTTCATCCCTTCACTAAAATTGATAATTTCTATTGCGAGTGCACGCTTTTGGCTGTCAGCGAAATATTTACTGAGCTTACCATTAGGTATCCCCAGTTTCTCTTCGAGATCTGTTTGTTGTTGGGTGTATTTTTTAAAAAATTTACCTTCCGATGAGAGGCCATGGTATTCCGCTAATAAGTCTATCGTTATTCTGTCTGGAAATACCTCATCAACCGCAGTTTTAAATGATTTTTCCGGTAGGCCGATTTGGCGGTGCGCGACGATGATAAGTCGATAAAACTCGTCCGCATACAAAGTCCGTGTCGGTTGGGTAGAAAGTAATGATATTGCCTTGGGCTTCATTCCGATGAGTGGCCCAATTGTCGAAGGCTTAATACCTATTTTCTTCAAATACGAGCCAAAGCGCGTAGTATTTTTGTCTTTTTCAGCCATCTTTGGTTAATAAATTTCCATATATGGATTTTTTGTTTTATACTTGTTAAGTAAACAATGCGAAACTTGACGCAACTATTTGCGTTAACGATGTTACTCTCGTTCAAAAACCGCTAAAATTTGCACGCGAGAGGACTGCGGTTCGCCATTTTCTACTGGAAAGACTATCTTTAAGATAAATTCCAGTGGGGTGGGCCGTCAGTGAGTCTCTCTTGGTGCAAGATTCGGGTGCTCGTGAAGTCCCGATGACCGGTTGCTTAGCGGTTTCCAGAGCAAGGAGCATGACGGTTTATCCTATTGGTTATTTACCGAAATGTTATTCTCTTCTGAGGTGAGTTACATCGTTATCATAAACTTTTATAATTATGAAAACGATAAGAAAACAGACCACCAAGCACCTCTGGCCGAACTCCAATCAGCGTCTTTCGTATCTATGTCAACAGCTTAATAAGAACGTCATTTCAGCGCCAGAATAGTTCTCTTACCTTTAATGGATATAAAAGTCAGGGGAGGGAATTTAACTGTCCTGCATTGAGCTCCAATGCTGGTACTTGATATTCGTCTTGTGCGACCACCGGCCGCACACCATTCCGTTGAAGCTTTCAAGTAGGAATGTCCATCTTTATTTGTCCAAACCGATCATCAAAAAGATAATAACCCACTTGATTAGGGTCTCAAATTGAGACGAATCGGTATTCTATTCTAGCACGATAAAAATAGCCAAACTTTTCAAGTCTTTCAAACTTATTGTCTTCCTATTTTAACAAATAGCCGAAGAAGTCGGTCTTTTACCGAAAAAATCAAATACGTAACAATAACCAATTACAATTGATCAGAGGACACTTTCGTCTACTCGAATCATAAAAACCAAAAGACGACTACCGGGTAACGGTTTTCGTTGACAAATCTTTTTTTATGAAAAATTTCTACTATTTAGATCCTTGTGCCTCGTGGTACGAGTGGATCATCGAAACCTATTATCTTATCTGCAGGAGTATCATTCGTTTGATTCTTCTCACAAACGATCTATTTGGAATTCGCTTTAGTTTCGTGAATATACGAGAGAGTAACACCGTCAGAACCTGGGGATAACGGATTTTTCTGTGAGATTATCTTACCGGAACTAAACAAGCAAGAGGTGTATGAGGTAATAAAATTGGATTTATCTCGACTGTATCCCCAGCACCAAGCGGAAATAAATTCACTACCAACTAGATATTTGGCACCGATTAAGACTAGCACCGGCGGATATGAGATATAAACCGCCTCAATAAATAATGAGATTTAAAATACTAATTATGATCAATTTTATAAAGCTATCGAAATATTATCCGAACCATTTTAATAGAATTTTTAGGGATATTTACTCTTTTTTGTCGTTTTATAAGCCTAGAGGTGTTGCCTTGCTTATATTGTTTTTTGCGGCAATAAATCAAGTGTACTCCCAAGCTGTTCAATTTCCAAAACCGTCGTCTGTGTCACTTTATGTGGGCGATGAGGTCCCCGAAGAAATATACCAACAATCTCATCGGACAATCAATTTAAAAACAGGAGAAATGTCGGATATTAAACTGGAAGATCACCGTTCAAAACTGATCATCCTCGATTTTTGGGCTTCTTGGTGTATGCCTTGCTTAGGATCCCTTGATCATCTAAACAACATCAGGGAAACGTTAGATAGTTCTAAAGTACTGGTACTTCCCGTTAGCTATCAGGAACCTCAGGAAATGAACGCGACCATTGAGAGATTTGGCTGGTCCCATGAATCTATATACGGTGACACTATTCTTAGAAAACATTTTCCGCATCCTGGTCTTCCACACATGGTCTGGATCAACGATGGACGTGTGCACTCAATGCCGATGATTACCTACGCCACATCAGAGAATATCCAAAAGGTATCTCGAGGAGCAAAGGTGCAGATGATTGAAAGTCGGGACGTTAAATTTTTGGATTACTATAAGCCATTGCTAGGTAATGAGGGGGTGGAAACGGAGCTTAAGTTCCAGGATGACAATCTTACAATCGCCGGATATATTTACGGTTTCGCAGAAACAGAAATCCAGCGCACCGACACCCAAGACAGTATCTTTATTCATATCGTTAACAGCCCCCTCGAGAAGATTCTTTATGAAGTGTTTTATAGCAAGATTTCTCGATATATGGTGCCATTTGTCGATGCCATTAACGTGAATGTTGATTCCTCTAGAATGAAATATTTTTTGTCTTCACGCCCCGGCTATAGCGTGGATGCTAACTACCAAACAGACCTTGAATCTTTAGCATGGGACCGGAAGCAACGCATGACTATCGATTTTAGGATCCCAAAGAACATTCCTGAAGGGAAGTGGGGCGCTCGATTGAGATCTAGCCTTTCGGAATATGTTGCTAGCGAATTGGGTATGGATCTCAATATCTCTGAAACAGAAGCTCGGACATATCCCGTAATGACGTCGGTAGCATCTGAGGAAAAGATCAAGGAATTGTTTCAAAGACCTCTCGCTCCAGAGCTCAATGATGAGCTTCTTCGATATCCTCCCCATCGAAACAATAGGGGCAAGTGGAACAGCGTGGTAAGCTTTCTAATGGACAAGGTAGTCGATCGAGAATTGGATTATCACACGATAACTGACAATTCGGATCTGAAGGATTTTGAGGGACTAAGGTTTGAGATTCCAAAGGTTTTGTTCGATAAAAAGGAACTAAAACTTGAGGAAGTAATGGCATTTGTATCATCCTATGGGATGACTATAAAAATTGAGAGTGCCGGGTTACCGTTCCTCTCTGTAGTCCCAATTTCTAAAAACAACTCAAAGGATAAGAAATGAAATTAGTTTTGATAAAATCGATTTTCTTTTTAGCATTCTTACAATGTGCGTCTCTTTATTCCCAAGAGCGCTTCCAAGGGAAGGTTATCGATCTTTGGGGTAACAACTTAGGGTACGTGACCTATCGGTTGTTGCCTCAGGGGATTCAACATGTTACTGATAGTAATGGGGTTTTCGAAATCGAGAATAAAAATATAGAGCAGGTCGTTTTTAGTAGGCAGGGATACCAAACAAGAATTGTAGGCTTTAACGAACTTGCCGCGCTAGGCAATATCACGCTTATGGTGGAGGAGACAGCTATCGAGGAAGTTAAAATTAATACAGGATACTATACTGTGAAAAAGGAACATGCAACAGGCTCAATGGTCCATATCGACAACGAGTTGCTTAACAGGAATCCGTCTTCCAATATTACCGAACGTTTGGAAGGAATAACCAGTGGCCTTCAATTTGACAGGAGAACGGATTATGGTGATAGTAAGATGAGTCCGTCCCTAAGAATGCGAGGGTTAGGAACGATCAATAGCAATACACAACCACTGATTATTTTGGATGATTTTCCCTATGAGGGAAACCTCGACGCCATCAATCCGAATGACATTGAATCGGTTAGCATACTGAGGGACGCTTCAGCTGCAGCAATATGGGGAGCAAAGGCTGGAAATGGGGTTATCGTACTGACTAGCAAACGCGGGAGCAAAGGCGACTTGCCAAACGTTACATTTAGTTCAAACATATCGATTGGGGAGGCTCCTGACCTTTTCTACGATAAAAAATTCCTTCCATCAGAAGCAACAATGGAGGTCGAGGAAATTCTTTACGGACGGGATCACTATTATTTTTATGATTTTGTGATGATACCTGATTATGTGTCTTTATTGAATAAAAGAGACAGTAGCAAAATTTCTATTGAGCAATTTGAGAGAGAAAAGGCTAGGCTTCATGAATCTGACATAAGGGATGATGCTCAAAAATTTCTCTATCGTCCAGAGCAAGTGGGAAGGTTCCATGTGGGCATTTCGGGACAGGGCGGACGGCACACCTATCGCTCCTCTGTGGGATGGGAGAGAGAAGGGGCGAACATCAAGGGAAACTCCTCTGGTCGGACGACGATTACGTTGTTTGACCAGTTTAAGTTCAACGAGAGACTATCTATTTTCTCGGACGTGCAGTTGGGGTTCCTAAGATCGACTTTTAATGGCTATTCATTAGATCAGCTTGCTGCGGGAGGGGGGCTGCTATCGCCGTATACGACGTTTTACAGGGAGGACGGATCTCTTTCCAGTCTGAATTATCAATTCAATCACGACTATATGGATTCAGCAGAAAAGGAAGGATTGCTTGATTGGACTTTCAATCCTATTTCGGACATGGATAGACGGCACCTTCAGATGAACAACAATAGTTTGCATCTAAACGTTGGCGCGGACTATAGCCCTCTAAGTGGAGTGAACCTATCCGTTAAATACCGTTATGCCAAACAGGGAGACGTGAATACCAATCATTACGATCGAGAAAGTTACTTTGCACGGAATTTAATCAATTCCTTTACTCAGGCTGACGGAACTAAAGTTATTCCAGAGGGTGGGGTTCATGATGGAAATTCAGTGGATCGGGTCTTTCATAACGCTAGAGTTCAGTTAAGCTACGATGGTAAAATCGGCGAGGATCATTCTTTGAATATTGTTGGGGGATCAGAGATCAGTCAACAACGACTGAGAGAATTTGGAGCATATCGACACTATGGGTATAATAGGGATAATCTCTCTTACGTTTCCAGTATCGATTTCGGAACATCGTATCCGCTGAGACCAACGGGGGCAGGTTTTGTACCTTCATCGTCCTATCGAGAACGGTTGATTACTGACCGTTTCATTTCGCACTATCTCAATGCAATATACCGGCTCAAGGAATCGCACGTCCTTAGTGCAAGTGTCCGATGGGATGCGTCAAACCTGTTTGGCGTGGCGACTAATCAGAGAGGGGTTCCGTTGTGGTCAATTGGGTTCTCTGAAGATCTGTTATCTTTTTTGAAAGGACAAAAGACCTATTTAGACGTACTAAGAATTCGCGGCAGTTACGGAATTAGCGGCAATGTAAACAATACCATCAGCAGTCTTCCTACCACCCGATTGGAGATGTTCGATTTTATTTCAGGTCTTCCCTATGCCACATTGACGAGTGCAGGCAATCCTTCATTGAGGTGGGAAAAACTGCGAACCGTTAATTTTGGTCTGGATTTCGCCTTGCTTGGAAGGAGACTTCAGGGTACGATCGATGTTTATGGGAAACATGGAATGGATTTGATTGGTCCTGAATACTTGGACCCCACTACAGGCGTTATTTCCCAGGACGGCAGCTATGTGGTGGACAATAGGATTAACTATGCTGACCTGAAGACCAAAGGAATAGATATTTCACTAGAGGGGCAGCTTGTTCGATCTGACAATTTCGCTTGGACTGCCAATTTGTTGTGGAGCTGGACCAGCAATCGGGTAACCAACTACAAGGCTAGCAAACAGGCAACTGCGAGTAGCTATGTCTCCAGTCTACAACCGCGGGAAGGATATTCTAAAGACGCCCTTTTTGCATGGCCCTTTTCGGGACTCAATTCCGACAATGGGCAACTTTTAACACCTGCTGGGGATCAAGACTATCTTGGGTATTATAGCGCAGCGGACTTCGATGACTTGCATCTTATGGGAGTTGCTTTCCCTCCTTATCAGGGGAGTATCCGTAATTCCATAACATTCAAGAGGCTAGACTTAAGTGCGAATGTGGAGTGGAAACATGGATTCATTTTTAGGAGCAGTAGCATTGATTATAACAGACTGTTTACGACTGGAGCGACGCATGTGGATTATGAACACAGATGGAAGGAAAAGGGAGATGAGTTGAAAACCGATATTCCCGCTTTGCCTGAGACAAGCAATCTATACCAAGACGCTTTGTATACAGGTTCGTCGGTCCTGATTGAGAAAGGAGATTTTATCAGGTTATCCGATATCAGTTTGAACTATTCGTTGAATTTTGGTATAAAGAGAAGATGTCAGATGAGGATTTTCTTTCAGGTCCGGAATGTAGGTATCCTGTGGCGATCGAACGCAAAGGGGATTGATCCCGATGGGGTATCTTCCAGGTACCCTACTCCAAGGAACTATACTCTGGGTGCACAATTAGACTTTTGATACTATGAAAAAACTACTTTTAGGAATGACCATAATTTGCTTGTTACTTGACGGGTGCGGTCCTGCCTTTTTAGACGTAAAGCGTGACCTTTCGCAGGAGGTGCCTACTAAATTGGAGGATTTCGATTTGATGCTTGCCAACACTACTGTATTTAATCATACTTCGGGACATGTTATGGGAAGTATCGCTGGAGAGGAATTTCACCTTTCACAAAGCGCATTTGATCAATTGGGACAGCCTTATGAGAAAAACACTTATCTCTGGCGGGATGAAGAGTTTGTGGGAAATGAAGCGATGGACTGGAATCATCCTTATCAGAGAATTCTGTATTGCAATGTCATTCTTGATGGACTGGCACGTCCTGATCTCCAAATGGACGACAATGAAAGATATGATCGGATTATGGGCGAAGCACTGTTTCATCGGGCAAATGCGGAATACATGCTGTCACAACAGTTTGCTGCGGTATATGGAGACGATGGTCACAGTGAGTTCGGTATCCCGCTGATTCATAGCGTTGATCCGACGGCTATTTCGGTTAGAAGCACCGTGACGGAAACTTACCGATCTATTGAAGACGATTTAAACAAAGCTGCTGGACTTCTAAAAGAATCGTCAAGTAATATCTTCAGACCAAATAGGATCTCTGCGTTGGGGCTGCTGGCTAGGCTGAATCTTGTCAAAGGCGATTACGAACAAGCGTTGCGGTTTGCTGAAGAGGCATTAACGTATAAGAATAGCCTAATGGATTATGCAACAGTTAATAAGGGACCGGATTACATTTTTCCAATTAATGGAAAAGATAATGCGGAAATTATTTTTTATGATGTTTCTTTCTACGGATTGGCACTTCTTAGAGATAAGTATCGTGCAAACGATGATCTGTTGAAACTTTATACAAAGGGGGATCTAAGGAGGGAACTATATTTTCGATCTGAAACATCAGGAGGGTATTCCTATAGAGGGTCGTACACCGGCGGGGGCAACTTTTTTACAGGGATAGCAACGGATGAGCTGCATCTAATTGCCTCGGAAAGTGCTATTCGGACGGGGGAAATTTCTTTGGGATTGGATTATCTCAATATGCTATTGTCCGCACGATTTACTGCCGGAAGTTTTTCCCCATTTAAGAATATTGAACCGAGTGATGCGCTTGACGTTGTGCTGACCGAAAGGAGGAAAAGTATGCCAAATCGAGGGTTGAGATGGAGTGACCTGAGGAGATTGAATTTTCTTGATGGCGAGAATTTGCAGTTGAGCAGACAGATGAACGGAGCGACCTTTGAACTGGGCGGAATGGACCGACGGTTTATCTTTCTCGCACCGAGCAATGTTATTGATCGGTCTGAAGTCCAGCAAATACCACGATAAAACTAGGACCGTATCGAGTTCATCAGTATCAAAATTAAAAATTTTTGTATGAATATATACGGTCCTAAGCCCTAAGTCGAACTAAGGTAAGCTGTAAGTTCTGCTTGTCTCAGTTACTCCCGGTAAGGCCTTAGCTTCCGCTACGGTCTTGTTCGTTAGGTCGGTGTTCAAATCATTACTGAATTGTATGGCACACCTTACTGGATTGGTCGGTGTTGCACAATTGCCTCCCTGTGATGGGTCCATTGTTATAGGGCCAATAACGTCGTTATCAGGTGATGCTGCCTGTGTGGAAACCAGGTGCCAATTTGTAGCCAAATTGGATTTAGCATAACTAAAACTACCATAACTAATGGTTAACACCAAAGCAAATAGCGCTAAATGGTGTTTTTTTAACAAAAATAGATTTTTCATTTGTTTGTGATTTTAAGTGAAATATTATTCTGTTTTCTTCAATGATATTCATAGAAGACACTGAAGGTTTTTATCCGCCTTTTGGCCGGCAAGCCTCGTCAAGGGATTCCTGGAATCCCAATCCGAATGGTTAGTGTCATTGGGTTTTAATTGGATTTTCTCTGACGAATTGGTGTTTTGACGAAAGACTTTTCTTGGTGTGCAGAATCAACCCAATCATACTCACTACTAGAAAGAAAAGATTCAACCAAAAATGCATTTCCCAGCTTAATTGATGGAAAACAAGCCCACATCCACACGGTAGATTGTCAATACTTCCCAGGACGGCGTATCCTATATACCCGGTAAAGATTGACATTAGGAAAATTGAAAGGTAATATCCAATTTTCCTAATATTGACCCGTAACAAACATATTGCTGTTATTGCTTCTAGAGGCGGTAGTGTGAAAGCCAATACCTTCCCCAACTGGTCACTAAAGGGCTGCTGGATCATTGCATTACGAAACAGTTCATAATGCACAAATTTGTCTAATGTCACAGGAATCCAAAGCAGCAATAGTAATATGGTACAGATATTTTCAATTCTATTTTTCATAGCTCCAAGTGTTTAAGACAAAGGACGAGATGTTTTACGTGAAAAATACCTGCCAATTGGCAGTAGATTTTTATCAATATTTTTTGTATATTATTGTGCGCGAGCAGGTTGTTGTGCAGGGATCGGGGGAATCGGTGATCAAATTTCCTACGATAAAAGCAGAGCCTCTCTAATGACTCCACTGAGATCTTAGAATAAAACGGGACAATACTTGGCTAGATTTGGTCCGTAGTTTGACACCTTTACGGGTTATTTACTGGAGAATGGTCTTAAGGTTTGTGATAGTATCGCTGTGATTTATAGAAGTCGCGTTCGTTGCTGAAATCGAGGAACTGTAGCTGTTGTGCGACGGTCAATCGTCTAGCTATTTTTGGGAAATGATTTTCAAGAAGGGTCAGTCGCTCGATCAAAGGAGATCGAAATATTTCAGTGAGGAGACTTAACTTATTTATTTCACGTTGTTTGAGCACATTGATAATTCCGTTGAACTGTGGGAATTGGTCCATTGCTTCTCGAAATTGATGGTAATGAATTTGATAGCACTTTGCACGGCTGATAAACCGTAGGGAAAATGGGAGTGAACGATCGGTAAAAGGATGCGAGGTCCCGGAGAAGTATTCATGCTCCAGTGCGACGTTCATTATTTTTACTTTTCCGGTCTCCTCGATTGCTTCATAGATTAATGTTCCTTTCAACAAGAAGCACCAATAGTTACTTTTCTCCTCTGCATGTTTATAAAAGTCATTTCTTTCATACAACCGGATACGGCCATTTTGCATCAGAAAGGTATAAAGATCGTCCCCGACCTGGTGGTACCGCTGAAAAACGGCGATCATCTGTTTCATAGTAGGTAGTATTGGTTTCGACTAAACTAATCATCCCCGATTTTTGCCGCCTGGGGAGATCAGTATTTTGAAAAACGGAGTCGAAAAAATCCTCAAATTCGTTCAAACCGGTTGTGGTAAAGTTCCGTAATAAAAAAGAGTGTTAAAAATCGAATTCGCTGACATGCACGGTTTGAGGGGGTGAAGTTGGTGTTTTAAGGGCTCGAAACGCGCTCAGCGAGGGACGAAGCGCTAAATCGCACGTCTTCCGGGCTAAAGGGCTGTAAAATGAGCGTATTCTCAGCGATACTGTGCCTGTCAGAGGACGGAAATCTTTGTTTTTGATCGCAAAGAACGCGATTATTTATGCGAGTTGCTGTTTTGAGGGTGCGAAATGCCGTTTTTCGAGAATATTCTGCATTTATCCCATTTCGATCGCCGCTCAGACCGTTTGGGCCTTTGGCCTTTTGTATTACAAAATTCTTTAATTCATCTTTGGATTGATCGATCGCAAGTCTTCATAACCTGAAGCCGTAGTTCCGGTGCGAGACTGGAAATGGTATGATTTAAAGAGGACCCAATCATGGAACGGAAACAACGTTTAGACCGTTATGTAATTCTCTCGGATGTCCCCCTAACGCAGTGGGAAATGACGGAGTTTACTAACGGCGATGCCGATGACCCGAAATGCAATATTGTATTTCCACGTTAACCGGGAATCTATGCGCGCGGTCAAAAACTGCGCGCATATTCTTTGCGAACCTATTCCGTAGCAATTTGCGCTAAAAAGTGCACAAGTTTCAATACTGGAATCCTCTCTAAAGACGATGATGATGACCAACGAGATCAAGAACATTTGTAACTACCTTCCAGAAGAGAAATGGCGTGAATTCGCTTATTTTTCGGCAAATACACAGCATATTTTAGGCCTTCCTTTTGGAAAGGCCCACCTCAGGGGCTATCTGAAGCTTAAAAAGTACAACGCTCAACAGGCCCTTCTGGATCTCAGAAATGGGTTGCCGGACGATGTCCGAAACGATCAAATAAAAGAATACCTGGCAGACGAACCCGCCCTGTTCGTTTCTTTCCATTATGGTGCCTACCGGACGCTACCGCTCAGAATCCTTCGAGAAGGGAGATCGGTCTGTGTCTTGCTTTCTCAGGATGTCTATGCGGTATACAGCAAATACTATGAAAAGCTGTTGCCCACAAAGGATTCATCGGACCGTACGGCGAGACTCCATTTGTTACCCGTAGAGGATCCTTCGGTATTTTTTAAACTGCGCAAGATGGTGGCCGCTGGTATGCATGTTTTTGTTTACGCCGATGGAGCTAAGGGCACGTTTACCTCACCAACCAATGAGCGGCTCAAGCGGATTCAACTATTGAACGGCTCGATCAATGTTCGCTCCGGCTACTTGGACTTTGCGTATTTGCTAGGACTTCAAGTACACCTGGTATTGGATCGTTCTGAGAATCCCTTGACGATAAAAGATTCGGATTCCTCTTTATTTTGTTACAAACTACAAAATAACGGAAATAGACGGGAATTTGTTGAAAAGACACTCTTAGAAATTTACGAACAGCTTGGCCAGGTGCTTAACCAGGCGCCCTATCGTTGGGAGGCCTTGTGGTACCTACATCGCCATTGTCTTCCCCAATCGGACGTTTTATCTTGGGAAAGGCAACTTCGTGTACTACCTTTTTCTCGTCATCAAAAGCAACTCGGTCTGGACCGCTATACCTATCGTGTACACCAACTAAATCCGTGATGGGAGCGATAAATCACGGCATCCTATTTTCGAGATCTGATTTTTGTTCTTATGTTTAGTGGCCTGACTGATAATTGTTTAGCAACCTCCTGATTCTAATCAGATGAACCGTTATGAAACCATATTACGCCACGTAGGCATTTGGACCCTCTACGCTGTTTATTTCTTTATTGTGAATAAGCTGGGCAATAGCCGGTTGTCCATACTCACCGTCCTAATCTCCCTTCCTATTTTTATGTTCGTCTATTATGGGGTCTCCCATAGCCTCAACGTATATCTATATAACAGAAGGTATGTTGGCGCTATACTGATGTTGCTGTTCATCTATGGAGTCGCCTTCTTGACGGTTTATTTCGCGACCTACGGATGGGGGGGAGCGTCTGGATTATACAGTGATTATTTTACCGCTAGCTCAAACTTTGATGGGCGTAAATTCATGCAGAGCTTTTTGATGCTCATCGGCAATTTCTCGATCTTTGCTTTTTTGGAATATCAGTATCGCCTCAAGATCCGTTCTAATCAACGCGCGCAAGCCGAACGCATGTGGCGTCAGCGTTATGAGTACACCACGCTGGCGCAGCAGGTTTCTCCACATTTGTTGGCCAATGTGTTTCAGTCTTTGGAACATCAGCTGAATAAGGTGCCTCCCGCGCTCGGAAAACAGATTGATGGGCTTTATAAGCTGATGCAGTATTTTATGAACTCGAGCTTGCCTGATGGACCTTCTTCAGTGATACTCGCCGAGGAAATTCAAGCAACTCGGCGATTCATCGACATTTATGAGGAGCTTTACTCGAAAAAGTCTTCGTTCATATGGGAAGTCAAGGGTAATACCCAAGGCGCAACTATCCCCGCAACCGGGCTGGTGACCTTAGTGAGCAACGTCTTTAAACACGGAGATCCTTTTAATTCTTCTACACCTCCAACCATTCGGGTTTCGGTAAATAGGGAGGGATATACCCTGTTCGTGTCGAATCAGGTAACCCCGCGAAAGAAAATACAGGAGAGCCATGGCGTAGGAATAGAGAATCTGCGGCGACGCCTGGAATATGTATTCGCGAAAAAATTCAAATTAGTCCATTCATCGGTCGGTGGAAATTACCACGTTCATTTGGCCGTATATTTTTAACCAGGGAGGTTCTATGAGAAACTACAGAGCAATAATCGTAGATGATCATCAAGGAAGCATCGATCATTTGATGGATCATATTGAAAAAATCGAACAAGTAGAAGTAGCAGCACACTTCACCGATCCTTTTAGCGCGCTCACGTATGTCCGTATCAATCCGGTAGATTTGGTCATATTGGATGTGGAATTCGGACATCGGATCAACGGGTTTGACTGGATATCTACCGTTCCGAAGCTTCAGCTTAAATTTATCCTATATACTGGATTCAAACATTTTGAAGATCAAGGATACCTGATGAATGTGGTCGACGTCTTACACAAACCGGTTTCTTATCTACGGTTTGTAACGGCTATTCATCGATTGGATGCAGAAATCCGCCTACAACTGCCCGATAACCATAATGTAGACTCCCTTGAGCATAGCAGCGACTATCTGCAGATTTGCCATGATGCGAAATGGGATCTACAGTTGGTATGGTTCAAAGAAGTTGTTTATTTTAAGACTCATAATGGATATGTGCTCATCCATATGGCGACAGGGGACAAGGTGCTTTTAAGTAAATCACCCTTTCGCCGCATACGGGAATTGTTGCCCAGAAAATGGTTTAAGCAATGCGCCAGGGGGATAATTTTCAATATTAACTTCTTTCGATCTTATGGGAATAAGAAGATGAGGTTGAAGCTGGTGAAGGATGATATTCCGACGGGGGATGTCAAAAACTATCCTGATTTTCGTGAATTTTTGGAATACAACTCCATCTGACGACTTAATGCGCCTTTAGTAAAGAAACATTTTATATTTCATGCAGGGTCCTCTGAAGGAATTGAAAATGTAATGGAAACACGGAAACAAAATGGGTTATCATTTTTTGAGAAAGCACTCTATGTAATATCCCGAACTGATGGTGTAGAGGAAAGTGAATTGGGCCAGATCGAACAGCAAATGGGATCGGTTTGTATTGACCTGTTCACCCAAATTAAAGAATGTGCTATGGGCATTCGTCAGCATCAGGCCTTTGCAGAATATGTGGATGCGCACTACCGAGAGAGTATTCGTCTTATGGAATCAGCAGCTGGGTTGATGCAACCAAAACGAAGGCAAACCAAAACCTTGGAGATGCTTATCCTTTGTTTGGAAAAGTTTTGTGACTGCCTGGAAAGAGATTATGGTAAGTGTATCGACTCGGAGGCGAGAATTCCTTTTTCCGCTCAAGAAAAAATACTGATGGTGCTAGAAAAGCGCTTCGCTGCGGCGAGATTCAGACTCCCAAAAGACCAGCTAACCAGTCTTCTGGCCGGGAGAATCTTGAAATTCATTTCCGCAGAGAATCTTGATTTTGAGGTTACGCGACGTTCACTGGACTATAAATTGGAGCTGATCAGAGGCATTGAAAATTGGGATTGGAGTAACGATTGCGTTTACTATTCTGCTATCGAACGGTTTTTGATTTATGTCAATTTCAACAGCAAGAAATTTATTAATCTATTATTGGCGCGTATTGAAAAGGGGCTAGCGGACCAGAAAACGCCGAGAGATAGATTGCTCTCGTTGATCCGCTATCATAAAGTGTATAATCAGCTGCATCGCAAGCCCGAGCTAATCCTTAATCCGCGTTACCACCCACTGGACACCTTTGTTAACAACTGGTTTGAAAGTGAAATAGACTACTATCGACAGTGTTATTCGCTGCCTACTGATCCGGCAGAAAATTCATCCCCTTTAATTAAGGAATCGTTATCAGTCCGCGGTAAGTTGATCTGCAATTTATCCGCAGATCAACTCGCGATATATCTGAGATTACTCGACGAGGAGAAACTCGTGGAAGCATCCTCTCTCAATCAGGTATACCGAACCCTTGTCCCGTTTCTGTCCACAATGAAGCGGACCAACCTCTCAACGAGCTCCGTGCGTGTAAAATCGTATCATCCAGAACAGCGCGATAAACGTAAAGTCATCGGGGCACTCGAGCGAATGATAAAAAGGGTGGAGGAGTATTAGCTTATGAATAACCGCATTTTCCCCAGCGATATTTTGTAATCGGGTTCGATCAAAAGTAGTTGCCCGTTATATGAATTTGCGCATTGAAATTAGGGGAGGTACCGGCTAAAAATGTATCTTTGAGATGCACGAAAAATGCAGGACTATGAAAGAGAAACCAGATGACATTTTTGAACGATTAAAAAATGGGGAAACAATTCCGGCAGATGACCCCGAAATTCATAAATTAAGGGATGAATCTTATGCCGGTAAAGAGGTGTTGGTGCGCATGAACCTGTCATCAGATCCATCGGAAATTAGGACTCTTTTAGGCATGCTAACCGGTTCATCGATTGATGAGAGCACGGCTGTGTTTACCCCCCTTTACATTAATTATGGAAAGTCCATCTCGATTGGTGCGAATGTGTTTATCAATTTCGACTGCATCTTTCTAGGGCTAGGAGGGATCACTATTGAAGATGGTGCGCTGATTGCACCAAGGGTCAGTCTACTCTCTGAGGGTCATCCCGTTAATCCGGCGGATCGGCAATCGCTTGTTCCAGGGCATATCCATATCAAAAGGAATGCATGGATCAGTGCAGGCGCTACTATCCTTCCCGGAGTTACGGTAGGGGAGAATTCAATTGTGGCTGCCGGTGCGGTGGTCTCAAGCGATGTGCCTGACAATACCATCGTAGGCGGGGTGCCAGCTAAGGTTATTAAGCGCGTCGACGAATAACCCACGTAGAGCTTTGCTCACTGAAACTAGGTTTTGACTTTTTCTCTCCAACGGGACTAGCAAATTGCAGGTTCTTTTTGCTTTGGGAATAGGATTCCTGAATTTTAAGTTCGGGATGGTTTCCGTTGTCCCACTAATCGTTGAAAAAAGTTGCCGACAGATTTCTGCCCAAGGCTGTGCAGTCACCGTTTTTTTCCGAACAATGTTGATCATGAAAAAGAACCGTTGGTTCAACGAATGAAGGGAAAAGGAGATGAGCATAGAATCCTTTAAGCATTATTCAAATACTCTCCATTTTCTTCCACGACCTGATTGCCCCATTTTGAGATCGCTTCTAAAACTGGAACAAAACTCTTTCCAAAATCGGTCAAACTGTAAACGACCTTTATTGGCGGTTTTTTGCCATACACTTTTCGTGATACCAATCTGTCTTTTTCCAGTTGTTTCAGTTGTAGGCTCAGCGTCATTTCTGTGACGGACCGCATTTCTTTACGGAGCTCACTGTACCTTTTTGATTCATATTTTAGATGGTGCAATATTACCGTTTTCCATTTTCCGCCTACTAAATCCATGGTCAAACTAACCGCACAAGGATAGGTTTTTTTATTAAATTTTACGTTTCTCATACCTCTTTTTTACACCTATCAATCTTGATAGTTATTGCAGATGTAATTTACTAAAAATACTTTTGTGACTATAATTTTTATAGTTTAATTTATAAAGAACAAATATATGGCGTTAGTTATTTTAGCACACCCGAATTTTGATAAATCTTTTGCGAACAAAGCAATTATCGAAGAGCTGCAAAAAAGCGATTTGGAATTAGAAATCCGAAATCTTCACGAGCTATACCCCGATTTCAAAATTGATCCAAAGGCCGAACAGGAAGCATTGTTGCGACACCAAACTATTGTGTTCCAGTATCCATTTTATTGGCTTAATATACCCTCCATATTGAAGCAATGGTTTGATATCGTGTTTGAGCATCAGTTTGCTTATGGTTCAAAGGGAGACAAACTAAAAAACAAAAACTTTCTGCCGAGTTTTACAGTTGGTTCGCCCGAAGAGGCTTACAGACCCTTAGGAAAACATCATTTCAGGATCCATGAATTTTGTAAAAATATTGAACAAACGGCGTATTATGCGCAGATGAATTACATAGAACCTATTTATTTTCATGGAACGTCATTGGTTGTGGGATATACGGAGGAAGAAGTAAAGAATAGGGCAAAAGATCACGCCAACCGATTGATTAGACAATTGCAGGAGCTTAAATAGAATTCTGGCAATTCGTTGAGGTAACACGCTATACGTCGGAAGATTAATGATTGTAGGTGAAATAAGAGACATTCTCTATTTTCGATACCCTGCGTGGAGAATCACTGAAGCCCGAATGGTTGCTAAATTCGGGATTTGGTTGGTATTTATCGCCTGCAATTTGAGTATTCCTTTTTTGAGAGGCGTTATGCCTGATTTCTACGCGATAGATTGTTCTCCACGCTTTTCAAAATGAGCAGGATAGAACGATGTGAAATACGGAGATCGTAGGTTCGATCCGTAGGAAGCTCAGGGTAGTGTGCGGGGCTGTGGGGCTGAGCCAATCCTGTCACCCCGACTAAACCCACTGATTATCAGTGTATTTGTCGTTTTTTTGGACATGTTGCGGACAGATTCTTGCTTTTTCCGGACTGATGTTAAATTAAGCACGATTAAATTAAGTTAGGAAGTAATCTGTTTCATGAATAGATTGAGACGTTTGTTTGCCATTCTAGTGCGAAATAGATTTCTAAGAATTATAAAAAATCCAAAGGGCTGGGAGTGCTCTTACTGTCAATATCTGTAATATGGGTATAAATTTGAGTCGTCTTTATTGACTCATGGCCTAGAAGCTTTTGTACGATACGGATATCAACACCCGATTGAATCAAATGTGTAGCATAAGAATGCCGCAGCGTGTGGACTGATCCAGACGTGGTGATTTTTCCTTTTGCCAATGCCTTCTTGAGTACCAGTTGGACACTACGTTCGCTATATCGACCAGCATTTGTTCCTTCAAAAAGATACGTAGAGGGTTTATACTGCCTGCAATACTCCCGCAAAATTTCAAGTAATCTATCGGGTAGCGATACAACTCTATCTTTGTTGCCCTTGCTCTTATTGATCTGAAGTAGCTTATCTGCTGATCGAATATCAGTAGTCTTTAAATTTAGTAATTCGCTTAATCTTAATCCACAGCTATAGATCGTCAAGAGTATTGCCTTATGTTTGAGATTATCTGTAGCGTCGAATACACGTTTGATCTCATCCTTAGAGAAAAACTTCGGTAAGCTGCAAAAAGTTACGCTTAGGGTAGAGATAATCCAATTTTACTTTTTCGTCCAGAGTTAATTCGTAAAGCTTCTTTATCGCCTCTACCAGCGATCGTTGATATGAAACGCTAATCTTATTGTCGGTAACCAGACGATTGATAAACACCTCTATTTCTGACGCTGGTATGTTCTTCAAACTGGTATAATCTAACATCGCTTGTAGGAAAACCTGAGCATATTGCTTGTATGGATTTCTTTAAGCAATGCATTCAAGCCTGGAAAGGAAGCGGTTGAAATTAAGTTATTTATTGCGAAAAGGGTTTGAATTAGGGGTTTATTGCAAATAAGGACTTAGGGTGTGTTCTAAAATAAGTAATTAAAAGCTTGGTTGTGATAACACAAAAATGTAAGTTTGTCATTGCATAAAGGGTTGCAATCAGGCCCATATCGCAATTATTTACTAAAACAATGGCAGAAGAATACAAATATTTAGACTCTTTTATTGATGAACAAAGGGCAAACGGTAAGTATAGCTTTACTACCGAAGGTTTGCACAGCCAATTGGGGGTATCTGAAAATGCTCTGAAGAAAACATTGCAACGGCTTAAAAATCAGGAATTAGTAGTAATGGTTCGCAGAGGATTTTATGTTATTGTTCCACCTGAATACAGAGTAAAAGGTATTATTCCGACCAGCTTGTATGTAAATGACTTGATGAAGTTTTTAAACCGGGATTATTATGTCGGTCTGTTAAACGCAGCGGCTTATCACGGCGCAGCTCATCAGCAACCTCAAAACTATTCGATTATTACTGAAGGTATTGCTTTGAGACCTATCAAAAATGACAAGGTGGGTATTCATTTTTACATCAAAAAATCCTGGAATAAAAAGGATGTAGTAAAGAAAAAAGTAGATACCGGATATATCAATATTTCATCACCAGAATTAACCGCTTTGGATTTGGTAAGCTATTATAATGAAGTGGGAGGATTTAATCGGGTAGCTACTGTAATAGAAGAATTGAAAGAAGTTATACAACCTGAAAAGTTGATAGAAACTGCAAAACAATATAAGGAAATATCGGTAGTTCAACGTTTAGGGTATCTATTGGAATGTGTACTGGAGGAAAACGAATTAAGCAATGTTTTATACAACTACCTTGATTCTATTGGACATTATCCAGTTTTATTACGTCCACAAAAAAAGAAACCCAAAAATATGATAACCGGTAACAAATGGAAAATTGTGCCAAACATAGAAATAGAAGCAGATATATGATACCACAGTCGTACATAACAGCGTGGCGAAAGCAGGCTCCCTGGCAGGAAAACTACCAGGTAGAACAGGATTTGATTATACAGCGAGCTTTGATTGCTTTATTCAGTGATGAATTTATCAAAGAACGTTTGGCTTTTCGCGGAGGTACAGCCTTGCATAAATTGTTTTTGTTTCCGGCGGCGAGGTATTCAGAAGATATTGATTTGGTACAGGTAAAAGCAGAACCATTCGGAGCGATTATCAATAGAGTTCGGGACCAACTTTCTTTTTTAGGAAAACCACGCATTAAACAAAAAGAACATAACAATACCATTGTGTACAGCATTTTATCAGAAGATGATGTGCCGATAAAGTTGAAAATCGAAGTCAATACCAGAGAACATTTTTCGGTATATGGGTTACAAGATATTCTTGTAAAACTGAATTCCGAATGGGATGACGGAGAAGCTTTAGTTCCAACCTATGGATTGGATGAACTATTGGCAACTAAACTAAGAGCTTTATACCAACGGAAGAAAGGTCGTGATTTATTCGATTTGTGGTATGCCTTGAATAATGCAAATGTCAATGTTGATAAGGTCATTGAAGCATTCAAGCACTATATGACCGAGGAGGGAAATAAGGCTACCCAAAAGGAATTCCTCGAAAATATGAAAAAGAAAATTGAAGATGCAGATTTTATAGGTGATATGAACGGATTATTGAGAAGTGGAATTACATACGATATCAATGAAGCATACGAATTGGTAAAAAAAGAAATTTTAGAAAAAATATAAAGAAATATGTTATCAAACGATTTTCGGGAAGATTACAAGAGGCTATCTCGTTGTTAGTGAATTTCACTCCGGAGTTTATTTGGTATTAAGATAATAAATTAGCGCATACATCTTAAAGATTTTAATGATCTTGTATACTTGGTTTTATGTTTAGAGGGCTATTGACATTTAACATTTAACGTTGTTTTTTGGATAATTGTTACTTATCTCTACCAATCGTGGAACGATAAGACCCAATTTTTAGGTCTTATCATTCCACAAAAGGTAAAATATGGCAGACAGCGTTTATATATCAAAATTAACAATCCCGGTTAACGCGCTGGATATTGGTGGACATCAAAGATTTGAATAACGAGAGGCACCTACGCCACTTAGCAACCAAACTTGCGTCTATTTTCAACGCTTGTTCGGGTCTCTCGAAGAACTACATGTCTAATCTCTGGGACAATTTGATTCAGGTTCTGGTATGATCGTGGATTGATTATGGGTAATAGTACATAAGGCTTATAAAGGCAGCCTGTATTTCAAGCTGCCCATTTAATCGGGGGTGTTATGAAACCGGCTCGGCTTTAAAACCTTTTTCCTTCACCAGCTCGATAACCTCCTGCTGACTAATACCTTTGGCATGGACACTCAAGATCTTATCCTGATTGTCAATGTCGACCTTCCAGTCTGCAATGCCCTCGGCGCTGTCCAATGCAGGCTTGACTTTCGATACGCATCCGCCGCAGTTAATGTTGGTCTTAAATTCTAGTTTTTGATTATTATTTTCCATGATATTCTATTTTAGTATTGTTTGTATGCTGTAACAAAGTTTTCAGGTTACGATGATTATACTTTTGTGCTCCAGAACCGGAATCGCTATTTTTTCCATTTCAATCGCAAGCTGTTACTCACGACGCTCACACTACTCAGGGCCATTGCCGCCCCGGCAATCATCGGATCCAAGAGAAAACCGTTGATAGGGTAGAGCACACCGGCTGCAATCGGAATTCCAATGAGGTTATAGATAAAGGCCCAGAATAAGTTCTGTTTGATGGTAGCTACGGTCTGTTTTGAGAGAGCGATGGCCTGCGGTATCTTGGTTAAATCCGATGAAATAATGGTCATCTTCGCTACATCCATTGCAATGTCGCTTCCTTTCCCCATCGCGATACTGACGTCTGCGGTCGCTAGTGCTGTACTGTCATTGATACCGTCACCAACCATTGCAACCGTTTTACCTTCCCGCTGAAGCTCGGCAATAAAATCTGCTTTGTCTTGTGGTAAGACTTCGGCTTTATAATGTTTTATTCCAGTCTGTTCAGCGATGGCTTTAGCAGTTTCTGGATTATCTCCAGTCAACATATAGACCTCCACGCCCATATTTTGTATTTGTTGGATGGCCTCCACCGAGCTTTCCTTGATTTTGTCTGATATCGCTAGAACGGCGAGCGCTTCTTTCTGGTTAGCAAACCAGATGACGGTTTTGGATTCCTCGGCCCAGAGGTGTGCTTCTTTCTGAAGCTCTTCCGCAATGTGGATGTTGTTTTCTTGCAGCAATCTGATATTTCCTACATAGTAGCTTTCGCCATCGTGCTCTGCTTTAGCTCCCTGACCAGTAATACTGTCAAATCCAGAGAGCTGCACCGCTTGCGATCCTGCATAAAATTGAACAACAGCGTCGGCTAACGGATGCTCTGATTGTTTTTCCAGGCTCACCAATATATCTTTGGCCGTTTCGTCTTGATGCAGCCAGTGTGCTCCAGTAACCTCTGGGCGACCTTGGGTGATGGTTCCGGTTTTATCCAGGACAATGGTATCCACTTTTTTCGCCAGTTCAAGACTTTCAGCATCTTTAATGAGGATTCCTTTTTCAGCACCTTTACCTACACCAACCATGATGGCCGTTGGCGTTGCGAGTCCTAATGCACACGGACAAGCAATAATTAAGACAGTAATTGCTGCCAGCAGTCCATGAACAAGTGCATTTTCTCCGCCAAAAATATTCCACAGGATCATCGTCAGAATGGCGATTCCGATCACTACAGGCACAAAAATACCCGCAATCTTGTCCACTAGTTTTTGCACAGGCGCTTTACTTCCTTGGGCATCCTGTACCATTTTAATGATATTCGCGAGCATGGTGTCTTTTCCGACTTTCACCGCTTTGAAGTGGAAACTTCCTTTTTGATTGATGGTGCCGGCAAAGACGGGCTCACCTTCTTTCTTTTCTACTGGCAGAGGTTCACCGCTTAACATACTTTCGTCGACGTACGAATTACCCGAGGCGACGGTTCCGTCCACAGCTATCTTTTCACCGGGCTTGACTAAAATGTGATCACCTACATTCACCTCATCAATATTGATCTCTTTTTCGCCACCATCTTCTTGAACGATAATAACCGTCTTCGGTTGCAATCCCATCAACTTCTTGATGGCGGTTGAAGTATTCCCTTTAGCTCGCTCTTCTAACAATCGTCCGATCAGAATAAATGCAATAATAACCGCGGCTGCCTCGAAGTAGACGTGCGCTTCCAATCCCCGCTGTTCCCAGAATTCCGGAACCATCATGTTGAACACACTGAACAGGTAGGCGATGCCGGTGCTGAGTGCTACCAAGGTGTCCATATTGGCTGAGCGGTGCTTGGCCTGCTTCCACGCATTGATAAAAAAGTCACGCCCCAGCCAAAGAACCACCGGGGTGGCAAAGGCCCACATGATGGGGTTAGCATACGGCATATGCATGAAGAACATACCGATAATGAAAACGGGTAAGGACAGGATAACTGCCCAAATTGTTTTCGTTTTAAGCTTTTGGTACTTGTCGGCATGAATGCTTTCTAATGTTTCCTGTTGTTTGGATTCTTCCTCCACTAAAAGATCATATCCTCCGGACTGGACTGCTTTCTGCAATTTCGAGGTATCGGTCATATTCGGTAGATATTCGACGACCAGATTACCGGTTCCGTAATTGACAGACGCGCTGACAACGCCAGGCTCATATTGAACGACGCTCTCGGCGCTGCTCGCGCAGGATGCGCAGCTCATGCCCAATACCGGGAACGTTTTTTTAACGGTTGTCACTCCGTAACCTAATGATTTGACCGCTTTGACCGCGTCCGGCAGTGCACCGCTATCTTTTAAGGTAATAGCGGCTCTATTATTATTCAGTTCAACCCGATGGCTATCGATACCTTCTACTTGCCCGAGTCCCTTATCGACGATCAGTGCGCAATGCTCACTGTCGACTCCTTCTAAAGGAAGGTATAGGGTTTCTTTATGTTGTTTTGTTGACATTTCGCTAATTCCTGTATGTACAGTACAAAGATCGCTAGAATATGTTGTACAACCCTTACGATATTTTGGAAGAGAGTTGTAAGATTCGGTAAGGCGAAGCGGGGGCTTTAGATCACGATATCGATCGTGAATATTGTTTTTTTTCGGCCCTGACATACTGTTGTCACCAGCCCATCTTATTTTTATCAAAAAATCAGAACTCATGAACATAATTGTAGGCGCATCCGGACAAATAGGATCTCATATTGTCTCTCGAATTATCGCAAAAGGCTTGCCGTGTAGAGCCGTTGTCCGGGATCCCAGCAAATTCCAGGCTGAATCCGTTGATGTCCGAAAAGCGGACCTATTCAATCACCAAGAACTGACAGACGCGTTTAGAGGCGGCACAGCTGTTTTTGTGTTGACCCCGGAAAATCCGGATTCCAATGACATCCTAGGAGAAACTCAGCAAATCATAGAAAATTATAAACGGGCTATTCGTTCGACAGGAATCCAGAAAATTATCGGACTATCTTGCATCGGCGCGCATGTCGATGGACCGACTGGGAATGTGGTCCTGTCTCGAATGTTAGAGCAGGGGTTAAGCGGATTACCCGGCGAAAAAATATTCGTACGACCAAGCTATTATTTCAGCAATTGGCTAGCTTATGCAGATACCGTGGAGCAGTACGGGGTATTACCGACCTTCTTCCCCAAAGAGTTGGCCCTTGAGATGCTGTCGCCCACCGATCTTGCGGAATTTATTGCAGTGTTAATGATCCGCGAACCCAGAGGAGCGGGGCTACAGGTTTTCGAATTATTGGGTCCTAAAAAATACAGCTCGCGGGATGTCGCTGATGTGTTCTCCAAATTGCATGCGAAAGAGATATCGATCCAATCTTTGGCGCCTGAAAAATGGGAGGAGACTTTACGGTCTGTCGGCTTTACAGAAGATACGGCTACCTATCTATCGGCCATGACAAAAGCCGTTATTGACGACCGGCTCGTCCCTGAGCGGCCAGAATCCACCACAAGTCTTCCTACGAGTCTAGCGGAGTATTTATCAAATAACCGTTAGAAAACGGAAGAGGATCTATAACTTTATGTGGTTGATGCGCTATTTTTCTCACCGAGCCGAATTAACTTTGTACTAGATATTAAAAAGAAAATAGAATGGATAACCCGTTGATTGGTCATAGTATTGAATCGCAATATAAAGCAAGTTTAGGTATGCTTCGGGCGGCGATAAATAGCGTCCCCGAGGAACAGTGGAACAACGAGGAGTACAGCAACCCCACTTGGCAAATCGCTTATCATATCTTATGGGGGATTAATTTTTATTTGGGCGCTAATCCCGAAAGTTACGTTCCCTTTGAAGGGGCATTGGAAGGGGCAGAAAGTCTTGGGGGAACACAGGATTGGGAAAACCCAGATCCTGGTGTCGTGGTAGAGGGGCACCATACCAAAGAAGAATTGTTCACCTTCATTGATTTCCTCGAGAACAACCTAGCGCAACGAATCGCGGCTTTGCCCTTGGATGAGCATTCCGGTTTCCAGTGGTATCCGTATTCCCGATTGGAACTGCATATCAATACCATTCGTCATACCCAACACCATACCGCCCAAATTATTGAACGCTTGAAAGCCAGCGGTATTACCGGATTCACTTGGTGGGTGGATGGTAATCCTCCTCAGGAATGGTGAGCGGTCTAGCTCGGCGACGTGCTGAGAAAGGAAGATGACATTCAATATGGTGAAATTTAAAGGCAATTCTGGCATTTGAGGGCGGTCACTGATATTCTATCGTTAAGGCGATCATACCTGCCTGAAAACAGGTTTTGTTAAGGTTTTAATTTTAGAAATTAATAACGGTTTACGATGACACAAAATGACGAAACGGAGATATTCTATCCAACAACTGTTTCCCAGTGGAGAAAATGGTTAAAGGAAAACCATCAGGAAAAAAGATCGGTTTGGCTCGTTTTGTATTCCAAAGCGTCCGGTAAGCCCACCCTGACTTGGAGCGAGGCTGTCGATGCTGCCCTTTGCTTTGGGTGGATCGATAGCAAGAAAATTAAGAAAGACGAGGAGACAGCGCATCAGTTTTTCAGCAAAAGACGTCCCAATGGCACCTGGTCAAAAATCAATAAAGAAAAAGTCGAAGTACTTATTTCAAAAGGTTTGATGGAAAAAGCCGGATATCAATGTATCGAAACGGCGAAACAAAACGGCTCATGGACCATCTTAGATAGTGTGGAAGCTTTAGAGATTCCACCAGATCTGGAACAGGCGTTCAAAACAGCTCCTAAAGCAAAGGATTATTTTCTCGGTCTAAGCAAGTCCGCTAAAAAGATCTTATTGCAAGGGCTGGTGCTGGCTAAAACGGCCGGTACTCGTCAGGCGAGAATAATGAAGATTATTGCCGCAGCGGATACTGCTGAAAAATGAGGATAGCAAATATGTAAAAATCCGCATAGCTTCCTGTTTAATATAGAATCCTAGAATCTGCCGCAAAAACAGTCTTCTAGACGACTAGTAGCTATTCAACCTCGCTACTGATCCTTCAACCCGAAGTAGGGGTTGTAAATCAGACCAATAATATTCCCGAAAGGATCTTTAACGGATGCCGTAATTATTTCTCCACCGACATTACGCGGCTTCTCGTTTTCCGCTGCACCCAAGTTGATAAGCCGGTCGTATGCCGCTTCAATATCCTCAACTCCCCAATAGGAGACCACATTGTCAGATTTGTGGTCATTTGACTTTTCTTCTGGCTGCAGACCCAATTCATACCCACCAATGTTAAAGCCGACGTAATACGGCTCATTGAAATAAGGTTCTTTTTCAAATGCCTTTGTATACCATAGTGTTGCTTCTTGTATTTGGGCAACCTTGTATATCGTGGTTCTAAGTCCTAACATATTTGATTTTTATCGATGATGATTATTCTCAATTTATAAAAAATTTGACAACTGATCAGCACTTCGCCTTGGGTCTATAATAGGATTCTTCATTTAGATAGTTCCAACGGCGCTTGGTACTTTTGAATTAAAAACGCATATTAACGGTGGTAAGTGAAAACTTATATAGAATCAGATAACGTGAAGACACTTCCGTTTAAAGTTAATTGAAAATTAGCATGCTATTGAATAATACGGTTAGATTATTTTTACTTTTTGTGATATTTTCAGGGTGTACTGCTCCAAAAACACGAAATGCAACCGAGCAACACCTCATGGCCATCAATGGCAGGGACACGATCGCGATCGAACTGCTATTGTATACTGAAACCTTTTATGGTAAATATGAGCTAAATGGACCAGGCGATCATTTTATAGTCGGTGAAATAGAAGGTGAGATTCAAAGTGACACCTTGCTCGGTAGTCTTCTTTATAGACCCCATGGGTGGAGCAATAAAAAAAGGCGGGCATTTGCTTTGAAATATAAAGATGGTGTGTATATACAGGGGAAAGGGCAGGAAATGATATACATGAACATTCCGTATTTTGTACCACACACGTTAGAATTTACAGATCAAAGCAATGTTTTCCAAGTAAAGGAAGCTCCTGTTCGCGCGCACTAGGACGAGCGTATGCGCGAAAAGCAGGTTGGGACGAAAAGGTGGTGTTGGATTATTTTACTTCGTCGAGCGGCTTCCGTTTTTCCTCACCAACCTTCTTGAAATGACTTGGCGATAAACCAGTTACTTTTTTGAATTGGTTACTCAAATACGACACACTGGAATAATTCAGTCGCGAAGCGATTTCACTCAGCGAAAGCTCGTCGTAGACTAATAGTTCCTTGACCTTCTCAATCTTTTGCGCGATATAGTATTTCTCGATTGTTGTACCTTCTATTTCAGAAAACAGATTGGAGATATGACTGTAATCTTGGTTCAGTTTATCGCTGAGATAGTCGGAAAGATTAGACCTCCGTTCATCCTCTTGGTGGTGAACTTGTTCGATAATTAAATTTTTGATCTTTTCGATGGTACGACTTTTCTTATCGTCGATTATTTCGAATCCTAATGGGTATAGCTGATCGTGTATGCGTTCTTTATCCTGGGCAGCGATCTCTTGATTAAAGTGAACTTCACCAAGGGTCACTTGTTCGACGGCTAATCCTAGTTTTTCAAGTTCATCCTGAACGACCATGATGCATCGGTTACACACCATGTTCTTTACAAATATCTTGTCCATCGAGTCTTTCTTGGTTTACTGATACAATAGACAAATCTACGATTTTAAATGCAGTGCAGGAAAATAGGGTCGGCAGTATGGCAAAATTAAAATAGGGTCGATTTTCTTGTCCCTGACAGCGATTTTTCGTGTTTGGCGATTGACCACTCGCTTTCTTGATCATTGCTTAACAGCAATAGACCGGGAGAGGGGAATGATATGGATTGAATCTCCCCATTTTTTGTAAGTTTGTGGTGGATAGATCATAATCATGGCGAAACATACCGCTTCTGTAAGTAGGAAAGGACTCACTCTGTTGGTGTTGCTGGGTATCATTTGTATGATAGCAAACACCTGTCCCGTTCGTCGGTTACTGACAAGTGCGTCTCTTCCAGGTGCTCATACCGAAAACTTAATCAATCCCGTTGCTTTATCTAGTCAGGAAACGCACTGTTCCGATATAACGTTAAATGAAACGGTGTTACAGAAACAGGCCAATCCCGATACAGGTGGTTTTCCGCTGTTATTGGTTGGCTTTATTCTAGCGGATTTAAACGGTTGGTCATTCCGGCACAGCGCCTTCGTATCTATAGGAAAAAAAAGGAAGGCTTATCTGTTTGATTGCGTGCCTATTTTTATTAAAAATCAGGCGATCATACGGTAGCATTTATCTAATTCATCCCCTTTGTTTTTTGATGTCGGTCCAGAGGCCGATCTATATTAGAATGACTATATTTAATTGACTTTGCAAGCCCCGCCAAAAAATATTTCTAGCGTGGGGGCATGCTTGTTTTTTGAGACTTGAATAACGAACATACGAAACCATGAAAACGACATTATTTTTAACACATATATTTGCTGTAGTTCTCTTTTCCGCTTGCAACGCCGCCAGCGACGATAATTTTATACTCTCCGGACGTATTGAGAATGCAGGTCCGCTCAAGACGCTGATGTTATACCAGGGAGAGACTGTTGTCGATTCGATCAGCTTGGACAGCAGAGGAAATTTTCAATTTGAAGGAATCGCTACCGAGCCCGCTCTGTACGAATTGGTGGCCGAGCAGCAATCGTATATGCTGATACTCGAGAATGGGGAAGACGTGGAGTTTAACGCTGATTTGAACCAGACCGGTAAATACACGGTAAAGGGCTCTCAGACGTCCGTTAAATTGAAACAAATCGTTGACATCCGTGATCAATTCCAGGCACAGCAAGCGAATTTACAACAGGAGTTTGAAACGCGAATGGACAAGGGCGAAGATCAAGACGTTGTCCGAGCGGATATGGCATCGAAAAACGAATTGTATACGCGCGATCTCGCGGACGATGCGCTACAGTTCGCACAGGAGAACAACGACAACCTCGCTGGTTTTTTTGGGATATTGGTTCTTTATTCCGTGGATCCCACCGGTTATGAAGAAACCCTCGTTCAATATGCTGAACAGGCGAAGCAGCGGTTCCCGAGTAACGAAATAGTACAGGCCTTTGCTGCACACATGGCGCAAATAAAGCCACTTAGTATCGGACAGACTGCTCCAGACTTCAGCGCTCCAACTCCGGCGGGCAAAGAAGTGAAGCTTTCTGATTTGAGAGGTCAATACGTCCTTTTAGACTTCTGGGCGGCTTGGTGTACACCCTGTCGTCAGGAGAATCCAAATATAGTTGCGCAATATCAAGCGTTCAAAGACCGCGGGTTTACCGTACTTGGCGTGTCCTTGGATCAGGACCGCGATGCCTGGCTTAAGGCCATCGCAGATGACAAGTTGGATTGGACCCAGGTGTCAGAGCTCAAGATGTGGGATAGCGAAGCAGGCGGTCTATACAATATCACGGCCATCCCGGCTTCTTTTATGATCGATCCGGAAGGTAAAATTGTCGGTAAGAATCTGCGTGGTCCAGCGTTAAAGGAGTTCTTAGAAGAGGTTTTGTAAAGAACCAAACGTTGGCTGTGCGCTCGATGGGAATTGTCCTGAGCTCGTTTTTATTTCTCTTTTTTGGTAAACACAGCGCTGATACCTAATGTAGTCCGCGGTGTTATTCCTTAACGATTCCCGAGGTCATTTTGGACCTCGGGGTATCGATAAGTGGGTACGTTTGATCTGCGGATTGTTGATTTATGAGGACTGATCCACAGGACCTTCTTTAATTTCTTCTGAAGGCTTACTTAATATATGATCTTCCGAGGAGAATTGACCGAATACTTCGGTCAGACTATCCAAACGAATACCTTCCTGTACAGGAACTCTATGGATACTGCCGTCTTGTACCGTTAGTACATAAGTTCCCGATTGGGTCTGCAGTAAACTTTCGACAGGTACCCAAAGGGTAGCCGATTTGCGTTGCAGTCGCAGTTGAACTTGTGCATAATCTCCTCCTGATAGCTGGTTGTCGGGGTTGCCAACATCGAATTCTAAGGTTAGCGACCGATGACTATCGTCCAGGAGCCCAGAGGTTCGGGAAAGAACGGCATCGAATGTTTTTCCCGGTTGCGAACTGACCGTGAATTGCGCTTTCATGTCCGGACGAACAGATGAGGCGTGTTTTTCGGGCAGGGAAATGGTTAGACGAAGCTTATTGCTCTGGGCGATGCGAAGTAGCGGGTTTGGTGAGCTTGTTCCAACCAGCGCGCCAGAGGAAATATTCCGTTCGGTGATGATACCGTCGAATGGCGCCGTAATTTGTAGGTACTCGCGCAATTGAGCCGAGTGCGCTGAGCCGGCTTTGGACGCCTCATAGGCTGATTTAGCGCTTTCCATACGACTTCTTGCCCGTTCGAGTTCAAGACCAGCCACCGCGCCTGCTATTTGAGCGGCCTCCGATAAGCGATCGTAGGCTTGTTTTGCATAGCGAAAATCAGCGTAAATTTTCTGCTCCGTGGCTTTGTCAGAAAGGTATTGTTGTTCCATTTCAGGCGCTTCCAATTCAGCCAGAAGCTGCCCTTTTCGAACCAGATCCCCGCGATCAACGTGGAGACGCTTGACGAACCCGGCTACCTTGGCGTGAAGGGATACCTGTTCATAGGGTTTAAGCTCTGCCGGAACAGAAAGCGTGTATTCGGGCTGTAGTGATTGGACTTGGGTTGTTGATAGCGCAGGCTGATCGCTGGCGGTTTGTATTTCCTTTTTTGATTCGGTTTCTTTCGCGTTGCAAGCGAGGAATAGTCCGGCAAGGAGGATCCCGACACCTAGGTTAAACGTGCTGTTAATAATAGAAATATGTTTTGACATCATGGTATATGTTAGTGTTGTTAAATAGTTTGTTTTTCTCCATAATATTGATTCTCATGATCATCGGGGTCTAGCGATGGACTAACGATTGAGCTGCGGGACATCATCGATGAAAAGAAATGAGGCACCAACAGGAGAATGGTTATAGTGGAAGCGATCAATCCGCCGATCACTGCTCGGCCCAAGGGTGCGATTTGCTCCGCTCCATCGCCTAAACCGATCGCCATAGGTAGCATACCGGCAAACATCGCGGCGGCCGTCATCAATACGGGTCTCATCCGGGAGGATGCAGCAAGTCTGGCGGCATTCGCGGGTGTTAAAGCAAATTGTTTCCGGTAGTACTCCGCTTGATTCACCAGCAGAACAGCATTAGATACCGAAACCCCGAGGGACATGATGATGCCCATATAGGATTGTAGGTTGAGTGTACTTCCTGTGAAATAAAGAATCAGAAGGCTCCCCGATAGGACAGCTGGCAGGACGGATAAAATAACCAGCGGAATTTTAAACGATTGATAATAGGCCGACAACATGAGGAAGATAGCAATTATCGCGACGGCTAAACCGGCTAACAGACTGTCCAAGGTGTCGTCTAAAAGTTGGAGACTCCCTTCAGTCCATACGTTAATTCCCCGGGGCGGATCCCCTGCGTCCCGAATGGCTTGTTTGACTGCACTGGATGCTGATCCCAGATCTTTTCCATACACATTGGCCAGTAACGTCACGTAGCGATTAGGTCCTTTGCGATTCACTTGTGCCGGCGAGGTGACGCGTTTTATTTTTGCTACGTCGTCTAATATGGGCCGTGGACTACCTTTTTTCAACGGTATGGACCGCAGTTGTTCTTCGGATGACATTATGCCCTCTGGAATTTGCACCTGGGTTTGAAAAACCCGCCCGGATTTTGGATCGATCCATAAGTTCATGTCCGTAAATCGCGTCGAGGAAGTAGCGGTGACCAAACTGCGGGTTACCGCCTCCATACTTAGACCAAACTGACCCGCTAAATCCCGATCCACTTGGATTTCCAGTGTAGGATAAGCGATTGACTCGGCAATTCGTACATCTCGGAGATAGGGGATTTTACCCAGCTCTTTTTCGATTTTCGATGCGTGAGCGAGAGCCGCCTCGAGCTGATTCGCACCGACTTTGACTTCAATGGGGGTCATAGCGCCTTGTCTCATGATCTTTTCCGTCAATTCCATGGCCTCGAAATTGAACTGCACCTCGGGGTAGACCGAGGAGATCCTTTCCCGGATGCTTTCTTTCAGGTCTTCCATTGATCCGGGGTAAACCTTTTGGTTTACCGATACCTGGAGAACGGCTTCGTGAGAGGCACTACTGAATAGAAAGATGGGATTAATAGGAGAACCGGCTGGATGCATCCCGACAAAAGCCGAGCTGATATTGATGCCGTTCTCGGGCAATAGATCCTGAATTTCGCCCGTAATGTTCTTGACGATTTGCTCTGTTTTTTCAATCCTACTTCCCTGGGGAGCCTGTATGCGCACCTGGAAGTCGCCATTATTTGTTACCGGCATAATATCGGTTCCGACGGATCGAATAAGCAGGAAAATAACGCCGCCAGCAAGCAGGAGATAGGCGAAGAATAGTGGGAGAGATCTGGCGGACCATTTTCGCATCCCATAGGAATAACGCACACGGAATCTATCGAAAAATCCTCGATTTCTAGGTGTTTTCTTGTGCTGCCCGTGCTTGTTTTTCATCAGCCAGTTGGCCAAGATCGGCACGAAAGTCTGGGAGGCTAGGAAAGAGATGATCATCGCAAAAGCGACTGCCATAGAAAGTGGCATAAACATGTCTTTGGGTATGCCCGACATGATGAGTGCGGGGGTTAAAACAGCCAAAATACACAGTAGAATTAACAGTTTCGGGATTGAAATTTCCAACAAGGCATCCAGTATTGCGCGTTGCTTCGGTTTATTCATCTCCATGTGTTGGTGGATGTTTTCAATGGTCACGGTGGCCTCATCGACTAAAATCCCTATCGAAAGCGCCAGTCCGCTCAAGGTCATGATGTTAATGGTTTGACCAAACAGATGCAGGATCGTTACTGCCGACAGGATAGCGATGGGTATGGTCAGTACAACGATGAGGGCTCCCCGAGGATCGCCCAAAAAGAGCAAAATGACTAATCCGGTAAAAAGGGCACCCAGAAGGCCTTCATGAATGAGGTTAGAAAGGGAGCGCTCGATATAGGTCGATTGATCAAACTCATAGCGCACTTCGACGTCCTCAGGCAGTTGACTTTTTAGCAGTGGGATGGACGCTTTGAGATTTTCAACCGCTTCCAGCGTGGATGCGTCTGCTTTTTTGATGATGGGCAAATACACGGAACGTTTGCCATTAATTAATGCATAACCCACCGTTTGGTCGGCAGCATCCTCTACCTGCGCTACATCTCGTACATATACCGTTCGACCGTTGTCTTTTTTTATCGGGGTCATCAGAAATTCTTCCGGATCCTGTGCAATTGAATTGATCGGTGCCATCAGATTTTCTTCACCGATGCGGATGTTTCCGGCAGGCGATGGAAGACTGTTTTTAGTGATTGCTATGGTAACCTCTTCTGGCGTCAGACCCTGAGCCTGCATCGCCTGGGGATCCACATTCACGACGATCGATCGAATGGTACCTCCGAAAGGTGCCGGAGCGGTAATACCGGGAATCTCCGCGAACATGGGTCTGACCCGGGTTATAGCAAGTGTTTGCAATTCATTTACGGAGCGTTTGGGGCTTTCGAAAACGAGCTGACCGACAGGCAACGAACTGCCGTCGAAGCGAACAACCATAGGGGGGACAGCACCGGCGGGTAAGAATCCCATTGCTCGCGATACCGAAGTGGATACCTCACCGGCCGCCTGGGCCATATCCGTCCCGGGGTAAAAGGAGAGTTTCATGAGTGTGAGTCCCTGTACACTTTTGAAATCGATATTTTTTACCCCGCTAACAAATAGCAGTACTTTTTGAAACTCATTGGCCATAAACCCATCCATGTAAGCAGGAGAGAGCCCCCCATAGGGCATAGCAATATACATCGCCGGTAATTCGACTTCAGGAAAAATATCGACGTTGATTTTCTTTATGGTATTGTAGGAAAAGAAAGCCAGTGTCAAAACGACAACCATAATAGCAATTGGCTTTCGTAGTGCAAATCTTATCAGGTTCATGCGAATTTTTTAAAGATTGGTGAAAAGAAATTGGAAATCTGCTGCTAGCTCTGCTTCTATAGCCAAGAGTAGCCAGTAGTCACGCGCCGCTCCGATATGGGCATTTTCGGCCTGTTCTAATAGGGTACGAATCTGCAATAATTCGGTCAGGGCGATTAATCCGCTTTTATAACGAGCAAAATACATCGTATAGGCCGCTTTGGATTGCTCCACCGCTGACCGCGTTTTTTCCAGCTGTCTATAATGCTGTTGTACATTAGATCGTGATGCCGCAAATTCGGCCTGCCTGGCTTGCTTGGAACGCGTGTGCAAATGTTGGGCCCGTTCGGCTTCCTGGCGAAGTTCCGCTGACTTTAATCCTGCGGTGTGCAGACGAGTAAGGTTCCAGGTCAATCCGATTCCGGCCAGAAAGTTGCTGGTACCGTGAGAAAACCCATCCTTCCAAGCTGCTGATGCATGTCCGTTAGCCTGAATACCACTGCCTCTGGCGGCATAGCCGCCCAAAAGACGGAGAGCAGGCAGTGCAGATTTTCGTTCAGCCTTCGCGCTTACCGCAAAGTATTCAGCCTGTTTATCCAGGGCCTTTAAAGCTGGATGAGCGCGCATTGATCCCTCGCGAGATGCTCGAGTCAGTGGCGTGGGGTCAATAAACCTCGCCGATGAGGCGTGGTAATCAATTTGTCCATCGCCATACAGCTCCTGTAATCGGTGGCAGGATGCTTGTTGGGAACCGGCCCATTTCTCGCGTTCCCCCTTGGCCTGCTGTAGTGAAGAGGAGGCCAATAAACTGTCTGCTGCCGGACGTAATCCCGCGGCGGATAATCCAGCAGTGATCGTTTGTATACTGTCTAACCTTTGCACGTTCTTATCGGTCCAGTTTAGTTTTGCCTCGCTATACAATAGTTGGATATAGCGCTCGGAAAGTACTTTTTTCAATTCGAGTAGGTACGCATCTCGCTCCTCCACAGTCCTTTCGTGCCGTGTAGCGGCGGCTTGACGCTCATCCCGTATTTTCCCGAATTGGTAGAGTTCCCATTCGACGGTCGCTGAGGCGAACGTGTTCGCTGCCGTGGAACTACCGTCAACCTGGGGGACACTTCCACTGACATTGAAAAATCCAGGTTGTGGGAAAAAGGCCCCCGGGCTTCCCAGAAAAGTTCCGTAGGTATTCTGGGCCTGTAGATTAACCTGGGGTAATGCGCGGCTTCTGATTGCCTGCTCTTGAAATTTGATGGCGTCTATTTTTGCCATCTTTGCAGCGACACCTGGATAATCTTTCTCGACTTTGGGCCAAAGACTGCCTAATGTACGATCCGCATGCTGTTGCGCGTATAACGAAGGCGTAGCCGTTATGGCAAACCACAATGCAGTGGATGCCAATATGTTTTTTTTCATCATGTACATCGTTTATTTAGGTGCACACTGCACCTAATTTCAGAATCAATTGAAATCAATAGAATAGCGGCCTATTGCGAACGCAATAGGTGCAAATAAAAAAGAGAAGGGGGCTAAATGATGAGGCTCCGGTACTGTAGAAAGATCGGAAGGCTTGCCGGGATCTTTAGGTTCCCGTAAAGCGGATGGGTCTGTTCTTCTTGCCGAGGCATCGGTGACAAAAAGAGAAAAATCACAGAAAGGAAAATCACAGGAATAAGCGAGCTTGCGTGAGATGCGTCCGTATAAATGAGTGTCGCTTCTTTCAGCTGGGCATCGGAACAGCGCTCGATGTTGCTGTTCTGCAATCCCTGTTTTGCTTTAGCTGTTGCCTGTTCCGTATTGACAGGTATACCCAAGACGTCTTTAATCGTGCTTTTCACAGGACATGAAGTAAGCATGACAAAGACCATCATCGCTAAGGCAAAGCAATTTCCTCGACATTTTTCTGCAATAGAGGATTGGATTTTATTCATTGACGGCTAAAGTAATGTAAAATGTCCGATTACCCAAACCGCTATACCGTTGTTTGAGGAATATCGCAGAGGAGTAACAAAAATGTTAGCTGCAAAATTATTTTACCCCCAACGGATTGGCCAACGTGCGTCCGTTAAAATAGCGTTAGGGATTTGTGTTTTAAGGGTACACCCATCAATCATTTTGTCGCAATGATTAGAATCTAACATTATGTGTATATTCGGCGGATAACGGCAAGGTGTAAAAATGCGTGGGTTGATGGTGCATGCAGTACTTTAAAGTGCATGATCCGTGCTATTCTCCATCGGAGGGTAAGGGTGTTTTAGTGGGACGGGCCACAACTATAAAAGCGTTATTTTTGAATTAAATCTTAAACGGGATGGTCTTTACTATATTAGATATTATAGGAACAATGGCATTTGCCATTTCGGGTGGACTGACGGCGATGGAAAAAAAAATGGATGTATTTGGTATATCCATTGTGGCCATCTGTACCGCGCTTGGCGGTGGTACGCTCCGCGATATGTTGATCGGTAATACGCCGGTCGCCTGGCTGCTTAATTTACAAAACTTTTATGTGGCCATTTTGACGATTATAGTAACGATAATATTCCGTCGGCAGCTGAATAAATTACGCCGGTCATTGTTGCTTTTTGATACCATTGGCATGGGCGTCTTTACGCTGATCGGTATACAGACGGGCGTGCAAATTGGATTGCATCCGTTAGTCTGCATATTATTGGGTACGATTACCGCTTGTTTCGGGGGCGTAATCCGAGACATCCTCTGCAATGAAATACCCTTGATATTCAGCCGTGAAATTTATGCAACAGCGTGTTTAGTGGGAGGCGCGCTTTACTTTCTTCTGGTCCGTTTTCATCTGCCATTGGACCTGGTATATTTTGCCACTATCGTGCTCATTATTACTGTTCGGTTAATGGCCGTTTATCACCATTGGTCGTTGCCTAGAGTGAAGCTCCCGGGGTATTAGAAGTTAGATCAATCCGTTCATCCTTTCCTATGCGTGTATAACTTCATGTTATGGTGTATAATGTAATGTTATTTTACCTGCAAAAAATAACTGTCTAGTTTAGCGGCATGCAAAACCAAGAACTATTTAAACAGATGACCAAAGATGTGAGGCGGCTCATCAAGTATTTGTGTGCTTTTATCATTTGCACACTTCTGATTGGCACCGGAATCATCTATTATCAATTCGTCAATCCCAAGGCAATAACGAATGACGGGATCGAGCGATCAGATAGTTCAACCTCCGCCGGGCAAGCGATAATTGAAGCCGATTTTCAGGTTACACCATTTGCGGAAACCGAAGAGGGTAAGTTAGCGCGTTTCGGCGAAATGCTAATTAATGAAACCTATGCGCATATTGGCCCTGAAAGTCAAAAACAGATTACGGGCAACCGTCTGGCCTGCGCGAGCTGCCATTTGAATGGTGGTACCAAACCATTCGCTGCACCTTATATCGGGCTAAGTGGAGTTTTCCCCATTTATATCGGACGCGAAAACAAGGTTGAATCTTTGGAAGAAAGGATAAACGGCTGTTTTGAACGGAGTATGAATGGACGAGCGATCGATGTGAATAGCCACGAGATGAGAGGGATCGTCACCTATATTAAACATTTGAGTAAAGAGATTTCCGTGGGGACAAGGATTCAGGGCCAAGGATTTGTCGAGTTCCATCCGCCTCAACGTGCAGCTGATCCTGAGAAAGGTCTGCTGGTCTATCAGAAACTCTGTGTCAGTTGTCATGGCACAGATGGGCAGGGAGTGGAGGGTACGAACGGCAACCGTGAGGGCGGTTACATTTATCCTCCACTTTGGGGAGCGGATAGCTACAACGACGGCGCCGGGATGGCGCGCTTGCTCACTGCAGCGCGGTTTATTAAAGGAAATATGCCCTTGGGCGCGACCCACGACAATCCGATGATAAGCGATGAAGACGCCTACGACGTCGCTGCTTATATCAATAGCCACAGCAGGCCTGAAAAGACAGGTAAAGAACACGATTACCCTGATCTTTCCAAGAAGCCACAAGACTGTCCTTATCCTCCATACCAGGACAGTGTCACACAGGAACAGCATCAATTAGGACCTTTTGATTTTGCTAAACTATAAATACAAATTTAGATATGAAACAACTAACAATGACACTCACCACAGCGATGCTACTGCTCATCGCAATCCCAGGGCACACCCAGGATCGGCTGACACAGAACAAGGAATTTTCGGGAGCTGAGGCTACTCGAGATAAGTATCGTGCGATTTACCAAATGGACAGTGCTTCACCTGAAATTATTAAAAAGACGATCCGTAATATCAACAATCTGTTGAAGGATCCGAGGTTGAAAGGCAAGGTGCAGGTCGAGCTGGTGGCGTTCTCTGGAGGCACAGAGGCGTATAGGAAAGGGAGCGAATATGAAGAAGCGATCCGTGATTTGATTGCGCAAGGGGTGACCGTAGTCCAATGTCTCAACACGTTAGAAGAACGTAAAATTTCAAAAACAGAATTATACGACTTTTTAGCGTTTGTGCCCACCGGAAATGGGGAACTACTTATTCGTGCAACAGAAGGTTGGATTATTATTAAACCCTAGAGGAAGATGAACAGCATTTTAAAATCAGGAATATTTGCGGCTTGCCTTCTGGTTAGTAGCACGGCAACGGCTCAGGAAGTGAATCAAGCGCATCGTTTTGATCCACCATGGAATTCACCACCCGTCTCAGCCGTAGAGTTTACCGTTCCGGGCATCAATAATGTGCCGGATTTATACGGTGATATTGTGGATCCGCAACTTGTCGTGTTTTTTGCCGGCAATCAATTTATGTGCGTCGATGAGCTGTTGGAAACATTCAAGAAAAAGCATCCCGAAATTCAGCGAATATTCGTCGAAACACTGCCCCCAGGAATCCTCGCGGAACAAATCAAGGGCGGCTCGTTAACCTTGGGTAATTTGAGAATCACGCATAAGCCAGATGTTTACACAGCTGGCCAGAGTAGGATTCAAGAAATGAATTCTTATTTCAGTAAGGTCGCTCCCTACGCTTATAACGGGTTAAGCTTGATGGTTGAAAAGGGGAACCCTAAAGCAATTGCAAGTTTGCGTGATCTTGCTCGAAAAGATCTCCGGATCAGCATGCCCAATCCGGCATGGGAGGGCATCGGACGACAGATAGAGACAGCCTATCATAAAACAGGTGGCAGGGCGCTTCACCAAGCTGTAATGGAAGAGAAGGTATCGGATGGAACCACTTACCTAACCCAGATACATCACCGCGAAAGTCCGTTGAGGCTGCTGTATGGCCATAGCGATGTCGCGCCTGTCTGGACTTCGGAAGTTGTTTATCAGGAGATGATTGGTCATCCGGTTGAAGAAGTCTCGATCGCTGAGGAACACAATATTCGAGCAACCTATATGGCCGGCCGTTTGAAGGACGCGCCGCATCAGCAAGCAGCCGACCTGTTTATGGAATTCATGACCTCTGAGGACGCCAAAGCAATCTATCGTCGGTATGGGTTTCAAACCGAATAATGACGAAAACAGGTGAATAATGCGTTTGACGATTCCTATAACGACTCTGGTTCTGCGGAATAAATATCATATTTAGGTCGTTAGCAAATTATTCAGCGATGCACCCGTGGTTTTTTGAAGATGCTTGAAAAACAAATTGGATAGATGACCAATCTCCCCATGCGGGGTGACAAAGTAGAAACAACGGGTGATATCTATGCCGTCTAATTCGACAACTCGGAGCTCGTTTTCCTTTAACTCTTTGTAGATAGAATGAATCGAAAGAAAGGCTAGGCTGTCCGAGTTCATCAGGTAGCTTTTGATGCTTTCGGTATTTTCAAGCTCCATTTCCACTTGTAGTTGAGAAAGCGAGATGCCAGCGTTCTTTAACGCTTTGGATAGCACATCACGAGACCCAGAGCCAGGCTCTCGAAGAATGAGTGGCAATGCTTTGAGTTCGTGGGGTTGAATAAACGTTTTCCGAAAATGTGGATTGGCCGATCGTGTACATAAAACGATCTCGTCTTTGCTCACACAGTCATATTTGAAATGTGCTAACTTGGTGTCCCCTTCCACGATACCGATATCTAATCGGTTTGCATTGAGCATATTTTCAATTCCCTCGGTGTTATGCGTGGTGAGCCGAACACTAACATCAGGAAATAGTTTACGAAACGACGCAATAAAGGCCGGAATAAAATATTGCGCCACTGTTGTACTGGCACCAACTCGTAAGCAACCCGTGGTTTGACCCGAAAAAACAGCCAGGTCCCTATCGATATCGTCGTAAATTTCCCATAGACGCTCAACGCGATTCAATAAGGTCGTGCCGGCCGTGGTCAGCTTGATTCTGTTGCCATTACGGTCGAATAGTTTGAGGTGATAATGTCCTTCTATTTCCCGAATATGCTTGCTGATCGCGGGTTGGGAAATGTAGAGCTCCTCGGCGGCTTTAGTAAAACTCAAACGCTTAGCTACGATATAAAAAACTTTTAAACGAAAATCGTACATCAGGAATTCAGATTAGCCGATTAAACTACAAGTTGTTTGCGATAAAAGCTAGTTTTTCCAGGTTAGTTTATTGTTTTTGTTGGTTTTTAACAATTTATCCCTTCCGCTCAGTTGTGACGAACCAATCGGACCGCAAGGCTATGGAGACAATCGCCCCGTTTGCTTTTTTGAAACACCGATATCCCCGGTATTAATCAAGCGATTCAAGAGGTTTTTTTTCAATTTTACCAATTAAGTTATTCTTTCCAAGAAAATCGCTTTCTCAGAAACCAAACAATTTCAACAATTATCCTGCAAAAACAATGCGTTCAAACACCCTGCAACTGGGGTACAGAAGGGGTACAACAAAAGTTGTACTTGTGGCATGTTGTAATCCAAGCGTTCTTTGCTAGGCAAGATTAAATCAATGGATTTACTTAATCCTATGATTTAATCAGAGCCTGTAATGCATTGAAACAAAATGGATGAAAAATGGAGGTTATTATGCTGAATGAATTGAATTGGACGTGGTATTGGGTCATTGTTGGAATTGCACTTTTGCTGTACTATATCTGGATTGTCGCCAAATATCGGACGGTGTTTTTCAAATCTGAATTCCGTCTCAAGCGAAACGACGGTTCCCGTGAAACCAGCAATGGAGATCCAGCCCCGAGTGATTCTTCAGTCGCAGCTGAGGTCGTTCCTGATCCGAAGCCCGAGGCGCAGCCGGTTGTAGCAGCGGTACAGGACAAAAAAGAGCGAGCGGCCGAGGCAGAAACCGAAACAGCAGCAACAAAAAAGGAGGATCCGCCTGTTGACAAGAACATTGAAGAAACGTTGCTGGACCCACCTTTAGCGGCGCAGTTGGCAACTGAAGACTCGGCAGGAATCCTCACGGCTGTGGAAGAGAATCCACAGGATGTAGCCCATGCCCGTGAAGAGGACCTGGATCAGGAATCCGCAAATGACGATCAACTGACCGACCGTCAGGAAGAGGAACCTGAGGATAGACGGTGGGCATTACAACAGTTTCAGAAGGAACTTCACCAATCGTTGGTTATTCATAAGCGGAGTGGATCCGGTTGGGAAGCGCTCAAACAACGCTTGAGGAATGTGCTGCGCGGTTTCCCACCCTATCTCTTTGAAGAATGTCAGCAGCGGTTAGAACGATTGATTGTTATCGGGCTGGAAGGTTTGAAGATCGAGGTGCCCAGCGATAAGCAAATGGAAGAGGTTTGGAACTGGATTTAAAATGGGGTTGTAAAAAATACAAATAAGGTAAATTATAGTAGGAAGGAGAAGTCGAGATGAATGGTCGTAATAAAATGATTAACAGTCGTATAATTCTATATGGTGGAGGGATAATACTCTGTTTACTTTGCCTGTATTCTACGGGTCATGCACAAGACGGGCTATCGGGTATTAACGAGGCTAATCAGCGAGTGCGAAGCTATTTTGGTGCCGGAACGCAGTTGATGTATGCGGTCGGTGCGGTACTGGGATTGATTGGTGCCATTAAAGTCTTCGCGAAATGGAACGACGGTAGCCCGGAAACGTCAAAAGTCGCGGCCGCCTGGTTTGGCAGTTTAATTTTTCTGGTGGTCGTGGTGACGATCATTCAATCCTTCTTCGGCATATAGGACCATGGCGAACGCTGTGTACCATTTGAATCGAGGAATCAATCAATCGATGGAGTTTAAAGGATTAAAAGCACAATACATCTGGTATCTGGCGATTGGCGTTATGGGCTTGTTGTTGTTGTTCATTCTACTCTATTTTATTGGCCTACCGTCATTCATCAATATAGGTGTCACGGCTGGGCTAGCCGCGGGACTGATTTCTTTAATTTTTGGCATGAGTAAGCGGTTTGGAACACATGGTCTAATGAAGAGCATCGCGCGTCGGCGAATACCAATTTTGATTCGAATTACAAGCCGTAAGGTGTTCTTTTTTAAGTGAATAATTTGGTTTCATTAAATGATTAATTTATGAAAAGGAGAACTGTTTCTTGGGATAAAATGATGCCCATTATGGGGGTGGAATACGATTGTATCTTGAGTAAGCAAGGAGATATGACCGTTGGATTTGAAGCGATGCTACCGGAAGTTTTTACGCTTTCAGATCAGGAGTACGAGGCGTTTCATCACGCCTTCATCAAGGCGATTAAGGTGTTGCCGAAGGGTTCGGTGTTTCAAAAACAAGATTGGTTCCTGGAAACGTGTTACACATCAGATTTCGAATCCAAGAGCCATACCTTCCTGTCTAAGAGCAGTGAGCATTTTTTCAATGAAAGACCTTATTTAAATCACCGATCGTATATTTTCTTAACCAAGAAACCTTCAGCGCGACGCATTTCAACTTCCAGTTATTCCTCCATTCTCATGGACCGGCTGGTGCCCCAAGAAACATTGGATCACCGGACCCGCCAAGCGTTCCTAGACGTGTGCGGGCAGTTTCAACAAATTCTGCAGGACAGTGGATTCGTGCAGTTAAGACGACTGAAAGCTGATGATTTGACCAGCACAGTAGAGCGTACGGGGTTGATTGAGCAATACTGTCTATTGAAAAGTAATCAAAAGGATCGGATGCTTTACGATTGGGATCTTAGCGAGGGTTTACGGATCGGGGATCAAGAAACCTTGCTGTTTGCTTTAAGTGATGCGGAAAATTTACCCCCGATAGGCGGCAGTCGAATAAACTATGAGCGGTATTCGACCGATCGAAGTAAATTCAGTGTGGGTTTCGCTTCCTCATTAGGGCACCTGTTGCCATGCAACCATGTGTACACGCAATATATTGTAATAGAAGATATTGCCCAGACGATTAAAAAACTGGAAACCAGACGTCTGCGATTGCAATCTCTGGCGAGTTACAGTCGGGAGAACCTGGTTGCCCGGGATGCGACCAATGATTTTCTAAATGAAGCGGTCAGCAGACAGCGGCTACCGGTAAAAGCGCATTTCAATGTGTTGGCTTGGACGGATAACCAAGAACGCGTAAAAGAAATTAAAAACATGGTTTCTTCCGCGTTTGCACAAATGGATACGACCGCTAAACTGGAAACGGTTGGTGCCGCGCAAATCGTCTGGGCAGGTATACCGGGAAATGCAGCTGAAATGCCGCAGAACGAAACCTTTGACACGTTTTTGGAACATGCCTGCTGCTTCTTAAATATGGAAACCAGCTATCAGACCTCTGCGAGTCCGACAGGCATTCGATTGGGCGATCGGTTGACCGGTCGTCCCATTCATGTCGATATCAGTGACGAACCGATGAAACGGGGAATTTGCACGAACCGCAATAAATTTATTTTAGGACCATCGGGTTCCGGGAAATCTTTTTTTACCAACCACATGGTCCGCTGTTACTACGAACAGGGAACTCATGTGGTTTTGGTGGATGTCGGACACTCTTATAAGGGTTTATGTCAGCTAGTTGGTGGCTATTACTTCACCTATTCAGAGAGTGATCCGATTCGCTTCAATCCCTTTTTCATCGGTCCCAATGATGAGCTGGATACCGAAAAGAAAGAGAGCATCAAGACCTTATTGTTGGCTTTATGGAAGAAGGACGATGAGGAGTTCAAACGCTCGGAGTATGTAGCGATCTCCAACGCGGTGCGTGACTACTACCACTATTTAGAACAACACCCAGAAGTGTTTCCGTCATTCGACAGCTTTTACGCGTATTTATGCGATGAATTTATGTTGGTGTTAGAACGGGACAAGGTGAAGGATCGGGATTTCGATTTCGGAAATTTCTTGTATGTCTTGCGGCCGTATTATAAAGGTGGAGAATTTGATTACCTGTTGAATGCGAAGGAAAATCTGGATTTGTTGAACGAGCGTTTTATTGTCTTTGAATTGGACCGTATCAAGGATCATCCGATCCTGTTTCCGGTGGTGACGATCATCATTATGGAGGTATTCATTAGTAAAATGCGCAAGATCCAGGGGGTCCGAAAGATGATATTGATCGAGGAGGCGTGGAAAGCCTTAATGAAAGAAGGTTTTGCGCAATACGTCCAATACCTATTCAAAACGGTTAGAAAATTCTATGGAGAGGCCGTAGTGGTCACCCAAGAGGTCGAAGATATTATCTCCTCACCAATTGTTAAACAAACGATCATCAATAATAGTGATTGTAAAATCTTATTGGATCAAAGTAAGTATCAAAACAAATTTGAGGAAATCCAACAGCTTCTCGGCTTATCGGATAAGGATAAAGCACTCGTCCTCTCGGTCAATAGAGCGAATGAGCTGAATAGAAAGTACAAGGAGGTGTTCATCAATTTAGGTGGCGCGGTGAGCAAAGTCTACCGGACCGAGGTATCGCTGGAGGAATACTTAACCTACACGACCGAGCAAAGCGAGCAAGTCGCCTTAGCGGAATACCTTTCCCAGACGGATGGACATATGCAGCGTGCCATCACCCTGATGGCAGAAAAACTAAGGGAAGCGGAGCGGGAGGGTCGGAAATGAACAAAATCAGTAAGGTGATCTTCATTTTTGGGCTGATGTCGAGTTTGGGAATGATCAGCACACCGGTCCAGGCACAACTGGGCATCGTTGAGATCATTCGTCAAGGAATCAAACGCGTGATCAAGGCCGTGGATCTAAAAATACAGCGACTACAAAACCAGGCGATTTGGTTACAAAATGCCCAAAAGATCTTAGAAAACAACTTATCGAAACTAAAGCTTAGTGAAATCGCCAGTTGGACCGATCGCCAGCGATTGCAGTATCAGAAATACTATGCGGAACTCAGTCAGGTTAAATCACTGATTAGCCAGTATCAACGACTTCGAGAGATTAGCGAGCGCCAAGTGAATTTAGTAAAAGAGTATCGGCGAGTGTGGCACCTGATCAAAAGCGCCGGTTTGTATTCGCCCCAAGAAATGGAATTCATGGCCGAGGTGTACAGCGGTATGCTGGAGGAAAGTCTTGGTAACGTCGATCGAATCGGAGGGATCATTGGATCGTTCTCTTTACAGATGTC
>JBQDCW010000026.1:0-47973 GCA_052092145.1 Sphingobacterium sp. | reverse complement strand
GCGACAGTTCGCTTTTTTCGCTTAAAAACGGTGTTTTTGATCCAAAAAGGCTCCTATCCAAAAACCTTTTTCGTTTTTCTAATGGTTTTTATGCCCTGGTTTTCCTGATCTAGGCCTTAACACCTATGCTTTATCCTCACCTCTTGAAGGCCCGCTGTTGTCCATCGTTGCACGCCCGTCGATCACCTGAAACAACATTTAGAAATCGTTTTGAGGCTCTAAGCCCATATCACCCGCGAAGACTAATTTGATTTCTTGTGTTTTTTACTACCGATACGCAAAGGAATCCGCTAAAGATTGAAATGACATTTTCTGATTGAGCACCGCATCCATACGGCGACAAGAGCGCCTCTTTTTTCCTGGGGCGTATTATTGATCACCAGCGCATAGCGCTCGCCATGGGAGATTTCAGGCCTCAGTTGGGGCGGTCTAGGACTAGCGTGGAGCTAAGCTTGCCGTTTTTTTTCTTTCCACACCGGGTCAAAGAGAAGGTTCTTGCCCTATAATTCGAGTTTTTTTTAAAAAAAATTGCAGCGTCTGATCAAAGTTGTATTTTTGCGTCATTCAATGAAAAGAACAGTAAAGATATCATCCCCAGTTACTCCGCCTTGATCCGAGATCAAACTGTTGTTTCTCCCAATTAATATTTTATTGGTCGCCTCTTTATACCCCAGTGTTTCACCTGGTGGCACCGTTCAATTCATACCATTCTAATCCAATTTTTATATGCAAAAAATTTTCAACCTATTCGATTTTCGTCAGAAAATTAACTATAAAAACGAAATTTTAGCAGGTCTGGCCGTGGCCATGACGATGATACCTGAATCTTTATCTTTTGCTATTTTGGCAGGACTCTCTCCTTTAACAGGACTTTATGCCGCATTCTTAATGGGCATTGTGACCGCAATTTTAGGCGGCCGGCCAGGAATGATTTCTGGTGGCGCTGGCGCCACTGTCGTCGTGCTTATTGCGCTAGCTTCCACACACGGTGTTCAACATCTTTTTGGTGCAGTTATTCTAGCCGGCATTCTTCAACTTCTGGTCGGCTTATTCAAACTTGGTAAATTCGTTCGCTTGATACCACAGCCCGTCATGTACGGCTTTTTAAACGGTCTTGCCGTTATTATTTTTATGGCTCAGGTTGCACAATTTAAACTTACGGAGAACGGAATCGAGAGGTGGATGCAGGGCCCAACCCTGTATTTGATGATTGGGTTGACGATCCTCACTGTTGCAATTGTATTTATTTTACCAAAATTCACCAAGGCCGTCCCCGCATCATTGGTTGCCATATTGATTGTGTTTGGCATCGTATATTTTTTCAATATAGACACTAAAAAAGTGATCGACATTGCCGCTGTAGGAGGATCATTTCCTTCATTTCATATTCCTGACATTCCTTTCAGTCTGGAAACGTTAAAAATCATTTTCCCATATGCCTTAGTCATGGCGGGTGTCGGACTGATTGAAAGCCTGTTGACGCTAAACATGGTGGATGAAATTACCAACACTAAAGGTCAATCTAATCGAGAGGCTGCCGCTCAGGGTGTTGCAAATATTACCAACGGCTTTTTTGGCGGGATGGGTGGATGTGCAATGGTAGCCCAAACGTTAGTCAATGTCGGAGCTGGAGGAAGGTCCAGACTTTCGGCAATTGTTGGAGCGATTGCAATCCTGATTATCATTTTGGTTGCCGGGCCTGTGATTGAGCAGATCCCTATGGCTGCGCTGGTTGGTGTGATGATGATGGTCGCCATAGGAACATTTGAATGGGTAAGCTTCCGAATTATCAATAAGATGCCTCCTCACGATATTTTTGTCGGTATGCTGGTAGCGGTGATCACGGTCCTTTTACACAATCTCGCCTTAGCTGTATTGATTGGTGTCGTTATTTCAGCTTTGGTATTTGCCTGGGAAAGTGCCAAGCGAATCCGCGCCCGAAAATTCCTAGACGATCAAGGCGTAAAACACTATGAAATTTATGGGCCACTTTTCTTCGGATCAACGACCGCGTTTATAGAGAAATTTGATGTTCTTAATGATCCCGATGAAGTGCTAATAGATTTCAGGGAAAGTAAAGTCGTGGATATGTCGGCCATCGATGCATTGAATAAAATCACAGAAAAATACCACAATTTAGGGAAGAAAATTCATCTGCACCATCTCAGTCAAGATTGCAGGCAGTTACTTAAAAATGCGGAGTCAGTCATCCACGTAAATATTATTGAAGACCCTACTTATAAAGTAATGACCAATAAATAAAGTTAAAAACATACTTCGAATTATTATAGGGGCACCAGCATGGAAGTACTTCATCCGGCTAAAGAAGTACACATTCATCTTGATGCGCCTAATTTGGCTCCCTCAGGCTATGAAAACATCAAATTGAACGCCAGAGGGCCTACCTTCTCTTCAGATGCTAAATGATTGATTACTGTTTCCCCAAAGGTCATGGAAAACAAGGAAATCATCACCGACGATTGGAATAAGGTAATCAAGACGCTCGAATGGGTACAGCATTCGGGCCTTTCATAGAAGGGCTATTTGAATAATCATCCTACCCGTGCTCATCGGGTTGGCTTATTTTGCTGCTGATCACGTTTACCATTCAAAAATGATCGTCTCATCATTGATGTTGAGTTTGGCAGTAATACGTGCTCACCGAAGGTAAACCGAGACGATTACAGCAGGACTAGCGTCAGATAAGTCGTATTTATGCAGTGACGTATTTTCAAGTGCATTTCAGCTGTTAATTCACCTTCACTCGGCCCAGGATGGGCGAAGCTTACTCCCCTGTTCAGCATCCTTGACAACCGTTATGGAACGTGGAATGCGCTCCTTTAACTCCTCAACATGCGAGATGATACCAACCACCCGGTTCTCTTGATGCAAATACTGCAACGTATCGAATACCGTGTCGATGCTTTCCGGATCTTGAGTACCGAACCCTTCATCGATAAAAAAGAAGTTCCTGTCGGCCTTGTTTAAGGATTGTATACTCTCTGCCAAGGCTAAAGCCAAACATAATGATGCCTGGAAACTTTGCCCGCCGGAAAGGGTTTTGACTGACCGACGGTAACCGTTATTCAGATAGTCCACTACTTCAAATTCGTTATTCTCATTGAGGGTAAGACTAAGTTGGTTTCGGGTCAAACGATGAAAGCGCTCGTTGGCAATCTCGCACATCTGGCGTAAATGGATACTGGAGACGTAGTTCACAAAGCCATTGCCTTTAAACAGGTTTTCAAGAACCTTGAGGTTGGCACCACGGTTATTGATTTGTTCAAATTCTTCAACCAATTTTTCCTTCTTCCCGTATTCTAGCGTAATATGAGCGAGCTCTTTCTCCAGGCCGCCGGTTAAGGCCAACTGCAGTTCCAGTTCTTCTTTTTTGAACTCAAACAATTTGGTTGTCGTTTCCAGTTCCTCTTCAGAAAACTGTTTATTCTTCAAAAATTCTTGTAACGAACCAATCTGTGTATCCATGACCTCAAGTTTGACAAAATACTGCTGGATCTCCTGACGAATTCGTTCCACAGCCATCGGACGCTGGAGGATCTGTTGAACCTGCGTGATGTCGGCGAGTTGGAATTCTCTCAACAATTGAGCAATACGTTCTTGCCTGGATTTGATCTGTTGGTTATAATGACTCAGCTGATCTTTAGCTGCTCCATATTGTCCTGCAATTTCAGCTAGTTTAGTTTTTACTGTGTTAAGCTCGCGATTCAAATCGACATAACTACTCTCAATCTGTAAGATATGCTTCGATAATTGAACTTTTTCTTTATGTATTTCTTCAAGGCTCTTATCTTCAAATTCTCGCACATCAAGCTGTCGGAGCGCTTTTACCGCATGTAGACGCACCCCTTGAACAACGGCCTTTTCGGCCTGTATATTCTCAAGTTCCTTTTGAAACCGCTGGATGTTATCTTGGTTACTTTCAATATGCTCTCGGATTTGACGAATTTCGTCTTCCAATTGAATATTCCGCTCCTCGTTTTGCTTAATCATTGTCTTCTTGGATTCAAACGCGCCCATATCATCTGCAGAATATCCACTCCAGTTGAACTTGGAGTTGTGCACATTCATTTCCTGGGATAAGGTTTGCAAATCAGCTTGCAGCTGATCGAAACTTGCGCTTCGTGTTTGAATGGTAATACTCGCTCTGGTTAACTTCGATTTCACAATTTGGAAACCGGCCCGTTGTTGTTCAAGTTGATCCCAGGCTTGGGCTAGGTGTTCCAGCTCGTTCTTGGCTTGATGACTCATCATCGGCTCTGGATGTTCTAATGCGCCACACAACGGGCAGGGTGACCCAGGCTTTAACTCGCTCGCAAAATGACTAAACTTGGCTTGTACTTGCAGATGAGTTTGTTGTTCGGAAATTTTTCGTTGCTTTTTATCAATTAAACGAAGCTCGTTATCGAGCATATTTTCCCAATTGTCGAGCGTATAGCCTTCCTGCTCAAAAAGTCTTAATTGCTCCTGAAGTTCTTCATTCAATTGATTTGACAGACTGTGCAACCCCTGCTGTTGCTGTTGGAAGGTATTGCTTTTTTGATACCATTGTTCCATTTCAATCAGCTGGGAGGCATCTACTTTCTCCGCTTTAAGTTCCTGAAGATTGGTTTCAGCATTCTGCAACTTCTTCTTTAAATCCGTTTCGGTCGCCTTGGCACGCTCAACAATAGGAGTTCCCTTCACAAGACGACGCTCCAAATCAATCTCTTTCTGTTGATTTTCCTTAATCTGTTCCAAGGATTTAAAATCCTCTTCTTTAGCCCGTAGAATGTTGATATTTAAATAATCACTTTCAATAGATTGTATTTTTTTATCAAGTCGATCGATATGCACTAATCGGCTTTCTCGCTCACTCTGAAAATTTTCGATCTTACGAATCAGTACGTCGCGCTCGGTATTCAGTGACTGGATATGATTCAATGGTTCGACAAAAGCCTTAGCTATCTGCTCGTAGCGATTTAATTCATCTTCCTGCTGTTTGACTCGCCCCTTCCGCGCGCTCAATTCTTTGTATTGAATTTCCTTCTCCCTCAATTCATTCCGCTTATCAACAAACTCCTGCATCGACTGCACTTTGTTGAGTAATTCTTGGTAGCTGGATCGTGTATGAACTAAGGTTTCCTTACTTTCCTGCACTTCGCGTTTCTTTTGCTCGAGCGCTTCGGTTGAAATACTCTCGAAACCAGACAAGGCGCCTTTTAGATGTTCAAGCTTTCTATTATTTCTGGCTTGAAGAGAAGAAACTTTCGGGCCGAGATCAAATTTTCCTAAATAGAAAATCTCCTTCATCATTTCCGAGCGTTCCTTACCTCGTAAATCAAGAAATTCTTTAAATTGTCCCTGAGGAATGATAATGGTCCTGCGAAAGTTTGCGTAGGAAAGATTGGTTACTTTCGCCGCATCAGCGGATTCTAATGGCTGCCAGTCATTTTCTATCCATTCATAGGCCATTCTTTCGAAAGGCGTGGTGTCTTGAAAATTTTTACGCCGCTTCCATTGACAAACGAATCGAAACTTTCGTTGCTCAAAGTTCAGGAAATCAAAAACTATGGTGGCTTGATTCGACTTCAGATTTAACATGTTATAGGCCCGCTTGTCCGTTCGATTCAAGCGTTCGGTGTCTCCGTACAAGACAAAGCTTATGGCCTCCAATATGGAGGATTTACCCGATCCGACGGTTCCGAATATTCCAAAAAGTCCAGCTTCGGTCAGGTGGGTAAAATCAACAGTTTGTTTTCCTTGATACGAGTATAAACCTTCTAGACTAAGATATAGTGGTAACATAATTAATTTTCTTTTTCAATAACATCATCGGATTCCGTTGCGTCTTTGAGTACCTCATCGAACAAAGCCATCAGCTCTGGGTTCGGATCCTGTCCGTATCGACTTCGGAAATAATCACCAAACAGCCCCTCCATGTCCTGATCAAGGTTAACCGACCCGGCTGGATACGCCGCGCTAAGCTCCTTGATTAAAGGGACAATGTGTATGATTCCATCATGGGCAGCATACACACTCTTTAACTCACTAGCGCTCAAAAAAGTATCCGCCTCTATCGTAAGCTCCACCAGCGCATTTTGGTTATCCTCAAGCCAGGCTACGGCTTCGGTGACTGATCGAACGCGTTTCCTTTTTAGCGGGCGACCAGCAGTTAGATCAATGGCTTTATATTGCGCGGTTTGGTTTGGTTCCAGCTCGACAATAACAACCTGCTTGGTTTGACCACTCTCGGAAAATGAGTACGATAGCGGACTACCGGCGTATAGCACGGGGTCTGTTCCGTGAGCGATATTATGACAGCGGTGCAGGTGTCCTAGTGCGGTGTACTGTATCTGTGGTGGTATACTATCGGAATAGAGTAAATCTGCGTACCCCAATCGTATTGGCTTTTCGCCTTCGGGTTCTTCCACCACTTCGCCTTCCCTTTTCAGCATATAGGTATGAGTAGCCAATAGGTTTATACCGTAATTATCACAGTATTGAGTGGCTAGACCTCGCCAATGTTCTTTCAATACTTCTTGTACTGTGGTGGCATTATCATCCCGACCTAAGTATTTTTTCAAACGGATTTCATTGGCGAACGCCGTGTGCAAGATTCGGATGGAATAATAATACTTCGGAATTTTGATTTCAAAAAATCCCCGATCCGTTCGGATAATATCAAAACACCCCTCTACCGTCAACGGATTAACGGTTTGATTGGGTTGTCCAAGAAAAAAAATCCCGCACTCACGAGCCAGTGGGTCGACCGAATCAATACGATCCGGAGAGTCATGATTACCCGCCAATGCGATGACGGGGCGTTTCCCGTCTTTAGATAGGCGCTTAAGTGTTCCGTATAATAACTCAGTCGCTTCAACGGGTGGGTTAAACGTATCGTAAAGATCACCTGCAACGATCACCAAATCAACGTTTTCACGGTCTGCGACTTGGCAAATCTCCTCCATAACTTCCTTCTGTTCTGCCATTCTGGAATAGTAATCGAGTTTTTTGCCTAAATGCCAATCGGCGGTATGTAAAATGCGCATATGCAATTTTGTTATGGTGGGCGTTAAAATTAAATATTTTTCAGCAAGAAAAGGGTAAAGAAACGCGAAAGAAAAGCCGCAAAGCCAGGGCTATCCCGCAATCAGCGATCCAGGTGTCCTAAAGGTTTGTCGGGATTTACGCTATTGCGAACCAACCGTTTAAGTTCTTTAATTTCTGGGAAGCGTCCCTCGGTTTTTCTGTCAAAAAGAATCTCATCATTCAACCGGATTGTGTAACGACCGTTATCCTGACTCGGTGTTAAACTTACAGAATGCAGGTCCTCAGTGAACGTACTCAAAAGCTCTTGTGCCATATAGGCTGCCCGAAGTAACCACCCACATTTCGGACAATACTCAATATTGATTTTCGGTTTATCCATGCATTTGCAATATACTATTTTTCAATTACGAACGCATCAAATTCCCATTTCGTATATCCGGTTTCAAATTCTCAAAATTCGATTATTCGCGTAGCGTTCTATAACCAACGCTCACAACAGGGCCAATCAATAGTTAATCAAAACTTTAGGCGAAAATTTTGAGAAGAGGTCCTGCTTTGCTACTTTAGGCTTTTAAATTAAAAATGTATCGGATAACCTCCTGAAACACCATTCCGCTACAAAAAATGATCCGGTAAATGTATAGAATTTGGTTCCTGCTAGTGGCGTTCAGTCTAGTATGGCAGCATGCGCAAGGACAGCTCAAAGCTGTGAAATCGAAGAAGGGCTATGACTACTGGGTTCGATTGCCGGATCAGCAAACGGGTAATGACACGCTCCCTGTTGTTATATTTCTACACGGACGGAGCTTGTCGGGACATGATCTCAACCGTGTAAAACGATACGGTGTGCTTCGAGCAATTGAACGCGGAAAGGACATCAACGCCATTGTAATCGCCCCTCAGACGGCGAACGGTTGGAACCCGGACAAAGTCATCGAGGTTCTGGATCAGGTAATCGCCGACTACCCAGCCGACCCCAATCGAATTTATATCTGTGGTATGAGTATGGGCGGGTACGGAACGATGGACGTGGCCGGAAAATATCCCCAACGAATTGCCGCTGCTGTGGCCATCTGCGGTGGCGGAACTACGAGTTATGCCTGCAACCTCACGCAGGTTCCCCTATGGCTACAACATGGCAGTGCAGATCGGGCGGTCCCTCCTTCAGAATCAAAGAAAATCTATCAAGCCATTAAAGAGTGCAGCCCGGGTGCCGATGCTACCCTGACGATCATCCCCGGGGGAACACACGGTAGTGTTGAACGGCTGTTCCACGGCGATAAAATTTACGAATTTATGTTCCGTCATCGCAAAGACGGATAATTCACGCGCAACCTCGACCCAGGTAGACGATTCTTTGCATGGAATAAACCTATTCTTATCCCTTGGTGTTCGGCTTCGAGGACATCGTAAACTCCAACGCTCCTCCCTTTGCAATATCCTGGTGGGAAATCTTGAATCCGCTGACAGGTTGTCCGTTCCAACGCACAGCACTGACGTATACATTTTCCTCAGATTGATTAATTGCCTTAATCTTTAGCTGACGACCATTAGGCAGTTGAATTTCAGCTGATTTCACCAAGGGGCTGCCAAGCCAATAGTGATTATCTCCGGGTGCTACGGGATAGAATCCCAATGCGGTAAAAAGATACCAAGCCGACATTTGCCCGGCGTCATCGTTTCCGCCGAGGCCCTCAGGCCCATTATGATATTGATTGCGTATAATTTGCCGTACCCTTTCTTGACCTTTCCAAGGATTAGCAGTTAAATTATACAAGTAAGCAACATGATGCGATGGTTCGTTCCCGTGCACATAATTGCCTATAATCCCTTCGCGGGTAATATCTTCGGTGTCCTCGAAATACTTGTCGGGAAGATGCATGGTAAACAGCTCGTCCAAATAGGTCTCCAGAGCAGATCGGCCACCAAACACCTCCATCAATTGTTCAGGTTGATGGGGCACATACAACGTGTAGTTCCAGGTATTTCCTTCAATAAAGCCTTGTCCATGGGTCTCTAACTCATCGAATTCTTCGCGAAATTTACCCTGACTATCTTTGGGACGCATAAAGCCAATTCGCTCGTCAAAAAGGTGTCTCCAGGATTCTGCTCGACGTGAAAATTCTTCGGCGATTTCGGTTTCGCCCAATTTTTCGGCCAATTGAGCAATACACCAGTCATCGTATGCATACTCCAAGGTATTGGATACCGAGGTACTATTGATCTCGTCCGGCACATAACCTAAATCGATGTATTCACCAATGCCCTCGTATCTTCTGGTGTTCGCCGTTTGAACACAAGCTGCCAGTGCAGCTGCCGGATCACCCGAATAGGCTCCCTTTAGGATGGCGTCAACAATCACTGACACGGAATGATAACCACTCATGCACCAGTTTTCATTCGCATAGTGGGACCAAATCGGCAACATTTGCAGTACCGATTGGTCGTAGTGCGCCATCATAGAGGTGACCATATCTGCATTTCGTTCCGGGTCGATGAGATTCAACCAAGGGTGAAACGCCCGAAAGGTATCCCATAGCGAAAATGAGGTGTAGTTGACAAATCCATCCGCTTGATGGATCTCTTGATCCAGCCCCTTGTATTGACCGTTAACATCCATATATACTGTGGGCATTAAATTGGCACGATAAACGGAGGTGTAAAAATTCACCAGATCTTCCTGCTTTAACATCTCTACGTGGAACTTTGACAACTCCTCCTGCCAAGCCGCCTTTCCCTGCGCCACGACCGAATCAAAATCCCAATGCGGAACTTCGGCCTCCATATTTTCTAGCGCATTACTCATGCTCACTGGACTCAGGGCGACTTTCATACTGATTTGCTCGTCGGCTTCGGTATCAAAATCAAGGTGCATCCGAATATCATGCGCCGCCAGATCTGGAAAATTATCTTCTTGGTCAAACTTCCTCCAAAACCCTTGATACTGCACATTTTGGTCCATATATTTTGCACCGTAATTCTTAAACGGTTTAGAAGTTTTGATGGCAAAATAAACCGTCCGTGTCCTTGCCCAGCCGTTAGTCTGTCGATACCCTGTGATGGTGGAATCATTCAACACCCGAACAACTGTCCATACATTCTTTCCTTCATAGTTGTAAATCCCTGCATTTAAATCCAATATCAAATGTGATTGATCTGAAGCTGGGTAAGTGTAGCGATGCATGCCTACACGCGTGGTTGTCGTCAGTTCGGCTTGTATCTGGTGATCGTCCAGCTGGACGCTGTAATAGTTTGCCTCGGCTACCTCTCGATCGTGGCTATATGCCGACCGGTAGCCTTCCGCCGGATGTTCAGCCCGCCCAGGGTTAAGCTGTAGTTTTCCCTGCGTTGGCATCACCAAAATATCTCCTAAATCAGAATGTCCTGTACCCGAAAAATGGGTGTGGCTAAAACCAACAATTGTGGGATCATCGTATTGGTAGCCCGCGCAATATTTATAAACATCCCCCGTATATTGTCCGTTAACAGCATACGGAATGGTATCTGTATCGGGACTCAATTGCACTGCTCCAAAAGGTACGGTCGCTCCTGGAAACGTATGCCCCATCTTAGCGGTACCTATTAAAGGTTTTATATAGGACGTTAAAGCGTTGTCCTGCGCAATTCCTGTTGCTGGTATTAGCGCCAGCATGAACATCGCGGTTATATTTCTTAGCGTCTTTTTCATTGTTTTTAAAGGCTTGGGTTATTGGCATATTCACGCCACAATTCATCAATGCTTTTCCCTGTTCTCTCTTTCCAAAATGCTGGACTGTACGCCCCTTGTCGCATGAGGTCATCTAGTTTACGAATTATCTTCTTGTCGTGACGAATGACCAGCCAATGAAAAAACCGGGCAGTTGTTCGATACGAATCCGTGTACTTTTGTTCCGTATCGAATTCGGGTAGGACCCAGTTTCCTTCCGCGTTGGCGACACCATACTTAAACCGAACGTAGTCGGCAATTCCCTCGGTAATCCACCAAGGCCCCGTGTTTGACGGATAATCTTGAACAATGTGCATAACTTCATGGGTAACCACATCTATATCCGAAGGGTTTTTAGCAAACCACGCCGGACTAAAGCGGACGATGCCACCAGCCGTCGCAGCGACTCCTTGATAATCGGGGTCGATAACAAAAGTGACCTGCTTTCGGGTGTCTGAATTAAAAGCTTTGGCTAGCTTGGGGTAATTAAGAAAATAGGTATCTATTAGCCGCTTTTTCAAAGCCGGATCAAAGTTTGGATCCTTATTTATCCAAATTAAGGTATACCCTGTTTTAGTAATACTGTCCGTGTCGACCGCTAGTTTTTGATCTTCCTGCGTACTTTCCCAACTTTGAGCGGCCGTTTGGGAGGTCATGAACAGGGAAAGGATAAATAACGAAAGTAAAGATAATTTTGTCATACGGGTTTGGGGTTTGGCGAACATCTGTTTGCTGTAAACGACTATAATCAGGCTTTCCAGCCTACTAAAACGTTAATGTACTGCCCAAATATATTTAAAAACTGAATACTCACCCCTATTTTTTTCAATTTTGTGCGCAACATTAACAGCAGGGTTGTGGTGAAAATATATTTTAAAGGCTCTTGGCTAGGTCGTTTAATAAAACCTTGGCCTGATTGAGATATTGATTCCAGTATTTGTGTCTTTCGTTGGCCGAAAGTCTAGCTATTGCCTCACGGAGATCCTCCAACTCCTTTGATCGCCCTTGTTCTTCCAAATAAGACAAAACGATACGGGCTTTTTCGTAATCTTGAATTCCCTCCCTTAATCGTTCGTAACGGATAGACGACCGTCCCTTCGGATAGACGATATACGTGTCTCCAGCCGGCCAGCTGCGGAACCTGGAATCGTGCAAGGGATTCTCAACCCAGGAATTATAAGCCCACCGTAGCATGCCGTCGAAACCATTTGCCAAAGCATACCAAGCCAAATAAGTAGATTCTGCGGGTTCGGAAAAGGTAAATTGGTTTGGAAATGCATCACTACAGCAGATATAAAACGTAGTAATCAAGCCTCGCGCTTGCCGGTCCAAAAGGTCCTTTTTTGAAAAGGGGTGTCCCACAGATATACTAATGTCTTCGCTATCGGGATACCGTTGATAGGTTTTTTGATTGTCCGCATAGGAAACGCCCAACTCAGGAGCAACCCTTTTTAACAAACTCAACGCAGCGTCCATTTGCTCACGCTCACGCTCATCCATCGCGATATTGGTGATCTCTAACCATTTCTTGTTTTTTAAATGCCGTACAAAATCTTCTAGAAAGGGCGTCCACAGGTCAGCAAAAAGAGCTGTTCCCGGTTTAGCCTCGACGTTGATTTGTTTTTGCTTCCCTTCATCATAATAATGTATCTCGTTGTTCCATGGAATAATCGAGTAGCAGTTAATCATATCGTCTACTCCTAGGGACATCATAAACTCCACCCACTGATCAAACACAGCATAGTCGTAATCCCATGCCCCGTCCTGAGTTTTGGTCCACGTAATCATATCCTGATACGGGTCATAGGTTTGCACATTCCAAGGATCTTTATTGAGCGTGGTCGTGATTGCCTTCTGTCCGGCGTCTGCCAATAATTTCATGACCGGTCGCATAGCCTGAAAATGACTCTCGGACCAAACCTCGACCCCCGCTACTCTAGCGACAGCTGAAGGATGTTGCCACTGATCCAAATGATAGGTCCAATCATGTGGTTCTGGGAGCACCTGATCAATAACCTCCAGCTCTAGATACAGCTGCTGCGTTTCGGCCTTCGGGCCTGTCACAGAGACCTGCGCGTTATACACGCCCGCTGGAGCGTCCCGAGGTATCGACACGGTCAACCATACCGGTCGCGCACTATTGGCTGGCACATCGAAGTCCGCTAAGTCATCCAACATATCGGGGGAAAGCGAGGCTGCATAATCCGCTGCGTCACGATAGCCACAGCCCTCTGCAAACTCATCAGTCATCACATAACGAACAAATCGAGCAGAGGCGGAAGAACGTGCAATATGTTCTCCTGAGGAAGTAGTGAAGTCCGAAATATCGACTTGAACTTCAGGCACGTCATAATGGGTCCAAAGTAGTACTTGTGCGGACAGCACCTCGCCCTTCCACCCCCGTAGTTTTAGTCGGTTTTGTTTCTCAATTTCAGGGAGTTCCGATTTAGCATATCGCTTATCAATACTGACAAAAGAGCTGTGTAGCCCTTTCCCTAACGCTGACCATTTCGATTCATCAATTTTGATGGGGTCGGGAAGCTCTGTAAAGGTCTCCGGCACGGCAGTCTGGCCTAGTAAACGGGTGCTATATAGACATAAAACTAGCGTAAAAACGAGTATATATTTGGCTCGGAGCGGGTTCATCATCCTATCGGTTTATAGTATGCGTCTTAAAAACCCATTGATCGCTTTTTGCGTGAATGCGTTTTAAGCCCTAAATATAGTGAATTAACCTTGTAAACGAATAATACCGTGGCGAGCGGTCTGAAATGAAGGATCATCTACCACACACATGAACAGTCCAGCGGAACCTAGGCGATGTGAAGACCATTCTTGTTGACCTTAGGATATGGATCATGCAATAATCATAATTCACAAATGGATTCCTACTTTTTTTTGGCAATCTGAGCAGCCAATCCACAACAACTAGATCGGATCAGAACCGGGGTTTTTAAAACCTGCGGCTTGCCGGACTAGTCGATCTCTTTTCGACAGGTAACGATTACAATTAAATGCCATTTTACGTCGTTTTATGCCCGATTTGGATTTTAAATTCGACATACTCTGCAATCATTTACCTGCCCAGCGCTTTCACAATAAGAGAAAAGACAAATGTAACAAGAGAAATGCCCATTTAAATTCACGAAAAGAAAGTTTAAAAATTCCGCTTTGGCATCAGGGGTAGAATTGAAATAAGACCAGATCTTCAAGAAGCAGCCAAACCATCAATTTTCCATGGGCCGGCAGTTCACCTCCATCCACAATAGGATCCTCAAGGCCAAACCAGAAATACCTGAACCTCGGTCCCTCAATTTCACTCCCTATTTAGCCGATTGGCCAAGCACTATTTCATTGCACAAAACATAGAGCCCTACTAACAGGATAACATAGCCGAAAGCTGCTTTCAATCGATGCCCAGGTATCCTATCTGCAAAATAGAGCCCAACGGCAAGCCCGATCGTAGCGCCCAGGGTGTATCCACCCAAAAGCACCCAATCAAAGGTGGGGAATTTCTCAAAATCGCCTGCTAATCCAAAAAAAGAATTGATGGAAATAATAACCAGTGAAGTGGACACCGCGCGCCGCATCGGCAGATGGTAAAAGTTCACCAGAGCGGGAATGATCAAAAATCCACCCCCTGCACCCATCGCTCCAGTTACCAAACCTACAAGAGCTCCCTGCAAAATAATAATCTCTATCGGAAATTGATGGGACTGTGTCGGAACCTCTAGTCTCCGCTGCGCACTTCTGATCATACTAAGCGAGGAGGCGATCATGATGATTGAAAAAAGAATCATCAATAAAACACGCTGCGCAATCGGATAACCGGCAATGACGATCGTCTCAGGAACCAGTGGCAGTACGAACGATCTGGTGATGAACACAACAACTAACGAGGGAATGCCAAAACTCCAGACTTTATTTAGATCCACCTCTTTCCTAAAAATTCCGCGTAGTCCCCCGACCCCAGAGGTCAAACCAATAGCAAAAAGAGAATAGGTCGTAGATAGAACCGGATCAACACCCATCACGTAAACCAAGATAGGAACAGTCAAAATGGTTCCGCCACTCCCAACTAACCCTAGGGTGAGTCCCACTAAAATTGCTAGAATACATCCGATGATTATCATACGCTTTCTGTATAGCTGGCTTTCAATCCATAGTCAAAAATAGCACTATTTCTTGATTGCACGCCACATACCATCTTCTTTCAATCGATTACAGCACCTTTCGCGCTCGGCGCTCGACTATGCTCACTAATCACCAGCAATACGATGAAGCCACTCGACTTCTACGGAACAATAGCATCGCTGTTGGGTTGAAAAAAAAGAAAGCCTGAACACGAAATGGAACAGGCTTCAGACTAACAAAAATATAAAATAATATGATTATTGGGCGGTATCTTGTACGGAGTCTTCGACCGATGAATCGGTTTCCGCAGAATCCACATTCATGAGTTCCTCGTCTGGCGCATTGATATTATAGCGTTCACTCAGCCCGTTATCTGCAGGCATAGACGCGTCTGATCCTTCTCCTTCAGTACCACTGTTGCAGCTTGTCAACGCGGTAACAAGGAAAAGAATTAAGCCAGCTGTTATTATTCGTTTCGAAATATCCATAGGACTCCTTTTTTGTCTAGTTTATTAACACCTTAGCACAAAAAATGTTTGGATAATTTTAAATTAATCAAGAATTAAGAACCCAACAGCTAAAGCCAAATGCATTTTTCGCCCCCCACCAGATAGGTGACAATTTCTATCGCTGGTTATTTGTGCTAAAGCTGTTCGTCATGCTGTGACAAATCGAGTCCAACATTCTGATCTGCATCGGAAACGCGCAACGGCGAAATAATATCGGTGAGCTTAATGAGCAGGAATGCCATGATCAAGATAAAAAATGTCGCGCCAATCAAGCCAAGAACATGTGCCTCGAACAAGGCCCATTCACCAAAAAACAACCCATTAGATTCAATTGCTGGATTCATTGCTTTTGAAGCAAACACGCCTGTTAACAACATGCCAACCATCCCGCCTACACCGTGGCTGGGAAAAACATCCAAAGTATCGTCTATCCCAGATTTGGTCCTCCATGCGATAACCATTCGACTGATCAACGCTGCAGCTGCGCCAATAACTAAAGAATGTCCAAAGGTCACAAAACCAGCAGCCGGCGTAATGGCGACAAGTCCGACCACAGCTCCGATACAAACCCCCATTGCCGAGGGTTTGATTCCCCTGGCCGCATCGACAAAAATATAAGTCAATGCTCCTGCACCCGAAGCGGTTGAAGTAGTGATTAATGCAGCGACCGCTAATCCCGAAGCGGAAAAGGCAGACCCTGCATTAAACCCAATCCAACCAAACCAAAGTAAGCCCGTCCCGAGCAAGACATAGGTAATCCTAGCGGGACTATGCACATGCATTTCTACCCCTTTCCGCATATAGATAGCGGCTACCAAAGCGGTAAGTCCTGCAGACATATGAACAACCGTGCCTCCAGCAAAATCCAATACCCCCATTTGCATCAATAGCCCATCGGGATGCCATGTGGCATGAGCCAAAGGCGCATAAATAAAAATGAAGAACAAGCAAATGAAAAGCACATAGGACGTAAATCGAACCCGTTCAGCAAAAGCGCCAGTAATCAAGGCAGGGGTGATAATCGCAAATTTAAGCTGATAGATTGCAAAAAGAGCGAAAGGAATTGTAGGTGCATTTTCCCAAGGCGCCCTTTCCATCACGTTATTGAACATAAAATACGTACTAGGGTCTCCAATGACCCCACCCATAGAGTCTCCAAACACTAAGCTGAAACCAAACACAATCCACAACACGGCCACAACCGCCATACAAATAAAACTTTGTAGCATCGTTGAAATCATATTCTTTTTCTTCACCATACCCCCATAAAAATAAGCTAACCCAGGCGTCATAATCAGCACTAGCGCTGTAGAGGTTAACATCCATGCAATATCTGCAAAATTCAGCCCGTCATCGTTATGCATTGCACCGACATCCGTGAAGAACAATGAAAGAACGACCAAAAAACTCATAAAAAACAAGGGTACATAAGATTTACTACCGGAAAATACCATATTTCATAAAATTTAACACTATTACACAATACATTTCGGTAAAAATAAATTATTTATCACAAAAAACCGGAAAAAAGTTTAAATATTACCGCAATAAATAAAAAAACAACCCATATAGAGCTGTAATTTATATTATAAAAAGCATAAACACCGTAAAAAGCAATAAAAACAGAACAAAAAGACCAAAAAAATCGGTAACTTAAACAAAAACACCCCAATAAAAATTCATATAGACACAGAAAAAAAGACAACAGAATCCATTCTGGTCAATATATACATCAGCTCAATCCAGGTCAATCGGAATTCAGAACAAGAATTTAAATTCATGGAAAGAAACCTGTCGACACGCACCAGGTCTCTTCCAACAAGAGACCCTTGTCAGCCCGGCAGTGAACCAGGACTGGTGACCTTACCCTTTACTGGACGTTTATCCGCACGCAGCATCAATAAAATGGTTGATCAAACCGTCTTCTAATCAGTTCCCACTAAAACCTATACTGTTTACCGGTATTCAATATTCACTCGCCGATATTTTCCGCCCATCCACCTTTTAGCTATAGTTTAAGGAATTGATGACCTCTATTTTTGATACAAGAAAAACAATAACTAATTAAAACAATTGACCATGAAAACGTTCATTACTTTCCCCATTACCCTAATTTTTAGCACCCTTAGTCATTTTATTTCAGGAGCAGACAAACCCGAACCAACGATTTTTACCAAAGCAGAAACCGCAATACAACACTATATAACTGCTACGCAACTGGGAGAAACCGACGATCTGGAGTACTTGTTTACCGAACAACTGCGAATCTCGACACCCGACAATACTGACAGCAAATCTTTTGATCGATCGGCCTTGATCAAGCATCTAAAAGAAAACCAAGGGAACAAACTGGATGTTATTAGTGAATTGACCATCCTAGAAAATCATAGCCATTATAGTGTTGCACAGATCCGCACAACATTCGATCATTTCGTCAGACTGGATTACCTAACGCTTCAAAATGGGAAGAATGGCTGGAAGATCAGCAACATTGTAGTTACCTATCCTTAAGGTCTTGTCCGCTTGAGAAACGGTTATCGGTCCCAATCGGACCGCTACCGGCCTGATATCGTTCCTTTAAGTGCCATCTTCAACAGAAAATTGACACCGATTTATCCTTGCAAAACAAATTGAAAAATGGTTTTAGCTTTGGCAAGATGACAAATTATCCTTATTTTCAGCCAAACACTACAGAGACACAATCATGAAAAAGATCTTACTTACCGCCGCTGTTCTCGGCCTATTAAGTTCATCAAACAGTTTTGCCCAACAAAATCCGGTCTTTCCGGGTTGGTATGCAGATCCAGAAGGCATAGTCTACAACAATGAATATTGGGTTTTCCCAACCTATTCCGCGCCTTACGAAGAACAAATTTTTTTCGATGCATTTTCTTCAAAAGACTTGGTCAACTGGACCAAGCATGAGCGGATCATCGATAACCAAGAAGTCAAATGGGCTCATAAAGCGATGTGGGCACCCAGTGTTATTGAAAAAGATGGCAAATATTATTTTTTCTTTGGAGCTAATGATGTTCACGAAGGAGAAGTCGGCGGCATTGGCGTATCGGTTGCAGATCGACCAGAGGGCCCCTACAAAGACCTGATCGGCAAACCTTTAATTAATGACATCGTGAACGGGGCACAGCCGATCGATCAATTTGTATTTAAAGATAAAGACGGACAGCATTATATGTTTTATGGCGGTTGGGGACATTGCAATGTGGTTAAGCTAAGCGATGATTTCACACATCTGGTTCCTTTTGAAGATGGAACAACCTATAAGGAAGTTACTCCAGAAAATTATGTAGAAGGGCCATTTATGTTTATCCGAGATGGAAAGTATTATTTTATGTGGTCAGAAGGTGGCTGGACCGGTCCTGATTATAAGGTAGCCTACGCGATATCGGATTCTCCATTTGGTCCCTACGAACGCGTCGGAACAATATTGGAACAAGACCCCGAGATTGCGGTTGGTGCAGGACACCATTCTGTCATCAAGGTTCCCAACGAGGATAAATATTATATTGTTTACCACCGCCGACCGCTGGGCAAAACAGGAGCGAACGAACGGGAAACGGCTATAGATGAAATGACATTCGATGAAAACGGTTTTATCGAGCAAGTTAAAATGACATTTGAAGGAGTCGAACATCCACTCGATTAGTAAAAGCTCCTACCCTAGAGAAAGCAAGAGACCACGGCGATGATTGCCGTGGTCTCTTGCGTTTTAATAGTTTGACGAACTATTCGGTATCGATTGTCGATAATCGAAATAGCACATAAATTTTCCTCGTTAATAAACCTCAATTACCGTCCCATCTTCCAAGGGGTGTGATGTACAGATTAAACATCTGCCATTGTCGACCTCTCGATCGGTAAGCACTTCATTGTATTGCATTCTAACTGACCCGCTGGTTACTTGAGAAATACACGTACTGCACATGCCCGATTTACACGAATACGGCAATTTAAGTTCTTGTGCCAGTCCTACATCCAAGATGGTTTTATCATACGGAACAACCATTGGGTATTCCTGCCCCTGAAATTTCAACACGATCTCAAAGCTTCGAGTATCTATCGGATCCTCCGCTTTCTCGTCCTCATCTTCTTCCTCTTCTGGAAAGTGGAACGTTTCTCTTTTAATGTTTTTCTCCGGAAACCCCATACCCAGCAACGTAAATCGGCAAAGATCCATATAGAAAAGTGGGCCACACGTGTAAAACTGGGATTCAGTGTTTTCTTGGCTATGGCTATTAACCAGCCCTATAATATATTCTCTATTGAGACGCGCTTCCAACAAGTTCTTACGATCGGACCAAATAAATTCGACGTGAAACCGGTCGGGGTATTTGCTTTGCCATTGACGGAGCTCATCGTAAAAGATGGTTTTCTCCTTCGAGCTATTGCTATAGACCAATACTACTCTGGTTTGCGGCTCGCTTGTTAAGGCCGTTTTCAAAATCGAAAATAATGGCGTAACTCCTACACCTGCGGCAAAAAGAAAAATAGTGCGTTTTCCCTCTTTGACCGGATCAAAGGTAAAAAGACCTTGAGGCTCCAGAACGGTTATCTCATCGCCAACTTGAGTTCGGTGGTGAAGTAACCGTGAGATCTCTCCATTATCCACTCTTTTTACCGTGACTTCATAGGGTTCATCAAGATCAGGCGAGCTCGAGAAAGAATACGATCGTCTGACTTCCCGTTCTCCAAAGCGGAAAACCAGCGTCAAGAATTGCCCGGCTTTATAAGTAGGGTAATTTCCATTAAGATCTTGAAAACGAATAGATATATTTTGGTTCGGTTGCGGAATAATCTCGGAAATCCTAAATTTATACATGGCCCCAAAGATAACACCTTTGAAGAGATAATTCAAGTGCGAGACTCCTGTTCTGCACAAGCGTTGCATGTTTTACAAATCGGTCTCTGTCCTTGACATAGGACCGTCTGGTTTTACAACGAAAATCACCGAAGTAAAAAAACCATTTAAAAAAACAATAGCTCAATCCTTTAGTTTAGGATTGAGCTATCGTACCCGGTTGGGTTACAAAAAGCCTAGAGTTTACGTTTCACCTCTACTTGCTCGAATGCTTCGACTATATCACCAACTTCGATATCGTTAAAACGGTCGATATTAAGTCCACATTCATAACCTTGAGCGACTTCTTTTACATCGTCTTTAAATCGCTTCAAGGAAGCTAATCTCCCTGTGTGAATAACAACACCCTCTCGGATTATACGTACATCGTTGTTTCGGTTGATTTTTCCGCTGCGCACCATACATCCCGCGATCGTACCAACTTTGGAAATCTTGAACGTTTCACGAATTTCAACCTCAGCAACTATTTTTTCTTCTAATTTCGGCGCTAACATTCCTTCCATCGCAGATCTGATCTCTTCAATCGCGTCATAGATAATTGAATATAGACGAATATCGATCTGTTCATTTTCCGCTAGCTTACGTGCGCCTAGTGTCGGACGCACCTGGAATCCAATGATGATCGCATCAGATGCTGAGGCTAGCAATACATCAGATTCTGAGATAGCTCCAACAGATTTATGGATGACATTGATTTGAATTTCATCGGTAGACAGCTTCAACAAGGAGTCAGAAAGTGCCTCGATAGATCCATCCACATCACCTTTAACAATAATATTAAGCTCTTTAAAGTTTCCGATAGCTAAGCGTCTTCCAATTTCGTCCAGCGTGATATGTTTCGTAGCACGCATCCCTTGCTCACGTTGTAACTGTAAACGGTTATTAGCGACATGCCTAGCATCACTTTCGCTATCGAGTCCATAAAATTTGTCCCCAGCAGTTGGTGCTCCGGACATACCTAAAATCTGAACAGGAACAGATGGTCCGGCTTCTTTAACTCGCTCGCCGCGTTCGTTCGACAAAGCTTTAACCTTACCGGAATATGAACCTGCCAAAATCGGATCACCGACGCGCAGCGTACCTCCTTGAACCAGCACCGTAGTCACAATACCACGGCCTTTATCAAGAGCCGCCTCAATAACGGAACCTACAGCACGTTTTTCTGGGTCAGCTTTCAAATCCAGAAGCTCCGCTTCAAGTAGCAACTTCTCTAATAAAAGATCGACATTCTCGCCTGTTTTTGCGGAAATTTCCTGGGCTTGATATTTACCTCCCCAATCCTCAACCAAAATATTCATGGCCGATAATTGTTCTCGAATACGGTCTGCGTTCGCACCTTCCTTGTCTACCTTGGTAAAAGCAAAAACAATAGGTACACCAGCCGCCATCGCATGATTAATTGCCTCTTTGGTTTGCGGCATCACCGCGTCATCTGCTGCAATTACGATAATGACAATATCCGTTACTTGTGCACCTCTGGCCCGCATCGCCGTAAAGGCTTCGTGACCTGGTGTATCTAAAAAGGTGATCTTCTTTCCATCGTCCAAATTCACCGCATAGGCGCCGATGTGCTGCGTGATTCCACCGGCCTCACCCTTGGTGACATTTGCTTTTCGGACATAATCCAGTAGGGATGTTTTACCATGATCGACGTGCCCCATAACCGTTACGATAGGTGCTCTTGGTATTAAACGATCGTCGTGATCCTCTTCTTCCAATTCTGCAATTTCCTCATCTTCAGGTTTGATAAACTCGACTTGATACCCGAATTCATCGGCTACAATAGTCAGGGTTTCTGCATCTAAACGTTGGTTAATCGACACGAACATACCTAGACTCATACAGGTTGCGATAATCTGAGTCACTGGTACATCCATCAAGTTAGCTAGTTCATTTGCCGTCACAAACTCAGTCACACGCAAGACTCTGGACATCGCTTCTTGTTCCATCGCAGCTTCTTCAGCGGAGGTTGCAATATCGTCTCGTTTCTGCCTGCGCAGTTTTGCCCGTTGCGCAAATTTACCCGATTTACCGGCACCGCTCAGACGAGCGAGTGTCGCTTTGATTTGATCTTGGATTTGTTTCTCGGTTGGTTCTTCTCTAGGAACATCGCTTCTTCTGCGATCCCCTCCTCTACCTTGATTTCCACGATTAGGCCCCTGACTTCCGCGGTTCGGTCCTTGATTTCCACGATTCGGTCTGTTAGCGGTTTGGCCCGGGCGGTTATCACCACCAGCCCCACCGGCACCAGTACCACCGCCGGTTGTCGTAGGCTTATTTGTTCTTTTTCGTTTCCGTTTATTATCTGCGCCACCGGTATGAGACGAAGAAGACGCAACCGGTTTATTCGATTTGGCGACTGGCAATTGAATTTTGCCCACAACCTTCGGCCCGCTCAAGGTTGCTGATCTAGCACGAATGACTTCATCAGGAACTTTTCCTTTCGCCGGTACCGGGCTTTCTTCCTGCACCTTCTCCTTCGGGACTGGTCTGAGTTCTGGAACTTGCTCTTTGGCTTGCTCCTTCACCGGTTCTTTCTCCTGTTTCTTCACTTCAACAGCGTCCCCTTTATCTTTTTTGTCTTTAGATTCTGGCTCGATAGGCGCTGCTTCGATAGCCTCTGGTTTGACTGGCTCAGGTTCTGATTGGACAGCTTCTGGCTGTACGGGTTCTGATTTCGGCTTGATCTCATTAACCGGTTCAATAGCCTCCTCAGTCTCCTGTTTAGCCGCAACCGGTTTTTCTTCGATTTTCGGTTCCTCTGGCTGCGCTTCCTTCTGGTCTTTCGCTTTTTCCTGTTTCGCTTCAGGCTTGGCACCAGTTTTACCTTTCTTCAAACTATCTAAGTCGATTTTACCCACTACCTTTAATGGAGAAGAACCAGCAGGCTCCTTCTTTTCTTCTGGGGCGGGTGCCGCAGGAGGAGTGGGATCGATTGCGGTATTCTTAATCAATACTTCTTCGCCCTCGTCTGAACCGGACTTCTCTTCAGTAGATTCGGGGCTCAAGTTTCCACTGCTACTCACTGGAGTGTCTTCACGGCGAATTTTGCCGATAACTATTTGTTTAGCTTCGTCCTTTACTATTTTATCACCCTGAAAACCCTTCAAAAGTACTCCGTACATCTCGGGACTAAGTTTCGTATTCGGTTTAGATTCAACTTCGAACCCTTTCTTTACCAAATATTCCACAGCAGTTCCGACCCCAATATTGAGCTCTTTTGCAGCTTTTAGCAAATTTATACTTTTACCTTCTGTCATCTACTATCTTCTAAATATTATTCTGTCTTACAAAAATATGTTTTTTTACAGGGATTTAACAATTTTTTACAAAATGTCAAACCTTACATTCGCATCTGCAGACTATTCAAATTCCGCCTGTAGTATGCGGATGATCTCGCGTATGGTATCTTCTTCCAAATCGGTACGTCTAATTAAGTCTTCCTCCGTGATCGCTAAAACAGATTTGGCCGTGTCTAATCCGACACGTTTTAATTCGTCGATAACCCAGCTATCGATTTCATCTGCGAATTCTTCAATGTCCACATCCTCCTCTTCTTCATCATTTTCACGATAAACATCAATTTCGTAGCCAGTTAACTTACCAGCCAATTTAATATTGTGACCGCCCCGTCCAATCGCCAACGAAACCTGATCCGGCTTCAAATATACAGCAGCTGTATCACGGTCTTCATCGATCTTAATCGAAGAAATCCGCGCTGGGCTTAGCGCGCGGGAAATATAAAGAGAATGATTGGTTGTAAAATTAATTACATCAATATTCTCGTTTCTCAATTCACGTACAATACCGTGGATACGCGATCCTTTCATTCCCACACAAGCACCAACTGGATCAATCCGATCATCGTATGATTCTACAGCGACTTTAGCGCGTTCGCCAGGTTCACGTACGATTTTCTTGATGGTAATCAAGCCGTCAAAAATTTCCGGAACTTCCAGCTCAAAAAGTCGTTGCAAAAATTCCGGCGCAGTGCGAGAAATAATAATCTTAGGATTATTATTCATCATATCCACTTTATGAACGATTGCTCGCAAACTATCTCCTTTTTTAAAGTAATCCGCTGGAATCTGCTCCGTTTTTGGCAAAATCAATTCATTCCCATCCTCATCGAGCACCAACATCTCTTTTTTCCAAATTTGGTAGACTTCACCGATAACTAGTTCACCTTCGCGATCCTTGTATTTCTTAAACACTTCATCCTTCTCCAATTCCAAAATTTTTGAAACCAAAGTTTGACGAGCGGCAAGTATAGCCCTTCTTCCGAAACTTTCCAAAGTTATCTCTTCAATATACTCATCACCAACCTCAAGATCCGGATCATATCGACGTACTTCGGTCAATTCGATTTCCAAATCATCATCTTCCGAAAAACCGTCTTCCATCACCGTCCGGGTGCGCCAAATTTCCAAATCTCCATTGTCAGGATTCACAATAACGTCTACGTTTTCATCCGTCCCAAAACGTTTACGAATCATACTACGAAACACCTCCTCCAAAACGGTAATCACCGTAGGACGATCAATATTCTTGAAGTCCTTAAACTCCTGAAACGAGTCTATCAAATTTATATTTGTACTCATTTTTATTTAAATGAAATTAACACCTTTGTTTCTTTTATTTGCGCAAAAGGAATATCGGTTTCCACTTCCACAGCCTTTTTTCTTTTTTCCTTAATTTTTTCCAGAACACGAATAGACTGCTGGTCGACTTCAACCAACATCCCCTCCTTTTGGGTTCCATCCAACAAGTTAACGGATACTTTTCGACCTATATTCTTGTGATATTGTCGATTTAAGACTAAAGGAGCATCCACTCCGGGAGAAGACACTTCTAGACGATAGGCCTGTTCTACAGCCTCCTCTTCTTCCAAATGAAAACCCACATGTCGACTGATTTTCACGCAATCTCCGATTGCAATCCCCTGATCGCCATCCATGAGGATTTCCAGAACACCACTCTTTAAAAATCGTACACTGACAATAAAAAGATCCGGTCGATCAGCAATTTTATCCTCAACTAAGTCGATTACTCTATCCTCAAGCTGCATAATTGAAAAACGAATTAAAAAAGGGGGCATACCATGCCCCCTTCCTTTCTAATAGCACAAAGATACAATTTAATTTCTGTTTCACAAAAACAGTTTTAATTTTTATCCACGACCGAATTGATTGTTTTCTGCATTTGCGCCATCATGCTAGACAGTCCCTCCAATGTTGGTTCGGAGTTGGGTTCAGGAAGCTCCGTACTGAGGAACCCTTTTGCGACCCATACCTCTAGAATTTCGTCCGATGGCACCCAATACGGATCATATTCTTTATTATCGGACACCAGCTTCAAGCCTCTCTCATCTTTATATTTTTGACCGACTCGCTTGTAAACTACACCGTCGTTGAGCGAAACGACAACATACGTTTGTCCGGGTTTAATGTCATTCCAATTCTCGACATACTCCCCGATAATGAATGAACCTGACGGCAATGGCAACATGGAGTCCCCTTTAATCTCAAAAGCACGATAGGTGCCGTGCTGAAAAATAGGCAGCGAAAACTTGGGTAAATCACTAATATATTCCGGATCGGCATACCCATTAAGGTAACCTGCACTTGCTTTTACGGGCACTAACTCAATGTTCTCCTTTTCTTGCGCATCCACAGTAATACTGAGCACCCGTAAATTGGACGCATTACTTTTCGGTGTCGGCTTCCATTTTTCATCAATTTTCTCGTACGCTAATTCATCCATGGTTAATTCATAGAAGCCAGCAATCTTTTTAAGCAATTCATATTTAGGCTCTGCTCGATCCTCCTCATAAGCCCCCACAGAAGACCTTTTGATCTTCATTTGATCAGCAAACTGTTGTTGCGTAAGTCCCCTTTTCCTACGAAGAAACTTGAGGTTTGAAGCGATGTTCGACATATTGATTAAATAATTTTAGAAACACTAATATTTTTAGTATCATTGTGCCAATAAAGTTAGTTATTTTTTCTACTAAAACCAAATAAATTAGCTAAAATGTGCGACAGAAAGCAGTTCTCCACCTATATTGTAACGGATTCTAACAGAAAGTTTCTTCGGCCAGAAATCGGTCACCACCTGCATGCTTATACCCGATCGAGTCGTATTGGATCGTTGAGGGTTTCTGATGTTTTGTCGCAGGGGAACCGCATTGTTTTCCTCGAACCTCACACCTCACAAGAAGAAGCTGAAAATCGTTTTATTGAACTCTCGGGAATGACTCGCTTGGTTAGAGAGCGGTTAATACGCAGAACGAACCCCAATTGGCTTAGCATTGCTTCCTTAAGACCCAATCTACCAAAAACTAAAAAAACCGTTGTCTTTGCATGAAGCAAAAACAACGGCCTTAACAACCTTACACTGATTTAGTGCATTGCACCTCAGTGAAATTGGACTACCAGCCGGGCGCAAAGTTTAACCCAAAGGTGCCGAATTTCTCTCGGGAGGAGTTATTAAGCTGTATCGCATAATAGGGTTCTAAAATCATCGCACCAAAAAGATTTACTCTTAAGGACACGCCAGCACTAAATACAGGCATAGTCACCGACGGGTCATACGAGCTATAGGTTTGCCCATCAATGGTCTCCGTAACCTTGTCTTCATCTGTTTTGTCCCATTTAATCGTGCTATTCTTTGTCCAGGCCAATCCCCCATCTACAAAAAAGTTAAGATCTGAAAACAAGAATCCCGAGGGAAGAACCGCCAATTTTTCCGGCCCTGTGAATGGCAAACGGACTTCAAAATTCCCGACAACCATCCGCGAACCAGAGAGATCATTGTATCCAATCTTACTGTTAGGTCCAAAAGAGTTGGCTTCAAAGCCGCGAACCATATACGGATAGCCGATGTACATATTATACAAGCGATCCGAGTCTTCTCCTACCCGCATATAAGAATATACTCTGGCCGCGATAGTGACTGGATTAATACGGTGGTATTTCCTCAGATCTATATTCAAAGCCGAGAAACTATAAGTCCCAAAATACTGCTCAACACCTAAACGGTAACGAAAACCATGAAGCGGAGCCGCAATTCCAAAGACCGCATTATCCCCCACAAATCCTACATTCGCCTGCATCAGGTTAAACGGATCCAAATTCGATACGCCTAGCGCATTTGCTGCCTCATCATTAGGCACTCGTTCACGTGTCCCGTAATAATTATAATAGCTTTGTGTGAAACGATCCACACGATAGGAGTTATATGAGATTGCGCCTCCGACCTCAAAGCGATGGTGCCTATTAAAGGGATAAGCAACAAACGCGTCTGCTTGCGACTGGAAGGAGCGGACTAGGTATTGATCAATCACGGGCTCCGGCCCACCCCCTAGATCCCGTTGATCAAAATTATAGAAACCAAATCGATACGGGATATGCGAAATAGAGCCCCCCCAATTCCAACGACTACGCTGATTAATATAGGCAATTTGTCCCCCAAAATCATAAATTTCTCCATTGATATTCAAAGCAGCAAAAATCTGGTTGTACCCTAAAATATCGGAGAACATACCTTGAATTCCCGAGGCGATCCCTGCACCGTAACGCGAGCCAACCGACATACCTACACCACTGTTCGCTAAATAATCTAATTTAAATTTAGAACGATAGGGTATATTTTCAATCTGTGAATCATCCACTCGACTGTAGGCATTAAAACTTTCGAGGTTCGTATTGACCACATTCACTCCCCTACTTTGGCTAGGAGGTAGCATCGCCGCTTGAAAATCGACCGTACCTGGGTCAACAGACACGGATTCAAAGTCTGTACTTTTCGCTTTATAAACTGTATAGGCGTTGTTTTTAAAGTAGGAATACACAATATCATCATTTGCCGAAACACTCATCGCAGGCGAATACTCAGTAATTCCACTGATACCTGTAAAGAAGTCTGTCATCCTTTCGACCTCTCCAGATTCAATGACAATCCGATAGAGATTTCGAAAACCATCGCTGTTCGATAAGAAATAAATATCGTCACCCGAGGATGAAAAATGCGGATTTAAATTATTAGCGCCGGGAAATACAGGAATATTCCGAATGCTTTTGGTTGCTATATCGACCACTGCCAATCCCATGGGAATATCCACGCTCTTGCTACTGGATTCGAGCGACATCCGATCGGTACTGAAGACAATATATTGGCCATCTCGCGAAAAACTGGGCTGAAAATCCGAATAATAATCATCCGTAAGTTGATTGAGCACTTTGGTGTCCAGATTATAGGTATAAATATCGCTTCGCCCATCTTTTAGTCCAGAAAACGCGACCTCTGATCCGTTGGGCGCCCAAGTGATGTTGGTAAATTCCGTAATATCCCCCATTTCCTCAACAGAAACCGTTTTTCCATTCTCAACATCTACGATCATCAATTTATTCTTCCCTTCACTAAAAACTGAAAATGCAAACTTTCTGCTATCTGGGGAAAAAGTGCCGGCGGACTCAATAAAACTAAATTCATCAATATCCCCGTTGGTCAATCGGCTTCCTAATTTACGAACAATAGCGCCCGTTTCGGCATCAGCCAAGAAGAGATCGATACTGAATAGATCTAATTCAGACAGAAAAGCTACATATTTCCCATCCGGCGATATCGCAGGGGAAACGTTCATCCGGCCGGCATTCTTGGTCGACAGCAGCAATTGTCCCACCGGATTTGAGGTGGTATCTTTTCCCAGGTCCCGATAGGTATTTTCCATACTGTTCTTCCAGAGCGTGGACATCGTTTGCGCATCATAGCCAAACACACGATTAACTGCATCTTCGTATCCATGTTTGGCCGTCTCTATAAACAGTGGCATGATCACCGTGTCTCCGTAGGTAGACCCCACGTAAGACCAAAAGGCTTGTCCATAGCGATAAGGGAAATAACGACTGGATTGTTCCGTCATTTGTCTCAGACTGGGCAAGTCGTTCCTAGCATATGCATCCCGCATCCACATCGAGGTAAAAGCGTCTTTCTTTCCAATGGAAAAATATTCGGCCATCCCCTCCACCATCCAAAGTGGGATATTCGCTATGTTTTCCAGTCGAGTTGAATCATTTCCTTCAAGCAATACACGATATTGAAAGGCGTGAACCAACTCGTGACCTAAAACATGTCGTGTCTGTTGGTTGATTTGCATTACCGGCATGACCACTCGTTGTTTGAACGCTTCAGTCACCCCCCCAGTCCCCACACCTATTTCACCTGAAATAGTGGTCGTTTGCTGAAATTCAGGATGGTTATTATATAAAATAATTGGGTTTTTACGAAGAAAAGTATCTTGGAAGACCTGTTGATGTAGTTCGTACCACACCTCCGATTCTTTAGCAAACCAATTCATCATCGAATCGTTCTCCAGGTAGTAGTAAATATTGAAATGGGGCGTATCGAAAACTTTGAAATCCAGCTTTTTGTAACGCATTTTATTCTGACCAAAATACTGTGCGTCAGACTCCAGAGGAAGCGCCATCATCAGTCCAAACAAAACGATAACGCTAAGCAGCCTTGCTAAAAGATTGTTTTTTAATTCCATAACGATAAATCAGTCGATAAAAATAACAAAATCCCATCAAACTGGAACTTGTTGTCCTAATTCATTTCTTCCTCCTGTACCTGTTCGTTCTCCTGTCCTTGTTGATCGCCTTCTTGGTTACTATCGGAAAACTGAGGCAAGACAATTCTGGGTAGCTCTCTAGGCACCTCGAGTAATTCCGAATCCAGCGAATCCGGCTGGTGCGGAATTCGACGTCCCGGACAATCGTATTTTTTGGTAATCTCAACCTGCGCTTCCGGAAACTCACCAAATGTAACTCCAAGTTCAGGATGTTTGTAAAGCTCTTCCATAAACTGCGCATAAATGGGTAGGGCGGTTTTCGATCCTTCCCCTGTCGCGGAGTTCTTAAAGTGAATACTCTGTTCATCACATCCTACCCAGACACCGGCTACCAAATCTTTAGTTACTCCCATATACCAGCCGTCAACGTAATCTGATGAGGTGCCCGTCTTTCCTCCAATTTGGTTGTTCTGCCGGAAAAGATCCCATTCCCAAAGTGCTTGTGAGGTTCCACCAGATTCTTCAATAGTTCCCCGTAACATATGCGTCATTAACCAGGCATTCTCTGGGCTAATGACTTGTTTGGTTTCTGTCTTAAACTCTGCCAGCACCTTTCCATTTCGATCTTCAATCCGTGAGACCAAAATCGGTTCGGTTTTCTTGCCTCCGTTCATAAAAGTACCGTACCCCCGAACCATCTCCAAAACCGACACATCATTAGACCCTAATCCCACAGAAGGCACGGACTCTAAATGGCTATCAATACCACACATATTTGCCATTTCAACTACTTTGTCCCAGCCAACGTCCTGTGTAATTTGCGCCGTTACTGTATTCAATGAACGAGCCATAGCATGACGGAGCGACAAGTCACGATAAGAAAATGTCCAATCCGCATTTTTAGGCTCCCACACTTCACGTTCACCTTTGTTGTTGGTGAATTCAATTTTCACCGGTTTGTCCGTATATTGATCACATGGAGCCATACCGGACTCCAATGCAGCGGCGTAGGCAAAAGGCTTAAATGTTGATCCGGCTTGACGCTTCGCTTGGTTGACGTGGTCGAATTTGAAGTAATTATGGTTGATTCCTCCCACCCAAACTTTGATGGCCCCGGAGTAGGGGTCCATTGCCATCATACCCGTGTTGAGCATGGTTAAATAATGCTGGAGTGAATCCATCGTCGAATAATTCACCGGCTCCATACCGTCCCAAGTAAAAACTTCCATTGCCTTTTTAACATGTAGCTCTTCAAAAACACGCTCTTGGTCATTGTATTTATCCATTAAAGCTTTATAAATGGGAAGCTTTTTCGCGTGCTCTTCCAAAAATTCCGGGATCACATTTCCTTCCTTATCCCGCCAAGGCAGCTCCCCTTCCCATACCTTATTTAATCGCTCCTGTAACACCCGCATTTTAACGGCAACCGTTCTTTCGGCAATTTCCTGCATCCGGGAATCAATGGTCGTATAAATTTTCAGGCCACTGGTATAAATATCAATTCCTTGCTCTTCTGACCAATCCTCTAACCATTTTTCAACCGCGGTTCGTAGGTAAGAATCATTTGTACTCCGCACCTCTTGATTGTTAAGATTAAGGCCTAGTGAATCCTGCTTCGAGACTGCCAACTGCTCGCTATCTAAATAGCCTTCCTTAGCCATTTGCCCGAGTACAACATTCCGGCGTTGTCGTGCATTTTCCGGATTACGAATCGGATTATACAAGGTGGTCGCTTTTAACATTCCTACAAGTACGGCCGCTTCCCCGACATTGATTTCACTGGGTTGTTTATCAAAATAGCGGACAGAAGCTGATTTGATACCGTAGGCATTGTTACTAAAGGAAACCGTATTGAGATACATGGTCAATATCTCCTGCTTTGTGTATTTACTCTCTAACTTGAACGCGGTCATCCACTCTTTGTATTTTGTCACAATTAACCCAAACCCAGGAATCTTTCCCAATAGACCTTGCGCGTCTTTATACCGAGTCCTATAGAGGTTTTTAGCCAATTGTTGTGTAATGGTGCTTCCTCCGCGCTCGCTTCCGCCTAAAGTCGAGATCACACCTCCAAATACCCCAATCACATCCACTCCCTGGTGTTTAAAAAATCGAACATCTTCGGTGGCAATTAGCGCATTAATAATATTTTCAGAGATACTATCAAAAGGCACCGGATCTCTGTCTTGCGTGTAATAACGTCCAATCAACAAGGAATCGGCCGTATAGAGCTCCGATGATACATCAAGCTCTGGCAATAAAATCTCCTTTTTTGTGGGAGAGGATCCGAAAAGTCCTAGAAAGTTAATTTGCACCGCGCATGTAAACAAAACGACGAAGTAAATAACAATCAATGCGATACGTAAAAATTTGTTTCGGACACGTTTAAACATGTGGTAAATATGAAGAAAACTTTGCGAAAAAAGATATCAATCCAGGCAAAACAAGGAGTAGAAATAAAAATTAACGATATTTAACAATTCGAGCTTTTTGGTTTTTAATTGACCTGATTGACGGCCTCTTATAATAACAAAAACTATACCTAAACTTCTACACCTCATCGGATAGACTGTCTAAATTAAATATATTTCGCTATTTTTACATTGAATTATTTTTGGGGACTATGTTAAAACAAACACTACAGCAGAAATTATTACAAAAACTATCTCCTCAACAGATACAATTCATCAAGCTGCTACAGGTACCAACTGTTTCGCTGGATGCGCGGATCAAAGAGGAGCTCGAAGAGAATCCCGCACTAGAAGACGGAAGTCTGACGAACATGACCGAACCGACGGAAGAATATCCTGATAAGGATCCCGAGGAGGATTTCAGCATGGAAGATGGAGGAGTCGATGAAGAGTTTAGCGTCGACGAATATATACAGGAGGATGATTACCGCGACTATGGAGGAGGATATGACCAAGATGACGACGAAGGCAAGAAGGAAATGCCGATCGCCATTCAAAACTCTTTTTTCGAAAACCTACAGGATCAGCTAGACTTACTCGCGCTCTCCGATAGGGATTATCTCATCGGCCAGCAAATTATTGGATCGTTGGATGATGACGGATACCTGCGCCGGCCCATTCTTTCACTCATCGACGATATGGCTTTTTCGCAAAACCTATTAACCGAAGAACAAGAGGTTGAAGAAATTCTGAAACTTGTACAAGGGTTTGACCCTCCGGGTATTGGTGCACGGAATTTACAAGAGTGTTTGGCTATTCAACTAAAGAAAAAAGATCAGAACAACCCCATGGTACAACAAGCCACGATGGTGGTCGATAACTTCTTGGATGAATTCACGAAAAAGCATTACGAAAAGATTGAAAAACAACTGGGTGTAGATTCGGGAGAACTACGTGAGATCGTCGGTGAAATCCTTAAATTGAATCCAAAGCCAGGAGATTCCGGAGCTGTCGCTGGCAAACAGCTACAAATCATTCCTGATTTTCATATCAGCAACAATGATGGGGTCTTACACCTCACTTTAAATGGTCGAAACGCACCGGAACTTCGGGTTTCACGGTCCTACCAGGAAATGTTTCAGCATTACGAGAAAGCCGAGAAAGCCGATAAAAAAATGCGAGAGGCGGTACAGTTTGTTAAACAAAAGCTGGACTCAGCAAAATGGTTTATCGATGCGATCAAACAACGGCAGCAAACTTTATTAAAAACGATGAATGCCATTATGGAATATCAGTATGATTATTTCCTCACGGGCGACGATCGCATGCTTAGACCGATGATTTTAAAGGACATAGCCGATCGAATAGAGATGGATATTTCGACCGTTTCTCGTGTAGCGAACTCTAAATATGTACAGACTGAATTCGGAACATTCTTACTAAAATCATTCTTCTCAGAAGCAATTCAAACGGAGTCAGGAGAGGAAGTCTCTAATAAAGAGGTCAAAAAGATTTTAGAAGAATGCATCGCTAATGAAGATAAAAGGAAACCATTGGCGGACGAAAAATTGACTGAAATTCTTAAGGAAAAAGGCTACTCGATCGCTCGCAGAACGGTGGCAAAATATCGAGAGGCGATGAACATTCCCGTTGCTCGTTTACGAAAAGAGCTTTAGAGTTGACACACCTACGCCCTGCTTTGACAGGGCGTATCTTTTCTATCAGGCTCTTTCTTTGTTCTTATTTGCACTTACAAAAAAATCTATTAACTTTGTAGAGTATTCAGAATTGCAACACAGCAATACCAACCGAGTGATGTTACCGCGGTGGTCGTTTAATACGGGCAAGAAAGCCAAAATAGCGTATGTAATTTTCAATCTGAATGCAATTATGGTTCCACTTTAAAACATTAATTGTATGTCATCTACGAAACCTCTTCAAGAACACTTATTGGAAAAATTTCACCTCTACTCTACCCAAGAGCTGGTCACCTTGAATAACGATCTGGTTCAATCCAATTGGGGCAACAATAAAACGATCTTCCGAACCGCGCTGTTGAGCACCTTATCCAATAGAGGTATTGATCTGTCAGAAATCATCTGTAAACAAGACGGATTTACGCAGATTCAACGAGTTCCAGTTAAGATCGAAGACAACAAGCTCGTTCCATTATGCTAATTTTTTAAGGTGAGGCGACGGCGGTTTTGTGCGTTGTCTCACTAACCAATTCAGCATGAGCAAGAGCATACAAGGCAAAGGTTCCCAGCCAGTGCGAGCCCATATAATCATCATCGTTGCTTAAATTTTCTATCGAGAAATTGAAATGTGTTCGTGCATGTTGTTGGAGATGGACTAAGGTATCGTCAACTACTGAAAGTCCATATAGGCAAGCTGCTCGACTGTAATTCAGTCCATCCAAGTGTACTAGTTTCCCATCACTCCGGTCTTTAACGAGAGTGGGATCGAGCTGGAAGTCTGCCGAACCAAGAGCAGGCATAAAATTAGCCAGCCAATTCATAAAGTCGGATCTATCCAAAACTTTACTCATCAAATACGCTTCTTCCAAACAAGGAGAAAGAAAGTCGTATCCGCTTGGTTCGTAACTCAAATCACATCCTTGATCATTTTGGTATAATCGCATCGAATTCTCTCGGATCAGATTATAAAAATCTTCACGACCCGCGGCCTTCGCGTAATCTAGGGATAGCGATAGGCTAAACGCAGAGTTATCATGCTGTCCTGCTCGAATCGGATAGACCAATTTGGGCAGGTAAGCCCGATAACGATCGATAAACAGGTCCACCAGAGGTTGCAAAGTAACCGACCAGTCTTTGGCATCCGGATCGTTCCAGCTTATTAATTCTTCTTGTAATTTGAAGAGCCAGGCCCACCCATAAGTTCGTTCGAAGTTTAGATTGTTCTCGTCCTCAAAAAAAGCCATCTCTACTTGAATATTTTCAGGAGTGATGTGCTGGGATAATGTTTGACGGATTTCGCCGTTAAGGTCCAATTCTGGGAATTGCTTCAATAATTTCACTATGGACCAATATCCGTGTACCGAGGAGTGCCAATCAAAACACCCGTAAAATACAGGACGAAGCGCCCTTGGTGGCTTAAGGTCAGAATCATGCCCCAAAACCTGCCCCAACTTATTGGGGTATTCGACCTGTAGGCATCCCACGGGGAGGGCGAGGATCTTTTTCGCCAGATCGATGGATAATCCTGGATGTACCAATGCGATCTCCTCGGGCTCGTTATGCCTACACGACACCAGGACAATCAGAGCGAAAAGGATAAGCAAATATGTTCTTCTAATCATAAGGACTTTGGCAATGTATTTGAGCAATTTAACTTAAAAATACATTATTAACTAAAGACAACAAAGATGAACTTAAGTGAATTAGTTTCTGGCGGCATCGGAAATCAAGCGGTAGAGGGTATTTCCCAACAATTAGGCATTGAAAAAGAAAAAACACAATGGGTGGTTTCGGCAGCTGTACCCTTAATGATGTCTTCTTTGAATTACAATGCCAACAAGAACCCGGAAACCGCGGCAAACATACAGGCGTTAGCCAGTAAGCATGAAGGGAGCATTTTTGATAACCTGGGTTCATTATTTAATTCAGCTCCTACGCAGGACGAAAACCAGATTGTCGATCATATTTTTGGAAAAAACACAGACCAGGTTAAAAATTCGCTTGCGGAGAAATCAGGTCTTAGTTCCGATAAGGTTGCTGGGATTCTAGCCTTACTCGGTCCTTTAGTTATGGGATTTATAGGGAAACAAAGACAAGGAGCAAACTCGGGTGGAGGAATCGGTGATTTACTCGGTGGAATATTGAAAAAAGATAGTCCTTCCACGGAATCTGCCGGTGGACTTGGCAACCTGATCGGTAGTGTACTTGGAGGTGGTGAAAAATCCGATAGTGGTTCAACAACGAATGCCATCGGAGACTTAGCAAGTGAATTCTTTACCCAAGGAAAGGATGACCAGTCAAAAGGCAACATTCTGGACAGCCTTGCTGGGGTATTCGGAAAAAAATAGAGTATTGTAGATAAAAAAGCGCGGGTCTGTTCTAAAGAATTGGATTCGCGCTTTTTTGATTCAAAAAATACAGAAACATTCTATATTTGAACATGCACGCAAAGATTAGTTTCAAAAACGATTATAGTGAAGGAGCCCATCCGAAAGTACTCGAAACCCTTTCAGCAACAAATGACAGACAGGAAGCCGGATACGGCCAGGATGGGATCAGTCAACAGGCCAGGCGATTAATTCACGAATTGATCGGACAAAGTCAAAGCGCTATTTTTTTTGTATCCGGTGGTACGCAAGCAAATCAGCTGGTCATCAGCCACCTCCTTCGCCCCTATCAGTCCGTTATAGCAGTAGACAGTGGACATATCCATGTTCACGAAACCGGAGCTATCGAAAACAGTGGACATAAAATTAACGCTGTCCCCCACAAAGAAGGAAAGATCTCCGTGGAGGCAATCCGTGAGGTTCTACACCATCATCCAGATCACCATATGGTCATGCCCAAATTGGTATATCTGTCACAATGCACTGAATTAGGAACGATCTACAGCAAAACTGAGTTGAAGGAAATTTTCGAGTTTTGCCGTTCCCATGATCTCCGCCTCTTTGTTGATGGTGCTCGTTTGGGTACAGCACTCACGGCAGATACGAACGATTTAACGCTCGAGGATTTAGCTATTTATTGCGATGCCTTTTATATTGGCGCTACTAAAAACGGAGGTCTTCTCGGTGAGGCAATTGTATTTCCTGATCCTCAACTTGCCGAAGGGTTTCATTATTACCTTAAACAAAAAGGGGCGTTGTTGGCGAAAGGACGGATATTAGGTGCACAATTTTATGCCCTTTTGGAAGCAGGCCTATTTTTTGATCTCGGTAGGCAGGCCAATCGAATGGCGAAAAAACTAACTCAAGAGCTGATCAAGCGAGAATACAGTTTTGCCTTTCCACCGACTAGCAATCAGATTTTTCCGATTTTGTCGCTAACACACATTGAACGATTAAAGCAAAATTATGACTTCTATGTTTGGAAAAACATCAATTCGGACGCCGCTGTTGTACGCCTGGTTTGTTCGTGGGCGACCCCAGAGGACGCCGTTGAAAAATTCATTGCAGACCTGGACGAGATAGTACAGGAAGGTTGACCGGAAACATTTTGTTATGTTTGCCTATTAGCACTACATGTAAACGACCGCCCCGGCGGCCAGTGTTTTTTTCGCACAATCACAAGTGGAATCGTGTCACCACACGGCCGCTTCCAAAAAAAGTCTCCTCCTAACATCAAACACGATGAAAAAAGATGAATTTGTTATTTTGGTTGATGAATCTGACCAAGCTTTGGGTACAATGGAAAAACATTTAGCGCATCGACTCAATAAAAAGCATCGCGCATTTTCCGTTTTTCTTATCGACACAGACGGAAAACTAATCCTCCAGCGTCGAGCATCTGAAAAATACCACAGTCCGGATCTCTGGACCAACGCATGTTGTGGACATCCTCGTCCCAATGAAGACACGTTAAAGGCGGCCAAACGAAGACTAGAAGAAGAAATGGGGATTCGAGCCGCATTGAATTATCTTTTCCCATTAAGTTATCAAGACCAGCTAGACAATGCGATGTGGGAAAATGAATATGACCACGTCTTTCTTGGTCAATATGCTGAGAATGATTTCCACCCAAACCCTTCGGAAATTAGTGAAATTCAAAAAGTCGATATCAAAGAATTAGAAAATGATATTACGCAGCACCCAGAACGTTACACCTTTTGGTTTAAACTGATTTTGCCCAAGATAAAACCCTACCTATAGATAACATGGAGATGGGCAGGCGCCTAAAAATGGCGTATTCAATCCGCTGAGAATCCTCGAGGTGTAATTAACCCTATCCCCAATAGATCAGAAAATTACACAAACGTTTGCTTTACGTGCTGACTTTTATTTTACCGAGTAGGTTCCTATTTTAACGGTTTCATTCAATTTATTATACACCTTATGATGAAATTTCAAAACAGTAGCCTATACCTCATTACCTTCTGGTGTCAGGCCATATTATTCAGCGCATGTTCGGATATGGCTGTACCGGTTAACGCAGAAGAAACAGGGGATTCTGCTGTCGTAGATCAGGTGGACACTGTTTTCCTTTCTGGGAATGCCTTTATCACCGAAAAAGGATCCGATCTCACCGCATCGATAGAATCCGAGGGCCTAATTAAATGGACGAACGAGACGACCGTCATCAGCACGTATGTGCGCGTTGCTAGACCGGGCAACTTACGTATTCACCTTCCCGAGGACGTGATTTCTTCGAATCAGAAAAGCACGATCAGCGTTCGAGTAAACGAGGGGCAAAAACAAACTGTTGAGATTTCTGGCGACCAAAACACGCCTTATGATCTTGGTCAATTTGAAGTCGATACTGGGTACGTAAAAATTGATTTACAGGGTGTCGAACGCAGCGCTAATACCTATGCTGAAATTCCAGCTTTACTCGTTTCTGGTGAAGCGCCCGGGGATGATCTTTTATACAGTACGGATTCCAATTACTTCTATTGGGCTCGTCGTGGACCTTCTTGCCATCTGGCTTACACGGTACCCACAGATCAAGCCATCAGCTATTTCTACAGCGAAATCAACGTTCCGAAGAATCAAGATCCAATTGGCTCCTATTTCATGGCCAATGGTTTTGGCCAGGGATATTTCGGCATACAAGTAAACGCTGAAAATGAACGCAGGGTTTTATTCTCGGTATGGAGTCCATTTGAAACCGATGATCCGAATGCCATACCGGATGAGAAAAAAATTGTCCTGAATAAAAAAGGCCCCAATGTTTATACCGGTGAATTCGGAAATGAGGGATCCGGTGGACAGAGCTATTTAATTTACCCATGGGAATCGGAGAAGACCTATCGGTTTTTGCTAAGGGGTGAGCCTGACGGTGACGGCAAAACCGACTATACGGCATGGTTCCATTCACCAGATGAGAATCAGTGGCTTTTAATCGCCAGTTTTAAACGTCCAGAGACCGACACGCATCTCACTCGGTTTCACAGTTTCTTAGAAAACTTTAACCCGAATCAGGGGTACCTGGGTCGCCAAGCAAATTATTTAAACCAGTGGGTCAGGACGGCCGACGGTGAATGGATCAAAGTCTCTGAAGCGAAATTTACTGTCGACGCCACCTATGCTGACAATCAGCGAATTGATGCGATGGGCGGCACTAGTGATGCGGGATATTTTCTCCGGAATGGTGGTTTCTTCAGCGATATCCTAGAGCCCGGCACGTCTCTAGAGTACACGAATGAAAGCGCCGCACCGGACATTGATTTTGATACCTTGCCCTGATAGGTTAAAGGTCAGGCTGAATGTTTTTTTAACTGTTTTAATTGGGATTGTCCTGTGTAGTTGTTAATCAAACTGCGGAATCTTCATCCATTCCCCATTTTTTAGAGCGGATTGATGTGCAACGATACCGGATACCGTCAAGTTCAGCGCGAGCGGCATGTCGATTAAAGGGGCTCGATCCTCTATGACCGCCTTCACAAACTCATTTGTTAGATGACCGTGCGATCCGCCGTGATGACCAATTTGGATTGTGGGTGGCAGCGCTGGTCGATTGAAGTGAGGCACGTCAGAAACGAGGCCCTCAAACTCGTTGTTGTAATAGGATCCTTTTTCACCGCGGATTCGTCCGGCCTCTGCTCCAAACCCCGGCGTATCCCAACTCACTGTCATCCTGGCGATTCCGTCCTCACTCGTTTTAAAGGTCGCCATTTCTGTCCCAAAATTATTCTTATAGATATTATTTTCCGCATTGAATTGTTCAATGCTGCTCGGTACGCCTAGGCAGGATACATCGGTAAAGCGTTTACCGGTAACACAGAGATAGTAGCCGTTTGAATGTGTTGGGTACCATTGTGGAATTAATCCCTCGCGCCAATTATTGTGTCCGCCGAGGGGCGTTCCGAAGTAATGATAGTATTCACCTTCGGTGTAAATAATTTTGCCTAATAGATCGCGTTTATATAATTCACGCATCGCGTGAACATCCTCGTGGAAAGCCGACGTTTCAAACATCATATATTTCTTTCCACTTTTTTTCCATGCCTGATGTAATCGTTCTGCATCGTCTAACGAGCCCCAGACTGCGGGCACGGCACAGGCAACATGCAACCCACGTTCGAGCGCAAGTATTGCATGCTTGGCATGATTTGGTGCGTCAGTCGCCAAAAAAACGGCTTCGATTTCCTTGTCTTGTTTCAGCATTTCCTCTAGCGATGGATAGATTCGATTACATTTGGCGATTTTCGCCATTTCCGAAGCTCTTTCCGGAAAAAGATCACTCACGGCGACAACCTCGATGTTCGGATGATCCTGAAAACCGAAAGCGACGCCAAACTTGCAAACGCCATGACCCACAAGTCCTATTTTGATCTTTCGTTCGGAAAAGGGTGTCCAATCTTCAGAAGCAGTTGCGTCAACTGCCACTTTCTCAAAGCCCGGTATACTGGTCAGATCTACAGAATCCACCGCACGCAATTGCTGATTGGACGTCGGGTTGGTGCACCCGATATTATTCATCCCTAGGGCAGCGGCGCCTAGCCCCAGGGTGCGCAAAAAATTCCTTCTGGTATGAGATGAGACCTCAGAATCTAACAGTCGATTCATCAAATTCTTGGTTTGATCATTTTTCATAGTTGTTGGTTTATTGGTTTTGCCTCTTGTTACTGGGGTAATTAAATGCTTAGGTTTATTTAGGTGAATGCGGCGAACATATTTACACGATTACCGCGCTCAACCGCATTTTCGTTTCATGAATATGCGAAAAATATTTCTATTCTGGCAGATCGATTGACGGACAAAGCGCTTACGTTGGAAAAATCATGATTTGGCGGGGTGTACCCTTCTCACTTAATGCACGCTTAAATGGTTTAATTTTGAACCTCACGATATAATAAAACTAGAAGAATCCAGACCCCAATGTTGTGTAGAATCGTTGGAACTTTATCCTGATCACAACTTCGACTATTGCCATCGAAAAATCTCAGCAAAGACGCTGAATAAACACCGTATTTAACTTTGGGTATTAAATTAATTGGCAACTATAAAACGAAATCTGGGATAATGAAACGGTGTATTCTATTAAAATGTTGGGCATTTTCTGAAATGCATCGTTTCTAATCAGATATAAAGGTAAATTATGAGCGCGCAAGACTAATCAACCAATCGGCAGCTGAAAGCTATAAACGCATTTATCGCGGTTTAATCTACCGATCGACCTCTCCTAATACAATATCTATGGAACCTAAAATCGCGATTAAATCCGCAATCAGCACACCCCGACCTAACTCGGGAAGAACGGACAGATTGTTAAAACTTGGGCCTCTTGCTTTCACCCGTTTTGGAATGTCTGTTTTTTCTGCAGTAACGAAATAAAAACCCAACTCCCCCTTTGGATTTTCCGCACGCACATAATAATCTTGTGCCTTTAGATTTACCTTTTTTGGGACTAATCCCCTTGGATCAAATTCCGGAGTCCTACGGTAATCCGTTAACAATCGATCTAAGCATTGCTCAACAATTCGAATGGATTCTTTGATCTCGTCCACACGCACCTTATATCGATCCCAACAATCTCCCAACGTCCCCATCTCCCCTCGTCCGACAGGTATCTCAAACTCAAGCTCCGGGTAGACCGAATATCCATCTATTCGTCGAAGATCCCATTTGATGCCCGATGCCCGAAGCATAGGTCCTGTGCAACCGTAATTGATGGCGACTTCCGCCGGTAAGGCCCCAATATTTGCCGTACGCTCGATAAAGATTTGATTATTGGAAAGTAATTCGTCCAATTCGGCCAATTTCGGCTTGAAGTAATCAACAAATTCTCGACAACGCTCTTCAAAATTAACGGGTAAATCATAAAAAAGGCCCCCAATCCAAATATAATTATAGAGCATACGCGATCCCGATGCCCATTCGAGCATATTCATAATATGTTCTCGATCACGAAAGCACCACATAAACGGAGTAAACGCTCCTATATCAATACCATAGGTGCCAATCGCAATTAAATGCGACGCGATTCTGTTGAGTTCACAAACCAACACACGGATATACTCTACCCGCTTGGGGATCTTTTGTTCAAGACCGAGCATGCGTTCGACCCCCATGACGAACGCATGGCTATTATTCATCGAAGCCAAATAGTCCAAGCGATCAGTAAATGGAATACTTTTGGTATAATTCATGGACTCGGCGTGCTTATCAAAACACCGATGGAGGTAGCCTATATGCGGGATGATGTCTTTAACGATTTCTCCATCAGTGATTAACTCCAATCGCAAAACCCCATGAGTGGATGGATGCTGGGGGCCCATATTGATAACCATTTCCTGTGAAGAAACCGAGGCTATTCGCTCCTGATACTTTTTATTCGCTTGCTGATATAGTTCATTCATAAACTCGATGACAACAAAACCCATTGCTTCTATTCGGTGGGAAGGAATGGTGTCAGGATTCCTCTTTTGTTGGTATAAAAAAACAGTTGTTCTCTGGTGATCTCACCTAGCTTTCAACCGAAATCGTCTCATTTGGCAAATGTCTTTTATTTGATCGGGATACCATGATACGTTTCCGGATCACTGTAATCTTTGCGTAACGGATGTCCCGTCCAATCCTCTGGCATCAAAATACGCCGAAGGTCAGGGTGTTCGGTAAAAAACACGCCCATCAAATCAAAAGCTTCGCGTTCGTGCCATTCCGCTGTACGCCATATTTCAGCAACTGACGGGACCATGGGAAGCTTCTCCAGCCCCCTCTCAGCAACCAGGCGCACTTTTAGCGTTAATTGCTTTTGATACGGAATGGAGGTCAAATTGTAAACGATTTCGAAAAATGGATCTGGAAAATAATCGACCGCTGTTAGGTTTGCTAAAAAATCAAAGTACAACCCATCCGTATCCCGAAGCAGAGAACATACCGGGAGAAGATGTTCAGATCGGATGTACAGGGCCGGTTGCAAACCACTCTCCTGGACCTCCTCGATAGCATCCGAGTGTATTCTTTCGGTCAGTAAATCTTTAATGTCGTTAATCATATGATCAAGGGGCTAAACGATTGATGATCCAATTTGATTCTAATTTGGTAAATTCGATACGGTCGTGAAGGCGATTGCTTCTTCCTTGCCAGAATTCCATACGGGTCGGTTTAAGAAGAAAGCCTCCCCAGAAATCGGGACAAGGAACAGCATCTAGCTCTTTCAGATCCCTTTCCACTTTGGCCACACGATCTTCCAGATCTTTTCGGTCGGCAATTACCCTACTTTGTGGCGAAGCTATGGCGCCAATCTGACTACCGCGTGGTCGAGACGAGAAGTATTCTTCAGATTCTTCCACAGATAGCTTTTCGGCGATCGCTTCCACCCGAACCTGCCGTTGCAGTTCCGGCCAAAAAAAAAGAACACTAGCTGCCGGATTCTGAACAAGGTCTTGTCCTTTTCGGCTATTGTAGTTGGTAAAAAAACTCAAACCGTCCTTTTTTATATCTTTTAATAACACGATACGCGATGAAGGATACCCTCGGTCATTTACAGTAGAGAGTGTCATCGCCGTCGGCTCGGTTACCTTTGCATGACGTGCCTCATCAAACCATTTGATAAATTGCTCAATGGGACATTTTAGAATCTCCGATTCCCTCAATGCACTTCGGGAATAATCTTCCCGAATTGCGGCTATTTCTTTATGCTCAATGGACATGGCAGATCGATATTTACTACAAACTTAACATAATCTCTATTTGTTCTAGAACCCTATAACAAAAATTATTGCTATTTTACACAGGAATTAAAGAGTTAATTCTATACTTTTGATCTAAACACAGCGAATCGTCATGTTTAATGAGTACACCCCTAAACGCGGCAGTCTAATACTTTCTGAACCTTTTATGTTGGATCAGAATTTCGAGCGATCGGTTATTTTGTTATGCGAACACGATGACAATGACGGAACTGTGGGATTGATCCTGAACCACCGTTCGGTTCTGACTTTATCAGACGTAATACAAGATATTGAAAACACGGACATACCGCTTTATTATGGGGGACCAGTAGAAGCTAACGCTCTTTTCTTCTTACACAAGGCCTTTGACAGGTTACAAAGTGGCATCCATATTATTGACGATCTTTACTGGGGAGGCGATTTCGAGCGGTTGAAAGAGCTGATCAACCAGCAAATGATTGCGGGTGATGAGGTGAAATTATTCTTAGGTTATTCCGGTTGGTCCGCCCTGCAATTAGAAACAGAAATCGGAAAAAACTCTTGGGCTGTCCACAACTCCTTTAATATTGAATTGGCCTTTATATCCGACGGCGAAGACCTTTGGAAAGAAGCATTGATCAGTATGGGACCAAAATATGCTCACGTAGCGAATTTCCCTAAAAGACCCGAATACAACTAGAAAACAAAACGCAATTAAATACTATAAACCCACAAAAAAGATGAAAACAAACTTTTCAAACGTACTGCTTTTTGCAGCGGCGACTGCTTTTATATCTTGTTCTGGCACCAATTCCGACGGCGGCGAACAAGGTGATTCGGCAGCGGGTGGCCAGGACACCACGAAATATCCCCCGGTAGAATCAAACAAAGGCAATGCGGACTACCCCCCTGCTTTTGACGGTCAGACCAGAGTTGCTGGCGTAAAAACCTCCACACCTTTTGAAGGGACTGTTGTTGCGGAAGGTTTGAAAAGTCCGTGGGGCATTACGGAGTTGCCTGATGGACGCTTTCTAGTGACCGAGAAAGAAGGGACTATGCGTATTGTCGATGTGACTAGCGCTCAAGTTGGAGAGGCTATCACAGGCATCCCTGAAGTGGATGCTGAAGGACAGGGCGGTCTCCTAGGCCTGACATTGGATCCAAATTTCAGCACAAACCGGATGGTTTACTGGGTGTTTTCAGAACCAGCAAATGGCGGAAATCACACGGCGGTAGCCAAAGGGAAATTATCAGAGGACGAACAAAGCATTGAAGGGGCTACTGTTATTTATCAAGCGTTACCCACCTATGCTGGTAAATTACACTACGGAGGACGTATCTTATTTGATAAAGATGGTCACCTATTCGTGGCTACTGGTGAACGCTCAGATTTGGAAACGCGTCCTCAGGCTCAGGATCTAAATTCGGCGTTAGGAAAAATTTTACGCATCACGACCGACGGTCAACCTGTTGAAGGCAATCCTTTCCAGGGACAAGCTGACGCAAAACCGGAAATCTATAGTTATGGACATAGAAACGTGCAAGGTATTGCATTCCACCCAGTAACTGGCGAGTTATGGAACTCGGAGTTCGGTCCCAGAGGAGGTGATGAACTCAACCTTGTAGAACCGGGTAATAATTACGGCTGGCCAACCATCACCTATGGTATCGAGTATAGTGGAGAGGAAATTGGCGCGCCCCCTATCCAACAGCAAGATGGCTTGGAGCAACCGGTATACTATTGGGATCCGGTTTTGTCTCCCAGCGGCATGACATTCTACGAAGGAAACAATATTCCGGAATGGGAGAACAATCTCTTCATCGGCGGGCTAAGCGCCACGCATATTGCCAGAATTGTCATAGACGGACATAAAGTAGTTGGCGAAGAAAGACTTCTATCTGATAAAGGTGAGCGATTCCGCGATATCACCCAAGGTACCGATGGTGCGCTGTACTCGGTAACTGATGCCGGAAAACTATACAAGATTGACAAAAAGTAGATAACTTTCATATCTCTAGAGCACTTGAATAAACATTCAAGTGCTTTTTTTATGCAAAAAACACGTCAGAGTTAACCCATAAAGGGCGCGCGATAGCCCCAGCGTAAGCACATTATCTCCAGGTTATTTTTTCTATACGTTTGAAAATAATTCTAAATTCTAGCTACCTTTGAGCCAAAATAGAAGCAACAAAAATGGGCTTAAATCGGAATATCCTACCCTGGTGGGCAATGGTCATATTGGTACTGAGTAGCTGTAAATCTGCGCAATTTCTTCCGAATATGAGCCATACACAAATGTTGGCCATTGATAAGCAAATTCCAGAAGATACCGCTATCAGTAATTATATTCAACCTTTTAAACTAGAATTAGAAGCCAAAATGAATGAAGTTATTGGCCAGGCACCTGAGGCGATGTTGCATAACCGAAATCTTCCTGAAACGGAACTAAGCAACTTCTTTGTTGATGCCCTGCTGGTCATCGGCCAACAAATTGATCCAGGAGTGGATTTTTCGATAGCGACCAAAGATGGCATTCGAGCAAGCATTCAACAGGGACCGGTCACTGTCAGATCTGTTTTCGAACTCATGCCTTTCGAGAATTTTATTACCATCCTTGAGCTTCGTGGCCATGATGTTCTTCGATTAGCCGATTTTATCGCAGCGTCCAATGGCCAGCCTGTCGGTAATGTGAATATCAAAATTCGCGATAAAAAAACAGTAAGCTTTCGCATCGCTGGAAAAGAAATCGATCCTGAGGCGACGTATAAATTAGTCACCTACGATTTCATTGCCAATGGCGGGGATCTGGTCAAGGGTTTGGATCAACCTGTAAACCGCATCGACACTGACCAACGTGTTAGAGATCGTCTGATGAACTATATCCAACGGTTAACACAGGCTGGAAAACAAGTAGAATCTAAACGAGATGGAAGAATCAAAATCGTGGAATAGAAGGAGTTTCCTTAGCAGTATTCTCGCCCTTGGGGCCACCGCATCATTAAGCAGCTGGCCACTGAACAGTCAGGCGGGTGCGAAACAAGTGAAGATCACCTTCTTGCACACCAATGATGTACACAGTAGAATCGAGCCCTTTCCAATGGACGGTTCACCCTTGCAAGGACTTGGTGGTATTGCTCGACGAAGCACATTGATTAAACAAATCCGCGCAGAAGAACCACACGTATTACTTTTTGACGCCGGAGATTTTTTTCAGGGCACACCATACTTTAACGTTTTTGACGGCCAACTAGAGCTGGAGCTCATGTCTAAATTAAGCTACGATGCGGCTACCCTGGGGAATCACGAGTTCGACAACGGCTTGGAAGGTTTACTAAAACATTTTGATAAAGCCAATTTTCCGTTTGTCAGTTCCAATTATGACTTCACCGGCACCGTTATGGAAGGGAAAACACGGGACTATCTCATCTTCAATCGAGGTGGCCTCAGAATTGGTCTGTTTGCCGTGGGAGTAGATCTAAAGGGTTTGGTTGACCCCAATAGCTATGCGGGTGTTCAGATTTCCGACCCCATCGAAGTTGCTGAACAATATACCGCTAAGTTGAAACAAGAACTGCATTGTGATTTAATTATTTGCCTATCCCATATTGGCTATACGTACGAGGACGAAAGGGTTTCCGATTTAACGCTTGCTGCTCGTTCAAGACATATTGATTTGATCATTGGCGGACATACGCATACCTTTCTGGAGAAACCGACCGAGGTAAGGAATCTCGATAATAAAATTACTTTAGTCAATCAAACCGGACGATCCGGCGCTCATCTGGGTCGCATTGATTTTCTTTTTGATCAAACTTCCGGAAGGAAACAAACCCTTGCAACAACGTATCGTATCGACTCTGGTCTAGACAGTTCGAATATATAAGCTTTCTTCCTATGCTAAAAACAATTATTCGACTTTATAAAC
>JBQDCW010000025.1:0-49353 GCA_052092145.1 Sphingobacterium sp. | reverse complement strand
CAGCTCGACTGTTTTATGGTACTGTGTTTTGTGCCTATTGGACTGAGGCGGGATACCTAGAGCGATTGACGCTATTATAACAGTAATAATGGTACATTTTCCGATCGCTGCTTTTCCTTTTTTACAGTGCTATAAAAAAGGACACTCCTAGATTGCTTTTTAACTTAATCAAAGAAACGACATTCTTTTTTCCGAGTTCTTATTACTATCTGGTTTCTATAAGAAGATAGACATATACAAATTCAAATCGAAGTGCCAGGCATTGTCGAAAGTATTAATTTTGTTGAGGGCGCAGCTATTGGTCCAGGATCAGTGTTATTGACTATAGACGATGCTGAGCTAAAGGCGTAATTAGCGTAGAGGAAAATCTTGGGACCACAGCCCAAGGGAATAGGTTGGAAATATCGGTATTTAACGCTTTGTCTCAGGAATTTGATCGAAAAACAATCGGTTGTGCAAATTGGACAAACGATTGCGTTTCTGATTCCCTTTTGTTTTTTGCAAAATCCTGTTATACTTGTACTATGGCTTGATTATCAGGCTTGTTAACCAAATTAAACTCTTCGTTAATTTGTGTAAACCATAATTCGACTGTTTAGTTTGTTTTAAAATAGGTAATTAAGAGGGGGACACGTCCTTCTCTTAATTTATAAATTGAATTGTTATTATAAAATACTATGAATAATTCCCGCAGAGATTTTTTAAAAAAGGCATCTTTATTGTCAAGTGTCGCCATCACGTTGCCGTCTTTACAAAATGAGGTATTTGCTGCTAACCGCTTTAATATGTCCGGTTTTGCGGCGCCAAAAATTGACAAAGTTAAAGTTGCTATTATTGGATTAGGAATGAGAGGCCCAGGCGCGGTAGATCGCATTTCATATATCGAAGGGGCGGACATCGTTGCACTGTGCGACAAGCATCCTGATCGAGTCAGTAAAGCACAAACTATTTTAACAAAGAAAGGGCTGAAAGAAGCAACATCTTATTCTGGTGAGGACGGCTGGAAAACCATGCTTAAGAACGAAGAATTAGATTTAGTTTACATCTGTACTCCTTGGGAGTATCACGCACCAATGGCGATAGAGGCGATGAAAGCTGGTGCGCATGCCGCAACTGAAGTGCCTATTGGTCTGACAGTATCGGAAATTTGGGAGGTTGTGAAAACATCAGAGTCAACCAATAAGCATTGTATGATGCTCGAGAACTGTTGTTACGACTTTTTCGAGATGTTGACATTAAACATGGCACGACAAGGTATGTTTGGCGAATTGGTTCATGCTGAGGGCGCTTATATCCATGATCTCCTAAGCTTGAATTTCAATAAAAACGGTTACGACGATATGTGGAGGCTTCGGGAGAATATCAAGTTGAACGGAAACCTGTACCCGACACACGGTATTGGTCCTGTTGCACAATGCCTGAACATCAACTATGGAGATCGAATGAATCATCTCGTAGCCATGCAGTCGGCGGACTTTATGATGGGCGAGAAAGCGAAAGAATTGGCTGCAGGTGATGCCTTCTTCAACGAGTTCGTAGGTAAGCAGTATAGAGGGAATATGGATGTTACGTTGATAAAAACCGAAAAAGGAAAAACCATCATGTTACAACATGACGTCACCTCTCCACGACCATATTCTCGTTTACACCTACTGAGTGGAACGAAGGGATTCGCTCAGAAGTATCCACAAGAAGGAATTGCGTTTGGCCACAGTTTTGTAAAGAAGGAAGAGCTGCAGGATCTTTATAGTAAATACACGCCGGAATTGGTTCAATTTATAGGCGAGCAAGCGAAACAAGTTGGAGGGCATGGGGGCATGGATTTTATGATGGATTGGCGTTTGATCGATTGTCTTCGCAACGGGTTGGCATTAGACCAATCGGTGTATGATGGTGCATCTTGGAGCGCGATTGTTCCTTTAAGTGTGCAGTCAGTTGCTAAAAATAGCCGCACTGTTGACTTTCCGGATTTTACTAGAGGGAACTGGGAAACCAACACACCGCACGATATGTCTCTTAACGGTGGCGGTAATACGACGATCCGCCCGAAGGTGGACGAGAAGGATGTACAGCTCAACGTGCAATAATAGTAACCATTCTAATTTATACAAAGGGGAGCCAACGTGAATGAAGGCTCCCTTTGTGTTGTTGGCCAAATAATGATCGATCGAAAGTTTTAGTGTTGTTTTATTTTTTTGATAGTGTAGTATTTTCTTAACTTAGGGCAAAGACATTATTATGCGCCTGACAAGCTTTACCCTATTTAGTACCCTTCTTTTTTCATCCTGTGGACCATCATCGTCCAATGAGAATCAAAACACATCCTTTGTAAGCGATTCTGCTGCCCATTGTCATATGTCGTCCATTCCATCCCGTTTCTCGGCGTTGAATGATTCGGCTTCGACCGGAACGATAGTTGGACAGGACGAATCTGAGATGGTTTTGATAGACGGTGGAGTCTTTGAAATGGGAAGTGGTAATTTCCCTGATGCGCAACCGATTCACGAAGTAGAAATTAATGCGTTTTATATGGATGCTCATGAGGTTACCAATGCGCAGTTCGAAAAATTTGTCGAAGCGACTGATTATCTTACTGTAGCAGAGAGACCATTGAATCCCAACGAATTTCCTGGTGTTGACCCGACAGTATTAGTGCCGGGATCTGCGGTGTTTAGTGCGCCTGAAAGCGTCGACGGGTTACAGAATCACTTGCAATGGTGGGAGTACGTAGCCGATGCAAATTGGAAACAGCCTGAAGGACCGGGAAGTTCGATCGTTGGAAAAGAGTTGCATCCGGTTACGCAAATTGCTTATCAAGATGCTGTCGCCTACGCGAAATGGGCGGGGAAAAGACTCCCTACTGAAGCAGAATGGGAGTATGCCGCCAAAGCGGGCACGCATCAAGATGAGACCTATTATTGGGGAGATGAAAAATTAGAGCAAGGGAAATGGTTAACCAACATCTACCAAGGTGACTTTCCTTCCAATAACACGAAAGAGGACGGGTTTGAAACTACCGCTCCGATTAAATCCTTCCCAGCCAATGCATATGGTCTGTACGATATGGAGGGAAATGTGTGGGAGTGGTGCGCGGATTTTTATCATCCTGATTATTATAGAGAGAGTCCGAAAAGTAACCCGAAGGGACCAGCGACTTCCTATGACCCTCAAGAGCCGGGTGCGGTAAAGCGAGTACAACGAGGGGGATCATTCCTGTGTAATGATGTTTATTGTGAGCGTTATAAAGCTGGAAGTCGTGGAAAAGGAGAAATCAATTCGCCAACCAATAACGTAGGTTTCCGCTGTGTTCGGGACGTTGAATAGATTTTTATGAAAAGAAGAAGGTGAATACTTTTGCAGTATTCACCTTCTTCTTTTTTATTTACGAATTTCCGTATTGCGGACTACTGCGCGTTTAGGAACATCGATTTCTTTTTGTATAATTCGCGAAAATGTGGATCTTCCAGATCTTTGATAAAACGTATCGATTCTCCAGTAGATTTCATTTCTGGCCCCAGTTGTTTGTCAACTTCTGGGAATTTTGAGAATGAGAATACGGGCTCTTTGATCGCATAGCCCTTCAGCTTTCTTTCGATGTTGAAGTCTTTAAGTTTGTTAGCCCCCAACATGACCTTAGCCGCAATATTGATATAGGGTACATCATAGGCTTTGGCAATGAAAGGAACAGTACGTGATGCACGCGGGTTGGCCTCGATCACATAAACACTTTCGTCTTTAATTGCAAATTGAATATTCAAAAGACCGCGAACATCAAGAGCCTTTGCTAATTTGACGGTATACTCTTCCATTTTATTTTGAACATGCGCCGATAAACTGAACGGTGGAAGCACAGCAGAAGAGTCTCCCGAGTGGATACCTGCGGGTTCAATATGCTCCATCATTCCAATGATATGGACGTCCTGGCCATCGCTAATGGAATCGGATTCTGCCTCCTCGGCTCTGTCTAAGAAATGATCAATTAAAATCTGGTTTCCCGGTAAGTTTTTGAGTAAAGTGACAACCGCTTTTTCTAGGTCTTCGTCGTTGATGACAATGCTCATGCCTTGACCGCCCAACACATAGGACGGACGTACTAATACAGGGTATCCCACTTCGTTAGCTACCACTAGCGCTTCTTCAGCAGAGGTCGCTACGCCATACTTTGGATAGGGGATATTGAGCTCTTTTAATAGATCAGAGAAGCTGCCACGGTCCTCCGCCAGATCCATGTTTTTAAAGGAAGTTCCGATGATTTTTATCCCTTCGGCCTCCAGTTTTTCAGCCATTTTTAATGCTGTTTGCCCACCGAGTTGGACAATGACACCTTCTGGTTTTTCCAATTCGATAATTTCACGAACATGTTCCCAGAAAACCGGTTCAAAATATAATTTGTCGGCCATGTTAAAATCGGTCGACACCGTTTCGGGGTTACAATTCACCATGATGGCTTCGTAACCTGATTCTTTAGCGGCTAATAGTCCATGTACGCAGGAGTAATCAAATTCAATGCCTTGACCAATTCGGTTGGGGCCCGATCCTAGAACTACAATTTTTTTGCGATCAGAGGCGACGGATTCATTTTCCTCTTCAAATGTAGAATAATAATAGGGAGTATGTGCTGGAAATTCTGCTGCACAGGTATCTACCATTTTATATACACGACGAATTCCCAGTTTTTTCCGTCTGGCATAAACTTCATCTTCGGTGGTGTTACCTAACAACCACGCGATTTGGATATCTGAATAGCCTTTTTGTTTCAAGTTCAAAAAGAAATCACGCGGAATATTGTTCAATTGATAACGACGCAACTCATCTTCTAGCTGGACCAGCTCTTGAATTTGCACCAAGAACCATTTATCAATTAACGTTGCTTTGCGAATAGACTCCAATGGAACTCCTAGTTCAAATGCATCTTTAATGTGAAACAAACGATCCGAGCTTGGGTGCTCCAAGCTATACATAATCTCTTCCAGGTTTCGAGACTGACGACCATCCGCTCCAAGACCTGAACGACCTGTTTCTAGGGATTGCGTTGCTTTTTGAAGAGCTTCTATAAAGGTGCGGCCAATAGCCATAACCTCTCCGACAGCTTTCATCTGTAGTCCCAATTCTTTATTCGCTCCTTTGAATTTATCGAAGTTGAATCTTGGAACCTTAACGATGACGTAATCTAGAGTCGGCTCGAAATAGGCTGAAGTTGTTTGCGTAATTTGGTTCTGTAGTTCATCTAGGTTGTAACCTATCGCTAATTTTGCCGCAATTTTTGCAATCGGATACCCTGTCGCTTTAGACGCTAATGCAGAAGATCGGGATACACGAGGATTGATCTCAATGGCGATAATGTCTTCGTTTTCTGGATTTATAGAAAATTGTACATTACATCCACCTGCGAAATTGCCGATTGAGCGCATCATTTTAATGGCTTGATTACGCATTTCCTGATAACATTTGTCTGATATGGTCATTCCTGGCGCTACGGTAATCGAATCGCCGGTGTGAATGCCCATTGGATCGAAATTTTCGATGTTACAGATGATGATGACGTTATCATCGGTATCACGTAACAATTCGAGTTCGAATTCCTTCCAACCCAATACCGCTTGCTCAACCAAAACTTCGTGAGTCGGCGATGCATGAAGCCCTCTATTGAGTGCTGCATCAAAGTCTTCTTTTTTGTGAACAAAGCCCCCGCCGGTGCCCGCCAAAGTGTAAGATGGACGAATAACCAGTGGGAAACCGATCTCTTGTGCAGCTTCTTTTCCTTCCAAGAAAGAGTTGGAAATTTTGGATCTCGCAACACCTACACCGATATCCACCATTAGCTTCCTGAATTCTTCTCTATTTTCAGTTTTCTCAATTGCAGCGACATCGACACCAATTACCTTTACGTCATATTTTTCCCAAATTCCGCGATTGGATGCCTCAATACAAAGATTCAATGCAGTTTGTCCGCCCATGGTTGGCAATACCGCATCAATTTGTCGCTCTTCGAGAATCTGTTCAATACTGTCGCAAGTCAAAGGTAGCAAGTAGACATGGTCGGCAACTACGTTGTCGGTCATGATCGTTGCTGGATTCGAATTAATAATGGAGACGGCAACTCCTTCTTCTTTAAGGGAAAGGGCAGCTTGGGATCCCGCATAATCGAATTCACAGGCCTGGCCGATAACAATAGGTCCAGATCCAATGATTAATACCGAATTAATGGAGGTGTTTCTAGGCATTATTTTTTTAGTTCAAATGTTAAATACAAGTCGTTCTGTGGACGTTGCAGACAGAGATTGCCTTTACAAGGAGGAGGTTTTTCCGACTGCTTTGTCGGAGTGCAAAGTTACATTTTATTTTGAATATTCCGCGAATAATACGTAAAAAATAATTTAACACGCTATAAATAAATTATCTCTTAATGGTCAGTCCCTAATAAATGATTACTTCATCCGTGAGGAGATAATTTCCCATCGGATTCGTCGCTTTGATCTGTATGTACCGAGCCATAGCAGGCTTGTCTGTTTTGATTTCAAACTTTTGGAACTTCAGTCGTTCTTCTAACAAGGTTGTTTGGTTTTCGTAGGTGCCCAGTTCACGATAGGTTTTGCCATTATCGGAGACCAGTACGGTAAACTCACCCGGAAAATAGATGCCCGGACCGGGCGCTTGCATAAAGGTCATGGCTACGGATGAAATTTCTTCTCGGCGCTCGAAATCTATAATGATATCAAGGTCTTCGGTAAATCCTTGCCATTGCTCATCCTGGTAAGATAAACCTCCTTTGATTCCGTTGGTTAATGTCAGAACTTCTTGAGCAGGATAGCCAGCCCATATGGTGTTATAAGTGACTTCTTTTCCGATAGCTTTATGGATATCGACCTCTAACTCTTCCACCTCACTCACCCGTGCCGAGTCCAAAAAAGTCGCGGCTTTAATGGTGGCAGTTTTGGAAAGATCGATTGGCAGATTATAGAGTGTCGACTGAGGTTCAGGTGTTGAACCATCTACAGTATACCGGATCTGAGGTTCAAATTGTTCGGACGATAGTGTGATCGTATTCTTAACTTGAAGGGAATCGAACTCTGCCTTACTGATAACTTGAAAGGAGGGACGGTGATAGTTTACCTCAAGCTTCTGAAGTAGACTGTATTGCTGTTGCAGTCGACTCAGAAAGTCTTTCCAAGAACGATTTTCTGGATTTGTCCAAACGACTTCTGCTAAAGCAAGTGCTCGAGGAAAAGCCATATATTCGACGTGTTGGAAATTAGGCATATATTCTGTTGTAATGGTTCCTTGAGCGCCAATGATGTGTTTTTTCTTTTCTTCCTCTACGCTATCGGAAAGGGGTTCATAGTGGTATACTTTCTCCAGTGGAAGGTAACCTCCGATGGCTTCGGGTTCATAACGAGGGTCGGATTGGTATTTGTCGAAATTTAAATAATTTCCGGGTGCCATAATCACATCGCGATCAGTGTTGGCCGCTTGGATTCCAATCTTCCGTCCGCCCCTATTCATTACGGTGGCACCTTCCGAGAGCTCTCCTTCCAATATATCGTCCCATCCAATGAGTTGTCGGCCTTTGGATTGCAGGTATTCGTCCATTTCGTGAACCAGATGGTGTTGTAGCTCTTTTTCGCTCTCTAGACTATCTTGTTGGATGAGTGCTTGGCACTTCGAGCAGTTTTCCCAATGACTAGGCTCAGCCTCATCTGCACCGATGTGGATGTATGGAGAGGGGAAGATGGTCACTATTTCATCCAGTACATTTTTTAGAAATTGATAGGTGTTCTCATTGCCCAAACATAAGGTTCCTTGCGTGTAGGGCTCCCCTGTACAAGATAATTCGGGATAAACCGCGAGTACCTCTTCGGAATGGCCAGGCATCGAAATTTCTGGGATAACCGTTATCCCCCGTTTTCTGGCATAGTCAACTACCTCTTTGGCCTGTTCTTGTGTATAATACCCTCCATTGGCGTTTGGAGAACCTTGTTCCACATAGCGGCCTCCATTTTCTCGCCAATCTTTCCAAGAAGCATGGGTACGCCAAGCAGCCTTTTGTGTTAGTTCGGGATACTGATCGATCTCGATTCTCCATCCGGCCTCGCCGGTTAAATGCCAGTGAAAATGGTTGAATTTATATAACGCAAGCAAATCGATATACTTTTTTACAAAATCTAAGGGCATAAAATGCTTAGAAACATCAAGATGCATTCCGCGGTAGGCAAATTGGGGTTTGTCGTCAATTCGTAGATAGGGCAGTTCTTGGTCGTCTGTCAATAAACAGAGTTGCATCAGGCTATATATCCCAGAAATCATCGCCTGAGGAGAATGTGCTTTAAGTAATATGCCTTTATGATCTATTTCGAGCAGATAACCATTCGCATCCACTTGATCATAATCTTCTGCTCTTGATAATCGTATCCCTTGTTGGTTTCGTCTGATCTTCTTTACTTGTTCTGAGTCGCCCAATTTTAGGTTTGGAATGACTTCGAGGAGTTCGCTAAGCTCCGCGAACTCCTCGAGATAAAAGACATCTATTGCGTTATTCAAGGAGAGCTCCCCGTGGTTAATTTGGATCTTTGCCGGACGGGGGACTATGGCGATCTCAGGGTCTTGCCCATAAAGTAGAACGGGGATTAACAGAACGATGAAGAAAACACAACGAATTTTGGAGCCCATATTAAGAAAGTCAGATTGTTTTGACAAATATCTTAAAAATACCAATTAGTTAACAATTAATAAGTCCACAATGTTTTTGTGAGATTTACTTAACAAACCTGTCTGCTTAATATATTAAATATGTTTAACTTTGTGACATGATTGAACTACCCGTTATTCCAGCGAACCAAACGCAGCGCAAGCCGGACTGGCTACGGGTCAAGCTGCCAGTAGGGAAAGAATATCGCCACGTGCGGAACTTGGTCGATGAGCATAGGCTACATACAATTTGTGAGAGCGGTAACTGTCCGAATATGGGAGAGTGTTGGGGGGCCGGGACAGCTACTTTTATGATATTAGGGAACATCTGTACCCGTTCTTGCTCTTTTTGTGCTGTGGCCACCGGTAGACCCTTGGCGGTCGATTTGGATGAGCCTAATCGGGTCGCTAACTCCGTCAAGCTGATGGAGGTCAAACACTGTGTAATCACTTCGGTGGATAGGGATGATTTGAAAGACGGCGGTTCGAATATCTGGGCGGAAACTATTTTGGCAATTCGTAGGGAGAGTCCAACGACGACCCTAGAGACCCTAATCCCGGATTTTAAAGGACAGTGGGATAATTTGGAGCGCGTACTGGCTGTTCGGCCGGAAGTTGTTTCCCATAATATTGAAACGGTTCGCCGCTTAACTCGTGAAGTGCGTATTCAAGCGAAATATGATCGTTCATTGGAATGTCTCCGCCGTATATCTGAAGCTGGTGTGCGGACGAAATCGGGCATTATGCTTGGGTTAGGAGAGACGGAAGAAGATGTCATCGAAACCATGCAGGATTTATATGATGTAGGTGTTCATATTATTACTATTGGTCAGTATCTGCAACCATCAAAGGCGCATCATCCTGTGATTGATTGGGTGAGGCCTGCACAATTCGAGAAATATAAAGAAATAGGTTTGGATATGGGATTTAAATATGTCGAATCGGGCCCACTGGTTCGATCCTCTTATCACGCCGAAAAGCATCTTTTCGATATGCAATAGAAATAGAAATCCTTAGATTTGTTCTGAGGATTTTTTTTTGACTTATCGGTATGAATATCAAGATCAGGTTTTGGCAAAATATTTTCTTGCCGGTGCTCGTTTTCGTCGTTAGCGCTCAAGTGGTAAGCAGTTTGCTCTATGCCTGTATCTTACTAACCTGGAATATTAATCTACCGCATTGGTCCCAATGGGTCATTCCTTTACTCCTTAGTCTGAGTGTATTGGCGATATTCCGGAAACGATTGTTTGGACCGATTCTGACTGGTCAACGTCTGATTGAGCGAATCCATATCAGCGAGTGGCTATTGATGATCACTTTGCCAGTTATAGCTGCAGTTTTATTTTCTCCTTTAGCTAAAAGTTTACGTTTTAATTTTGGGTACGTCAAGACGATCTCCTCAATTAATGAGCTAGCGCCCTATCAAGACGCTGTGTTTTTAGAAGTTTCCGATTGGCATGTAGACCGAATGCGGGTGATTCCTATTCAGACTTACCGGCGGTCTGGGTTGTTTAACCTAGGGAAAATCGAGCTGAATAGTCTGTTTATTGTTCCTGTTTTTTCCAAAGAAAATGCTTACCAAACGCATGCCCGTGCATGGTTGGCGTTTAATTATACGGATCGGATCTCTGCAAAAGCGTTTGCTGAAGGACGAGGCGAAGAGTTCTATCGGAGTTCACTGGTGCATTTTAAACGGAGAAATGTTCGGGAATTCCGTTATTTGGAAGCCTATCCGCGAGGAGAGGAATACGATACATTTCAGCAGATGGCTCGGGCACATGATTATTACAAAAGTGGATTCAGCGGTATATATCAAGGGCAGGAGATAGACCGGGACGTACTTTCTGCGCATTATTGGAAATATGCGCTATTCCATTTTATCCTGATCGGTTTACCTCTGATGCTCGGTCTATCAATGGTGATCTATTTCTGGTTGACCAACAGAGGAAAAAGCATGAGAACTGTTTGATTATTGTGCAAATACGGTTTGGCCGGCGATGACGGTTCGGAGTGTCTTAATATCTCGTAAGCGTTCAGCCGGCGCAACCATAATATCCTCTTCTAGGATAACGAAATCCGCGTCTTTTCCTTTTTCCAAACTACCTCGTTTTTTCTCTTGAAAGCAAGAAAAAGCAGCCCATATTGTCATGCCTCGAAGTGCATCCTCTCTACTAATAGCATTTTCCATTTGGAAGCCTCCTTCGGGATACCCTGACGCGTCGACCCTCGCAACGGCAGCGTGAAAACCATAAAGAGGATTGTAATGTTCCACGGGGAAATCACTTCCCAATGCTAACAAACCATATTCATCCAATAGCTGTTTATAGGCATAAGCTGTTTTTAGACGTTCTTCTCCAATGCGCTCACCAGCCCAATACATATCTGAAGTGGCATGGGTGGGCTGGACCGATGGAATAATGTGAAATTTGGAAAACTTTTGGAAATCAGCAGGAGCTATTATTTGAGCATGCTCAATACGCCACCTGCGCTCCTCGCTGTTCTTCAGATGCTTTCCATAACTGTCCAATATTACGCGGTTGGCGGAATCGCCAATCGCATGTGTATTCACTTGGAAGTTGCTATTAGCTAGTCGCTTAATAACGTCGTCGAATTCCTCAGGACTTTGTAATAAAAAACCATTGGTCGGTGCATCGTGATAATGGTGAAGCAGACAAGCTCCTCTAGAACCCAACGCTCCGTCGGCCATCAGCTTGAATGATCGGACGGTGAATCGATCCGATTCGAAGGTGCCAGAGCGGAGGTGCTCTTTGATGCTGGCTGGTGTCGCAGAGACCATCGCATAATCGCGGATGAGTAGCGAGTCCTGATTGTAAAATATTTTTAAGGCGTCGATTTGATCACTTGTCAGCCCGGCATCGACAATGCTGGTCAATCCGACGGAAAGCAACGAATCTTGAGCTCTACGTAGAATTTTTAACAACTCCTGGTTTTCCTCTTTTGGGATGTAGTTTCGCACCAACCCCATGGCGTTATCGATTAATATACCGTCTGGTTCACCCTCTTGGGTTGCTGAAATTAAGCCACCTTCAACGAAGTAAGCACTATCGAGCTGGGCCTTCTCTAAAGCGGCAGTATTAACCAATGCTGCGTGATAGTCGATGCGGCTAAGGTACACGGGGATATCGGAGAAATATTTATCCAATGAATCCTTCGTTGGGAACTCTTTTTCTGGCCAGAGGTTTTGATCCCAACCATTTCCTTTGATCCAAGATTTTTCAGGATTTTGTGCACGATATATTTTGAGCCGCTCGAGGACTTCATCGAAGGATTGCGCGCCCGTTAAATTGACTTCATCCATGGCTTCGGCCAACATGAAAAAATGTGCATGCGCGTCATAAAATCCTGGATAAACAAACTTGCCTTCCGCATCGATTTTTTCTCCCGCATCATACCTGTTAAGCAAGTCTTGTGATTCGCCAACCTCGATCACCAGACCATTATTAACTGCGAAGGCTTCGGCCGTCGAGAATGTTGAATCGACCGTGTATACTTTTGCATTGTACACAATCAAGTCGATTTGTTTATTGGTCGTGCAACCCATGATCATGCCGACAAGAATCAAAAATAGGAGGGTGGCTTTCTCTCTCATTTTTTAAGTTTGAGGTGTTGTAACAAATGTACTAAGAAATTATAATATACGAGTAGGCTAAAGGATAAGGCGATTGGGATGTGGGGTAGGTCATAAAGGGGTAAGAAAGAAGACGCTTCTTTTAAGTTTAAAAGAAGCGTCTTCGATATTCAAAAATCAAAATATAATGATCGTTAGCAGTACTCGTCGAAAGCAGCCACAAGGTTGTCTGCAATCATTTGAGCAGGTCGGCCTTCAATCATATGCCTTTCTATCATATGTACCAACTTTCCATCTTTAAATAACGCCATCGCTGGAGAAGATGGAGGGTAAGGTAGCATATATTCTCGCGCCCTATCCACCGCGTCTTTTTCCATACCGGCAAAGACGGTCACTAACTTATCGGGACGTTTTTGATTGGTAACGGCAGATTTCGCTGCCGGACGCGCATTTGCAGCTGCACAGCCGCATACCGAATTCACGACAACGAAAACAGTTCCTTGAGATGGAATCGCTGTTTCGACGTCTGGTGCGGATTTTAACTCTTGGAATCCTGCGTCCACTAATTCCTGACGCATTGGTGCTACTAAATATTCTGGATACATAATAAATTCCTCTTTTTGTTTATGCAAATATACTTTTATTAGCGCCTATAAACAAACCCGTATCCTCAAGGAAATGTCAATTTCTTGCCGAATAGTGGCTGTGCGTTTTGAATTGATTTGGTTATCAGTTAATTTTGTGGTTCTAAATTTAAAAGGAATACTATGTCATCATTAGAAACAACCTATGTGCCTTACAAAGTTAAAGACATTTCTTTGGCAGATTGGGGACGTAAAGAAATAGAATTGGCTGAGGCAGAAATGCCCGGACTGATGTCGCTTCGTGAAGAGTTCGGTCCCTCTAAACCACTTAAAGGTGCGCGTATAGCAGGCTGTTTGCACATGACCATTCAAACGGCTGTTTTAATAGAAACCTTGGTGGAGCTTGGGGCGGATGTCTCCTGGTCTTCCTGTAATATATTTTCCACCCAAGACCATGCAGCTGCCGCGATCGCCGCTGCCGGTATTCCGGTCTATGCTTGGAAAGGCTTGAGTGAAGAAGAGTTTAATTGGTGTATCGAACAGACGCTGTTTTTTGGTCAGGATCGTCAGCCACTAAATTTAATTTTAGATGACGGTGGTGATCTAACGAATATGGTTTTGGATCAATTTCCAGAACTGGTCGATGGAATTAAAGGCTTATCTGAGGAAACGACCACAGGGGTTCATCGCCTGTATGACCGTATGAGAAACGGAACGTTGCATTTACCGGCTATTAACGTCAATGATTCGGTGACTAAATCGAAGTTCGATAATAAATATGGGTGTCGTGAATCGTTGGTTGACGCGATCCGTCGTGCAACTGATTTGATGCTTGCGGGTAAAGTCGCAGTAGTTGCTGGCTATGGCGACGTGGGTAAGGGATCCGCTGAATCACTTCGATCGGCTGGTGTTCGAGTAATTATTACGGAAATTGACCCGATTTGTGCTCTGCAGGCCGCCATGGAAGGGTTTGAAGTGAAAAAAATGGCCGATGCAGTGAAAGAAGCTAATATAGTAGTCACTACCACGGGAAATAAGGATATTATCCGCCCCGAGCACTTTCGGGCCATGAAGGATAAAACCGTGGTTTGTAATATCGGACACTTTGACAATGAGATTGATGTTTCCTGGTTAAATGAAAACTACGGAGACACCAAGATCGAAATCAAACCGCAAGTGGATAAATATACGATCGACGGACAGGATATCATTCTATTGGCTGAAGGACGTCTGGTTAATTTGGGCTGTGCAACTGGGCACCCATCTTTTGTGATGTCGAACTCATTTACCAATCAAACCTTAGCACAACTAGAGTTGTGGACCAATACCGAGCAATATGGGAATGAAGTGTATACACTACCGAAACACCTGGATGAAAAGGTAGCTCGTCTGCATTTACAGCATGTCGGAGTAGAGCTGGAAGAGCTTTCACCGGAGCAAGCTGCTTATATTGGAGTTGAGGTACAAGGTCCCTATAAACCGGAGGCGTATCGTTACTAAAAAATAGGCTTAACGAGATAAAGACTCAACAAGTTAAGGAGGCTTTGACAGTGATGTTAAAGCCTTTTTATTTGGTTCATAGTCCAGGAAAGCCCGTTTTTTAACCGTTCGTCGTCGAGTCCAGAAACGATCTGATGATTCGCTTTTAAATGCTGCAGTTCCTGTTTCCATATTCCAAAGAAGTGGTCTCGTTGGAGCGGAAAATCTCTTAATGGATCATCTTCCCAGGGTAGGTCGATATCCATCAGAAGATAGCCGTCATAATGACGTCGGTTGATCTCCTGTACCACCTCGGTTGGTGTGCTGCCAAACAGATGGTCACACCAAACTTTAACCGTTAGGATGGTGGTGTCGCAAATCAAAATATTTTGGTTTGCTAATGGGGTGAGCGATTCTTCCAGGGCGATTTGACCGTGAAACATATTGACTTCGTCGGCTAAAGTATATTGATTGTTTAGGTTTTGGCAATAATAGCGAGCGAACTCGGGTACGCAAACCGTGCCGAGCTCCTCGGCCAAGAATTTTGCCATGGTGGATTTTCCTGTAGATTCTGGGCCGACAACGGCGATCTTAATGAGTTGATTTTTCTTATTTATCATCGATGGAGGGTCATGAACTAAAATAGTAATAACTTCTGCGCCAACCGCGGTAACCATTCCAGGCAATGATGGCCAGTGCTAGATAAAGGACAGCTGTCAAGAGCAACCCTTTATAAAGATATAAAGGAATATAGCAGAGATCTACCAGTACCCAAAGTAACCAGTTCTGCAGGACTTTTCGCGACATTAGAAACTGCGCGACAAAGCTCACCGCGGTACAAAAACCATCGGCATAGGGCACATCAGAGTCCGTTCCATGATCTAAGAGGAGCCCCAAACCGATAGACAATAGGAGCACAATAAGAATGGTGAATAGAGATTGCTTTTTGCTCAAAGAACGGATGGGTTTTTCGCCCGATCGATCCCGTTGATTCCAGTAATACCAGCCATAAACGGCAGTAATTAGAAAGTAAATTTGAAGAACAGCATCACCATAAAGCTTGTGCTGATAGAAAATAAATAGATAGGTTAGCACCGAGACGATACTGATTGGCCAGTTCCATATATTTTGTTTGGCGGCAAGGAACACGCATAGAAATCCAGTGACGGTCGCGACCCATTCTAAGGCAGGGGTTTCAAGAAACTGTTGATAAAGTGGTGAGAGAAAATCCTGCATCCTTCAGTTAAATGTCAACTAAAGATAGCAATTAAAAGGAAAGAAAGTACTTTTGCGATTTATTGAACTAGCTTGTTCGCACAGTTAGTGCTTGCAAAAGACTCAGGTTTAGCTTTAAAAATAAAGCCCATGCCCAATATGTAGCCCATCGCTTCTTTAAGCGCGGAGTTGGATTGAAAGTTTGGATTGGTGTTGATATCGGCGTGGACTTCGAGGTCGATCTGATGTCGATCGAGTAGAGGGCAGAGCTCGTAAGCGGTTTCGATGGAATGCTGCACCTCGAGTAGCATTCTTTCTTTGATGGTCATATTGTGAGTCTTTTTGTCCTTATGGATGAACATAAAGCCACCACGATGTTCTCTGAGGAAGACGATAACGGTGGCAAATTCAACGATGCCCCGTTTCACCTGAGAATCGGTTCCTATATAGACTTTAAGGGCGTTCCCTGCTTCCTTTTCCCGAATGATAGTCTGTTCAACAGCTGACCAAATCGGAAGCTTAATGATTTCTCCATTGTATTTCTGCCATTCCATATTGTGTGGGTTTGATTTACTAAATGTACTGATAAGTGGTTCATTGTCTTTTACTTAAATATTAACTAATTACTAATTATTCGTTATATCCTCTGTTTTAGATGGCGTTATTCTTTTACTCCGAACGCTAAATCACCTGCGTCGCCTAGTCCAGGAACGATATATGACTTGCTCGTCAGTTCATTATCCACTGCGTGCGCCCAAATATGAACGTCGGGTAGAAAAGCCCGTACGTGTTGCACACCTTCCTCCGAGGCGATGATTGTCGCGATGTGTAACTCTTTAATTTGGTACTCGTTCAGCAAATCCTTGCAGCAAAGCACCAAACTTCGTCCCGTCGCGAGCATCGGGTCAGCTACGATAACAATACGGTTATCCAAATTGGGTGTGTTTTGATATTTTTTATGGATCTCAAACTCCCCACTTTTTTTGGTGTGTCTGTAGGCTGCGATAAACGCACTATCGGACGCATCGAAGTAGTTTAGTAAACCCTGATGGAAGGGTAGGCCTGCCCGAATTAGGGTTGCGATTACCGGTTGAGCGGACAGCAGCTGCGCAGGAGCCGAGCCTAGCGGCGTCTCCACTTCGGTGGCCTGGAATTCCAAGGTCTTGCTAATCTCATAGGCCATTACTTCACCCAACCGTTCTAGGTTTCGTCGAAACCGCATGCGGTCCTGCTGGATGTGTACATCCCGTATTTGAGATAGAAAGTGATTGGCGATACTATTTTGTTTTGTTAAGATAGTCAACATGACAAAAGGTCTTTTTCTACATCCAAAGTACTAATAATTTTCGGTATTTGAGCGCGTTGACGATGATCAGCCATATGGGAATAATATTTGTTATCTTAGTTGGAAGCGACACAGCATATGAAATTTCAATTAACATCAGAGTATAGGCCCACTGGCGACCAGCCCGGCGCAATCAAGCAACTTGTCCAGGGTATAGAGCAGCAAGAGATGTATCAAACCCTTCTAGGGGTGACCGGTTCTGGGAAAACGTTTACCGTAGCAAATGTTATTCAAGAAACGCAAAAACCGACTTTGATTCTAAGTCACAATAAAACCTTGGCAGCTCAGTTGTATGGAGAGTTCAAACAGTTCTTTCCACAAAATTCGGTTAATTATTTCGTGTCATATTACGACTATTATCAGCCTGAGGCGTTTATAGCTTCAACGAATACTTACATCGAAAAAGATTTAGCGATTAACGATGAAATTGAAAAATTGCGGCTAGCAACGACTTCGGCTTTGATGTCAGGACGGAGTGATGTCATCGTTGTTTCCTCTGTTTCCTGTATTTATGGCATGGGGAATCCTGAGGATTTTTCACGTTCTATTTTTCGTTTCGCAGTCGGTACGACCATTAGCCGCAACGCATTTTTACATCAATTAGTGGAAATCCTTTATGCCCGAACAACATCCGAGTTCAAACGCGGCACATTTCGGGTCAAAGGCGACACTGTGGATGTTTATCCTGCCTATATGGACAATGCCTACCGTGTTTCTTTTTTTGGAGATGAGATTGACGAGCTCAGTGAGATCGATGCGGTCACAGGTAAAACGCTGGTCAAGCATGAAAGCTTAGCTCTTTTCCCGGCGAATCTTTTTGTGACCCCGAAAGATAAATTCACGGAGTCTATTTGGTCCATCCAAGAAGAGCTAATGACTCGAAAGAACCAACTAGAGGAAGAAGGGAAAATGCTTGAGGCTAAGCGTCTGGAGGAGCGTGTAAATTACGACTTGGAGATGATGCGCGAACTCGGGTATTGTTCTGGTATTGAGAATTACTCACGCTTTTTTGATGGACGGCAGCCTGGTACACGTCCCTTCTGCCTATTGGATTATTTTCCCGGTGATTATTTACTGGTCATTGATGAAAGTCACGTGACGATACCGCAACTCAGGGCGATGTACGGGGGAGACCGATCGCGTAAAATTTCCCTGGTGGAGCATGGGTTTCGTTTACCGGCAGCGTTGGATAACCGTCCTCTTAACTTTCCGGAGTTTGAATCCTTGACAAATCAGACGCTTTACGTTTCTGCAACACCAGGTGATTACGAATTGCAGCAAACCGAAGGCGTCGTGATTGAGCAGGTGATTCGGCCAACGGGGCTGCTCGACCCGATAGTTGAGGTACGGCCTGCAGTGAATCAAGTGGATGATTTTCTAGAGGAGGTTGATAAGACGATCAAAGAAGGAGGCCGTATTTTGGCCACTACGTTGACCAAAAGGATGGCCGAGGAGCTGACTAAATACATGGACCGATTACGCATCAAAGTCCGATACATACACTCAGAGGTGAAAACGCTGGAAAGAGTAGAAATTTTACGAGGACTTCGTTTGGGAGAATTCGACGTATTGGTCGGGGTCAATCTTCTTCGGGAAGGACTCGACTTGCCTGAAGTGACATTGGTTGCGATCCTTGATGCAGATAAAGAAGGCTTTCTTCGCTCGGAACGTTCCCTGATACAAACCATTGGCCGGGCGGCTCGGAACGATAAGGGAAGAGTGATTATGTATGCCGATAGGATGACCGATAGCATGCGCGTCACGATTGATGAAACCGATCGTAGACGTGACAAACAGATTGCTTACAATCTGGAACATGGTATAACCCCACGTACCATCGGAAAATCAAAAGAAGAGATTATCGGACAAACCTCGGTGGCTGATTTCAGAGGTGAATCGAAAGCCTATGTGGAGCCAGAAGCAGGCGCGCTGGCTAAAGCAGACCCGTTGCTGGAATACATGAGTGAAAAGGATCTTAAAAAAGCCATCGATACGGTGCGGCGCCGAATGGAAAAAGCCGCTAAAGAAATGGACTTTCTGGAAGCCGCCAAACTTCGAGACGAAATGTTTTCTTTAGAGAAAGCCTACGAAAAGAAAACGACGTAGGCTTGTTGTTCGTGCGATCGGCCGGCTATATAAGTCGGTCCGGGATTTGAGAAATTCGTTCCAAACTGAGCTGCTGCATGACTTGGTATAACTGGGCTTTGAATAAATTGATGGTGTGGTCGCCACCTTGATCACCGAGTGCGCCAACGCCATACATAAATGGACGGCCCATAAAATTAAAGTCAGAACCTACCGCATGGGCGCGTGCTAAATCGACACCGGACCGTATACCGCCATCCAGCATGATTTTGACTTTGCTGCGGTAATGCGGGCTTTGTGTTAGCCGGATGAGCGAGTGTAGGGAAGATTCTCCAGCATCGATTTGCCGTCCGCCGTGATTGGAAACTATGACACCGTCGACACCAATGGAAATCACGGCGTCCATGTCTTCTGTGGATGTGATACCTTTTACGACCAATGCTCCAGGCCACAGATCGCGTAGTGCTTTTACCTTTTCGATATTTACCTTTCCGGTGAATGTTTGGTTCATGAATTTACCAAGTTGGCTGAGGTCTAATCCTTTCTCCATGTAAGGCTTTAACGTTGCGAAGCTGGGAATACCATGTTTTAACGTTTTTAGCCCCCACTCCGGACAGACGAGCGCTTGAAAAATGTTGTTGATATTCATTTTGGGTGGCATCGATAGTCCACTTTTGATTTCTCGATACCGCAAGCCGAACGAAGGGACATCCACCAAGACCACCAGGACGGGACATTCGACTGCTTTTAAGCGATTTATAACATCATCACGGAGCCGATCTTCGGTAGGGTGGTAGAGTTGAAACCAAGCCTGTCCTTCGGATACCTCAGCGATGCGTTCGATACTACTCGTGGAAACGGTGCTTAATACATAGGGGACCCGGTGTTTCGCAGCAGCTCGAGCCAAAATTTCAGGAGAATTGGGCCACACTAGCCCTTGCAGGCCTATTGGCGAAATACCGAAAGGAGCACTGTACTGTCGTCCAAATAATTCTGTTGACAGATCAATGTCGCCGGCAACGCGTAGGTAGTTTGGCTTGAATAAAATTTCCTCAAAGTCACGCTCGTTTCTACGTAAATTAAGTTCTTCGTTGCATCCTCCTTGTAAATAATCAAATGCAAACTTAGGAACGCGCTGTTGCGCCTTTTTCTTTAGATCACCTACACAGGGATATTGGGGGTTATAAGGAAATCGTATTGCTGAACTCATTGTTATATATGGTTTAGCATAAAGTACGGGATAATTGGAGAAATCACCATCCTGTACTCTGCTGACCACAAGGAGTGGTGCAAGAGTCTGCTTGACGATCAGAGACGACGCTTGGTCGTGACTCGTTAATCCCTTCCGCCCCTAAAGAACTTCGAGATCAACCAGATGATAATGACAATAAAACCAACAACTAGCAGTATACCCCACCACATACCGGCTTTAAATATTCCTTCGATTAGTCCACATCCCTGAAAAAGATTGCAAACCAATACTAGCGTTAAAAATCCTAATGTCCTGTTCATAATCAGTTTTTTAAAAGAAACACCTGAGCTAGGAAAAGGTTTGTATCTGATACCCAAAAAAGTCCGAACACGAATGTCCGGACTTCTTCAACTATTTAATAATACTAATTCTGCTTGATTTTAGTCAGCGCGTAAGATTTTCGCAGCGTCAACCATCGATTCCAAGGCTGCCTTGGTCTCCGGCCATGCACGGGTTTTTAATCCACAGTCCGGGTTAACCCAAAGCTGTTCGGCAGGAACAACGGCTTTAGCTTTGCGTAATAGATCCACCATTTCCTCTGTGCTAGGGACCCGAGGGGAATGGATATCATAAACGCCTGGACCGATATCGTTCGGATATTTGAAGTCAGCAAATGCATCGAGCAACTCCATCTGTGACCGAGAGGTTTCGATGGTGATAACATCGGCGTCCATTGCCGCGATATTCTGGATGATATCATTGAACTCGGAGTAACACATATGGGTATGGATCTGTGTATCGTCTTCCACATTCGAGGAAGATACACGGAACGCACGGACCGCCCAATTCAAATATTCTTGCTGATCTGCTTTACGCAATGGCAGGCCTTCACGGATAGCAGGCTCATCGATTTGAATGATTTTGATGCCCGCCGTTTCCAAAGCTTGGACTTCGTCCAAAATCGCTAAGGCAATTTGATAAGTTGTTGTTGAACGCGGTTGGTCGTTTCTAACAAAAGACCACTGTAGGATGGTAACGGGTCCGGTTAACATTCCTTTTACCGGGCGATTGGTCAGTGATTGAGCATACGAAGACCAACGTACGGTCATGTCGTTAGGACGATATACGTCACCGTAAATAATAGGAGGCTTAACGCAACGTGAACCGTAAGACTGTACCCAACCATTTTTAGTGAATGCATAACCTTCAAGTTGCTCACCAAAGTACTCCACCATATCGTTACGTTCAAACTCTCCGTGGACCAACACGTCGATGTCGAAACCTTCTTGTAATCGGATAGTACGTTCGGTTTCTTCCGCAATTTCCTTGTCGTATTCTTCTTGAGAGATGTTTCCTTTTTTCAGATCGGCTCTCCATTTACGCACATCTTTAGTTTGCGGAAAGGATCCGATCGTCGTCGTAGCGAAAGCCGGTAGGTTGAATTTTGCTTGCTGGGCAGTTTTACGAGCTGCAAATGTAGACGTCCGTTTCGCATCCTCATCCGTAATGTTACCGACGCGACTCTTTACTTCTGGGCGGTGGATTAACGGTGATGTCCGGCGACTTTCAGCGGCGGCCTTGTTGGCTTCAAAGCGTTGTTTTGTTGCTGCGTCCACCTCACCCTCAGCCAATACGGCTAAGTCTTTGATTTCTCCTAATTTTTGCTTTGCAAAAGCCAACCAGTTCTTAACCTCCTTGGGGAGTGATTCTTCGTTCGTCTCGTTGTCCAAGTCAAAAGGTACGTGAAGCAAAGAAGAGGAAGGTCCTACCCAGACACGATCTTTTCCTAGTGCATCAACAGCTTGTTGTATTTTCGTTAGGGATTGCTCGTAGTCATTTTTCCAGATATTACGTCCTTCTACCACCCCTAATGAGAGTGTCAATTCGCTAGGTATCCTAGAGAGAACACTATCCAGTTGGTGCTCGCCACGCACTAAATCGAGGTGAAGAGCATGAACAGGAAGATTCAATGCTGTTTCCTCGTTATTGCTTAGCGCCTCGAAGTAGGTGGTAACAATCAATTTCGCCCCACTGGCCGCTGCGTTCAACTTCTCAAACACTTTACCGTAAAGCTCGCGAGTGGACTCCTCGATATCTAACCCAAGATAAGGTTCGTCAATCTGAATATATTGCGCTCCGGCAGCGGCTAGCTTATTCAAGATTTCTTCGTATACCGGTAACAGACGATCAATTAAATCGATGCGGTTGAATCCAGACTCTTTTTCTTTACCCAACAATAGGTAGGTAATCGGGCCAATAATAACTGGTTTGGTCTCAATACCTAGCCCTTTGGCTTCGTTAAATTCATTTAAGAATTTCTCAGAGGTCAATTTAAATTCTTGGTCTTTAACGAATTCGGGGACGATATAATGGTAGTTGGTGTCGAACCATTTAGTCATTTCCATTGCCGTGACGTCCACGCCGCCTTCTTGGAAGCCGCGCGCCATGGCAAAATACAAATCCAGATTGTACTGACGGTCTACTTTGCTAAGGAGTGAATTATAGCGTTCAGGAATAGCGCCGACTGTCAACGATAAATCTAATACTTGATCGTAAAAGGAAAAATCATTGGAGGGAATCAGGTCAATTCCTGCCTCTTGTTGTGTTTTCCAGTTACCTTCTCGGATCTGTAACCCAGCCTGCAATAACTCGTCTGCACTAATCTTTTTCGCCCAGTATGCCTCACTAGCTTTTTTTAATTCGCGGAAAGCTCCAACGCGGGGGTAGCCCAAATTGTTTGTTAGTAACATATAGTTTCTACTAAAATTTAAATATTCAATATGTCGTTTTTTTGCTAAGAGAAGGCTACGTTGAAACCGTAAGGCCAGCTTATCTTTCCCTATCGAGGTAGAATGTAGCACCTTGTCTAGTGACAGGTTGCTAAGGCTTCAACGGGTCTAATCCCTCTGCCTTTCTCTATAAGCGCTGCTAAGGTAGTCATTAGATTTGTAAATCGCAAAAAGATGTGCGAATCTATCTTGCGTCTAAACCAATGCGAGCAGGTAGCGGTTGTTCAATGACATCGCCACGATATGAAATACTGGCGGTCACTCTTCTAGGTAGTAAAAAATGGTCGAAACGATAACCTCGACCATAAACTTTGTTCAATATTTTCCCTATAATTATCGAAAATCGAGGAGGATATAAATTAGCTGACCAATAATTTATATCCTTTCCCATGCACGTTGACAATTTCAACATTCGGATCTTCTTTGAGATACTTCCGTAGTTTACTTAAAAATACATCCATACTGCGACCTGTGAAATAATTGTCGTCGTGCCAAATTTTAATTAAAGCTTCCTCGCGCGTCAGCACGTCATTTTTCTTCAGACAAAGTAGACGTAAAAGCTCGGCTTCTTTAGTCGAGAGTTTTTGTTGATGTCCCTTAAATGAAATAATTTGGCTGGTGTAATCAAAGTAATAATCCCCAATCTCGAATTTATCCGAAACCACCTCTTCCTTGTCTTTCGAGGAACGCTTAAGTAACGCATTGATGCGAAGTAGAAGTTCTTCTACACGAAATGGTTTGGTGATATAGTCATCGCCTCCTAACTCGAAAGCCTGTGTTTTATCTTCCATCATGCCTTTTGCAGTAGCATAAATGATTGGGACAGTTTGATTAATTTTGCGGATGTCTTTGCCTACGGAAAACCCATCTTTTTTTGGCATCATAACATCCAGGATGCATAAGTCAAAATCCGTTTTACGGAACACATCCATAGCCTCCAGACCGTCAATGCACAGGGATACGTCGAATTTGCCTTTTAACTCCAGGTAATCTTTAAGAAGTTCACCCAGATTGGGGTCATCCTCTGCTAATAATATTTTTTGGTTCATAGGGTGTTGCTTTAATTTTGCTATTATGCTACCTCTTTGGAAGTGATCTTTAAGGGTAGCGTTACTTCAAATTGCGTGCCTTTATCTTTTTCGCTCCTGACCGTGATTTTACCATTAAGTCGTTTAATGATATCGTTAACGTAGCTCAAACCAAGGCCAAACCCTTTAACGTTATGTATGTTGCCGGTTGGGATGCGGTAAAACTGGTCGAATATCTTCTCCTGTTGATCTTTCGTCATCCCCATGCCGCGATCCGCGATCGAAACAACAACATTATTTCCTCTGTTTAAGGTTTTGATGGTGATATGCGGCTTGCCATTGCTGTATTTGATCGCATTGTCTACCAAGTTAAACAGGACGTTTGATAAGTGAAGTTCGTCACCGGTCACCAAATCCCGGGTAGCGGCCAGATCGACCTTGAGCTCGCCTTCAGCCTTTTCTAACTGTAGTTTCATGCTTTCCAACACGTCTTGGGCTAAGATGTTGACATGCACATTTACGCGTTCAATTTTTAGATTTTCACGTTCCAGGCGAGCAATGTTTAGCACCCGTTCGATATGCGAACCCAAGCGGACATTTTCATCGTAGATGATATTGGCCAATTTGCTTACCCGTTTATCGTCTGCCGAGATTTCTGGATCGCGCAGAGACTCGCTGGCAATCATAATCGTGGCTACCGGTGTTTTGAATTCATGGGTCATATTGTTGATGAAATCGGTCTTCATCGCCGATATTTTCTTCTGCTTGAAGATAATGCTCAAGGTATAAGCAAAGCAACCAATTAGTAATGCCAAAAGGGCCAATACGGATGGAAAGAGCCAATACCCCATGGTTTCCGCAATAATGCCGCCTTTGTTTGGGAAGTAGATGCTTAACTCCCCGGGGGACTGTCCTTGATCCCCCTGAAACAAACGAGCGGTATAGAACGTCGGGTTTTTAACCTCGCGTAAATCCTCTTTATTGAATCGGTATACGCCTTGAAAAACCACCGGCATGCTCTTGCTATCTTTAACCTCCATAACGAATGAGGAGCTGATCCCGCGGCTATGGAGTTCTTTGATCAGTAGATCCAGGGTGTATTTTCCGTTGATTCTTTCCGATAGCGGACGTTTGGAAAGCTCTCTTCTTCGACCAATATCGGCAACAATCGAACTTTTTTTGCCGCCCAGAATGGCAACAGTGTCAAGCAGAGTAGAGGCACCATCTAGTTTTTGCTGCGTCAGTTCGGCCAGCTTCTGCTCTAGATCAATGATCTGCATGACGAGTTTCATGTTGTTCTTCGGTGGAAGGGTTATCCATCTAAAGCTCGTTGCCGTATTGTAGAAAGCGTTGAACTCCGGTATAATGTAACGGGTGCTGTCATCTCTTGCCTCAACCGGCTCAATGGCTTCGGTCGCCTCGACGTTGGCATAGGGTTCAATCGTCATGTCCGCTGATATTTCCTGTTCCAGCGTGATTCGAATCAAGTGTCGATATTCTTTACGGCGCACATACGTCTCGAAAAAGCTATTGTCTATTGGAATGTTTGGGTAACGCTGATTCAGATCCTTTTCTAGCCTGTTGAAGTGCTGTGTATATAGGAACGCTTCTTGTTGCAGCTTTTTAATCTGCTCCTGATAACTAACTTGTTGCGCGAGTAACTTTTCTTTCTCTTGTAGCCGCTGTTGATCCTGTCGATATTTCTCCTGATTGAGGCGTTCCTGTTCTTGGGCAAAGTCCAAAATCTCCTTAGTTTCAATTTTATTGGCGACCGATGATAGTGACGCCTTGACTTCTTCGTCGAAAAGTTTGGATTCTTTGTGAAAAGATTCGCGAATAAAATAGTACTGCATCGCCATGACGCCAATCAAGGCGATGGACATTAACCAAATAATTAGTGCAATACTTCTTTTCTTCATTGTTGCAAAAATAATAAGGACGATCGCCTAATTTACTGGTTTAACACATTTTAACAGCAAACCGTGCGAAATGTTGTTGAATGTATTCGAAATCATTAACTTTTGGCTAATCAATAATTGGGAAAATGAAGTTCTTAGCGCTCATTTGCCTCCTGACCCTGGTCTGGGGTATCCCCTGCAATGGTCAAAGTAAGGAAAAAAACTTAGAAAAAAAATCAATTGCATCGACCCGATCAGTACGTGGGATTCCTGAGGGAATAATTTTAGAATGGTCGGATTTGGTCAATTAAAGGACGATAGCTACACCCCGATTTGCCCGCTAAAAAGAGCGGCCATTGCAAGGGTGTCGAGTACGGGCGCCTTAGACCGAAAACTTCTCCGAGATAGAGACAGTCTTAGGAATACTAAGGCGCTACTCGATGTAAAAAACAATAAGTAAGCTTCCGCTAAAGAAAAAAGAGAGAAGATCCATCTGTGGATGTCTTCTCTCTTTCGTTAAGCATGATCCCTTCTTCCGAGGAATGTGCTAGGATGAGGCCCGTTACTTTACCTCCGATACACGGATGGTGTTGGTGCGACCTTTTTCATGTAATGGGGTAGAGGAGGTGTTGATCACAATTTGTCCTGGTTCAACGAGTAGACGCTCTTTGAGCAAGTCGTTGACATCTTGTATTGTTCCATCTGTACTTTCGTATTTCTCGTACATAAACGTTTTTACTCCCCAGACCAAACTTAAGCTGCGTAATAGCGTGCGGTTGCCAGTAAAAACATAGATGTCAGCGTTAGGCCGATAGCTGGAGATTTCCAAGGCGGTGTAGCCTGAGGAAGTCATTACTGCAATTGCCGAAGCCTCGGTTTTTTCCGCTAGAAAAATGGAAGAGCTACAAATGGCATCAGGAATACGAGTTACAGGAACAGTTCCCAATGTTTCTTTTTCGCTGTAATAGGGGTAGGATGTGGCTTCTACGTGTGTGATAATTTTAGCCATTGTCTCAATGACTATTTCAGGAAATTCACCCACCGAAGTTTCTCCGCTTAACATCACTGCATCCGCGCCATCAATAACAGAATTGGCGACGTCGTTCACCTCTGCCCGAGTTGGACGAGGGGTGGTGATCATGCTTTCCAACATTTGAGTTGCGATAATTACCGGCTTGGAAAGATTACGGCATTTCTGGACGATGATTTTCTGAAGGCCTGGCACTTCTTCCATCGGCAATTCAACACCAAGATCTCCGCGCGCAACCATGACGGCATCCGTTGCATCGATAATGGAATCGATATTTTCAATAGCCTCAGGCTTCTCGACCTTAGCGATGATTTTAGCGTGCGACCCTTTATTTTTAATAATCTCCTTGCATTGTACGATGTCTTCCGCGGAACGTACAAACGACATGGCAATCCAATCCGCCCCGTGATCCAATGCAAAGTTTAGGTTATCTAAATCTTCTTCAGTCAATGAAGGGATAGATACTTTAGTGTTGGGGAGATTCACTCCTTTACGAGATGTCAAGATCCCGCCGTGGACAACCTCGCAAGTTACGGTATCTAGGTGATTGGTGGATAGGACACGCAACTGTAGTTTCCCATCATCCAATAGAATTATTTCGTTATCCTGAACATCATTAGGGAAGTTCTGGTAGGTGATGTAAATGCGTTTTTCGTCGCCGATTAATTCTTTTGTCGTCATCTCGACGGTGCTGCCGTTGACCAGGATAGCGCCACCTTCTTTCATTTTTCCAATCCGAATTTTCGGCCCTTGTAAATCCGCTAATATACCAACGCTGAAAGGATGTTCTTGGTTAATTTCGTTGATCGTATTGATCACTTTTAGATGATCCTCTTGTGTACCATGTGAGAAGTTGAGTCGGCAGACGTCGACTCCTTTGGCAATCATATTGGTCAATACCTCTTTTTTTGCCGAAGCCGGACCTAGTGTGGCTACAATCTTTGTCCGCTTTTTTAGTTTATCCATTTAAATCAAGTTTTTATTTTTCAATCAATTGTGTCACGTTTTGCTTGCCCTCTCCCCCAGGAAAACGAAATTTTAGGTCAGTGTGTATATTATACACACTTAGAATCGATCGCTAAAATATCAGATTTTCTTTAGATTTCAATATTGTCGGATCGATTTCTTTTACAAGAAGAACCTCAGGGATCGATTTTATGTTTTCAATTAAGGCATACAAATCTTCTTGGTCAATATAGTGTTTAATCATTAAAAAATAGTCAAAGCTCATAATTTCCGGGATCAAAGCCACTCCTTCGGAGGATCGGTTGCTAAGTAAATAGAATTCGAACTCGAAGATGCTGTTATGATATCGGAATATGTTGAAGTGCTGACGGACTGTTGGCTTATTTTTTTTGCGCTCCACGATGACGTGAAAATCCAGTTCGTCGCTCGACTTCTCTTTTTTATTTCCGTTATGATCCAGATAATCTTCTTTTCCGTAAATAAGTTTCAAGCCCGTGTGCTTATTTATAAAATGACAAAGTCGATAATCCCGAAGAACAGAACTGATGCCAATTAGCGTAAAGTCCAACTCGAGATCAAAATCTGTATCTAGTTTGAAGGTAATCTTACTCAATGCGACATTTTGTAGTTTAATTCAGAGTACAAAATTACATTTTTATAGCCGTTTTGCTCGCCTTTATCGTAAAAATATAATTAAACTTAGATTAAGTTTGTAATATTTTAATTGTTTTGCTATCATTGGATACCATTAGTTAGTAAGGTGTTGAAAACTTTATTAATCATACCTTTGTTCTTAGTTTGGTTCTAAAAGTCAAAAAGATTTGATTTTTGGGGAAATTTATTTTTTCTTTGCACAGATTTATTAAACAATTAAATTAGAAAATCATGTCAGATATCGCATCAAGAGTAAAAGCAATTATCGTTGAAAAGTTAGGTGTAGATGAAAACGAAGTCACACCGGAAGCTTCTTTCACGAATGATTTGGGTGCAGACTCACTTGATACAGTTGAGTTGATCATGGAATTCGAAAAAGAATTCAACGTTGCAATTCCTGATGACCAAGCTGAAAACATCAGTACTGTCGGTCAAGCAATCGCTTACTTAGAAAAAAACGTTAACTAACTAATTTATTAGGCCAAACATCATAAATGGAGCTTAAGAGAGTAGTTGTAACAGGGTTAGGTGCCCTTACACCAATTGGCAATACCCTTCCCGATTATTGGGAAGGTTTGGTAAATGGTGTAAGTGGAGCCGCTCCTATCACGCATTTTGATGCGTCAAAATTTAAGACCCGGTTTGCCTGCGAGGTGAAAGGGTTCGATCCGCGTGATTTCATGGATCGAAAGGAGGCGCGGAAGGTGGATCCTTTTGTACAGTACGCTATTGTGTCGTCCGATGAGGCGGTCAAAGATGCTGGACTTGAGTTTGATAAGCTGGATACGACTCGAATCGGTGTGATTTGGGGGTCTGGTATTGGTGGGTTGACCACCTTTACTGAAGAAGTAGCTAATTATGCGGCTGGAGACGGGACACCTCGTTTCAATCCCTTCTTTATTCCCAAAATGCTGATCGATCTTGCGCCTGGACACATCTCTATGCGACATGGACTGCAAGGCCCGAACTTCTCCGCGGTTTCGGCTTGCGCGTCAGCAACGAACGCAATGATTGATGCTTTTACCTACATTCGGTCAGGTCGAGCAGACGTCATTATCACCGGAGGGTCTGAGGCGACGATTAACGATGCAGGTATTGGCGGTTTCAATGCCATGCATGCTTTGTCGACGCGTAACGATGATCCTAAGACGGCTTCACGCCCCTTTGATAAGGATCGCGATGGGTTTGTTTCTGGTGAAGGTTCAGGAGCGCTTATTTTTGAGAGCTTGGAACATGCCTTAGCGCGTGGTGCCAAAATCTATGGTGAAGTAGTTGGAGGTGGAATGAGTGCGGATGCCTATCATATCACCGCTTCTCACCCAGATGGACGTGGGGCGAAATTGGCAATGAATATGGCCATAAAGGATGCTGAGATGAACTTCTCAGACATTGATTATATTAATGTACATGGAACCTCGACACCCGTCGGTGACGTGAGCGAGACGAAAGCGATCGTCGACCTTTTTGGTGAAGATGCCTATCGTCTGAACATTAGTTCAACAAAATCGATGACCGGACACCTTTTGGGTGCAGCTGGAGCAGTCGAAGCGATTGCTTCAATTCTGGCGGTCAAGTATGATGTTGTCCCTCCTACGATCAACCACTTCACAGACGACCCTCAAATTGATAATCGATTGAATTTTACATTCAACAAAGCTCAAAAAAGAGTGGTCAATGCTGCATTGAGTAATACCTTTGGCTTCGGAGGTCACAATGCGACAGTTATTGTGAAAAAGTATAATGGTTAGTATGTTTCATATTTTACCATAGCGGTTAATAGGTAGTGGTGTTCCAACTACCTATTTATTATTTTTAGTGCAATTTTATGCCTATCGCCCAGGTTTACAATCTCTATCTATCCCCAAATAGACACTATGTTCGAAAGCTAAAAAATCTTTTAGGTTTCGTGCCTAGTAACGTCCGCTTGTATCAAATGGCGTTTCGACATAAATCTGTTGCGGTACTGATCAAAGATGGAGTAAAGAATAGCAACGAACGCCTGGAATTTCTAGGTGATGCGGTGTTGGGCTCGGTGGTTGCCGAGTTGTTGTTTAAACTTTACCCGTATAGGGATGAAGGATTTCTTACTGAAATGCGATCTAAAATTGTTTCTCGGGCTAACCTCAATCAGTTATCTCGGAAATTGGGTTTTAATGAGATGATTGAGTTCGATGCGCGTATGATTAGTTATCCCAATAAGCAAGGCTCTTTGCTTGGTGATGCGTTCGAAGCGCTCGTGGGTGCAGTCTACTTGGATAAAGGGTATTCTTTTACCCGAGAATTTCTGTTGACCCGAATTATTAAACCTCATGTGGATATTCCCGTACTTGAAGTGACGGAGACTAATTTCAAAAGTCGTCTTATTGAGTGGTGTCAGCACAACGGCAAGGAAATCGGATTTCAGCAAATAGAGAATCCTGAAGGAGAATCCCCTAAGTTATTTTCCATTGTTGCATTGGTTGAGGGTGAAGAGTGTGGGTTGGGGCGCGATTTTAACAAAAAGAGCGCGGAAAAGATGGCAGCGGAAAAGGCTTGTGAGTATCTCAAGATTTGCGTGGCCGATTAGTCGATCGGCTGGACAATAGTCTTGACCAACGGCTCCGTTTTTTCGTTTCTTTTTTTCACGGAATGTTTCCTATACCGAATTTTATTACTTTTGCGCTATGGCATCAATTAAACCATCATTAGCGAAGGGGACGCGCGATTTTTCGCCCATGGAAATGGACAAGCGTAACCATATCTTCACGACCCTTCGGAACATTTTCATAAAATATGGGTATAGTGAAATCCAGACGCCATCGTTTGAAAATCTCAACACCTTAACCGGTAAATACGGGGATGAAGGCGATAAGCTGATTTTTAAAATACTCAATTCTGGCGACTATCTGCGTAAAGCGCCACAGGATTTGTTGGCCCGAAACGAATCTAATCTTCTCATCCCCCATCTCAGTGAAAAAGCTTTACGTTACGATTTAACTGTGCCTTTTGCCAGATATGTGGTCATGCATCAGAATGATATTGCTATGCCGTTCAAGCGTTTTCAGATACAGCCAGTATGGCGCGCAGATCGTCCGCAACGCGGTCGATACCGTGAGTTTTATCAATGTGATGTGGATGTGGTGGGGTCAACGTCTTTGTTGAATGAAGCTGAGTTCGTATTGATTTATGTGGAAGCTCTACAACAATTAGGACTAAAGGATTTTAATGTCAAACTGAATAACCGAAAGATCCTTTCAGGAATTGCTCAAGTCATTGGAAAGCCAGAGTTGATTGTGGACATGACCGTCGCCATCGATAAGCTCGATAAGATTGGACTAACCGGGGTTAATCAAGAGTTGCGCCAAAGAGGGTTTAGCGAGGAAGATTTAGCGACACTAAAACCGATTATTGAAATGAGCGGCTCTAACACCGAGAAGATTGCTTCAATGAAGACGGTTTTACTAAATTCAGAGATTGGAATGCAGGGTTTAGCCGAAATAGAAGAAGTGTTCGACTATCTAACAAAATTGGGTCGAGCGGACCTTCTTGATCACATTGTAGAAGTGGACATTACATTGGCACGCGGTTTAAATTATTATACCGGTTGCATTTTTGAGGTGAAGACCAATGAAGCGCAAATGGGGAGCATCGGTGGGGGCGGTCGTTATGATGATTTGACGGGCATGTTTGGATTGAAAAATCTAACTGGAGTTGGGGTTTCCTTTGGCGCTGATCGCATCTATGACGTATTGGAAGAGCTGGGTTTGTTTCCCTCAGGACGCGCAGCCGGCACGCAATTACTGATTGCTAATTTTGACAAAGAATTAGAGCCTTTCACGTTGGCACTTTTGAACCGAATTCGGGGAAGAGGACTGGCGGTGGAGCTCTATTCGGACGCTGTAAAGCTTAAAAAGCAACTGAGTTACGCGGATGCGAAGAACATTCCCTACGTACTTTTGGTCGGACAGCAGGAAGTAGAATCCGGCAGGTTAACATTGAAGAATATGGAATCCGGTGAGCAGCATCAATTGCAAGAGGAGGAGTTGCTTGTGTTTTTGGGTTCTTAGCGCTGAATGATCCGTGCTCGGAATGTTGCCGAATGTAAAGCCAACTTCAAATTTCGGATAAAACATCTGCCGGAAACCTAAAAATTCTGCATTTTCTCGTTAATATTGATTAGATTTGTGGCTAGTTTAGTAAAGATATTCAATACTTTGAAATGAGTTCAACACCTATAACAAAAGAAACCTATCTGGAGTGGTATAAGTCTATGCTACTCATGCGTAAATTCGAGGAAAAAGCGGGACAGTTGTACGGCCAGCAAAAGATTCGCGGATTCTGTCACTTGTATATTGGACAGGAAGCGATTGTTGCCGGTACGATGTCTGCTATTAGCGCTGATGACTCTTTAATAACCGCTTATCGCGATCACGCCCATGCTTTGGCTAAGGGCGTGTCTGCCGATGCCTGTATGGCAGAACTGTTTGGTAAGGTGACCGGTTGTTCTAAAGGAAAAGGGGGATCCATGCACTTTTTCTCGAAAGAGCATAAGTTTATGGGCGGACACGGAATTGTTGGTGGACAAATACCTTTGGGTGCAGGAGTCGCCTTCGCAGAAAAATACCTGGGTACAGAGCATGTGAATGTTTGTTATATGGGAGACGGTGCTGTTCGCCAAGGCGCTTTTAATGAAACGTTGAACATGGCAATGCTTTGGAAGCTGCCTGTGATTTTCGTTTGTGAAAATAACGGTTATGCGATGGGAACTTCGGTTCAGCGTACGACCAATATGCAAGACATTTATAAGATGGGCCTTGGCTTTGACATGCCAAGCGCTCCGGTAGACGGAATGGACGTGGTAGCCGTGCATAATGCAATGGACGAAGCTGTGCAACGTGCACGTGCGGGTGAAGGACCTACGTTTCTTGAAATTCGCACCTACCGTTATAAAGGGCACTCGATGTCCGACCCGGCGAAATACCGGACTAAAGAAGAATTAGCCGCTTATAAAGAAAGAGATCCGATTATGGCTGTAAAGCATGCTATTCTAGAAGATAAGTATGCGGACCAAGCTTGGTTTGATGAGGTGGAAAGTGAGGTGAAGAAAACAGTTGATCAATCGGTTAAATTCGCAGAGGAGTCTGAATATCCGAAACCGGAAGAAATTTACGAAAATGTCTATGTGCAACAGGACTATCCTTTCGTGATGGACTAAATTGAATCGAAAATAACTTTAACTCAATAGAACAATCTAAACAATGGCTGAAGTAGTAAGAATGCCGAAGATGAGCGACACGATGACCGAAGGAGTGATCGCTAAATGGCACAAAAAGGTTGGTGATAAAGTTAGCTCAGGCGATCTTGTTGCCGAAGTGGAAACGGATAAAGCAACGATGGACTTCGAATCGTATCAAGAGGGGACATTGTTATATATAGGTCCAAAAGAGGGCGAAGCGGTGCCTATTGATGCCGTGATTGCCATTTTGGGTGAAGAAGGCGAAGATTACGAAGCGCTATTGAAGGAAGAAGAAGATGGTGAGGCCACCTCGTCGGATAAATCAGCATCATCTGATGAATCAGAAGACAAAAAGGAGGGCGAAACCAAAGAGGAGGAAGTAGAAGAGGATGGTGGTGAGGAAGTTACTGCGGAGGATTTAGACGCCACAGTAATTACAATGCCGCTTCTTAGCGATACGATGACCGAAGGGGTCATCGCACAATGGAACTTTAAAGTAGGGGATGCTATTCAGTCGGATGACGCTATTGCCGATGTGGAGACCGATAAGGCGACCATGGAGGTTACGGCCTATGCGGATGGAACACTTTTACATATTGGGGTAGAAGAAGGTCAAGCAGCTAAGGTTAATGACATTATTGCGATTGTTGGGCCTGAAGGAACCGATGTCACTCCCCTTCTAAAACAAAAATCTTCTAAGCCGAAGAAAGCGAAAGCCGAGGACGCTGGTGCAGACAAGAAAGAGGAAAAGAAAGAGGCAGCGACTTCAAAAGCAGCTGAATCCACGGACTCCTCTCGCATTAAAGCCTCGCCATTGGCGAAGAAGATTGCGACGGAAAAGGGCATTGATCTGAGTCAGGTGACGGGATCGGCTGAAAACGGGCGAATTGTTAAAAAGGATGTAGAGAATTACACGCCATCTGCTGCACCAGTAGCGGAGCAGGCGGATAAGGAAACAGATGCGAAAACAATCAGTCTCCCACAATTTGTGGGCGAGGAGCGCTATACCGAAAAACCGGTCAATCAGATGCGCAAAACCATCGCACGACGTTTATCGGAATCGCTGTTCACTGCACCTCACTTTTATTTGACGGTGTCGATCGATATGGACAATGCGATCGCAGCACGTGCGCAAATCAATGAGGTAGCGCCTGTGAAAGTTTCCTATAATGATATGGTGATTAAAGCGGTGGCCGCTTCCTTGAAACAGCACCCGAATGTCAATACTTCCTGGCAAGGCGATAAAATTCGCTATAATGAACACACCAATGTGGGGGTAGCTATGGCGGTAGAAGACGGTTTATTAGTGCCCGTGATTCGATTTGCTGATGGAAAGACCCTTTCACATATATCAGCAGAAGTAAAAGATTACGCACAGAAAGCGAAAGCGAAGAAATTACAACCCTCCGATTGGGAAGGATCAACTTTTACAGTGTCGAATCTAGGTATGTTTGGCATTGATGAGTTTACCTCAATCATCAACACTCCGGACGGCGCTATTCTATCCGTTGGAGCGATCCAACAGGTGCCTGTTGTCAAGAACGGTGCGGTGGTTCCGGGTAATGTCATGAAATTGACTTTGGGTTGCGATCATCGAGTCGTTGATGGTGCAACCGGCGCGCAATTCTTACAAACACTTAAAGGGTTGCTTGAAGCACCAATTCGTCTTTTGGCATAACGCACAAAAAAAATATAGTATTTAAGCCACAGTATTTGTGGCTTTTTTTATTTTGTTTTTTTCGTCTAGTCGCTTCTGATCGAAGATCAGTTTGTCAAACCTGTACTTTACCGTTTACTGTTTGATTAACGAAGTGTGAAAAGAATGTTATTTTAATTGTAATTTTTTAGGATATATAGTAATTTGTCGGCTGCGCCAGAAAATTTTTGGGAATTGTAGAATGAATCGATTAAAAAATGTGTCGTTGAAGAATTTAATGATTATTGTGGGGATGGCCAGTTCGGTTGTGTTGGCCTGTTCTTCCCCGGAAGCGAAGCAGAAAGAGGTAAAGATTGACCAAGCAAAAAAAGACAGTATAGCCCTGCTGTATGATCCCACGGATGCCAATCCACATATTGACCAATTTATGCAGAAGCTGCATAAGCGCTCTGGATTCAACGGCAATGTACTGGTTGCCAAAAAGGGAAAAATTATCTATGAGAACGCCTTCGGGTGGGCGGACTATTTGCATAAAGATAGTTTGACGATCGACTCGAAGTTTGAACTGGCCTCTGTATCTAAACCCATGACGGCTATTGGTGTGTTAAAACTTATCGAGGAAGGCAAGTTAAACATGGATAATACGGTCAATGATTTCTATCCGGAATTCCCGTATCCCGATATTACCCTTCAGCAACTGCTGAGCCATCGTTCGGGGCTGCCGAATTATGTTTACTTCTCAGAAACCGTCTGGCCGGACCGTAAGAAGGGAATGAGCAATCAAGATGTGATGCAATTATTGATCGAACATAAACCCGCGCGCTATGGTAGTCCGGATGGGCGTTATCATTATAATAACTCAAATTATATGGTGTTGGCTTCCATCATCGAGAAGGTAACCGGGCAGGATTTTGCGGTCTATATGAAAGAGAACGTTTTTGATCCGGCGGGCATGAAGCATACCGCGGTCTATTCAACAGCTGTTTACGATGAAATTCCGACAGGTGTTATTGGCCATGACAAAATTTGGCGAAGATCGGTCGTACAAAACTACCTGGACGGACCGGTAGGAGATAAAGGGATCTATAGTACCGTCAAAGATCTCTATTTGCTTGATCGTGCACTTCGTGAAGGTCGGGTGATTGATGCCGCCTTGTTGGATTCGGCTTATAGGCCACGTAGCAAGCCCGAACGGCAATTGTTTAGCTATGGGTATGGATGGCGAACATTTCAACCCAAGGAGAATCCAATGGTCTACCATACGGGTTGGTGGCATGGTTTTAAGAGCCTGTTTGTTCGTGATTTGGAGAATGATATAACCATCGTATTATTGACCAATATGGCAAATGGAAGTTTAAATAGCTTGGACGACTTGTATAAGATACTGGAAATTCCTATTTTGAGGAGGAGTGCCTATAATTCCAATGGCGAGTTAGTAAACTAAATACAAAAGCATTTTATGAAAAAGACCTTGATTTTGGGTGCCAGCACCAATCCCGCTCGATACGCTTATTTGGTGGCGAACAAGTTGGTCCGGAAAGGATACCCCATCGTCAATGTGGGCCGAAAGGTCGGCAAAGCGGCGGGTGTGGAAATCGAGCGGCCAGAGACCATTCATACGGATATAGATACCGTCACACTTTATGTCGGTCCGCAGAATCAGGCCCCTTATTACGATTATATCCTCAAGACAAAGCCTAAACGCATCATCTTTAACCCGGGTGCAGAAAATGCAGAACTGGCTGAAAAAGCTCGAGAGAATGGTATTGAGGTCGTGGAAGCCTGTACGCTTGTGATGTTGAACACGGGGCAGTATTAACGCAGTTTTTTCGTAGACTAAGAAATAATGCCCTTGTATTGAGCAGAGATTGGATGCTTGGTCTTTTCTTTCTGTAGAGCAGTTGCTGTTTAGTACATGATGCGAATTTGTGACGGTCTTTAAAGCCCACCAAAAGTAGATTGGCAGACAGCATGCTTTTCTACTTTTTTCTTCTCTTTCACTCCCTTGATCGGAGTTGATTAAAAATCAAAAATAATTAACTAACTGTTTGATAGTTACAAAATTGTTTGTACTTTTGCAGTCCCTTAAAGGGAAAACTGTGTCTTGAGCGAAGCCCTACTGCTTCGATGGACGTTTAATTAATTTATTTATAACATGTCAGGAATTATTGGTAAAAAAGTAGGAATGACCAGCCTGTTCAACGCTGAGGGGAAGAATATTCCTTGTACAGTAATCGAGGCTGGGCCGTGCGTGGTAACGCAGATACGTACGGTAGAGAAGGATGGCTATTCAGCTGTTCAACTTGGGTATGGAGAAGCCAAGGAAAAGAACACGCCAGCTCCTTTGAAAGGACATTTCGCCAAAGCAGGCACAAGTCCTAAGCGTAAACTAGTTGAATTCAAGTATTTCCCAGATGCGGATGAGAAGAAACTAGGAGACACCATTGACGTTACAGTTTTTGATGAAGGCGAATATGTAGATGTTGCCGGTACTTCAAAAGGTAAAGGGTTTCAAGGTGTGATGAAGCGTCATGGCTTCGGTGGTGTAGGTGGTGCGACTCATGGTCAGCACAACAGACTACGTGCACCGGGTTCATTGGGTGCTGCGTCGTGGCCTTCCAGAGTTTTCAAAGGAAAACGTATGGCGGGTCGTACAGGTGGAGATCGTGTGAAAGTTCAGAACCTACAGGTTTTGAAGGTTTACCCAGAGCAAAACCTAATTGTTGTTAGTGGTTCCATTCCTGGAGCTAAGGGTTCATTTGTAATCGTAGACAAATAGTAGAGATGGAAATTAACGTATTTAATTTATCAGGAAAAGAAACAGGTGCCAAGGTGCAGCTTCCTGAGTCAGTATTTGGTGTTGAACCAAACGACCACGCGATCTATTTGGATGTAAAGCAGTACTTAGCGAACCAACGCCAAGGGACTCACAAATCTAAACAACGAAACGAAATCGCAGGTTCAACGCGCAAGTTACACAAGCAAAAAGGAACTGGTGGTGCTCGTGCGGGCTCTATCAAATCTCCATTGTTTAACGGTGGTGGTCGTGTGTTCGGCCCTCAACCACGTGACTATAGTTTCAAATTGAATAAGAAATTGAAACAACTGGCACGTAAATCAGCATTAAGCTATAAAGCGAAAGAGAACAATGTCGTCATATTGGACGAAGTTGCTTTCGATAGCATCAAGACAAAAAACTATTTAGCTTTAGTTAACGCCTTGAACTTTGCTGACGAGAAAACCTTATTGGTATTGCCAGCATACAATAACAATGTTTATTTATCAAGCAGAAACTTGAAGAAGGCAAAAGTCATAGTGGCTTCAGAATTGAATACATTCGATGTATTGAATGCTACTAAATTATTGTTGACTACGGATTCTGTTAAAACTTTGGAGGAAGCATTCGCTAAGTAATATGGAAATTATTAAAAAACCTATCTTGACTGAGAAAGCTTCATTGTTAACGGAAACCTTAAACCGTTATGCTTTCAAAGTAGATCATAGAGCTAATAAGATTCAAATCAAAACAGCCATAGAGGAAATGTTTGGTGTAACTGTCGTTGCAGTGAATACATCGGTGGTTGCAGGTAAAGCGAAAAGCCGCTATACCAAGGCTGGATTTGTTTCAGGAAGAAGCCCTAAGTATAAGAAGGCCATCATCACAGTGAAGGATGGCGAAACTATTGACTTTTACAGTACACTATAATAAGAAATGGCAGTTAAAAGATTCAAACCGGTTACCCCTGGTACTCGCTTCAGAGTAGGTGCTGATTATTCAGACGTTACCACTAACGTACCTGAGAAATCATTAGTAGTTGGCATCAACAAAAGATCAGGCGGACGTAATAACTCCGGTAAAATGACTATGCGTTATATCGGTGGGGGACACAAGAAAGCATACCGATTAATTGATTTCAAACGCGATAAAAAAGATGTCCCTGCAAAAGTAGCTACTATCGAGTACGATCCAAATCGTACTGCACGTATTGCTTTGTTGCATTACGCAGATGGTGAAAAACGTTACATCGTTGCGCCAGCAGGCTTAACTGTTGGTCAAACCGTAATTGCAGGTGACCATGTTGCCCCAGAAATTGGTAATACTTTGCCTTTGGCAAATATTCCTTTAGGTTCGATCATTCACAATATCGAATTGAATCCCGGACAAGGCGGTTCTATTGCTCGTTCAGCAGGGACTTATGCTCAATTGTCTGCTAGGGATGGGAAATACGCCATTATTAAATTACCATCGAGTGAAACACGTATGATCCTTTTGACCTGTGTGGCTACAATTGGATCAGTTTCTAACGCAGAGAAAGCTAACCATGTACTTGGTAAAGCCGGTCGTAAGCGTTGGTTAGGCCGTCGGCCTCGAGTTCGTGGTGTGGCGATGAACCCGGTTGATCACCCAATGGGTGGTGGTGAAGGCCGTGCTTCAGGAGGTCATCCTCGTTCACGTAAAGGTGTGTTAGCGAAAGGCTATAAAACACGCTACAAGAAGAAAACATCGAATCGTTACATCATTGAGGGAAGGAAAAAATAATGGCGCGTTCAATTAAAAAAGGTCCTTATATCGATCACAACCTAGAAGGAAAAGTTCTTTCTATGAATGAAGCAAATAGAAAATCAGTTATTAAGACTTGGTCCCGTAGATCAATGATTTCACCTGATTTTGTTGGCCATACCTTCGCAGTGCACAACGGGAATAAGTTTATTCCGGTTTATGTAACAGAGAATATGGTTGGTCACAAGCTTGGTGAATTTGCGCCTACGCGTACATTCAGAGGCCACGCAGATAAAAGAAAATAATAGGTAATGGAAGCAACAAATAAACTCAAAAAGTCTGTTTTAGTTAAGCAGCGTAAAGAGCAGGAAAAAGCTCAAGTAGGAGGAGCTTCTACTGCCAGGTTATTGAATTGTCCTACTTCACCTCGTAAAATGCGACTGGTAGTGGACCTTATCCGCGGACAGAAAGTTGAAAATGCACTTTACATTCTTAAGCATACTGGTAAAGAAGCTGCGATTCGTGTTGAGAAACTCTTATTGTCAGCAATCAAGAACTGGGAAGAGAAGAACGAAGGCGCATCTGTTGAAGACGGCGGCCTGTACGTAAAAGAAGTATCTGTAGGCCCTGGTCGTCAATTGAAAAGATTGCGTCCTGCTCCACAAGGTCGCGGTTACAGAATTCGTAAGCGTTCAAATCATGTAACGTTGGTAGTAGATAGTCTAAATAACGTAAACAACTAATTATTATTAAGAATGGGACAAAAAGCAAATCCAATAGGCAGCAGGTTAGGAATCATCAAGGGATGGGATTCTAACTGGTTCGGAGGAAACAACTATTCTGATAAATTAGTTGAAGACGAGAGAATCAGAAAATACCTATCTGTGCGTATCGCAAAAGGCGGTGTGTCAAAGGTGGTTATTGAAAGAACATTAAAGCGTATCACAGTAACAATTCATACAGCACGTCCAGGTATCGTTATCGGTAAAGGCGGACAAGAGGTTGATAAGGTTAAAGAGGAGTTGAAAAAACTGACTAAAAAGGACGTTCAAATCAACATCTTCGAAATCAAACGCCCGGAGCTGGATGCGAAGTTAGTAGCGGAAGGAATAGCGAAGCAATTAGAAGCCCGTATTTCATTTCGTCGTGCGATGAAGACTTCTATCGCCTCAACAATGCGTATGGGTGCAGAAGGTATCAAGGTGATGTGTTCAGGACGATTGGGAGGTGCGGAAATGGCACGTACTGAGCAGTACAAAGAAGGTAGAACACCGCTACATACTTTGCGTGCTGATATCGACTACGCGTTAGTTGAAGCATTGACTACTTACGGTAAGATCGGTGTGAAAGTATGGATCTGTAAAGGAGAAGTGTACGGAAAACGTGATCTTTCTCCGAACATTGGTCAAACTTCTGGCATGAAATCTCGTGGTGGAAATGAAGGTGATCGTCGCGATAACCGTCGTGGTGGAAACCGTGGTGGCCGTCGTGGAGATAACCGCGGAGGTAAAAGAGATTAATTAATTATTTAGATTAGAATTTATCTGTTTTTACAGATTTAAACACATACGAACATGTTACAGCCAAAAAGAACAAAGTTCAGAAAGATGCAGAAAGGCCGCATGAAAGGTAATGCCACTCGTGGAGCGGAGTTAGCTTTCGGATCTTTCGGTATCAAGTCAATGGAGCCGGCATGGATCACCAGCCGCCAGATTGAGGCAGCTCGTATTGCGGTTACCCGTTATATGAAACGTGAGGGTCAGGTTTGGATCCGTATTTTCCCTGACAAGCCCGTTACGAAGAAGCCTGCAGAGGTACGTATGGGTAAGGGTAAAGGTGCCCCAGAATATTGGGTAGCAGTTGTGCGCCCTGGCCGGATGTTATTTGAAGCAGAAGGTGTTCCTTTGGATATCGCCAAAGAAGCACTTCGTCTCGCTGCTCAGAAATTACCGGTTCAAACCAAGTTTGTGATACGTAGGGACTACGTTGAAGCATAATCATCGTCGGTAATGCCAACCGGTTAGCCTTACTGCCGTTACCAGTAAGGTATAGAGAACACGGAGGTAACCCGGCTCAATTAATTGAAAAATGAAATATTCAGAAATTGTAGAATTGTCAACAGAGGATTTAACCGCCCGTCTCAAAGAAGAGAAGGCTTCCCTGAACAAATTGAAATTTGCACACGCTGTTTCTGCTATCGAGAACCCTAATGTTCTAAAGGCAGCTCGCAAAACTATAGCTCGTATCTCTACAGAGATCACTAAGCGTAATAATGCAGCAAACTCTGAAACAGCCGCTGAGGCGTAAAAATTTAAGTCGAAATGGAAAGAAATTTAAGAAAAACAAGAATCGGCTTGGTAGTTAGCAATAAGATGAACAAATCGATCGTGGTTGCTGTTGAGCGTAAAGTAAAACACCCTATCTACGGTAAGTTTGTTAAGAAAACTACTAAATTAAATGCTCATGACGAACAAAATACCTGCGGTATCGGCGATACGGTATTAATCATGGAAACTCGTCCGCTGAGTAAGACTAAGAACTGGAGATTAGTAGAAATTTTAGAAAGGGCTAAATAACATGGTACAACAAGAATCAAGACTAAATATAGCTGACAATAGCGGCGCTAAAGAAGTTTTAGTGATTCGCGTATTGGGCGGAACGCGTAAGCGTTATGCATCTATCGGTGATAAAGTTGTTGTTACCGTTAAGAGCGCTTTACCCTCAGGAAACGTAAAAAAGGGATCAGTATCCAAGGCCGTTGTCGTACGCACAAAGAAAGAAATTCGTCGTAAAGATGGTTCTTATATTCGTTTCGACGACAATGCGGCTGTATTATTGAATAATAACGACGAACCACGCGGAACGCGTATCTTTGGCCCAGTCGCCAGAGAATTGCGTGAGAAGCAGTTCATGAAGATTGTATCACTAGCACCGGAGGTTTTATAATTATGGCACAAAAGAAAAATCAAACTACGCACAAAATCAAAATTAAGAAGGATGATTTAGTGAAAGTTATCGCTGGTAACTCTAAAGGTGTGCAAGGAAAAGTATTGCAAGTTTTAGTAGATGCTGACAGAGCAATTGTCGAAGGCGCTAACATCGTTAAGAAACACACTAAACCTAGCGCAGCTAACCCGAATGGTGGTATTATTGAGAAAGAAGCTGCTATTCATATCTCTAACTTGGCTTTAATCGATCCTAAATCGGGTAATACTACTCGTGTTGGACGTCGAGTTGGCGATAATGGAAAAATAGTTCGTTACGCAAAAAAATCAGGGGAGGAAATTAAATAATGACTTACGTATCAAGATTAAAAGCGAAGTATAGTGAAGAAATTCGCTCCTCGTTAAAGGATAAGTTCCAGTATAAAAGCGTTATGCAAGTCCCTAGACTGGAAAAAATCGTTGTTTCGCAAGGAATTGGCGCTGGGACAACTGATAAAAAGTTGATCGACAACGCAGTTGCTGAACTGACATTGATTACAGGACAACAAGCTGTTCCGACCAAATCAAAGAAGGATATTTCCAACTTTAAATTGCGTAAGGGAATGCCAATTGGTGCTCGTGTAACATTGCGCAACACGCAAATGTATGAGTTCCTAGATCGGTTAATCGCGGTTTCATTGCCACGTATTCGTGATTTCCGTGGAATCAACGATAAAGGGTTTGATGGACGTGGTAACTACAATTTAGGTATTACTGAGCAGATTATCTTTCCTGAGATCAATATTGACAAGATCAATAAGATTCAAGGGATGGATATCACTTTTGTAACTTCAGCTAATAACGATATCGAAGCATTGGAGTTATTGAAACAATTCGGTTTACCGTTTAAAAACCAAAATTCGAACGAAAATGGCTAAAGAAGGAATAAAAGCACGCGAAGTTAAGCGTCAAAAATTAGTTGCTAAATTTGCAGAGAAGCGCGCTACCCTTAAGGCGGCTGGCGATTACGCTGCATTAGATAAGTTGCCAAAGAATGCATCTCCTGTTAGATTGCACAACCGGTGTAAGTTAACAGGTCGTCCTAAAGGATATATGCGTCAATTCGGTATTTCACGTGTTACTTTTCGTCAGATGGCCCTTGACGGAAAAATACCAGGAGTGAAAAAAGCGTCTTGGTAATCGAAAAAATATAAGTACTTTTGCCCGGATAAACCGTGAGAACATGGTTTATCTGGTTTTTTTTGCATTGCAATAGTTTTACCGATAACAGGTCTGAGGCTTCGGTTAGTCTTGGAAACCATTATCACAATTGAGATATATATAATGAATACAGATCCAATAGCGGATTACCTTACCCGAGTAAGGAATGCCATCAAGGCCAACCACAGGGTTGTTGAAATTCCTGCATCGAACCTTAAAAAGGAAATTACTAAAGTTCTTTTTGACAAAGGTTACATTGCTAACTACAAATTCGTTGAGGATGGACCTCAAGGCACCGTAAAAATTGCGTTGAAATATCATCCCGTTAGCAAGGTACCGGCTATTCGCACATTGACACGTGTGAGTAAACCTGGTTTGAGAAAGTATGCAAGTGTTGAAAACTTACCCCGAGTGTTAAACGGATTGGGTATAGCGATTTTGTCGACGTCCAAAGGAGTGTTGTCAGACAAAGAAGCTGCCGTCCAGAATGTTGGTGGTGAAGTTTTATGTTACATTTATTAATCTAGGAAAAAAGCACAAAGATGTCAAGAATTGGAAAAGCGCCTATCGCCATCCCCTCAGGGGTGACGGTATCAGTATCCGAGAAAAACGTGGTGACTGTAAAAGGCCCTAAAGGAGAATTAACTCAGTTAGTGGATCGTGCCATTACCGTCAAACAAGAGGATGGTAATCTCGTGATTTCTCGTCCGACTGAACAAAAGAAGCACAAATCATTGCATGGTCTATACCGCTCACTAGTAAACAATATGGTGCTTGGTGTGACCGAAGGGTATAAAACTACACAAGAACTAGTTGGGGTTGGTTTTCGTGCGTCAAGCACGGGCAATACCTTAGAACTTTCTTTAGGTTTCTCTCACCCGATAGTATTTGTATTGCCACCGGAGATTAAAGTGACAACCACTTCAGAGAAGGGTAAAAGCCCAACGATTACCTTAGAGTCAATCGACAAGCAGCTTATCGGACAAATCGCCGCGAAGATCCGCAGCTTCCGTAAACCAGAGCCTTACAAAGGTAAAGGGGTTAAGTTTGCAGGTGAAGTGTTAAGAAGAAAAGCAGGTAAATCAGCTAAAAAATAATAACCATGGCAGGAATTAAATCAAATCGCAGAGAGCGAATCAAAAGGGGAATTAGAAAACACCTGGCTGGATCAACAGAACGTCCTCGTTTGACGATCTTTAGGAGTAATAAAGGAATTTACGCACAGATTATCGATGATACTATTGGTAAAACTTTGATTTCTGCATCCACTCTTTCAAAAGAGTTTGCCGGATCGGGTAATAAGGTTGAACAATCTAAGTCTGTAGGTAAATTGGTTGCTGAAAAGGCGATCGCAGCAGGAATTAGCAAAGTAGTTTTTGACCGTAATGGGTACTTGTATCATGGCCGAATCAAATCATTGGCTGAAGGTGCTCGCGAAGGTGGTTTAGACTTTTAATTAAAGAAAAAAATGGCAGTAAGCAATATTAAAAGAGTAAAATCGAGCGAAATTGAATTGAAAGATCGCTTAGTTAGCATCCAGCGCGTGGCCAAAGTAACCAAAGGTGGTCGTACCTTTAGTTTTTCAGCTATTGTTGTTGTTGGTGATGAGAACGGTATAGTGGGGTTCGGATTGGGTAAAGCTAAGGAAGTGACCGAGGCCATCACTAAAGGTATCGATGATGCTAAAAAGAACCTGGTTAAGGTTCCAATTATTAACGGTACTGTCCCTCATGAACAGTTGGGTAGATACTCTGGTGGGTCAGTATTAATCAAGCCAGCGGTAAGTGGTACTGGGGTTTTGGCAGGAGGAGCGATGCGTGCAGTCTTAGAATCTGCAGGTGTTAAAGACGTCTTGGCGAAATCTTTAGGATCGTCGAACCCACATAACGTAGTCAAAGCAACTATCGATGCATTATCTGCTATGCGTGATGCGTATGCAGTAGCGCAACAACGCGGTGTCGATTTGAATAAAGTATTTAACGGTTAATATCATGGCAAAAATCAGAATTACCCAGATAAAGAGCGTTATCGACAGAAGCGAGCGCCAAAAGAGAACTATCGAAGCGTTAGGATTGAAAAAAATCAACCATACGATAGAGGTCGAAGCTACTCCATCCATAATTGGAATGGTTCGCAAAGTGAACCATCTAGTAGCTATAGAGACTGTTTAAAAAAAAATGGAAAGGACGCTCACAGTCCTTTCCATTCTTTGGTAATAATTTATGGACGCTATGGCCTGTTTAGTGAGAGCGAAGGCGTAGCACAATTTAATTGAAATGAACTTAAGTAATCTTAAACCAGCAGCTGGTTCAACCAAAAAGAAAAAACGTATTGGACGTGGACAAGGTTCCGGCCGCGGTGGTACATCTACCCGTGGGCACAAAGGGGCAGGGTCGCGTTCGGGTCACTCTACCAAGATCGGTTTTGAAGGAGGGCAAATGCCTTTGCAACGTCGTGTTCCTAAATTCGGTTTCAAAAATCATAACCGAGTAGACTACGTAGGTATTAACTTGGATGTGTTGCAATCAGTTGTGGATAAGTACAATTTGACTACAGTTGATTTTGACACCCTTAAAGAACACGGGTTGGTTTCTAAAAACGAATTGATCAAAATCTTGGGTCGTGGTGAATTAACTACAAAAGTAGAAGTAAAGGCCCACGCATTTTCCGCTTCAGCTCAGAAAGCTATCGAAGCAGCCGGTGGTTCTATTGTTAAATTGTAACTATACATGAAGAAACTAATCACAACCTTAACCAATATATGGAAGATAGAAGAGCTTCGTAACCGTATTCTAAATACGTTGATGTTTCTTCTAATTTACCGTGTTGGGTGTCACGTGGTCTTACCAGGTGTTAATCCCGAGGCGCTTGTAGTCGACAAAGAAGGGGGGAACGACATCATGAACCTGATCAATATGTTCGCTGGCGGATCCTTTTCTCGTGCGGCGATCTTTGCATTAGGAGTCATGCCATATATTTCGGCATCGATTGTGGTGCAATTATTGGGAATTGCTGTTCCAGCCTTCCAGAAAATGCAGAAAGAAGGAGAATCTGGTCGTAAGAAGATGACACAGATTACTCGCTACTTGACAGTAGCCATTACATTGGTTCAGGCTGTGGCTTATGTGAAGACACAAATAGGGCCTGAGGCGAAAACTATCGCAGACCCAATGTTCTCTATTCTTGCTGCTATCGTATTGACTGCAGGGACGCTGTTTGTGATGTGGCTTGGTGAGAAGATTACGGATAAAGGTATCGGTAACGGTATCTCCTTAATCATTATGGCAGGTATCATTGCTCAGTTGCCAGCAGGCCTAACAGCTGAATGGGCTTCTCGCATGAGTCCGAGCGGCGGCGGTCCGATTCCATTATTATTGGAGTTTGTGGCTCTGTTCTTCGTGGTGATTTTCACCATTCTGGTCGTACAAGGCGTGCGTAAGATACCGGTGCAGTACGCCAAGAAGATAGTAGGGAACAAACAAATAGGTGGTGTACGTCAGTATATTCCTTTAAAGGTAAATGCTGCTGGGGTTATGCCGATTATTTTCGCGCAGGCGATCATGTTTTTGCCGATGTCGCTAACCCAGTTCTTTCCAGATGTTCAGTCTGACTTTTTGACCTCCTTGAGTAATTATACTTCGGTAACCTATAATGTAGTATTTGCTATCCTGATTATCGCCTTTACGTTTTTTTACACGGCGATCATGGTGAACCCCCAACAGATGTCGGAAGACATGAAGAAGAACGGTGGGTTTATACCGGGGATTAAACCGGGGTATGAAACCAACCTGTTTATTGACAACGTTATTTCACACATTACTTTCCCGGGTGCGGTCTTTGTGGCGATCATTGCGATCTTGCCTGCGATTGCAACTCTAGTCGGAGTGAACAATCAATTTGCCCATTTTTATGGTGGTACATCGCTATTGATTTTGGTCGGCGTTGTTTTGGATACCATCCAACAGATTGAAAGTCACTTGTTGATGCGTCATTACGACGGATTGATGAAAACCGGGCGAGTGAAAGGCAGAAGTACTGCTACAAATGTTCAGGGATACGATCAATCCCCGTTATAGTTTCTGAATGTCGAAAGTATATTATAAAACAGCAGAAGAAATTGAGCAAGTGCGGGAGTCGGCAAATGTACTCTCGCTATTGCTTGCTGAAATTGCAGGATTAATCAAACCGGGAATTACAACGCTTTCCCTAGACGAATTTGCTTACGAATTTATTAAAGACCATCACGGTACGCCAGCGTTTTTGAACTACCAAGGTTTTCCCTATTCACTTTGCATTTCAGTAAACGATCAGATCGTGCACGGTTTTCCTAGTGATTATGTACTGAAGGATGGGGACATTCTTTCAGTCGATGGGGGAGTGAACTTGAAAGGGTTCATTAGCGATTCAGCGTATACTTTTGGTGTGGGCGAGGTTTCTCAAGAAACTCAGCAATTGCTCGACGTAACTAAGGCCTCTTTATACGCCGGTGTTGAGCAAGCCATTGCTGGAAAGCGGGTAGGCGACGTGTCGTTTGCTGTTCAGGAACATGTACGGCCGTATGGTTATGGGATTGTACGCGAACTAGTTGGTCATGGAGTGGGATTTCATTTGCACGAGAAGCCAGAAGTTCCTAACTATGGTCGTCGAGGATCAGGTCCAAAGTTGGAAGAGGGACTAATCATTTGTATTGAACCGATGATTAACGCGGGGAAGGCTGGAGTTAAGTTCTGGGATGATGGTTGGACAGTGAGTTCCGTCGATGGAAAGCTTTCTGCCCATTTTGAGCAGATGGTGGCCATTCAAAAAGGCACTCCGGATGTCTTGTTGGATTTTGACGCGATAGAGAAAGTTTTGGGTAAAAAGTGATTGGTATTCAATTATTTTTGTTTATCTTTGCACTCCTGTTTGCGGGTTTAACATCAGTAATAAAAATTAGATTATATGGCTAAACAAGCCTCGATTGAACAAGATGGGATCATCAAGGAAGCGCTTTCCAACGCAATGTTTCGCGTAGAGTTGGAGAACGGGCACGAGATTATTGCCCACATTTCTGGGAAAATGCGCATGCATTATATCAAAATTTTACCTGGAGACAAAGTCAAGTTAGAAATGTCTCCATATGATTTAACAAAAGGAAGAATTACGTACCGTTATAAGTAGACAAGAGTTTCTTCGGTATAGCTTTAAAAAATAAACGCAATGAAAGTTAGAGCATCTATTAAAAAACGCAGTGCGGATTGTAAGATTATCCGTCGTAAAGGAAAAATTTTTGTAATCAACAAAAAGAACCCTAAGT
>JBQDCW010000024.1:0-50152 GCA_052092145.1 Sphingobacterium sp. | reverse complement strand
TTATTCAAAAAGAAATTCTACCTCGAGTCGACGATTGGGAAGAGCGGGGAGAAATAGATCGAGATATTTGGAAGAAGATGGGCGATATGGGATACCTGGGGCTCATCTATCCCGCAAGGTATGGCGGGCTTGATCTTGATTTTGTCTATTCGCTTATTTTTTGCGAAGAACTTTCTAAATGCTATTCCAGTGGCTTTACCATATCGGTGTTGGTCGCGCAATTTATGGCTGCACCTTATTTAATGAAATACGGTTCAGAAGAACTTAAAGAACGTTATTTGGGAGCTATAATCCGAGGAGAAACGATTAGTGCTATCGCTATTACCGAGCCAGGGGCAGGTTCAGATGTGAAAAACATCAAGACCACCGCCGAACTGCAAGGGGACCATTATGTGGTGAATGGTTCTAAAACCTTCATCACGAATGGATACCTAGGAGATTTCTTAATTACAGCGGTCAAAACTGATCCACAGCGCGGCGCAAAAGGGATCAGTTTATTGTTGATCGACAGACGTACCCCTGGCGTTTCTGCTCATAAAATCAAGAAGATGGGCTGGCACGCGTCGGATACCGCAGAAATTGGTTTCGATCAAGTTCTTGTGCCCGTCAGTCACCTCATCGGGGAAGAAGGAATGGGATTTCAATATCTAATGAATGGCCTTCAACTCGAGCGACTGGTGGCTGCTATTCACAGTCTATCAACTGCCGAATCCGCCTGGGAATACACGATTGGTTATGTGAAACAGCGCCAGGCATTTTCAAAACATTTGAAAGATTTTCAGGTTATTCGGCATCGACTAGCGCAAATGTTTGCAGACATCAGTACCCAAAAGGCCTTTGTTTATCACTGTTGTCGATTACAGCAGCGTGGGATCTATGCTGTTCAAGAGTGCTCAATCGCCAAGCTCCAAACCAGTGAACTGGCTATTCGAATTGTGAATGAATGTCTACAAATGTTTGGCGGTTATGGATTTACCGAGGATTATAAAATTGCTCGTTTGTATCGCGATGTACGAGTAGGGACAATTATAGCTGGAACGTCGGAGATTATGTTGGAAATTTTAGCGAAAACATGTATCGATGAGGTGCAGTACGGAAGGGACAAAACCAGTACAATTGGAGATGGACAATAAACTGAATTATCACGAGATTATGGAGATCAAACGGCTGGACAACGGTATCTATCAACTGTTGTTGCAGAATTCATCCGATCAAAGCCAAGTTTTTGACCAAGATCTGTTTTATCATTGTCTAACCGCTCAAAAGGAAATTCTTGCGCGAGAAGACTGTTCCGGCATTTATTTTCGATTGTCGGGCGCATTTCGCGCCCAGGACTACAAAACTAAAATCAGGAACGCCCAATCAAAAAACTTTGCAGATCTCCGGGCGAAGATGCTTGCGTTAACCCGTGAACTTTATGCGGTGAACAAGCCACGTGTAGTCGCATTTGACCAACTTTACGCTGGGGATGCGGTTAGCTTTTTGTTGCAATTTGATCATCGAATCGCGATCGGTGAGGGGGCTGGCCTTTCTTTTTTAGATCATGCTTATGGACTGATGCATGGATGGGGAACATTCCCGAGAATTTTGGAACGGGTTGCTGCGAAATACTATCCCTCAATTCTGTTATCGGGTTCGAGTTTCCGCAATCAGGAACTGCTGCTTTGTGGACTTGCAGATATTTGTCTTAGCGATTGGAATGCAGCGACCATTGAAGGATCGCGGTATGCTGAATTGCACCCCAAAAAAACATGGACGCTAGGCAAAGAGGTCGAGGAAGGCGAGGAAATCCTTCGTGATCGTCTAGAAGATTCCTCACTTTACGGAAGAATCCTTAGGGGTCTGTTAGAGGACATTAGAAACTGTACGATAGCAACATTACTCACTCGGGAACAGGCTGCTTATCTTCGGTTGTTGAAAGCTGATGAAACCACAGCACGGCTTCGCGTGAGTTATTTTGGTATCAGGGATGCCGCTCAGGTAGGGGATCAAACGAAATCGAATTTTCAGCTCGATAAGGTGACCGTTTTGGGGGCAGGCATGATGGGGGCAGGGATTGCGTATCAGGCGGCGAAATCTGAGCTGCAAGTTGTCTTAAAAGATGTTACGCTTGCACAGGCAGAAAAAGGAAAAAAACAGGCGGAAAAGATAGCGCAGCGTCTGGTGGCCAGGGGGAGGATGCAGGAAGCATCCGTAAAGACTTTGTTGGCGCGAATTCAACCAACGGATCAGATGAGTGATGTGGAAAGTAGTTCACTCATTATTGAAGCTGTTTATGAGGATAGAGAATTGAAAGCGTCGGTTATTCGTGCGGCCGGAAAACATCTATCGTCAAATGGTATTTTCGCCAGCAATACCACCTCCTTGCCAATTAGTGATTTAGCTGCAAATTTCATCGATCATGAACGGATTTTAGGTTTGCATTTCTTTTCTCCGGTGGACCGTATGCCCTTGGTAGAAGTTATTCGTGGTCGAGCGACCAGTGAAGAAACGTTAAGTAAAGCGTTATCCTTTGTCGATCGGCTGGGTAAAGTACCGATTGTGGTGAACGACGGCCCCGGCTTTTTTACGTCCCGAATATTTTTCAACTACCTGCTGGAAGGCATCAGCATGTTGTTGGAGGGTATTCCTATTCATCAAATTGAAGAAAGCGCAAAACAGGCGGGGCTGGCCGTGGGACCATTGGCTGTTTTGGATGAAATATCGTTGCCGCTCATGCTGCGTGTCTATGCGCAGTTTCCCCGTTTGAATTCAAGTCAACAAAGGGTCTATAATCATTTGGAAAAAATGATTACTCTAGGCCGTTCGGGACGACGCGTAGGAAAAGGATTTTACGATTATGCAGAGGATCGTTCAAAACAGTATTGGATAGATCCTGATTTACCCTCAGGCGTTAACCGATGTGCCAATGAGCAAATTGGTTTTCGACTTATGGGGGTGATGGCTTTGGACGGCTTCCGTTGTCTGGAGGAAGGCGTCTTGCAGTCTCCAATAGACGGGGATATAGGTGTGGTTTTGGGGCTGGGGTACCCCGCATATACAGGAGGAATATTTGGTTTTATGGATCTCATCGGCTTACAGAATTTTGTCCGGACATGTGAGGAGTTTTCGACCTGTGGTGACCAATGGTCTATACCCGCTTCGCTGAAAGAGTTAGCCGATAATGACGAGCAGTTCTATAATGAATTTGACCCAAATTGGATGCCGAATTAGTCGATTTTTAGGATGGATATTGAGTCCACCCTAAAATCAATTAGACCATTAAGTCAACCAGGCTATGCACGGGGAGTTGAACGAATCGATCATAATCCATAGAATCCTCTAAAATTACCCGTTGTTGTTTCTCCGAAAATATACGGGATAGATTGCGTTCGTATTTTTCCAATAGTTTAGGAATTCCTTCCTGACGACGACTACGGTGGCCGATAGGGTATTCCACCAGAACCTCAGGTAATATCGTCCCATCTTTTAGTTCGATCGCCAGACCATTGGCAATTGATCGCTTTTGTGGATCGTGATAGTCTTTGGTAAACTGCAGATCTTCTTTACATTGAATGCGCTCACGTAGGGGATCGATCCGTGGATCGCTCGCGATCTGGTCTTCGTAATCCGATGCCGTCAACCTACCAAAAATCAGCGGAATGGCCACCATATATTGAATGGCATGATCGCGATCGGCAGGATTGTGTAACGGACCTTGTTTGTCGATAATGCGAATAGCAGCTTCGTGAGTACGAATTTGAACGCTTTGAATATCGTCCGCCGTTTTTCCCATTTCTTGAAGTTGTTGGTGAAGCAACATGGCCGCTTCAACGGCTGTTTGGGCGTGAAATTCGGCAGGAAAAGAAATTTTGAATAGAATGTTTTCCATCACGTAGGTACCATAAGGGCGCTGGAATCGAAACGATTCCCCCTTGAATGAAACATCGTAAAAACCCCATATAGGCGTTGTTAGAACAGAAGGATACCCCATTTCACCCTTTTGTGCCATAAGGGCTAAACGTACACCTCGTGCAGTGGCATCGCCGGCTGCCCAGGATTTACGACTCCCCGTATTTGGTGCATGTCGATACGTGCGCAATGCTTGGCCATCAACGAACGCTAAAGAAATGGCGTTGATGAGCTCCTCTTTCGTTAAGGCAAGCAGTTTACCGGCCACAGCCGTTGAAGCGATTTTAACCAAAAGAACATGATCAAGGCCAACGCGGTTAAACGAGTTTTCTAATGCGAGCACGCCTTGTATCTCGTGGGCCATGACCATTGCCTCCAATACGGTTTTCATGGTAATCGGTTGTGCCCCTGCAGCGATACGACTGCGTGAAATCCAGTCGGCCACCGCTAAAATACCCCCAAGATTATCCGAGGGATGGCCCCATTCTGCAGCCAGCCAGGTGTCGTTGAAATCCAACCAGCGAACCATCGTTCCAATGTTGAATGCCGCTTGGATAGGATCCAATTGATAAGCGGTACCAGGCACCTTAGCGCCTTGTGGAACGATTGTCCCAGAGACAATGGGGCCAAGCAGCTTGGTGCATGCAGGATAGGTTAAAGCCTCAAACCCACAACCGATGGTATCCAGAAAACAATAATGGGCGGTTTCCATGGCCAGTTGACTGGTGATTTGATAATTGAGAACGTAATCGGCGATATCCACCAATACTTGATCCGGATCCGGTCGATTGTTCAAAATAGGTGATGACATATTTTATTATTTTTATGTTAATAACGATCTTGTAAGGAGACGAATTTACGGGGCTCGGGTCCCGTATAATTGGCGCTGGGTCGAATGATTTTTCCATCGTCCCGTTGCTCAATTACATGCGCTCCCCAGCCCGATACTCTGGACATGACGAACAACGGCGTGAACATGTCGGTTGGGATGCCCATTAAATGGTAGGCCACTGCTGAGAACCAATCGAGGTTTGGGAACATTCTTTTTTCTTCCCACATTACCGTTTCGATCCGCTCGGCGATATCATAGTGTAGCCGATCACCCGCTTCTTCTGAAAGTGTCAAAGCAATCTTTTTGATGACCTGGTTCCGAGGATCAGCAACGGTGTAAACAGGGTGTCCAAAACCGATGATTACTTCTTTGGCTGCCAGACGCTGCTTGATATCAGATGCTGCTTCTTCTGGACTATTATAGCGCTGTTGAATGTCGAAAGCAACCTCATTTGCACCACCGTGTTTGGGGCCGCGTAAAGCGCCGATAGCGCCCGCTATACTGGAATAGAGGTCGGAGCCTGTACCGGCAATGACCCGAGCGGTAAATGTCGATGCATTAAACTCGTGTTCAGCGTATAGATTTAAAGAGGTTTCCATCGCTTGTATCCAAGAAATAGGCGGCCGCTGACCGTGAAGAAGATGAAGAAAATGTCCAGCTATACTGGGTTCCTCCGATTCCACATCGATTGCTTTTCCAGAGTTGGACCAATGGTACCAAAACAATAGGGCAGACGGCATCGAAGCCATTAATCGGTCAATAATCGATCGGCTTTGCTCGATTTGATGAGGCAACGCTTCTGGCTCTAACGTTCCCAGAAAGGAAACAGATGTGCGTAGCACGTCCATAGGATGTGCCTGTTTGGCGATTAACTTCAACATGGATTTTTGTGCCTCCGGAAGCTCCCGATCACCCATTAGCTTTTGCTCGTAATCCGCCAGTTGAGCTGTTGTGGGTAATGCACCGTGAATTAATAAATAAGCGACCTCTTGAAAGCTTGCGTTTTCGGCTAGGTCTAGAATATCGTAACCGCGATAATGCAAGTCGTTGCCGTTTTTTCCTACCGTACATAAGCTCGTGTTGCCAGCTGGTATGCCTGACAATGCTACGCTTTTCTTGGGTTTAAAGCCCGATTGATTAGCCTCTTTCATATTATTCTTTTTTAAATAATTGATCCAGTTGTTGTTCATATCGATGATAGTCGATACTTGAATAGAGTTCCTCACGGGTTTGCATTTCGTGCAACACGCCTGCCTGGTTTCCATCTTTTCGAATGTGTCGATAAACATTTAAAGCAGCTTTATTAGCGGCCCGGAAAGCAGAAAGTGGATACAAGACCATGCTGACGTCAACTTGCTGTAATTCGTCTATTGTATAGAGCGGTGTTTCCCCAAACTCGGTAATATTAGCCAGTATAGGTAGCTGCGTTATTTCTGAAAAACGCATGTAGTCATTTAGCGTAGTAACCGCTTCGGCGAAAATGAAATCAGCACCGGCATCACGGTACGCAACCGCGCGCTGCAGTGCAGCATCTATTCCTTCCGAAGCGATGGCATCTGTGCGTGCGCCAATCACAAGATCTTCGTCTATGCGTGCATCAATAGCAGCTTTGATTCGATCGCTCATCTCCGATTTGGAGACTAATTCTTTGCCAGGCCGATGACCACATCTTTTGGCGCCAACCTGATCCTCGAGATGAACACCCGCGACGCCGACCTGTTCTAGGCTTTTGATGGTACGTGCTATATTAAAGGCAGATGGACCGAATCCCGTGTCGATGTCAACCAAAAGTGGTAATCTGGAAATATTCGTGATTCGTTGTGCGTCAGTGAGCACATCCTCGAGTGTGGTAATTCCTAAATCAGGAATGCCTAGGGATCCGGCAGCAACTCCACCGCCAGATAGATAAATAGCCTGAAATCCAGATTGCTCCGCCAATAAAGCGTGATTGGCGTTGATAGCACCGACAATCTGTAATGGGCGTTCGACACGAATGGCTTCTCTGAGTTTTTTGCCAGCAGATTCTTTCATTAGAGGTGTTTTGATCTCGTGTTTATAATGGACTTTGCGCTGTCTTGGGAAAATTCCCATCTCGTACAGCATCTTCCGTAAATTTACAAAAAATAGTAGGGAATGTGAGTATCCTCCCGATGAACTACCTGTCTGATCGCAGAACTATTTTTTATAGTTTTGCGGATAGCGATCTGTGAGGCTTTCGTGATTGATGGACAAGATATATTTCAGCCTTTGGAAGGGGGTACTTCACGCTATTTGTCGCAGGAAAAACAGAGTAAATCATCGCTGTAGGCTATGTTGCTTGATGGCTGCTTAATTACTTCTATAATAAGATTTGCTTAATTTCTGAAAGTCCTTCAGACGTATTTTTATGAATGATCCGTCCTTCTTTATCAATTAGAATATAAGTAGGGTAGGTGGATATCCCTAGTTTGGAAATTATCGACCCCTCCTGATTATCCATATCAACATACAGCTGTGGCCAGGAGATACCTTCTTCCTTCAATATTTTTTTGGCTACGTCAAAATTCGCAGTTTGATCCATACAAACGCCTAAAAAAGAAGTATTTCCCCGCACCTGTTCGTAAATTGCTTTCGCTTCGGGCATAGCCTCGATACAAGGGGTACACCATGAACCCCAAAAATCGATGACCAGATAATCAGACGATTCATCGAAATATTTTAAAAGTTGGTCTCTTAGGTCGGTTGGAAGAAAATGAGCTGAATTGAGTTTGTCGACTTTCGATAATTGTAAAGTGCTCATTGCGGAGTCTATACTATCAATACTAAGTAGCTGATTGTCAATCATCACCGTGTCGTGAAGCTGATACTTTTTTTTGTAGATCACGTTATCGATCAACTGATCTTGGTGAGGTGTCTCACCATTGGTATAAACAATGAAACTTATTGAGCTATCGTCACTGAGCCATTTCTGTTTATATAGGTAGATGATATCTTCACCTAAACGCCCCACCTTGTTAAATCCTATTTTAATGGAGAGGGGCATTTCATTCAACCTGGTATCATTATAAGTCATACCCACTGTGATAGGAATTAAAAAAGCTTCCCATGGAATCAAATGGGATTGATTCTTGTCATGATCGATTAAGGTTAAATTCAATTTTATCTTCTCTAAACTCCCCTCAGGAATCGTTTTCAACGTCCATGTTTTTAATGAATCGATTGAATAGTCGAACCGTATGTCTTTGTCGATAAACGGGTTTCTTTCTTTGGAAATATGCAAGCGAACGCTGTCTTCGTGGGTTCGTTCCGTCATGATTTCCAGCGATTGGTCTTGTAGGGTGTACTTTAGCGAATCTAATGGGTTTTCATTGACCTCCATTTGGACGGTCCAAAGTATGGAATCAGTTTTTTCATGGCTGGCCCAAACTTCTGTCGCTCCGAGAATTGATATTCCTACACCTTTAGATTGCTGAATATTCTTAGCATCATTTAGCGGAATACTGATCGGTTTTTTCTGTCCGATCGTTATCGAGCATAGGATCGAAAGGGAAAATGTAAGGGATAATAACCTTAAGCTAATCATAATTTTAGCATTATATGGATAAATAATAATTAGGCGTATGTAAGTTACGAATTTTATTAAGGTTCTTCGTTTAAATGACTTAAGCATTAACGGAAATGCCAGAATTTTAATAATGCCGAGCTTCAACCAATATCGTTTTTAAAATAGACCTTCTTATCGATCAAAGCGATGAAATATCCCCATTTAGTTTTCGGCACGTTACTCGGTAGGTTGACGGTTTTAATTTTTTCCGGAGCCAGAGCGAGAATTCCAATTTGACATTCGATTGGTCTATGAAATGGTGTTCCTGACCGACAGTCTTGATCCAAAAAGTGAAAACACAGAATTTACCGAACTCACTGGCAAGTATGGCGATAATGGAGAGGAATTGAAGGCTGACTTGGACGAGTATATAACAAAAGACACCAATTGGGTTGAAAAATGACAACCCATTCGTCTACATTCTTTGGGTTCATTTTTTATAAGCGCAAACCAATTTAGCGAAAAGATAACGATGTTGGCTGCGGGTTAGTTCTTTATCCGGTAAAAGTAGAAAACTAAGCCTCCGATGTCCTGCAGATCGCGTAAATACCTATTCAATCAGAGTCGAGTAAATCCCTAATCGACTCTGTTAATGCATCCAACGCTTCTGATAAGCGTGACCCCGCAAGATACAAGATGCGGTGGTAGGAATACGACACGCTCCGGTAGATGCGACACGTAAATTGACTGGCGATGCGATTTCGGTTTATAAATTTCCGATAAAGGGTTGTATTTCCTAATTTTGAGCCCTACAACTCTTTTACCTTATTATGCTAACTAAATAAACTTATAACAAACCTCTATGAAACACAACGACTATTTTAGAACCCTGACCAAGATACTCTTGTTCAGCGGTTCGCTCAGCCTGGTGCCAACCCAGGCATTACACGCGTGGGAGAATCCCGCTGTATATTGGCAAGAAAGTGTCTCCGGAACCATTAGAGACGCAAGTGGCTCTCCTGTTGCGGGCGCAACAGTGTCGATCAAGGGAAGTACAAAAACCACTCAGACCGACCAAGATGGACAGTTTGAATTTACCGATGTGTCCAGCAATGCAATCATGGTGATCACCATGATTGGCTATCTGAATCAAGAAGTCCAGATCACGGGCTCAGCAGTTGAGGTAACACTCCAGGAGGATACCCAGGGACTGGATGAAGTGGTGGTCGTCGGATACGGATCGGTCGATAAGAGAGAGCTAACCAGTGCGGTATCCACCATTCGACCGAAAGATTTGGTTCCAGGAACGCCTTCGCCTTTAATGGCCCTACAAGGGAAAGTACCGGGCCTGAATGTGATTTCCAACAACGGATCTGATCCGAATTCGAATGTCAGCCTTCAGCTTCGGGGAGTGAATTCCGTAAACGCTTCCCAAGGACCTTTAGTCGTTATTGATGGCGTACCTGGAGGAGATATGAATTCAGTGGCCAAAGAAGACATCGAATCCATAAGTGTATTGCGGGACGCATCAGGAGCGGCCATTTATGGTACTCGGGCTTCTGGCGGCGTGATCCTGATTACGACCAAAAGTCCACAAGTCGGAAAACCAACGGTGAACTTTACCTCCGAATATTTTATGGAGACGGTACGCAAACGTCCCGAAGTGCTGTCGGCAGATCGATTTTTAGAAGTTGGATTGGGGGAGGATCTCGGACATCGCACCGATTGGTACAACGAAGTCACTAATGATAACCCATTTAGTCACCGGCAAGTAGTAAATGTTAGCGGAGGCTCAGAGGATGCGAACGTGTACGCCACGTTCACCAAACGGGATGCCAAAGGGATGGCGATCGGTTCCAAGCGCGGAGAAATTGGCGGGCGTGTCAACAGCAAGTTTCGCTTCTTTGATGGTTTTGCCGAATTAAGCAGCAATGTGAGCTATAATGAAGTCAGTGCTGATTTAACGACGAGTAGTATTGGCGATTTATCGACCAGCGATATGAATGACATCTTCAATATGGCGATGGTACTTAATCCAACAGAGACCCCATACAACGACTCCGATCTAACCGGATACAATGTAATGGTTGGCGGATACGATTATTGGAACCCGGTAGCCGAAGTGATGCTCAGATCAAACAACAGGCAATATAAATATCTCCTGGCTAATTCAACATTGAAACTGAATCTAACCGAAAACTTGACCACCAGCGCGACCGTGGGTATTAAGAATAATACTGAGCATCGCAGCTTCTACCGATCTGCACAACATCGCATTTCTAGACAAGATGGCATTGATGGATATGCAGCGCAAGACTATCGCCGGCACCTTGATCGGATATTTGAATGGACGGTCAATTTCAATAAACGGTGGGAAGACCACTCGGTGAATGCTGTTGCCGGATACAGTTACCAGGATTTCAATGGGCAGGGATTCAATGCAAATAACTCCGATTTTCCAGTCGATGGGATCCGGGAGCATGATTTGGAGTCAGGCGGCTTTTTGACCGATGGTCGTGCTGGGCTGGGATCTTGGAAAAATCCATGGGTTAAGCTTGCGGCTTTTTTCGGACGGGTAAATTATTCTTATTTAGATCGGTACATTGTCACGGCAACCGCTAGGCATGAAGGCTCGTCAAAATTTGCGCCGGGCAATCGCTGGGGATTCTTCCCGGGGATCTCACTGGGTTGGCGTATGTCGGAAGAACCGTTCATGCAAGGAATTGATTTCATTGACGATTTGAAATTCCGTGCCGGTTACGGCGAGACAGGGAATGAAGGGTTTGATGCTAACGTTTCCACCCGTATGTATTCGGCGGATACTTGGTTCCTTCAGGATGGTAAATGGTTCCGCACCTACGGGGTCGCACATAACCAAAACCCGGGAATTAAATGGGAGGTAAAAAAGGAATATAACCTCGGAATGGATTTTACGGTTTGGAACAACAAATTAAGTGGACGTTTTGATATTTACAAACGCGTTATTGATGACCTGATCTACGATATTTCGGTTTCTCAACCACCCGCTATCCACGACAGGACGACCATGAACGTCGGCAGTATGCAAAATACCGGATTCGAGTTTGAATTGAATTACCAAGCGGTCAATAACGAGACCTTCAGCTACAATACCTCGATCGTGGCCATGCATAACAAGAGCAAACTGAACTCGCTTTGGGGCAGTCAGACATTTGCGGATCGGAAAGGTTTCCCTGCACCGGGATCTCCGGGATCGGCCGTTCGTTTGTTTCCTGGAGAGGATATTGGTCGGTTCTTTATCTGGCGTTTCGCCGGTTTTACGGATGACGGGCATTGGATGCTTTACGACGATGAAGGAAATGCTTTTGACGTTCGCGATCAGCAAAAAAACGTAGGCGATAAAGCGTTCGTGGGTCAGGCTATTCCTAAAATTCAATTATCGTGGAACAACAACTTTACCTATAAAAACTGGGATGCCAGTGTGTATATGAGGAGTTGGATTGGACACGACGTGTTTAACATGATCAATATGTATTACAGTTTACCGAATGTGCAAGGCCAAAACGTGTTGGCCGATGCGTATGATAAACATCAAGACATCGTCGGGGAAAAAGAACTCTCCGATTATTGGCTGGAAAAAGGAACATTCTTGAAGTTAGATGCATTGAGCATCGGCTATACCTTTGATAAACAAATCATCAAACCCTTCTCGAACTTGCGTCTATACGCCACAGGGCGTGATTTATTAGTTTTGACCAATTATTCAGGATTGGATCCCGAGGTGAATATCAACGGGCTGGAACCCGGTTTCGAAGAACGGAATGTGTATCCGAAAACCAGAACATTTATGTTCGGTGTACAACTTAATTTTTAATCTCCCATATCATGAAAAAATACATCATATTAATAGCAACTGGCCTAGGATTACTGACAACCAATAGCTGCACGAAGTTGGATCAGGAATTCTATAGTTCGGTTACGCCAGAGAATTTCTTTAAAAGCCCGAAAGATATCAATGCGGCGCTTTTTAGGCCATTTACACATGCAAACTGGTATTTAGGCGAGGATCGGTGGCGTTTGCAGGAGTATACCGCAGATAATTTTGCGATCACAACGAAAGGCCGACACTGGTATAATGGAGGAGAAAATGAACGTTACCATTATCACCGTTGGACCCCGGATGATGGTTGGATCTGGGGAAGCTGGAGAGGCACCTTAATGGGAGTCGCTTTGGCGTTAGATGCGAAAAATGACCTTTCCAATTTAGATTATACCCAATTTTCCTTGACTGAAGAGGATCAGGCAAGCCATCTGGGGCAGCTGGACGCCCTTATTGCGTTCTTTTACCTCCGTGGGTTGGACTTTTTTGGTGGAATGCCTGTTTTTGAGGATTTGGAAGGAGAGGCGCTTCCCAGGAATACTGACGAAGAATTATTTAACCATATTGAAATGTTGTTAAAGACCGCGATGGAAAATATTCCGGAAAAAGAAGATGGGAAGGTCGAAGAGGGGTCCATCAGTCGAGCCGGCGCCGCAGCGTTGCTTGCGCAACTTTATTTCAATGCCGAAGCTTACATTGGAAAATCCATGTACGAAGAATGTAAGGTTATTGCCCAAGGATTGATTAACAATGAATACGGCAATTATGCTTTAGATTCCGAATGGAACGGTCCCCATGGATTTGACAACGACAAGTCACCGGAAATTATTTGGTCCATGCCATCGGAATTCAAAAAAATGGAGTACGGTTGGTTCTACGCTGATTTTTACCACTATAATAGCCGGCAATTTTTTGATCAGGATATGGGCGGAAATAATGGTGCTCACTTGACTCCATCGAGAAAACCCAATGGCAATTTATATTCAGCTGATTTTAAATTGGGATCTCCATATGAGACATTTACCGATGGTGATCTTCGTAAGAAGCCCTACACGTATGAGGGGACCAATAATTATGAAGGCATGTTCATCGTTGGTCCTCATAAAACACCCGATGGCCAACAGATCTTAGGCGGCGAGGAGTATAATGGAGAACCATTAGAATTTGTTGATCAGGTCGCCCGTTTTTCAGAAGTAGGAACGAATTACGATAGCGTGGATGATTTGCCGTCCAGAATGTCCCAAGGAGAGGAGAATACCGGAATTCGATTGGTTAAGGTGCCCATTCCAAATCTAAGTAACAACACCCTACGTTGGGGTGCTGACCAACCCATCATTCGTTTGGCAGAGATTTATTATATGCTCGCCGAGTGTAACTTCCGTCAAGGAAATGCAGTGGTGGCCGTTGACTTGATCAACCAGGTACGTAAACGTAATTTTGAAAACGGCAACGATCCAAACCCGGTGACTGTTGCTAATCTAGATAAGTACCGCTTTTTAGAGGAGTGGAGTATCGAATTCCTAGGTGAAGGAAGACGTCGGACCGATTTGATCCGGTGGGGCGCTTTCGTTACCGAAACTTGGTGGGATCACCAACCCAGTGGTTCAGAGCATTTGAAACGTTTCCCAGTTCCTACCGAAGCGATTTCGGGGAACAATAATCTCGCGCAGAATCCCGGATACGAATAAGATCGCACATTTCCACTGAATAATAAGAGCGGGCAAATCCTAGATTTGCCCGCTCTTTCTGTATACCCAAAAATGAATTCGAAAACACTGGATGGGTAACCATTGAGAGAATACACAAAGACGACCTTGTGTATTCTATTTATTTGATCTTAGTAGCCCGGGTTTTGAACCAAACCAGGCTCTACACGAAGGCTGTTCTCGTGGAACGGCCATAGGTAATTGTTAGACTTAAACGCTCTGTCTTCGATTTTTAATGTTTCTTTTCGATCACCTACCATACGGGTATGCCCCAATGCGGGTTGATTGAGTACCTCTTCGGCGATTTTCCAACGTAAAATATCATCGTATCGAAGGCCCTCGCCAGCGAACTCAGTTCTCCGTTCGTTTTGGATCAGGTCGATCCATTCTTGTTGGCTCTTGGAGGTCAGCTCGACATCTGCAACGGTCATGTCGAGTCCCGCGCGTTGCCTTATCTGATTAATACAATCTTTGGCGAGCTCGTCAACGTCATTTAGCATAATTTTCGCCTCAGCGTAGGTCAACAATACCTCAGCGTAGCGAAGTAAAGGGAAATGCATATTTCCACCTGATTTAAAGGCGTCAGTCTCATCGACAAATTTTTTGAACCAATATCCGGATTTGCTCGAACGCTGCCTTTCAAAGTGGAATAAGCTATTGGCATCATAAATATTGATTTGCTCACCATAGAAGTCATCTCCATGACCAAAAATACTGGCGGACAATCGCGGATCGCGATTTAATTTTGGGTCCAGCTCGTATTCTTCCTCACTGTGCAGGGGACAATCTTCGATAGGTCTGCCTTGAAGTGTCCAATAGGAATCGACCAAGGATTTTGTTGGAACGACATAAGATTCTCCGTTTCCGGTTCGGTATTGCGGTGCCAAATCGCGGAAAGAGTTGGTGGCCGAATTGCCATGACTTTCCATATCGAACTTCATAATGAATTCATCGTTTGTTTTGTCTGCCTGGTAATTGAACAGGTTTTCGTAATTGGCGTGCAATTGATATTTTCCACTGTCCATAATCTCTTTTGCCAATTGTGCCGCTAGTTCATACCGCTCATTATAGAGCGCGTAGCGCATCACCAACGCTTTGAAGGAATTGCGATTGAACATAAAGGCGTCTGAGGTATATTCGTTCTCCGGTAAGCGTGCCGCTATTTCTTCGGCCAAGGGAAATAAGGTTTCTAAAATTTCCGCTTTCGGTGTTGGCGGTTGAATAGCGGATTCTAGATCAGCCGGTTCTAAATGGAAAGGAACATTGCCCCAGCGGCTTGTTAGTTTGAAATAGTGCCAGACACGCATCGCCTCGAGAATGCTTTTAAACTTCGTGCGGATGGCTTCATCTTCTACATAGGGAATGTCAATGTTGAAGATAAACGTGTTTAATCGCCCCAGGTGCTTCATTTGAAGTTCGTAGTAATAAATAAATGCTGGGGTGTTGGCATTGATATTTCCGTTGGCAATGCGTTGATGATGATCCCCTTCCACGCGACTGTACGCATTGTCGGTTTTTCCGTCATCCAGATAGAATAAGAGGCCTCGCTGACCGACTGAAGTGAAGACATCGGTGTAGCTGCTATAGACCACTCGACGTAAATCTTCTTCGGTATTGAAGAACTCCACGAAGGAAGTAGCGGTAGGGTCTGTTCGATCCAAGAATTTTTCGCAAGAACTGGTCAACGACAACGCGGCCGCTAAACCGAAATATAGGACTGATTTTCTCATGATTTTCTAGTTTGAAGGTTAAAAAATTGTGGTTCTGATCCCCAAGCTGTATGTGGCCATACGAGGATAGCCTCCGTTACCACCATTGCGCTCTGGTTCTAGACCTTCCCATTTCGTAAAGGTGAATACGTCTTGCAGATTGACGTATACACGAACATTTTGAAATGCGTTACCCCATTGTGGAAATGTGTACCCCAATTGGATCATTTTAATTCTAAAGAAGGACGCATCGCTTAACCATACATCGCTTAAATAGGTATTCGTGCTTGCGCCGGTCCATACCCGCGGGAAGCGGCTGTTTGGCGTCTCCGGGGTCCAGCGGTTGTCCGCATATTCCTGACGGGGTGCACCTAAATCATTTGACGCATTATCAACGTAGATCGGATACCCTTCTTGGCCAGACAAGCGTCCGGTGCGCTTGCCTACCCCCTGACCGAGTGCGGCAAAATCCCAACGTTTATATTTCAATGCGAGATTGATTGAGTAATTGAGATGAGGAAAAGGATCACCCAAATCGACACGATCATCGTCATTGATTACGCCATCGCCGTTTTGATCGATGTAACGGATATCTCCGGGAAGGGTGTTGGGGAATTTAGCGTCAGTTGCGGCAATTTCCTCCTGACTTTGGAAATACCCATCGGTTTGGTAACCGTAAAAATTATCGATCGCGATTCCGTTATACCATATTTTATCCACATTGTCTTTGAAAATGAGGGTATCGGAGCTGCTATACCCCGCCTTGAGTACCTGGTTTTTATTGTCAAAGAACATTCCTCCTATAGAATATTCCAGCTCACCCATTTTATCACTCCAAGTCGCCGAGAGTTCGTAGCCTTTGTTTTTGACCTCACCGATATTAATTGCCGAAGTTAAATAATAAGAACCGGTCAGTGGGGGGACGGGAAAGTCAGAATAAATTAAATCATAGGAGAATTTATCGTAAACCTCTGCGGTGAAACTTAACCGATTGTTAAATAAGGTAATGTCGGCCCCAATGTTCCATTGCTTCTGCTTTTCCCAACTGAATAAGGGATTCGGTACGCGCGTGGTCCATCCCCAGGTATTAACGACTTCTTCCCAGAGATAGGGGTCGACATTTTCGTTACCAATGAGTCCGTAGGAGCCGCGAAGTTTAAAATCCGTTAGGAAATTGTTCGCTGTCAAGGGGGCCATAAAGGTTTCGTTGTGTAGGTTCCAGGCAATGGCGGCCGAAGGGAAAAATCCCCATTTTTGCCCCGGTGCAAACTTACTACTTCCATCGGAACGAGCAGTAACCTCTAGTAGATAGCGGTCAGCAAACGAATAATTTAGTTTTCCAAAAAATGAAGCTTTATTGATCTCCTTATAATCGGTAAAGGTCCAATTCATAACCTCTGAACCTACCGTCAGGTACAATTTATCTTTCATTCCCCGTAGATCTTTGGTGTAATTAACCAAAGCACGTGCCGTGAGCTGAGACTCGCTGATTCCTTGTGCGGCATTAACGTCATTAGCCCAGATATCTGCCGGCGCTCCGTTGGCATCGAAGAATTTGAAGGTTGACCGCTCGTGTTTATTTGAAGATTTGGTAATTTTATAAGACACATTTCCTTCGATGTTTAAGTTCGAGTTGATGTAATACTTGGGGCGGAGATTGATGGTGCTCCAATCGTGCATATAGTTCTTAATGCCCCCGCGGTTGATCGAAGCCACAGGGTTACGATTATTATGTAGCATATAATGTTCGGGTAGATCGGAATCGTAAAACACTTGTTGCGTGGGATTCATCCGCCAAGCAATTTGGTACAAGCTATGACCATCGTCATTGGCCAGCAGCCGGTCAACTTGAAGTTTATGGGCGTAGAAATCCGCCAATAGGACAAATTTATCGGCGATATTGACATTGGTATTAAAACGCGCGGAGAATTTCTGTGATCCCTCAATGCCATTTAAACCGTTCTCTTTCAAGTGACCTAACATCAAATTAAACGTCCCTACGCCACCACCACCTGAAATGCTGGCAGATTGATTATGGGCATGGGAGCGTTTCGGCATAACATTATTCAGCCAGTCGACATTCGGCGTTTCACCGGATTCCGCTTTGAGGATATCATCGTCTGTATACAGTAAGGACTGACCTTGCATCTCCCGGGCTTCGTTGTTTAATCGCATATAATTCGGCGAGTTAACAAACTCCGGTAGGTCGATCGCGCTGTTTACCGCACTCCAGGCGTTCAAGTCAACCTTAAACTGACCGGTGGTACCGCGTTCGGTTTCGATGACAATGACCCCGTTTGCACCTCGCGATCCGTACATAGCCGTGGAAGCCGCGTCTTTCAATACGGTCAGACTTTTGATTTGATTGGGATCGACATCCGTTAACCCCTGCTCAATTCCGTCGACAATAACTAAAGGACCCGCGTTTTGAAGGGTACTGACACCACGGATCGCGATGTTTCCGGGGACGTCGCCGGGCATGCTGTTGCCTTGCATCATCGTCACGCCTGGGATCGTTCCACTGAACGCTTGTTCCATTTTCATGATGGGGCGGGATTTGACTTCTGTCACGTCTAATTGGGAGACGGAGGAGGCGACGTGTTTTCTATCGATCGTGGAATAGCCCATGACAACCACCTCGTCGATGTTTTGATCGGCGTCGGCCATAATCACATTGAGGTGTTTGCGTTCGTTGATCTCAATCTCTTGGTCGGCGTATCCAACGGCAGAGAAAATCAGGGTGTTGGATTCCTCGGGCACACTGATTTCGAAGTTTCCTCCGGCGTCGGATGCGGTCCCTAAATTGGTGCCTTTGACCAGAATGCTGGCATTGACTACCGGTCTGTTTTGATTGTCTTTAATCGTTCCCGAGACGCTTCGGTTCTGAGCCAAAGCGGTAGAAACAATCAGGACAATGAACAACATCAAAGTAAAGATATTCTTCATGATTTTAAGATTTGAAAAGGGTTAAGGTTAAGTTGTACTTTAGTTTAATTAGGTTTTGTTTAGATTTAAATGTGTTGATTAATTCGGTTTTTGTTCAGGTTTCAAGGTGTTGATTTCCCTTTGGAAGCGAAAATACAATTCAAAATCCGGAAAGCATAAGAAATGTTAAAAAATGTAAAAAGGTATGGATAGACCGTTGTATTCATGGAGACGGAGAAAAACTGCCCCTAAGATTTTCTTTTTGAAGAATTTATAAAAAAGAGAAAATGTGATATTTCTTATTTGATAATTTATATATTTATTCCAAAGACGATTATTAAATCGTTTTACTTCATGCCATGCCCCGTGAAATAAACCTATTTCTTTTTTAAATTTAAGGGGTGAATTGCCATAATTATAATAAGCAAGACTATGTTTATACGACTCCTAACCACTCCACTCCAACCCATTGTTTTTTCGTTTGTGATTTTTTTTCTGATGATCGTCAACGTAACAGAAACCGTTGGTCAGAGCGAAAAAACCGACTCCCGGCCTAATTTTTTAATTATCATGGCCGATGATTTAGATAGCCGTCAACTCAGTAGCTATGGCGGAAAAAATCTCCAGACTCCCCATATCGACCGGCTGGCGGATGAGGGCATGAAATTCAACCATATGATTGCCTCCGAAGCGATGTGCGTGCCCACAAGGGCTTCGTTATTCACGGGATTATATCCCGTTCGACATGGCGCATATCAAAACCATAAACCGGTACGAGATGATTTAAAGAGCGTGGCACATTTCCTTAAGGAACTAGGGTACAGCGTTGGTTTAACAGGAAAAGATCATGTGACCCAACCTCGTCACATTTTCCCATTCGATATTATTCCGGGGTTCGAACCGAATTGTGTAGCCGAAACAGATGATTATTTTTTAGATAGCGTAGCGGCTTATATTCAGGCAGATGATCCGTATTGTCTTTTTGTGATGAGTGCGAACCCGCATGCACCGTGGACGGTCGGTAATCCAGATGAATTCAATACTGATGAGCTTACACTTCCTAAACATTGGGTGGATACCGATCTCACCAGAGAACAATTCGCAAGATATCTCGCTGAAGTACGCCGATTAGACAATCAAGTGGGAGATGTCATGCAGCTGCTTGAAAAAACGGACCAGCTGGACAACACGATTGTTATCTTCTTGGGCGAGCAAGGAGCGCAGTTCCCGGGAGCAAAATGGACACTGTATGATCAAGGACAGCGCAGCTCGATGCTCATTCGCTGGCCGGGAACTATTGCCGAAGGAACAGAGACTGATGCTTTAGTACAATTTGAAGACATCACCCCGACGCTTTTGGAGATCGCAGGAGGGAAGGCGCCTGAGAAACTTGATGGAAGAAGCTTTATGTCCGTTATCCGCAAACCGAATACGGCCTTTAGACCGTATGCATTCGGTATACACAACAATATTCCCGAAGGCCCTGCATTCCCCATACGCAGCATTCGGGATAATCGATACAAGCTGATCGTAAATTTGACACCGAATACCGATTATCATATTAAATACATGACAGATACCACCAAGTCGGGGCAGGCCTACACCAGTTGGGTGAAGAAAGGGGAGGCGGATCCTTTGTCCAAAAAGCTAGCGGATCGAATCGTCCAACACCCCGCCTTAGAATTTTATGACCTTGAAAGGGACCCCGATGAATTGGAAAATTTAGCCGATCAGCCCGCTCATCGGAAACGTATTGCCAAGATGAAAAAAGAATTGGAGGGGTGGATGAAAGAGCAAGGAGACACGGGGGCCAATCTAGACAAACCATTGAAATAACAAAAGAATTAGGATATGACCAACTTGAATACACCCTACAGTGTGATGTGGATAATACGGGTTAGTCTGGCGTTATCGCTGGTGAACATGGACTCAGTTTTCGCCGAAGATTCCGGTAAACCACATGTAATTGTTGTGCTTTCAGATGATCTGGGAATTGGAGATATTAGTGCTTACTATGGGCATTATCAAACACCGAATATTGACCGCATCGCGGCTGAGGGAAAGCAGTTTGAAAACTATTACACCGCCTCGCCAATCTGTTCACCCTCTCGAGCCGCGCTTTTGACGGGTCAGGCACCCGCTAAGCTTCATTTCACCACGTTTCTAAACACCCGGGAAGATAATCGACGTAAGGAGCAGGTTGATTATTTGAATCCAACTATCCCAACCCTGACGGAGACCTTAAAAGCGATAGGGTATACGACAGCGCATTTTGGGAAATGGCATTTGGGCGGTGGCCGTGACGTGATCGATGCCCCTAATTTTGATCAATATGGCTTTGATGAATGGGCGGGAACTTATGAAAGTCCAGATCCGGATCCGGCTATCACGGCAACGGACTGGATATGGAGTGAAAAAGACAGCATTAAACGTTGGGATCGAACCGCCTATTTCGTGGACAAAACGTTGCAATTTTTGAAAGAAAATGGCGATCAACCTTGTTTTGTTAATCTCTGGACAGACGATATGCATACCCCTTGGGTACCAGGAAAGGGACAAAAAGAGAGCAATCCAGGGGAGCCCGGTAGCGAAAAGAGTTTCCAAGAAGTGCTTGTAGAGTTTGACCGGCAAATGGGACGCTTACTGGCGGGGCTAAAAGAATTGGGTATTGATAAGAATACTATTTTAATTTTTACGAGCGACAATGGACCATTGCCTAATTTTAGACAGGACCGTTCGGCCCAGCTAAGAGGAACGAAGCTTTCCCTTTATGAGGGAGGGATACGCATGCCGTTTATCGTCAGGTGGCCGGATAGAATTCCGGCTGGATCGGTTGACTCGGTCTCCATTTTATCTGCGTTAGACATTTTTCCAACAGTGGCTCAACTGGTCGGTGCCGATCTCCGAAGGCAAGAGAATCTGGACGGAGAAGACCGTAGTACAGTCTGGCTACATGGTCCCGAGGAGCGAGCGCGTCCACTGGTTTGGGAATATGGCAGGAACAATGATTATTTTTCGTTTCCCAAAGGAAGGAATCGCAGTCCCGCGATGGCTTTAAGAGATGGGCAGTGGAAGTTCCTTATGAACCAAGACGGCTCCAGTATCGAACTCTATGATCTGTCCAAAGATGCAAGCGAAGATCATAACCGGGCATCCGAGCAATCTGAGTTGGTCGAAACATTCAAAAACGCTTTACTGGATTGGTGGGGCTCTTTGCCACCGTTTCCTCGCGCCAGCCCGTGATTAGAATCTGATGGGCCGTTTGTCTGAAATTTTTGTTCACGTAATTCTCGCCGCAAGGTTACTTTTTCTTACCTAAAAAGAAGAATGATGGTTTGGTATTTTATCGGCTATCGGTTATGTTTGTTATTATATGCTATAGTTTACGCCGCAATTCTAGCGGAAAAATTGTATTTTACGCTGTAAAAGCTTAAACGTTTAACCTTAAAGTGTTATTAATTTGAACCCCAATTTATGATGAAAGGTAGTGTACTTTTTTATCCCGTTGCTTTGCTGATCGCTTTATTCAGTACGGCAGAGTTAGCTGGTCAGACTCAGGAGTACGATGTGATCAAAGAGCTCGAGAACCTGCAACGTGCAGATCATTTGCCCGTTTATCGATCGGGCGAGTATATTGGTCAAGTCTCGAGCTACGATCGGACCGGAGGTAACGACGATGGTTTTGATGGCACCTATTCGTTCATCCGAAAGGAAAACGGACACCTCGTCATCGCTGACCTAAAAGGCCCAGGCGTTGTCAATCGGATTTGGACACCGACGCCGACAGACGATACCATGGCCTTTTATTTCGATGGGGAGGTGGAGCCTCGCTTGCGCATCAAGTTTTCAGATCTGTTCTCCGGTGATGTTTTCCCATTTCTAAAAGGGATATCGGGTAATGAAATAGGGGGATATTACACGTATCTTCCGATCCCGTACGAGAAATCGCTAAAAATCGTTCTGGAAGGAGAAAAGATGCTCTTTCATCAAGTGCAGTACCGTGAACTGCCCGGACAACAGGTCCGTTCCTGGTCGCCGGACTACAGTGCGGATGAACGGGATAAACTTGAAGAGGTCGCGATGCTGTGGCAAAAAGGAACGGCCGCTATCGATCAATTTACGCATGGTCGCTCGGCTGCGCCACAAATTTCCGAGAAAACGATTGTGATCGCGCCCGGAGAAGAACAATCCTTATTTGACGACCAAAATGGAGGTCGTATCGTAGGATTGGAGCTTGAAGCCGGTAGTGGCTTTGAGGGATTATACAAAGATGTGTTGCTCTGGGCTAAGTGGGATGGGGAGGAGCATCCTGCTATTTATGCACCGGTGGCGGACTTTTTTGGGTATGCTTATGGTCAAAAAGAAATGCGTGGTCTTCTTATGGGCGCTATGGCTAACGTAAACTATTCTTATATTCCGATGCCCTACGATAGTTCTGCGGAAGTTAAGCTGATTTACAAAAATCGGTCTGAAGTGGAACAATCACCAATCTCTGTCAGGGTTAAAGTTTATCATAATCAGCAGGCTCGGGATCCTGAAACCGAAGGTAAATTGTATACCCATTGGAAGCGATTGAAACCAGAAAAGGGCGAGTACTATGAATTTCTCGTGATGGAAGGTCAAGGGCATTATGTGGGTACTATTCACCAAGCACAAGGGCTTCGAGCCGGAATGACCTTGTTTTTTGAAGGTGATGACGTCACGCGAATTGATGGCGAGCAACGCCTTCACGGTACCGGGTCGGAAGATTATTATAACGGCGGCTGGTATGCTCTTCTAGATCGCTGGGATCGGGGAATCAGTCTTCCGGTACATGGATCTTTGGATTATAGTCTCCCTATGGGCAGGACGGGTGGATATCGCTTCTTCATGAGTGATAAAATGCCGTTTGAGAAAGATATTTACCACGTTATGGAACATGGGCCTGAAGGTAACGAATTTCCGGTAGACTACACTTCGATCGCTTTTTATTACGCTGATAAAGCTGGAGTAACTCCCGTCGAACCAACGGAAGAATTGCGTGAAGTGTTTCTACCTAGAGCGCATCAATATTTTCCGCAGCTCATGGAAATCACCCTAGGGGGTGGTGCGAAAGTGGAGCAAGATCGTGGGCTGAAGATATTTTCAGATAACCATCATACCGTCCGCGTGATGCTAACCGATGTGCCCGAAGGTACATACGAACTCAGTGTCAACTATTACGAAAAGCCAGAAGGAGCGGATTTTGCGATTTGGCAACGCCAGAAACAAGTTGCAGATTGGGTCAGCAGCGGCGGCCAGTCAGAAACACTTAAAGAGAAGGTATCGATGGGTGAGATTGTCATCACTCCGCAGACTAACTCGGTGACATTCCATGTGAAAAAGAATGAGCATTTTGGTGGTGAGTTTGAACTGGATCGACTATTTCTAGATCGGATTGATTAATTAACCACGGGACTGGAAGGTCTGAATTGAAGGGGGGTCAAACGATTTGATCCCCCTTTTTGTTCTACAAGAAAACCCGAGTATGGAAAGGCTTAAAGCATACCAAAAGAAACGCAATTTCTCATCGTCCAATGAGCCGAAAGGCAAAGTTACAGATCGCAAAGAGGGCGCGCTTAAGTTTGTCGTGCAGCGACACCATGCTAGCCGATTGCATTACGATTTTCGTATCGAGTTGCAAGGCGTGCTGAAGAGTTGGGCAATCCCAAAAGGTCCATCCATGAATCCCAAAGATAAACGACTCGCGGTACAAGTAGAGGACCACCCAGTGGGTTACGGCAGTTTTGAGGGCAGCATTCCAAAGGGGAATTATGGTGCTGGAACGGTCAGTATCTTTGATGAGGGTACGTACAAGTTTATCCAGCAGGATACAGAAGCCGATTTTGCTAAAGCACTTCAAGACGGATCCATCAAAATCGAACTAGATGGGCGAGTCCTTAAGGGAGAGTTTGCATTGGTTCGAATGAAAGGAGCTGAAGACGATTCATGGTTGTTAATTAAGCACAACGATCAACACGCGATTCACAAACCTTTCGATGCGGAAAATCTTGTAGAGAGCAGTATCCAGAAAGCTGGAGTTGATTTTAAAAAAAGTAACCAGTCTAAGACTTTAAAGAGCGACCCACCTACAGCCAAAAAAGCGAACGACCATTGGGTGCCCAGCCCGATGTATGCCCGATTAAAAAATACAATACCCGAAGAGGAAGACTGGCAATTTGAGCGAAAATTTGATGGTTTTCGAATTATTGTTCTGAAGCGAGGAAAAGCGATTAAACTGATCTCAAGAAACGGTAAATCCATGAATCAAAAGTTTCCATCTTTACTGCAGGTGTGGGAGAAAAGTGAACGAGATTTTTGTGTTGACGGAGAGTTGGTTATCGAAGATAAGGACGGAAAAAGCCATTTCCAAATGTTGCAGAAAGGCCAGCCACTTGGTAGGGGGATGGCACTAAAGTACTATCCTTTTGATTTATTGATGTTGGACCAGGAGCAGCTGCATCATTTTGCCCTTTCCGATAGACAGCAACTGTTGGAGATGTTTTTGAAAAAGATAAGCTCACCGGTACTCGGGGCACTGACTATTCTAACGGATCAAAGGGACCAACTACTCCAGACCGCTAAACAAAATGGCTGGGAAGGGGTGGTTGCTAAGCGGCGAGACAGTCGGTATCAAGAAGGTAAACGAACCGGCGATTGGGCAAAAATTAAGATTCGACAGTCGCAAGAAGCGGTTATCTGCGGGTACACCAAACCCCGAGGCAGCAGACGGGGCTTTGGCGCCCTTATCCTTGGTGTTTATCAAAACAAGCAATTGCGTTACATAGGAAACTGCGGAACCGGTTTCGATGACAAATTATTAACCGAATTACATAAGAAGCTTCAAACCTTATCGCGTAAAACTAAACCATTTTCTAAAGACACGGTCGTCGCTAATGAAGTTTCTGCGCAGTGGACCACACCCAAATTGGTCGGTGAGGTCTATTACACGGAATGGACCATTGAAGGCCATATGCGTCACCCGGTGTTCAAGGGGCTGCGTACGGATAAGGGAGCGGAGGAAGTCGAGATTGAAAATTCGAGGAAGATGGAAAAGGAACGGGAAATGCATTTTGGCACAAAGAAGGTTATACTGACTAACCTCGATAAGGTCTATTGGCCAAAAGAAGGAATTACCAAAGGGGCCCTGATTTCTTATTATGAGCAGATGGGTCCGCACATGCTCCCTTACCTCAAAGATAAACCGATCTCGATGCATCGTTTTCCGAACGGTATTGAAAAAGCAAGTTTTTTTCAGAAGGATGTGGATCCTGAAAAAATTCCTAAATGGGTGAAGACGGTCCCCGTTTTTTCTGAAAGCACCGATAAAGAGATCGACTATATTGTTTGTAATAATTTACCCACCTTGTTGTATTTAGCGAACTTGGGATCTATTGAGATCAATCCCTGGTTAGCCACTTATCGAAAGGTGGAAAGCCCGGATTTTGCAGTACTGGATTTAGATCCTAACGGCGCCCCATTCGATCGGTTATTGACAGTAGCGCGGACGTTGAGAGAAGTGTTGGAATCGACCCACATCGATGGTTTTATCAAAACTTCGGGTTCGACAGGGCTTCATGTTTATTTTTACTTGGCTAGGCGTTATGATTTTGATCTCGCTAGAAATTTTATAGAATTATTGGCTGAGATCCTTCACGAACGTCACCCTGAGGTGACAAGTTTGATTCGAGACCCCAAAAAGCGTAAGGGGAAAATATACTTGGATTTTCTGCAGAACCGTCGAGGTCAAACCATTGCTAGCCCATATTCGGTCCGACCGAAGCCTTTGGCGACCGTTAGCGCGCCACTTTACTGGGAGGAGCTCGATGACAAGCTGGAAATTCAAAATTTTACGATCCGTAATATGCTTGCACGGGTGCAGAAAATGGACCCATGGAGCGCTATTTGGGAAAGCAAATTAAATTTAAAGGATGCCCTATCTCGGTTTTAGGCTAAACTAGCCTTTAGTTTTTCCAGTAGATCAGCGGCTTTGGTATTGTCTACTTTTAATTTGCGGATTGATGCTCGTTTGCCTTTTCCTTTTTGTTTGATGATCTTAAGTAACTCTTTACTATATAGATTTTTAAAACTGGAAATGTCAAAATCTTTACTGTGCATTTTGATTAACTGCATCGCCATATCCATCTCCTCTTTTTTAATTCGGGCACCGGAAGGGATGTTGAGCTCATCGGAATCTCGGATCTCTTCTTGAAACCTGATTTTGTTGAGTATAATCATGTCCTTAAAAGGTTTGATCAACGCTAAATTCTCGACGTTTCGCATGACGAAGGTGCCCAGCCCGGCGGTCTTGCTTTTTTCTAGGGCCCGAAACAACAACTGATAGGCCTTTTCGCCACCTTTCTGGGGCTGGAGATAATACGGTGTGTCAAAAAAGATACTGTCGATCTCCTGGATTTTAACGAACGATTGAAGATTGATCATTTTGTTTTTTTCTGGCAGGGCCTCTTCAAAATCAGCGTCTTCCAGAACGACATAACGGTCGTCTAGCTTGTAGCCCTTGACGATATCATCCCAGCTTACCTCTTTACCCGTATTTTCATTCACACGTTTATAGCGGATGTTTGCATGATCCTTTCGATCAAGCATATCCAAGTCGAGTTGGCTCGATTGTGTTGCGCTGTATATTTTGACGGGTATGTTGACCAGTCCGAAGCCAATAGCGCCAGTCCATATTGCTCTCATATTGTTTTTTTTAGACTAAACAAACGATTTGGGATTACTGTTTTTGAGGTATTCTGTATCTCAAGCATGTTCTTCGGGAGTTAGAAGACAGCGGGATTAAATAGTTATCCTGCCGCCGGTCGCTGGCACTGTCGCACCGGACACATACGAGGCCGCCGGACTGGCTAAAAAAACGTATACCGGAGCTATTTCTGCAGGCTGTCCGGGCCGACCTAAAGGGGTGTTCGTACCAAATTTTTCATGTTCTGGAATAGTACTTGGAATTAAAGGCGTCCAAATAGGGCCGGGCGCCACTGCATTCACACGAATGCCGGTTTTTTCCTCCAGAAATTGCTGGGCCAGATTGGCGGTGAAGTTTTGAATGGCGGCTTTGCTTGCCGCATAGGGCAATAATGTTGGATTAGGCTCATACGCGTTAACCGACGTGGTATTGATTACTGAGCCTCCGCTGGGAACATGAGGCTTAGCGAACTTGGTCAAGTAAAACATAGCGCTAAGGTTGGTCTCAAAGGTCTTGTTCCATTCTTCGGCACTAATATCTTCGATTTTCTGATAGGTCATTTGGTAGGCCGCGTTGTTAACCAAGATATCGATGCGACCAAATTCACGAATTACTTCATCGATTAGACGCTTACAAGTTTCCTCACTTGAAAGATCACCACGGAACAACAACGCTCTGCGTCCCGCTTTTTCCACCCAGGCCGCGCTATCTTTGGCATCTTCGTCTTCGATCGGGTCTTTGTAGGCAATTACAATGTCCGCACCTTCGCGCGCCATTGCAATCGCGATGGCTTTGCCGATCCCGGAATCGCCTCCAGTGATCACCGCTATTTTATCGTTTAGTAACCCGCCGCCTTTATAGGTCTGTTCCCCATGGTCAGGTTTGGGATCCATGATGTTCGTTTGTCCAGGAGGGCGCTGATCCTGTTTGGGAAACGGTGGTATAGGGTACAAATTCTTTGGATTTCCTTCTTTAGTCGTTTTCATCATTTTTGTTTTTTTAACGTCCCCACCCATGTAGTCAGCGGGAACACGTGCGTTCCTAGAGAGAACAAATTTCACGACAAATGGTTCTTTTATGTAGAATGGGATGGGTTTAGGCTCACCGATCTAGCCGCTAACACGATTATCATTTGACTTCAAAATAAAAACGATGGACATCAATAATTTAGAAGAAATATTCTATACTGACAGCAGTGCGGAACTTTTAACAGAGATCCTGTTACGGTCATTCGTTATGTTTGGGTTAATCTTGATTTTTCTGAGAATATCCGGCAGGCGAGGCGTGAAACAATTGACTCTATTTGAAGTGGCCATTATTTTGGGCTTAGGCTCGGCGGCTGGTGATCCGATGTTTCAAGACGATATCCCGATTGTTCATGCCATTGCCGTATTCTTGGCGGTTATCGTATTTTATAGGGGAATCACCTGGTTGTCATCGAAATTTGGTATGGTGCAACGTTTTATGGAGGGCGAACCGATAACGATTGTACGTGACGGCGAATTTACGGTGAAAGAAAACAAGATGAGTAACTTTTCCCAAATGGAATTTTTTAGTGAGTTACGAAACGAATCAATTGAACATTTAGGGCAGGTGCGAATCGCCATCCTAGAAACTGATGGATCGCTTAGTTTACTACGATACCCCAAAGATCAGATTCGTTTTGGCCTTCCACTTTTCCCTGACGATTATAAGCAAATTGATGACCAAGCAAGGGGAGATGGTCCCTTTGCCTGCATGTTTTGCGGAAGGGTGATCGATCCTTGTCGACTAAAATTTCCTTGTGCCAAATGTGGTGAAAATCGTTGGGCACAAGCAAAAAAAGCCCCGGGTAGTTGACGGAAAACCTTAATTCATGTGATAGCTCTGATTCCTGAATTCTTGTGCGCAGTAGTAACGATATTTTTCGTTATCCAAAGGGTAGTCCCAACAACCCATCCGATGATATATCGAGCCCCCAAAACCGGTTTTGAATCGGTATAAACCGTACATGGGATGCGATTGGTCTGCGTTAGGTGCCACGCCAAAAAAATCATATTCTGTACAACCTTTCTGTCTGGCGATCTGCATGGCAGCCCATTGTAATGCATAACTGGCCATCGAATTACGATTCTCGGTTGCCGAAGCGCCGTATAAATAGGTGGCTCTTCGGTCTGTGATGACTAGAAACATCGCAGATAACGGTTGTCCGTCAATTTCTGCGATTAAGAGTTGTACATCAGCTGGTGAGCGAGAATCGTTCGCCCGTGCGGTCAGCACAATGCGGAAATAATCGAGATCGTGTAGTACGAAGTTGTTTCGGATGGCAGTTTGTCTATAGAGTTCATACCAAACGTCCAAGCTTTCCAGCCCCATGGTTCGTACCTGAACGCCCTTGCGTTTGGCCAAATTAATATTATAACGGGTCTTCGATTTCATATTTCCTAACAGCTGGTCTTGATCTTGCGTGAGGTCCATGAAAATTGTGTTGGAAGGTAAAATATCGGTGTTTGCTTTGCGAAGATTCCAAAACTTGGTTCCGAAGTTTAATCGAAGCTCCTGTATTCCTGGTTTTGGAACACCGATCCAATCGCCGTGTATATCGTAACAATCACCTTCTTTAGCCCAAATCGATTGCCAGGAAAGATCATACCGAATCATTATGCAACAGGGCGGTAATAATTGCCGGAGACTCTCGGAAAGCTGTTCAAGGAAATAGCCTTGATTTTCGATGTCAGGTTCGATCTCCGGACCATAAGGGACATACGCAATACAATGTTGATTGTCAAGATAACGAAGGATGATCAACAGGTCACCTATAATATAGGTTTCATCGGTGGGTCGACCTGAATAAAGGTCATCTGTCTTAATTTTGAAATTATACGCCTGTGTCAACTCGCCTTGTTGAGTCTTGACTTCTGACCAGTACGCCGTTTGTTGTATAATGGATGTTTGGTAGACATCTTTGATCGCTTTGTCTTGTATATCTGCTATCATGTTTGGCTTTTTTCGTCCACTTGCGTCGAATCAGGGGCACAGTTCTTTGTGCCCAGCGTGCGCAAAAAGCGGCAAACATAGGTATAATATTATGATTACGCAATAATGAGCCTTTGGCTCAGCAACTGGAGCGATGATTAAAGGAAGCCGATTGCAATTACAGCATCAATCCTCCTCGAGTACCTCAGCGACACGACCCACCTGACCATCGGCGAGACGTACTTTGATCCCGCGTGAGTGATAGGGCGCCGAGGTTAGAATATTTTTGACAATCCCCTCGGTCAGCGCTCCATTCCGTTGGTCTTTTTTCAGGATAATGTTGACAAGCATGTCTGGTTTGATATCGGACCTTTTTTTCGGATCTTTCATATTTTGTGTAATTTTAATAGGATAGGTGCAAAAATAAACAATTGTTTGGTTTTCATATCAAGCCAAATTTAGGCTTAAATCAGGTGCAATAAATATCGACTGAAATTTGCTTAATAGTTTAATTTTCGCTATATTTGCTTACCAGAGATTATTAAACACACGGGAAAGGAGAAAGTTTTCCGTCGAAATCCGAAAATAATTTGAATGAAATCAGTGTAGTTGGCGGGGGAAGTTGGGCAACTGCTATCGTCAAAATACTAACAGAGAATAAAGTCAAAGTCAATTGGTATATCAGGAGGCGATCGCAGATTGAAAGTATCAATTCCATAGGTATCAACCCGGATTATTTATCGAATGTCGAGCTTGATAAAGAATTTATATGGGCAACAGATGACCTGCAAGCTGTTCTGGAGCAATCCTCGGTCATTATTATTTTAATTCCAAGCTCGCAGCTTGAAAACCTGAGTCAACAAATCAATGGTATCCATCCGGATTTACTCAGTCGAAAGACCGTTGTCACATCAATTAAGGGTACCGTAGGAAGTCAAAATGAGCTACCTAGCGCTTTTTTATCCAATCGGTTCCGGATATCAGAGGATAATTTGGCGATTATCGGTGGTCCGTGTCATGCGGAAGAAATTGGTAGAGGCCGAAAAACTTATATGACCATTTGTAGTGTGAACACCGCTTTTTTAAAACGAATAGCACCTTGTTTTTCGAGTAATTATTTGCAGGTTGAGACCAGTACTGACTCCTTAGGGGTGGAATATGCTGCGATTTATAAAAATGTTGTTGGTTTAGTTTGCGGAATGGCTAAAGGATTGAATTACGGAGATAATTTCATTGCAGTAGTGGTCGCCAATGCAATTAAAGAACTGGGCGTGCTGTTAGAGGTGGTGGGCGTACCGCCAAGAGAACTGGCAAACTCGTCCTATTTGGGCGACTTGTTGGTCACGGGCTATTCGGCTCATAGTCGTAATCGCAGTTTTGGAGAACTCATCGGGATCGGGTATAGTGTCGTCGATGCCCAAGAAAAAATGTCAATGATCGCCGAGGGCTATTCGGCCACCAAGGGCTTGTATGAAATTGCACACGAATTGCATCTCTATATGCCCATTTTATATACGGCATATCGGATATTGTATAAGCATATGCCGGTCAACACCGAGTTTAATTTATTAGAAAGGAACTTAAAATAATGTTATTAGCAACAGACTTAGATGGAACATTTTTAGGCGGGATGATGGAAGATCGTCTTAAATTGTATCGGACGATCAAACAGAATAAAGATATCCAATTAGTATTTGTTACTGGAAGAGGATTGGAATCGGTAATTCCGCTATTGAACGACCCGATTATCCCCACGCCGAATTACATTATTGCCGACGTAGGAGCGACGGTCGTCAACGGGCATACGCTGCAAACTATTGAACCTTTGCAACATGGCATCGAGCAAAAATGGCCGATGGTTTATGAGCTGCGTAGCGCCCTTTCGAAAATTGACGATTTGGTGTATCAGGAGGTGCCACAACAAAGACGTTGCTCATTTTATTATAACGAGGGGACAGACCTGGATCCAGTATATCAAATAGCAGAGGACTTTAATTGCGATGTGGTTACTTCCGTGGACAAGTATTTGGATATCCTTCCTAAGGGTGTAAACAAAGGTAGTACGCTGCGCGCTTTAGTGGAGCTGTTCAATGTGCCGGATGAAGAAGTACTTGTGGCAGGGGATACCTTAAATGACCTTTCATTATATCACGTCGGGTTCCAAGGTGTAGCCGTTGGGAAATCAGAAAAAGGGCTACTGGAAAAAACGAAGGATAATGACCTTGTCTATCAAGCCAAGTTGCCCGGTGCTGGGGGGATATTGGAGTGTATGGAAAAACTAAGTCCGTTCAAGACCTATGTTAAAAAACTGAAAACGGACAAGTTTCCAGTTTCTAAGGATGGTAAGGATCAATTGGTGATGGTTTACCACCGTTTACCGTTTGACAAACAGGTGGTGAATGGAAAGGCGGTCCGGGTAGCCCCAAAGAGCCCCAACGGTATTATACCGTCTCTTTTAGGGTTATTTGAAAAGGGCCGATCTGGTCTCTGGATTGGAGAGGAAGTGTTACAAGAGGGGGCTCCTGAAATCAAAAATCAATTAATTGATGGCGACAAATACCCAAACCTGGTGGCAGCAACCATCTCGTTGCCGAAAAATGACATAGATCAGTTCTATCGGATATTCTCTAAAGAAGCGTTGTGGCCAACTATATTTTCCTTCGTTGATAAAGCGAAGTTCAATCACGATGACTGGGATCATTATTTGAAAATTAATAAGCAGTTCGCCGAACGGATTGCTCGCGAAGCTGACGAAGGTGCTCTAGTCTGGATTCACGAGTACAACCTGTGGATGGTACCCGCCTACCTTAAACCACTGCGACCTGACTTGAAAATTGGCTTTTTTCACCACACCGCTTTCCCGGCGGCGGATATCTTTAATATAATACCGTGGAGAAGAGAAATCATTGGCAGTCTCTTGCTTTGTGATTTTATCAGTTTCCATATTCCGCGTTATGTCGAGAACTTTATCGATGTCGTGCGGACACACACGCCGTTCAAGACGATAAAAAGGGTCGGAGTTGCTAAGCAGTTTCTGACGTATAGTAGCGCGCTAGGTGTCGAACAGATGACCAAAATTATTGAGGTAGACGGCCGGCAGATCCGATTTGGTGCACAGCCGGTTGGAGTGAATTATGACCACATCGCTCGGGTATTGAAGCGCAAGGATATTCGTGAACAAATCGAAGATTTTCAAGATCAAAAAAAAGATCGTCAAATTAAACGTGTGGTTTCTATTGAACGCCTGGACTACGTCAAGGGACCTTTGGAGAAAATCCGGGCTTTTGGTGAATTTTTGAGTTTGTACCCCGAATACCGTGGTAAGGTTGAACTGATAAATGTGTGCACACCACCGTCCCAAGGCATGAAGATCTATGATCAAATTGCAGACGACGTGAATCAAGCGGTTGGCGAAATCAATGGTAAATATGCTACTTTGGACTGGACCCCTATTCAATATTTCTTTCAAACCATGCCGTTTGAAGATGTATTGGTGCAATATGCGGTTAGTGATATTGCTTGGATCACTCCTTTAAGGGACGGACTTAATCTTGTCGCCAAGGAATATATTGCCACTCAAGGGCTGATCGATGGAAATGGTGTGTTGATCTTGTCTGAGTTTGCTGGAGCCTCCGTTGAGCTCCCGTATGCCGTTTTCACCAATCCTTATGACCGTAAGAGCATGATTGAATCCTTGCTTCAAGCGTTAGTCATGGATGAGGAGGAAGCCGCTATGCGGATCAGCCGTTCGCAAGACCAGGTCCAATACTATGACATTCACTACTGGGGTAAAGACTTTGTCAAAGAGTTGGAGCGTAGCGTCAATGCGACTAAACGTGGGGGGAATAAGTAATTCCGATTCTTGCATAAGAAAACGGCATTTCGATAGAAGTCGAGCGCTCCGAAAGTTTAGACCAATTTAATCATAAGATCTGTTATTATAAAAAGCTCGATGTTTCATCGGGCTTTTTCCGTTTAGATCTGGGATTAGGTTTTGGTTGTTGTAGTTTTTGATAGCGATTCTGATTCCTCGGTAGTTCGTGTTTATTTCGCCATCTTGATCCAGTACCCAGTCACCCCGAACAGTCAACAGCAATGAGTCGTTATTCGATAGTATGCTGAGTTTATCGTCTGGTTTTGGCATTGAAAAAAAATATTTTCACTATCTTTCAAAGAAATTATAAATCCATAACACGAATGAATCAACCTCTATTGCGACTAACGATATTCAGCTTTTTAATTTTGTTTTTTTGTTTCCAGTTCGATGTAAAGGCGCAAGCTGGCGCTGCTATCCCGGGAGATTTTCCAGATCCGACGGTGATCCGGGCTAATGGAAAGTATTATGCCGTGGGTACCTCAAGTGAATGGGCTCCCCATTTTCCTATATACGCCTCTGAAGATCTCCGAAACTGGGAACAAGAGGGATTTGTTTTCCAACAAACTCCAGACTGGGCGGCTTCCTCTTTTTGGGCACCAGAATATTATTACCGTGATGGGATATATTATCTATATTATTCCGCTAAACGTAAAACCGACGGGGTGTCTTGTATTGGTGTGGCCACATCAAAATATCCGGACCGTGACTTTGTCGATCAGGGAATTGTTGTTGAATACGGAACAGAGTCTATTGACGCGTTTATCGTGGAAGAGGGTGAGGACCGATTTATGACTTGGAAAGCCTATGGTTTGGATGACCGGCCCATCGAACTGGTAGCCAGTAAATTGTCGGAAGATGGCTTAAGTATAGAGGGAGAACCCTTTTCGTTATTGATGGACACCGCACATGTGGGTATCGAAGGACAGGCATATATTCAAAAAGATGGTTATTATTATATGTTTTATTCCGCTGGTGCCTGTTGTGGAGATGCTTGTGATTACCATGTGCAGGCGGTTCGCTCCCGAACAGTCCGAGGACCGTATCAGCGAGTAGGGGAAGCGGTTCTGCTAGGGGAGGACGCCAACTGGAAATGTATGGGACACGGCACCTTTGTAGCATCAGAAGACGGTGAACTGCATTATCTGTTTCACGGTTATAGTACAGTTGGTGGTGTGTATACTGGGAGAGAAGGCTTATTGGCTCGTTTGGTATGGTCGGACAAAGGGGACCCTGTTTTTGAAATGGTTAATGAACCTACCTCGCTGGATGAAATGACGACCCGGTTTGATTTTCTTGCCGGTAACACCAGCGTCGATCCGATGTTACAATGGGATTTTCGAAACGCTACCCCAGAATGGCATATCAACCAAGAGGGACTCCACTTAGGAGGGACTTATGGGGCAGAAAATACCACTGGAATTGTATTGACTCGCCGACCTTCGAAGAAAACTTATCGGATTGAAACAGAACTCGATCTTGCAAAAAGCGCTACTGAAGCATTAAAAGGCCTGTCCATTTATGGAGATCTTGACGGCGCTGTTGGATTAGGGATAGTGCGGAACGAAGTGCAAGTTTGGAAAGTCGGTGAGGAAGGGTTTGAAGTGGTATCAGAAATTGAAATTCCTAAGGAGACTGCAGGAATGCAACTCAGAATTGACGTGGATCAAGATATGTCGTGTCATTTTTACTACCGCGGCGGGGTTAGCGAGGATTGGCAGGAACTAGCAATAGAAGACGGGGAAGGATTGAATGTGCAAGACCTTGCTCCTTGGGATCGTAGCCCCCGACCAGGTTTGCATATACGGAATACTAAAGGTCAACAGGCTGTTTTCCGAACTCTGGAAATTACAGAAGGATTAAATCCTGTTTTTCCAAGTCCTGTTCCCCCCGGGAACTAAAACGATAAATACGATTTTAAATGGAACGAGCCCGATATTTGTCGGGCTCGTTCCGTTATAGCTAATCATTCAATTTGTTTAGACTTTTTTGGCCGTTACGGCCGACACTAATTGACAGACGCAGTAGTGTAGACTATTTCTTTATAATTATCTTTTTCATACAGGATACCCACGGTGTTTTTATTCACTAAGACGATGTCAGAATATGCACTGTAATCCCCTTCATAACCCGCTGGACTTTTGGCTATAACTTTCCGGTGATACCAGGTTTTTCCTTGATTATCGGATAGGCGAAGCGTTAAGTTATCGCGGTGAGCGGGATCCGCAGCATTAACATGAGCCAGGATAAACTTATTGCCCTTCTTCCAGGATAGGACAGCCCCCTGGTTCGTTGGATCGGGTAAGTTAGCATCGGGCTGAGCGGATGCCCAGGAGTGTCCACCATCTCGCGAAATGGAGATGATACGCAATTTAGGATCAGGACCCTGATTTCGGGAACTCATGTACACCTGGTTCTCTCCAATCTGTGCTGCCGAGGACTCATTGGTGCCAGGGTAGGGGACATTTTCACTTAACTGAAAGGTTCTGCCGTGATCATCCGAATAATAGGCGTGGGCAATCCAATCTTGACCTTGTGGATGGGGATCCCCCGCGCTATGGTTGGCGGCAATGTATAACCGACCTTCGTTTACCCCTGATACGAATTGAAACGCGTGCCCCGGCGTATTGGCATACGTTCGCCAATCCTCTTGGAAATTATAACTGTTGTCTTCCCCAGGTTGTTTTGGTCGGTGCACTTGACTGGTGATGTTAACGGGATCGTCCCACGAATTGCCGCCGTCGACGGAGCTAATATACCAGATCTCACGTAAACCATTACCTTTACGAACCTCTCCTTCGTGGTTGTTTCCAGTATTGTAAAACAAGAAAATGCGTCCCTCTGGATGCTCTGGATCCAAGATGTCGACTACCGGTGCAACATTCCCGGCTTGAAGGTTATCATAGTCCACAGCGATTTGTAGTGCGCCCCAGGTCCTGCCCTGGTCTTGGCTGATTTTATAAACGATATCGACATTTCCAAAATCCCCGGCGTGATCGACACGCCCTTCAGCAAATGCGATCAGGTTGCCCTTTTTGTCTTGCACAATTGCGGGGATACGATAGCTGGCATAGCCATCATCCCCCGATCGGAATACTGTTGTTTCCTGAGAACTTGCCGTAAAGATGCAAGTAGCAGCAATGATGCTTAGGACTAGTTTTTTCATTGTATTTTAATTTTATTTGGTTCTCAGTTATTGAATTTATTTTTGTCCCGGAAGCATACCAGACTTCTGGACTTTTTCAATGGCTATCCAATCATACAATTCTTGACCCGCGCGGGTGAAACCGCCCTTTGCAATGGCTGTCTTTGGCTGTTTGGGAAACGCACCCATCTCGATGCAGATAATCGCACTATTCACCGTGCGGGAAATCTGAAAATGGCGGTACGCTTAATCCTGTGTTTTTTTGTATTTCCACGTACAAGATGCTCCTCGACAGTAGATACGCTAGCAGACTGACCAGGATGGGTCCGTTTGGAGACCACCAAAACTTCATGAGATACGGGCATTTTAGCATAGAGCGAACTTATACATCACGATAATAATGGATGCTGCCAGATTTTCCAGCTACGGTCCCACAATAATCGCTCAATACGCCTGCCTAGACGGATCAGTTCCGTGTCGCCATTTCGATGGCTTCGTGCAAAATAAAGCAAGTTCCTCCAATGGCATACCCTTCGGGATTGAGTGAACGTTCATTGATGTGATCGACGATGCTTATATTTTAAAGTTGTCAAGAAAAAGCCGTATCGGTTGAATACAGAATTTTTATATAGATTATCAAAGAAGTCAGGTAACGATTTGGTAACGGTGTTTGTTGCTTCGTAATTGCAACGTGTTTCCGATAGCTCATAACAAACATACAATTTTGTTTTTGTATAACCACCAGCATTTTGAATGTTCTGAATACAAAATACGTGTGGTCCGCGGGGTACTGTTGGTTCGATAATAGTTGAAAAAAGCCCTGCTTTTAGCCAGTCTAGCTTTACTTCAGAAAAAAAAGAGCGCTGCTTCTTAGTGCCTTATCAGCATCTTGATTTCCCTGAACCTTTATTTCGAAGATTTCAACCGTTTTCATACTTAATAAGCAATGCCTACTTTTTTATGAACGTATTGGTTGGAATTGATTTCTTTAACAATAAAGTCTGCTAAATCAGTTCGACTAATTTTACTTCCGCCTTTCGGGCAATGGTCAAGCTGTACCCGATATTTACCTTTTTCTTTTCCGTTCAGTAATCGGCTTGGGCGAACAATCGTCCAATCAATGCCCTTACTGTTTTCCAAAATGGTTTCCCATTTCTGCATATCAGAATAGATGTTTTTAAACAATGGCTGAACGATATATTTTACCATGAAATTTTGGGTCGCCGGGTCGGTAGCGTCAAATGCGCCAGCGGTCAGTGTAATAAGCCGCTTTACCTTTGCTTTCTGCATTGCCGTAATAATCTGTTGCCCGCCTTTTGAGTATATCTCTGTCGGCCTTCTTGATGTTCCAGTACCCAATGCAGAAATAACAAGGCTGCATTTACCTAATTCTTCTTGATAGGTTTCAAGATTATAAATACTGCCTTTAATTATTTTCAGATTGCCCGCTGTAATGCCCAACGCATCAGGATTTCGGGCTAAAACAAATACCTGGTGTTTTTGCGCTAAAAGTTTAATCAGGATTTCTTTTCCTGTTCCGCCTGTTGCTCCAAATAGAAAGATGTTCATATCGTTTAAATTTATAGTGCAAAATTGGCTACTTTAATATAAACAGGTAAGGAGTGATAGTTCCATTACTAGGACACATCGTGCATTGGTTTTATATGCCTGTTTAGTTCTTTTGACGTCAAAAAAATCGAAATAACACTAATGATACAAGCAACTATAAAATTCGGGTGTAAAATGGTAAATATTTTAGGGAAGTTTGGTGGCAATATTATACCGTCTGGTGCTGTGTTTGTATCGGGCATAAATAATGCAGGGATGAACATTCCCCAAAAGTACAATGGACTAAACCCGATGAATAATTTTGAAAACACACTTCCTTTGTCCTTGTATTTTCCATAAAGACAATAAAGCGAAACTAGACTTACAACAATAGTTGCAAAGTATTGGCAAGCCCAATGAAACCTTGCGTGTGGTGTCCATAGTGGATTGGTCATATGCGTATCATTCAAGTCCATAACAGAAGTGATAATGATTGTAAAAATCGAAATCACGGTAAATGTATACTGAAATCTTTTGCTGAAATATTTCATAGAGACAGGCTTTTTAAAATTGAAATGAATAGGAGTTTATGTCTAAAAATAGAGTACGCGTATAACAGCAAAATCGGTAGAACCTTTGACAATCCTTCAATATCAGCGCATAAATGAAATAATAAAACATTAACCAATATAGGGGCGAAAAGTAGCAATCCCAAAGGGATATATTTGTTGATAAGCAACGTAATCCCTAACGCAATCTGTGTTGTTCCCACTGTATAAAATATATAACCCGAATGCTGAAACGCATCCATCAAGTTCTGTGCTTCAGTCGGATAATTCGGATCGGGCAAAAAATGAAAAAACTGGTTTAGACCAAAAAATATCAGAATAAAACTAAAGCTAAACCTCGCTGTAATATGTATAATCCTTTCCATTGATTTTTAACTATTTATCCAGCAAAGGTCTGAACGGAAAAGGTCTATTCCATTCACATAGGTTAATAAAGACTATTTCGTTCCCAAAACTTTCCGTATTCGGCTTAACGACTGCGGTCTTATCCCTAAATAGCTGGCAATAAGATATTGTGGGAAAGTTTGGAAAGCCTGTGGGTATTCTTTCAAAAACTTGAGGTAGCGAGTTTCGGCACTATCCAACAGCAAGCTAATTTCTCTTTTTTCCTTTCGCATAAACAAGTAATCAGCCATTTTCTTTGCAAATTCAGTCCAATAAATGTTATTCTTTGTCAATGAATTTAAAAAGGATTTGTTCCAGGATGTTAGTTTGCAGTCTTGCTCTGCTCGCAGATATATCAAAGATGGTCTTTCGGTTTGGAAACTCGTATAAGATGTGATAAACTTGTTGCTGAGCGAAAAATCTTTTACGTGTTCGTTTCCGTCTTTTAGGATGAAAACGTTGATAGCTCCGTTATGAAGAAAATATAGTTTTTTACATATTTGCCCCTCCTGAATTAGATAGTCGCCTTTTGAAATTTGCTCCGTTTTACCATTTTCCAAAAAGTGATTAATATCTTCTTGGTTCAGAATTCCCAAACTTGTTAAAAATCCCTTTATTTGCTCTTGTTCGTATCCCATTTCTTTACTTAACCTCAATTATCTTTTATATCGCTTAACCTCTTTCTGTATTCCTGTGGCGAAATGCCAATCAGTTTTTTAAATAACCTGCCGAAATAAGAGGGATCGCTAAAATTCAAACGATAGGCAATGCCCGATATAGGCTCGGAAAAATCCTGTAAATATTTTTGAGATTGAATAATAATAAACTCTTGCATAAACTGCTTGGCTGATTTGTTCCAAACATTCTGAATACAACGATTTAAATAGTTTGATGAGATATTAAGTAAATCGGCATAATCGTTTATACTGTAATGCTCCGAATAGTGCTTATACACCAATTCCCTAAAAGAGATAGCCAAATCAAACTGCCTGGACAGTCCTCTTTTTAGTTCCGAAGATTTTAAGAACTTGAGCAACAACGATTGAAAAAGATACAGTACAATTTGTTCATCTGGTTTTGGCGTTTCCAACTCTTGGATAATCAGTTTGCAAACCTGCTCCAAAAATTTACTATCATCGCTGTGCAGCTGAATAATCGGGGCAACGGTAAACAGCTTTATAAAGGAACTCTGGTTTTCGAATTGTTGTAAAACTTTATCATCAAAAATGATATAATAGCCTTTGATGTTTTTAGATTGTCGCAATAGCGATGTTATTTCGCCTTGCATGACTAACAGCGCTTGATTTGCCGACACTTTCTTGATTTCATTTCCAACCTGCTGTTCAAAGTTCCCCTGTGTGGAAAATGCAATAAAATTAAAACTGGCTTTTAATAGGGGGGTCGGTGTAACAATGTTTTTAGTCGATAAATCATCTACATTATAGATTTGTACAGGCGTTTCTAAATACCGGAACTTGTCGGGGAAATTCCTGATATATGTCTTTGTAAAATCTTTAAAAGTAGTTTCGGTATTTTTCAATGGTAATCGCCTTATGATAACGGTTTTGTTATATCACAAACTATGACTGGTATAAAATTACAAAAATAAGGATGTTTATAACCTTCTTTTCCGCTGATTAACAAATGATTCCTCCTTGTAGTCCTCGGCCGGTGTATGGGGAACAGGCTGAACAGTCCCCTATCAGAATTAGACGAATGTTCTAGCGATAGCAACTCAGAAAGACTGTTGGCCGGTAACTCGCCGATTGTGTTTTTTTAGAAATAGGAATGCCTGAGGTTTAAACTAGGCTTGTTTCCGTTATTCCGCCAATCGTTAACAACGGTTAACTGAAAGATTTCTATCCAACGCAGACCCGGTCCAAGCGCTATGCTACGCCTTTCGGAGTCGATAAGACACGAAGACGATGTCCACAGCTCGGCTTACTGAAATTAGGTGTTATGCTCAATCAAGTACCAGATTAGGAGGCTGCTGATTAGCATGATTCCTACCGCCATAAAGTTAATTAGCTGTCCACGCCGAGCGAATTTATTGTGGTCAATTTGATTACGTATTCTACGGTAGTCTAGATAGGAAACTAAGGTCGTCAGCGCACCGAAAGCCACTAAAAAGACACCAATTATGCTAGAAAAACTATCGTGGTGTGTCTCGCCGCCGGTCATTCCTACCATGAGGGAGACCTGTTTGAGGAACATCGAAAACTTCACAACGATAAAACCCAACCCGATAATACCGAGACTGGTTCGAATCCACGCTAAGAAGGTGCGATCATTGGCCAGGTGATCATTGGTTTTTCCTTCAATACCTTGACGGATTCTTTTATTCCGATGGGTTGATTCAGTCATCTTAACAAGATATTAAATTTCTCTCGCTAGTCAAAGTCCAGCGTGTCAACGGATGCGTTAAAGTGTAATCTTTTCGTGATGCAGTCCAGAAAACTCCCCCCTTAGCTAACCAGGGGCCTACAGCCGATTTGTCGTCATTTCTTGCCTTGGTTTTCCACGAAATTTCCTTAATTTTACCTGTTATTATGGCGTTAACCTATATCATCAATCCAGAGGAAGTTTCAGTTCCCTCAACTAGCGGAATTTATCAATGGACATGGGACATTTGGTCTTATGTCGGATTGAGTGAAAAAGTAACCCATATTTTCAGTTGTGCCAGTTTATTGGTTGTGGCTTTCATTGTGCTGGTGCTCGCCGAATTGTTGATGCGCAAGGTCGCTGTGGGAATTTTATCTAAGGTTATTGCAAGAACTAAAGCAACCTGGGATGATAAATTGATTAAAAACAATGCGTTGGGCATGGCGGTACGCTTGATGCTTGTGATCTTAGCTCAGCAGCTTTTGCCGTATATTTTCGTCGGCTTTCCAAGCTTTAACGCCCTGTTAGCTAAACTCTTAACCGTGCTGGTGATTATCTCGATTTATACGTTGATCAACAGTGTTTTAAAGACGGTTCGGGATATCATGGGCGAGTCTAGATCATTTGCCGATAAACCTTTAGACAGTTACCTGCAGGTAGTGCAGATATTTTTGATCTTTTTTACCGCGATGTTTGCAGTATCTGTGCTCACAGGAAGTTCTCCATGGTCCTTTTTTGTCTCCTTGGGTGCGGCTTCAGCGATCTTAATGTTGGTTTTTAAAGACACAATATTAGGTTTTGTCGCGAGTATCCAGGTGTCGGCCAACGACTCGGTTCGGGTTGGAGACTGGATAGAAATGCCTAAATATGGAGTAGATGGTGATGTCCTGCAGATCAATTTAAATAACGTGCGTGTACGGAATTGGGACAACACCATTGTGACCATTCCGACCTATGCTTTGTTGAGCGATTCTTTTAAGAATTACCGCGGCATGCAAGAAACAGGGGGACGAAGAATTAAGAGAGCAATTCATATCAAAATTTCCTCAATTCGATACATGAATCCTGAAGAGATTGAGGAGCTTAAAAAAATTAGAATATTGCGGGATTATATTGAGAAGCGTGAACAGGAAATCCTGGATTACAATAGTAAGAATAAAATTGACGAATCGATGCTCGTTAATGGGAGACGAATGACCAATGCGGGATTATTCAGGGCTTATGCTGACGCTTACGCCCGTCAAAATCCAAATATTCATCAAGGCATGACATTAATGGTTCGTCAGTTAGACCCTACTGAACACGGACTTCCGCTAGAGTTATATATGTTTACAAACGGTACGAATTGGGTATTTTTTGAAGACACGATGTCGGACTTGTTTGATCATCTGTTTGCAGCCATCAAATATTTTGATTTGGAAATTTTCGAATCACCAGCCTCAGTTGACTTGAAGTCACTCACGAGCGTTTCCGGAAAATCGACAAATACTGCAAGCCGATCGTCCGCCGAACAATAACAGGTCTGTCGGGAAGCGGCTAACGAGCTTGGTATCAGCCTTCGTGCTTTATGCTGTTGGAATTACTTTAGCGCACGGGCAACCCAATAGGGACGATCGAGCTTTTGTCCGTCCTTACTGACGGTTTGGTCGATAAACCGATCCATCTGTATTTTTCGAAACGACGATTGCTTCATCAGGCGTTCAACTTCATTTTCAGTAAAAAACTGGAAGCCTTGTTGCGTGAATGGTAGCTTCTGGCCAAAGTCTTTCTCGATAAATGTGATGGCCAATTCTGCATTGGGTTTTAGAGAACCGTGTATTTGATGGAGGTATTCAAGCGGGTCATCCCAGAAATAGATCGAATTGATTGAAAAACAACTGTTAAAATATTGCTTCATTTCTGACAGCATCGAACTGTTATCGCTTGAAGAAAAATTTGCGATTCCTGATTCTACTAGCGTTATATTATTCGTTTGAGCCTGCGCTATCATGGCCTCTGAAATTTCAAAACCTTGATATTCGAGGCCCTCAGCTCGCGAGAGGAGATACGGCACATGTTGCCCATTACCGAATCCAATTTCGACTACTTTGTCTCGCGAGGAAATTCGCATCAAGTCAATTGTTTTAAAAATCATTTTGGCGTTGGACGCAAACATGAGATCGCCGACCATTGTCGCGTGATCTCCATTAGGGTGCTGGAGCTGTGCGCCAAGTTCATCATGGCTGAGGGAGTTAGCGGTCATGAGTAGGAATGTTGGTGGGTGTGACCTAAGTCTGAATGTGTTTTTAAAAATGCTGTCTTTTTATGGGCCGATACGAAATCAATCGGCCTGGTATTGATACGTTTTTCTACCATCGATATACAAGGTTGTTGGCGACTCCATTTTCAGCGTGTAGGGACCAGATTCAAAATGTCCATTTGCCGAGCGCACGATAACTTCCGAACGCTCTTGGCCGTGTGGGAGAAACAGTTCTACTCGGGCACTATCATTTTCCTGGAAAAGAGCGAAAGCACTAAATTGTGCATTTCCTTTCCGCGCTGAAGTCGGATTCAATCGTAAAGCGACATCGAACAGCCGTACACATGAATTGCGCAGTTGACTCCAAGTCTCGCCACTCGCGGTCAGACATCCATGGGCGTCCTTGTTTCCTCCGATCGGTACTCCTGACAGACTATCGAAACTGGTGTCCGTCTGGTAATTACCTTGCTGTTTCGCATTTTGACAGGAACATATTACTAGAATCGATAGGCAGAAGAAAATGTTCGTTTTCATAGTGTTAAATTTAACAATCTCTAATTGAAAACAAAAACCTTGCCCGCGCGGCATTAGAAAAATCATTTGTTGATCTACTGCCCACCTGCGGGGGTGTAGATATGAAGTTTGGAACGTAGTTTTTTGCGGATGCTATGGATTCGTGTCTTGATTGTACCTTCTTTGATTTCTAGGTAGTCGCCGATTTCTTGGTATTTATAGCCTTCTAGGTACATGGTGATGATGGTGTAGTTTTCCTCAGAGAGCTCGCCAATGGCACGGTCAATATCCTCGTGAACAAACTTCAATTCAGCCCCATTTTTAGCCGAACGCTTGGTGAGGTGTTCGGCTTCTATTTCTTTTTCAACACGGCGTTGAATGGTGGTGCGGCGAAACCGATTGAAATAGATGTTTTTCATGATTACAAATAGCCAAGGAATAAGCTTGGGGTGATTGTCAAAGCTCTCCAGCGATTTAAGCGAACGAATAAATGTTTCCTGAACCAGGTCCTCTTTTTCGCTAGGGTCCTTGGTGAATTTTGCCGCCAGACGAGTTAAAGTACCTTGGTTTTCGATGATGATGCGATCCAGTATCGTTTTCATGATGACTCCTGTTTAGTAGTTCGTGCTATTGTATTGATCAACAAATGGATAGAGGCCTTGTTTAACGTTTTTGTTGCTAAAGATCAAAACGGGTAGAAATACAGGGGGATGCGAGAATTACGAATTCTTTATAACAGTAAGCATCCCCGCGGACAAGACCGTTCTGTTGGGAGGTGATTGGAAAAAGAAAATAGTTTCACCCGCTTTCCTAGTTCACCTGAACAACTAGCTAGTTGAGCGAACAAGTAGAGAAAGCCACTCCGGGTGCCATTCGTTTCTGAGGAGTTAAAACAGGAGTTCGGATACGGATCTTTTTTGACGGTAGATCATAAACTGCCATATCGTTATCTGGCGATGTTTTATGACTAAAGGTGCGATTTACGTATAAATACGGGGCGTGCTCTTTTTTCGTTTATATAAACGTAACCGTTTGGTTCTACCCGCTCTATTTTTTTGATCCAGAACTAGCTGTATTTTTTTAATCAAAAACAGAGGATAATAACAATCGAAATTTATGAACGTTATAATAATACTGGTCGGGGATCCGCAATGATGATAGGGGGTCTCCGTCAGAGAGTTTTTATTTTAAAATGGAGTCGTTATGAGAGCACAATTAGCAAATTTACTTTCTGGAGTTTATGGACATAAACTCCAGACCATGCGTCTCAGCTTAGCAATGGTTTTCAGTCGCACTCAGCGTCGGTATCATCCGAGACGTTCAACCAATAACCATATGCGTTTCCACAAACGCGATTTCCATCCGGAGGACAGGGACGAGTTCGCCCAAGGCGTAGATACTCGCCGCTGGCAGAAAGGGATACAAAATCTCGATGAGGATCTATTTCGACCTTTATCGTATTACCTGGACGGATATAAAATTCACGAGATTGCTGAATATCTGCAACAAAGCCCGTCGATGATCGAACAAAAAATTAATGAGGCTAAAAAGACGCTGAAAGAGATGGATCCACGAGAGATATCCACGGATTGACCAGAGCAAGGGACGACTCAAACTTTTTCGTCTAACCTTTGTTTCGATTAGGACCCCTGTGTGCTGGTAGAAACCGGCGCGTGGCGGTCTGAAGATAGGTGAATTGAGCGGCAGCTGGGTTCAAACGTACTGATCCGCGTTTTGTGAAATCGCGGTATCAGGGTAAACAGTGGAGCTGGGCTCTGACCAAATAGGGCGAATCCTAGGTTGCATTAACAGTACCCGATTGGAACGAGCATGCAGAAAAAAGAATCTGGTTTTGTAAAAAAAGGGAAACGTTCCCTATTTGACAGCGACGTTCAACGGGATACGCTCTGTTTCGATCTATTTTTTAATGACGGGCCTTTTGGTTTAATTATTTTGGATAATACGTATCGGATTCTTAATGTGAACAGCAGGCTGGCTGGCATGCTCGGATTGGAGTCTGAGGAACTGGAGGGTGCCCCGCTCGGAGCCATAATGGAAGGCGAAGATGCCTTAAAATTAAAATCATTTTTTTTAAGTGATCATCAAAGCTATAGTTCTCTGATTGCCAATATGTTGTTTTTTAGACGAAATCTGGCGGAGCCGCAGACCTACATCACATATGTCAAAAGATACAATAACGATCAAAATGAAACACATTATTGTATACTTCTTTTTGAACAAGACTTCAGCCCGACTGGCAGGCGTATCGAACGAGACCAGCGTGATTACGACTTGGTGCTCGAGATTCAGGAACAGGAACGACAGTATATCGGTAGTCTCTTACATGATAGTGTCGCACAATTACTGTATGCTATTCGTCTTAATTTGCAATATTTTATGAAAAGCCAACCGGAATTCGGTGAACAAATTTTATCCATTAAGACGATGCTGAATCAAGCCATCTCTTCAATACGGGATTTTTCAATGGATTTAAACGTGTCGATCTTAAACGATTTCGGATTAAAATTGGCTATTGAAAGTATGGCAGCTCGGGTAGCGGGACCCGATTTTTCTGTTAAGACGATAGTACGTGGGAGACACGATTTGGTAACGCCTAAAGTACGGTTGACGGTTTACCGGATAACTCAGGAATTGTTGAACAATTCTATGAAGCATTCCCAAGCGAGTAAAGTTGAAATTAAAGTATGGATTAGAAAAACGAAAGCCGTCATTGAGGTACGTGACAACGGTTGTGGATTTTCCCTTGATGACCCCGGGCTACTGGCCGGAGGGTCGGGATTAAGAGGTATACTCGCTAGGATAAAATCATTTAGCGGAGAGTTATGTGTAGATAAACTAGAACATCAGGTCAGCGTAAATGTCACTCTGGCGTTAGATCATTCGTCATGGGAGAAATAAGAATACTGTTAACAGAAGATCATTTGGTGGTACGAAACGGCATTAAGCTTCTCTTAGAATCGATTTCGGACTTTGTGGTAGTGGCCGAAGCCGGTTGCGGGCAGGAAACCTTGGAGCTGTTGCGGACGGGTATTGAGGTAGATGTCGTGATGACTGATCTGAATATGATTAATGTGGACGGCTTTGAGTTACTCGAACAAATTATTGAAAAATACCCTAAGATCAACGTCGTCGTATTGACCATGCTTAACAGTGAACAACACGTATTAAAAGCATTTTCAGCCGGAGCGAAAGGGTATTTGGTGAAAAATGTATCGGCCGAAGAATTGGTTTTTGCCATCCGGCATATCAAAAGAGGAGGCCGATATTTGTGTGAAGAGATGTCGATGGGTTTTGTAGAAAAATTGATCGATAAAAATAAGATCGATAGCCAAATGCTAGATCCGGCGGAGATTGACCTTTCTCCACGGGAGATGGAAATTTTGGAGCTCTTGGGGGAAGGCTTGACAAATCTGGAGATTTCAAAAAAATTATTCCTTTCAAAAAGAACGGTAGAGGGGCATCGACAAAACCTGATCGAGAAAACTAGGGCCAAAAATACGCCTGCGCTCATCAAATTTGCTGTTCAACACGGGTTAATCAATTAACCTCGAGATGGTCGAGACGAGTCTCCAATTCTTTAACAGGAATGCCATAGGGGATAAATCAACTGGGAACATTACACCCGAAGAAGTGTTAGTCCCTATTTTTTTCAGAGCTTGATTTGTTGTTTGTAAATGCTTGTTAGCGGTTTGGTTATATCCTTGCCAAAAGTACCATTGTTTTTTTCTCTTTGTCTGCTATTGTTTTCAAAATATCTGACACTTGTTGAATATATTTAAAGTCTTTTGTTTGGCTTACTTTTTCAAATAGCTGTGACACAGAAGTCCAAAGCGTTGCAATCTCTACAAATGCTTCGTGTCCTGTTTTTAGTTCGTCAAGTTTTAAAAGTTCATAGCTTTCTTTCAAAAAATCCCGATACAAATTTCTAAACAAAGCTCCGCCTGTTCCTGCTTTTTCCATAATCATTGCAGACGACTTAAATTCATTCTCAATGTCTTTACTTGTGTTAAACCACTTGATAATTTCAGTGCTTGTTTTCAAAATTCCTTTATAAGAAATATTTCTAATTGGTGGATTGAGATAATCGGTTGCATTATTTTGGATAGCGGTCAGTATCGCTTTTTTCAGGTCAAAATTTTTGCCTGTTTGTTTTATGGTATAATACAGATTTTTAGAAGACATTGCACCTTTTTCTGCTCTTGCCAATTCCAAACTTTTTAATGATGTTTTTACCTCTCCGCCTTGTTGTCTTGTATCTACTAAAAAAGCATTTTCATTGTCGTAACCGTATATTGCGGTATAATGTCCTGCGAAATGAAAAGGATTTGAAAAATACTCTAAATGGTAGCAATCTAATTTCAGCCCAACAATTTGTCCTTTATCAAGAAGTTGTTTTACATTTTCCCAAGCTTTTTGTTTTGAAGAAGTTTCTTTAACCGTTAACTCAAGATTTAGGTTTTTGGCGATGTTTTGTGTTAACAAATCAGTTTTAATTCGTCCACCAATAAATGGAAAATCCATTGTTTTCATATTCCAATAGATAAAACCCAATCCCTCGCCAATTCCAAACAACATTGGTTCGGAAAGATTAATCCCGATTTGTCGCAATAAAGTTCCTGTTGCTGTGGTTTCACAATGTTGTCCGTCAAAAGGCTTTATTGGGGCTATTTTCATTACTGCTAATTCATTTTTCTTAAGCTTCAAAATTACACAAAAATTGCAACCGTTTTGTTGTTGCGTTTCGCTAAAGCAACACAAAAGATATAGCGGAAAGCCCGATCCACTTGCGTTTTTTACTGGGTTGTTTTGCGTTGGCAAAAAAAAATGCAAAGGAACACGCCCAAAAAACAATAAACCAAAACCGACTATTTGGCAACTGGACGCCAAATGCAACCTTTGACTGCAACATTGGAAAACCCTGTATACATACCTTATATTTTTGAAGTCTAAATTGATTAGGTATGGAAATAGCGGTTTTAGACATTCAGATTTTGAAAGCATTGCACAGGAAAGTAAAGGAAGATTTCAAATTGATTGCAGAAATTGCTGCACCCTACAAGGTATTGCAACAGGCAACGAAATGGCTCGACCAACAGGAAGCCTGCCAACTGCTCAATATCAGCAAAAGAACGTTGCAGACGTACAGGGCAAAAGGTAATCTTGGTGCAACGCAAATCAATCGGAAAACGGATTTCAGATTGTCCGAAGTAGAGTTACTTATGCAGGGAGAGTGACGATTAAAAAGGCAAAGGAAATGAAACAGATTCGAAGTTCAAACGAGGATATGCTTGCCCTGCTCGAAGCTGTGGTAGGCATCAAAAATGAACTGCTGTATATCAGGGAATATTTCCACCC
>JBQDCW010000023.1:0-57196 GCA_052092145.1 Sphingobacterium sp. | reverse complement strand
AGCGTATAACGAAGACGTTTTGAATTCAAATAATATTCCCAATTAGGCGCTAGGCCTTCGTGTATCGTGTGCTCAATTTCGCGAATAGGCAATTGGATATGATACTCTAAATCGGCTATTTTCAGGTTCGCATGACGAAACAGCTTCCTAGATTCGATTAGTCGATCGATTAGTTGGGCATTTTCCAAGCGTTCATTTTTACTGTATTCTCGCTCGATCCCCCTGCTTGAGACCTGATGAAGACGAACTTCTAAATAAACCCTTGCAAAGCGCAACCGCGGCAGACAAAGAAAACCGGCAATCAGCAATAAAACCAAAACACCAAACGGAAAGATAGGTAGTTGCCAGCCAAACGTTAGGGAAGTTTGTAGTCCCTGCCAAAACCCGACCACTAAATAGAAAAACTTCAATGCAAATAAAGCCAGGCCTAGCTGACCATCTAACGAGGTCCTAACCACCCGTACATACCGCTTGCCGACAAACAAGACGATTGCATCGTACACGATCGACCCTACAAACAGCAATATGGCTACTTTACTATAAAAAAAGTCGAGATAATCCAAAAGAATACCATCCAGGATCTGAGCAGAAAAAAAATAATAAAGCAGATAGAAGACCGAAAATAGAATGAACGGAAAAATAGCTAGCAATAACAAGTATCCTGATGTTCGGGTTTCAGCTTGCAGATTCCGCAGGTACATTGAGGTCAGGGAAGCCACGCAAAGACACATGGATTGCGTAAAAATTGGATCCAGATATGCGCCAAAAATGGGGTTAGCGGACCGGCTGATCAAGATACCCACGGATCCGGCTATCAATAGCTTAACGAATTGTTTTCGCTCGTCCCGGATTGTTCGAATATCGAAATAAAGGATGAGCAGAACAAACTGCACCATGATGAGTGCCAACAGATTAGCCATAAGACAAGTATATCGTCTTATTATTAATTAATTAGGAAGGCTTTGTTAAATTTCTTGTTTATTTATACTATCCAGTGAAAACCACGGTCAATCGTCAACCGGATTAACCCTTTATCCGGTATTTTATTTCTTCCCCGTTTACCAGCACCCGCACCGAATCCCCTGTTTTACCATGGATCTCAAATTGGGTGACTTCACCGTCCTCCCACGTCAAATCGACGGTATAGTTCCCGCGCGCCTTTAATCCACGAAACGCCCCATCCTTCCAAGCATCTGGCCGTGCGGGCAACAAATGAATATACCCGTCATGGCTCTGTAGCAACATCTCGGCAATTCCCGCTGAACCGCCAAAATTACCATCGATCTGAAAGGGTGGGTGAGCACAAAACAGGTTAGGGTACGTGCCGGCTCCCACCCCTTGGTATTCCGTATTTTCAACGATGGCGGGTTGCAGCAATTGTCGTAAGATTTCCAAAGCATGATTCCCGTCATGAAGGCGCGCCCAAAATAGAATTTTCCAAGCCCGGGACCATCCCGTACCTCCATCTCCCCGAGCTTCCAAAGTTTTTTTAGCCGCCTCAGCCCATTGGGGCGAGGTATTGGGTGAAATGAAACTGGCTGGATACAGTCCATATAAATGGGAAACATGTCGGTGTTGGGGCTCTATTTCTGGATAGTCTTCCAGCCATTCCATAACTCTTCCGGAGGAACTGATTTGAACCGCAGGTGGCAATTCTTCTAAGGCACGACTTATGCGATCGGCAAAAGGATCAGCTAATCCCAATATTTGGTTGGCAGAGATCACCGATTCGTAGAGCTCTCTTACAATTTGATTATCAATCGTCGGCCCCATGGCCACCGAAGCGGTCTTCCCATTGTTTAGCTTAAAACTGTTTTCCGGGGATACCGAAGGCGAGGTAACCAGCCATCCGGTTTTTGGATCCTGGACCATGGTGGCTTGATAAAACTCAGCTGCCCCTTTAAGAATCGGATAAATTTCTTTCAGATACGCTTCATCCATGGTGAAACGGTACTGCTCCCAAAGATGATTACACAACCAACCCGAGGCGGTACTTGCTCCCCAAGATGCTTGTTCGCCTGGTGCGGTATACCCCCAAATATTCGTCATCATATACACGACCCAACCGGGCGCCCCATAATACGCTTGCGCAGTTTTTCTCCCTTGTATCGCCAAATTTTTAATCATATGGATAAACGGCTCGTGATATTCAGATAAATTGCTCGGCCCAACCCCCCAATGGTTCATTTGGGCGTTGATATTCAGGTGATAATCACCATTCCAAGGCGTTTGAATCTGATGTGCCCATAATCCCTGTAAATTCGGTGGTAGCGCGTTTGGAACCTCTGGCGCGGTACTGGATAAGGTTAAATAACGTCCAAATTGGTAATAAAGTACGGCTAATCCGTTGTCTTGAGATGGATTCTCATAAAATGCCGCTAATCGCGCAGCGGTTGACATACGCTGGTGAACGGAATCGTCCTCAATATGTAAATCAACACGATCAAAAAGGGGTTGATATTTTGCCAAATGGCTCTTCATCAGCTGATCATACGCCCGGTTTTCCACCGAACGAATTTGCTCGGTGAGATAGGAAACCGGATCATGCCCGTAATAATCGGTGGTTGCCGAAAAAAGCACCATCGCTTCATCCGCACCTTTTAAAATGATTTGGTTATCGTATTGTTTAAGGGTCCCGCCATCGGCTATTACTTTAACCGTTGCTGCAAATTGTAATCCCTTTCCTCCTCGCCCATCCGGTAACGCGCCTTGAATAAGAATCTGGTTTCCTTCAATCCGATAAGAATCGATGTGCTCATCGCGATAAAAATGAAGTGCAAATCCAATCGAGTTTTTTTGATCAGCACTGAGCTGAATGACCCCAACATTCTCGCCAAAGGAGGTGAAATACTCCCGTTTGTACTGAACCTCGCCACTGCTAAAGGTCGTCACCGCTTTCGCTTCCTTTAAGTCCAACCATCGTTGATAGTTCTCAGGATCGCTTTGATCGAAATGTAGAAAGTTCAGATACCCGAGGTTCTGGAAAGAGCCGTAAGGAATCTCCGCACCGGAACCAAAACCAGATCCCGCGCTCGCGCTAACGAAATGTTCGTTGACCAAATCCTCCGCTTCATCGTTCCGTCCTTGAAACAAGAGATCCTGTATCGAGTCAATATATTGATTAGCTTGGTAATTATTCGCATCCTGAGGTGAACCCGACCACATGGAGATTTCATTGAGCACCACACTCTCGTCCGCTACCTTCCCGTCAGGCATCATGCCGATCAGCCCGTTCCCCAAAGGCAACGTTTCCTCCCATTGACTGGCCGGGGTATCGTACCACAATGTGAGGTCCTGCCCATTGACCACCCCCATAAGCAAACTGCATAGCCCTATGAATATTTTCTTCATTCCTTAACGATAGATTTCGAATTCTGCAACAGAAAATTCCTGGTTCTCACTCAGTACAGCTTTTGGATAGAAGCGAATGTACTGCGTTTCTGCGGCCTCCTTAAAGTCAATAATTTGCTTGGTGGCGTTCGCACGAATATTGGAAAACTCGCCTTCAGCGACCTGAATCCACTGCTCGCCATCCGCGCTAACCTGCACCTGATAGCGGGTCGGCACGCCGGCAATCTCTGCGTCTTGACGGGGCAAGTAGCTCATACCACGAACGGGTTGGGGGTTCTCGAGCTTCAGCTCAATGTATCCCGTTGCCGCTAAATGACTTTCCCATACCGTGCTTTGATCTCCATCGATCGCTTGGCCAACATGCTTATCGTTACTGATGATGGTCATCCGCTTCCGATCAACCTTGTCCCGCTCATTTTTTTCAAATTGGAAGTCCGCGGGTGCTTCTTTGAACAAAGCGAATTCACTGAGCGTGGGGGCCACAGGGGCGTACAGTGACAGGCGAATTTTGGACGTTGAGGTCGGCTGATCCAATTTAATGAGACGACCAGCGCCGATACTCGTTGCGCTCGAGAGTCGTTTCCATTGTCCCTGCTCCCAGCTATCAATCCGTACACTATCCAGTCGTTGACCAAGCTTAATGTTTTCCCGCAGCCGAATCAAATCGAACTCTTTTTCTCCTGCTAAGTCGATTTCAATAGTGGGGTTCAACACCGCATCGTCTGCGGCATAATAGCTATATCGATCTCCATCGAAGATTTTATTTTCCGAGAACAGCTCATGTTCCTGCCGAACATTACTGGCCTTCGCCGTTGCGCCTTGCGCCAGATCATTCGCAAAGGTAGCCTCCAGCTTCTCACCAAAGGCGCGCAAGGATTGGACGTCGTTGTCGTGTAAGACACCTTCTGGCATAGGTGCCAATCCCAAGTTCATGGCGCCGCCTCGGCCGACTGAATTTAAATAAATCTCAAACAACTGATTGGGCGTTTTGACCTGATCATTCTGATTTTCGTGATAGAACCAACCCGGCCGCTGTGGCACATCACATTCAGCAGGAATCCAGTATTCCCCGTTGCGATCGCCAGTTGGAAGGTTCGAATTGTCCACGACACCCGGGACAGGCTCCGCTCCATCGAGACCCTTAGGTGTCAGCGTCGACCAACTTGTTTCTGCGGCCATTCCTTTTTCATTTCCAACCCATCGCATATCTGGGCCCACGTCTGAAAATATCATGGCCATGGGTTGAAGCTTCCTAACAATCGGCCAGGTTTTCTCATGCCATTCATAATACGTTGCCCGATCGATGATACGCTTTTCATTTTTCCCTCCATAATAACCATCACCACCGTTGGCTCCGTCATGCCAGGATGTAAACAGTGGACCATAATTGGTCATCAATTCTGTTAGTTGTTTTCGATAAGCATCTGCATAGGCTTTTGAGCCATACCGAGTATCGTTCCGATCCCAAGCGGAAAGATATACGCCGAAGGCCAAATCATGGTTGTGCGAAGCCCGCATAAATTCTTTAACCATATCGCCGCGACCGCCCTTCCATGGCGAGCTCTCCACACTGTAATCCGTCGTCTTGGTTGGCCAAAGACAGAAACCATCGTGATGTTTGGCGACAGATATTAACCCACGAAATCCACCCGCTGCGGCTGCGCTTGCGATCTGATCGGCATCGAAACCACTGGGATCGAATATTTCGGGATCCGCATCGCCATATCCCCACTCTTTATCTTGAAAAGTGGTCGGTGTATAATGTATTAGCGTATACAATTCCATTTCATGCCAACGCAATTGCCGTTCTGAGGGTAGTGCGCCATACGGTTCAGGCGGAGTTTGGGCGAATGAAAAAATAGGGTTTAGTAGGAAAAGAGCAACCAAGGTTTTTCGGGTCATAATTTTTGCAAATTGATTGCTCAAGATACAGAATTATCCGTTCAATCGCGACGAATAAGCAAAAAAACACCTCGACAAGCGCCCGCTCAACTCTGGTCATTATTCGCTCTTTCCAGGAGTTTTCCCGAAATATATCATCGGGTATACTGTATTTTGATGAAAATAAAATAAATTTGTTCACCATGAACAAAGAACAGTCTAAAATTATCCGCGAACAAGCCAAACGTTCATCGTCGAGAGAACATTCAGTTCCACTATATTTGACATCCAGCTTTATCTTTGAGAGTGCTGAACAAGGGCGTGCCGTCTTTGCTGAAGAAGAGGCTGCGATGGTTTATTCACGCTATGCCAACCCGAACACGACCGAGTTTATCAACAAAGTATGTTTAATGGAAGAGGCCGAAGCTGGACTCGCTTTCGCTTCCGGCATGGGAGCTGTGTTTGGCTCTTTAGCCGCATTTATCAAACAAGGCGACCACATTCTTTCCTCGCGGGCAATTTTCGGATCCACGCACCAATTGTTTACTCAGCTATTTCCACGCTGGGGAGTCAGCACGACCTATGTCGATGCGATTGACCAAAATGCTTGGGAAGCTGCCATTCAGCCCAATACAAAAATTATTTTCTTGGAATCGCCTTCTAATCCAGGCTTAGAACTGGTCGATCTGGAGTGGTTGGGTGGATTGAAGCAACAATATCCCGAGATTATCTTCATCATCGACAATTGTTTTGCTACACCTTATTTACAAAAGCCGCTTCCTTACGGTATCGACCTATCTGTTCACTCAGCAACAAAATACATGGATGGTCAGGGACGAGTTTTGGGTGGAGTCGTTGTCGGAAAACAAGAACTGATCGATGAGATTATGTTTCTTGTTCGCCATACCGGCCCTGCGATGTCGGCCTTCAATGCTTGGATTCTTTCCAAAAGTCTAGACACACTCGCACTACGGATGGATCGACATTGCGCCAATGCACTGGCGGTGGCCCAGGAATTGGAACAACACCCTGAGGTATTTGATGTCAAGTACCCCTTTCTACCTTCCCATCCGCAATACGGATTGGCCAAAGCACAAATGAAAGCGGGTGGTGGCGTCGTAACGTTTAAAGTCAAGGGGGAGCAAGAACGCGCGTTTCGGTTTATAGACGCCCTTGAAATGATTCTTTACACGTCCAATTTGGGTGATTCACGAAGTATTGCGACCCATCCGGCTTCCACAACACATTCCAAACTCAAAGAAGACGAACGACTGGCTTTAGGCATTGCTCCAGGAACGATCCGACTATCGATTGGTTTAGAAGACCAAGAAGACATTATTCAGGATATTCTCCAAGCTTTACAAAGTAGTCGATAAATCGAAAAAACACTTTTTTATACTCTGGGAATAAAAAATTCCCAGAGTATATTTTTAGATCGCCGCTAGGGCATTGTCATAGTTCGGCTCCTCGGCGGTTTCCGCAACCTGCTCCGTGTAGACGATCTTTCCATCTTGATCAATGACCACAACCGAACGACTCAACAACCCCTCTAATGGACCATCAACAAAACGCACACCGTATGCTTGGGCAAAAGTATCATCCTTGAAATCCGACAAAGTGATGACATTATCGAGGCCTTCAGCAGCGCAGAACCGACTCTGCGCGAAAGGAAGATCCTTCGAGATACAGAGCACCACGGTATGATCAAGACTCGAGGCTTGCTCATTGAATTTCCTGACCGAGGCGGCACATGTTCCGGTGTCAATACTCGGGAAAATATTGAGGACAATTTGTTTGCCTGAAAAGCTTTTCAATGTTTTTTGTGACAAGTCTGCACCTGTTAGTTTGAAATCTGGAGCTGCCTCTCCTACTTTCGGCAGTTCGCCACTGGTGTGCACCGCACCACCTTTAAATGTTACTTGAGCCATAATTTTTCGTATTGAATGTGTTCTAATGTGGAAACCAAGTTAACGGATTTATGTTGTTATATAAAACATTTGATTGATCAACTTGGTGAAAAATGCTATAACGTTATATTAATTTAACATTTTTTTACTATGTTAGCATACTATACTAATCTCTTTAAACACACACGCTAATCAATTTAAGGTAAATGAAACAATTACTTCTCAGTCTGTTATTAATTTCTCCTAGCCTATTACTAGCCCAAGGCTCGCAAGTCAATACACAGAGTCAAAAAGCAGTTGGAATGGCCGGTGCGGGTTCCGCCCTCTTTATTGATGAGTCATCGATTGTCTACAACCCGGGGGCCATCGCCAAAATGGATCACAATGCGATCCAGATTGGGGGTAGTGCGATCATGTATCGTTCGGCCTTCCGAGAAGCAGGTAGCTCGGATGTACATCACACCAAATTCCAAATATCTCCTCCTTTCGGCGCTTATGCAGTTTTTGGACCCAAAGAATCCTGGTGGAAAGCGGGGATCGGGATTTATACGCCATTTGGTGGTGCGGTCGATTGGGGACAGCAATGGCCCGGTCGTTATTCGCTAACGGACCTATCGATGCGCGCGATCTACGTACAACCTACTCTGAGTGTTAAACTGACCGAGGAATTTAGTATTGGCGGTGGTTTTGTATACAATATTGGTCTGGTAGAAATGGGACGCGCGCTGCCCGTATTTTATCCCGATGGTTCCGCTGGACAAGCGACCCTAAAGGGCACGGGCACCGGTATGGGGTACAACATTGGTATCCATTATAATCTGGCCGATCAATTCGCACTTTCGTTGAGCTATCGGTCTAAGGTCAACACCAAGCTAGAAGGCGGCGATGCCGTGTTTGACGTTCCAACCGGCTTAGCGAGCAATTTTCCGAACGGAAAGTTCGATGCTGATCTTCCTTTACCCGCAACCTTCAACATCGGTCTGGCATTCCCATTATCCGACAGATTAGACATGGCATTAGATGGATCGTTCATTGGGTACAGCATATACAAAGAACTGGCATTCGATTATGAAAATAACACGCCGACACTCCAAGACACGCGATCGGTTAAAAAATACCAGAACGCCTTCTCTGGAAAGGGTGGGTTGAACTACCACATGAACGACAAACTCGATCTCCGGGTCGGAGCAGGTTATGTGTATACGCCGGTACAAGCCAAATATGTCTATCCGGAGACACCCGACAACGACCGGATGATGGCTGCCGCCGGATTCACCTATAAATTTTCGCCAAACTGGGAAATGTCGGCTGCCTACGTCTTCCAGAAGATTTTAAAAAGGACAACAACCAATGCAGAAACCCAGCTTCGAGGCGCTTATGAAACCAATATCCATGCACCCGGTATCTCCCTTTCCTATGCGTGGTAAATCCAATTAAGACAAAAAAACAATGAAAAAAAATATAAAATTATATATAGCAATTGCCAGCTTGGGCTTCATGAGCGCATGCGCTCCTAATTTTGATGACGATTTCCAAAGCGACACAGGAACAGCTGATTTCTCACAATTCATCGCAGTAGGAAATTCACTAACGGCGGGTTATGCCGACGGCGGTCTCTATCTGGAGGGGCAACAAGTTGCATTCCCTAATCTGTTAGCCGAACAATTTAAATCCGTTGCCGGGGGTGAATTTACCGCGCCTTTTTTCACATCAGAACAGGAAAATGGATCGGGATATCTTCATCTAGCTTCATTGGTGGATGGAAATCCAGTTACCGAACCCGTCACAGACAAATTGGCGATCAGAGGACAGAATGCAAACGGCGATCCTTTGTATACCAAACACCTGGATCCCATCCAAAACCTGGGCGTTCCGGGCATGCGATTGGATATGGCAATGGTCGCTGGTATCGGGTCAACGCTGGGCAACCCCTTCTTTGAACGCTTGTTGCCTGACGAGGTCGCAGCAACGACTAAATACATCGAGTACGCTGCATCTCATGAACATACCTTTTTCACGTTTTGGTTAGGCAATAATGATGTTCTGGGCTATGCGACCAATGGCGGGGTCACCAATGAAAATGATCCAACCACCCGACTCATCACGTTGCCGGAATTCGAGGGCGCTTACCATGCTTTCGTCAATGCATTAACGGAGAACGATCAGAAAGGCGTTGTGGCAACCATTCCAGATATCACTGCGGTACCCTTCTTCAATACCGTTACCACAGAGCGGCTCAACGCAGCCGTGGAAGCGGCCTCTGGCGGGCAGGCTAAAAATGTATTCATACAAACAGAATCCGGTCCCCGACAAGCCACAGCAGAAGACCTATTCATGCTCACTTTTCCGACCGACCTTCTCGCACAACCCGATGACCAGGGTATACCCTATGGTGTACACCCGGACAACCCGATTGACGATCACTATGTATTGGATCAAGACGAGGTGCAACAAGTCGTGGTCTTGATCGGCGAGATCAACAAAAAGATTACAGAAATTGCAGCAGCGAACGATCTGGCGGTAGCCGATATTCACGCATTCTTGAATAAGGTAAAATCAGGTTATGTCTACAATGGCATTGCGATCAGTTCAGCGTTTATCACGGGTAACGCTTTTTCTCTGGATGGAATACATTTGACACCCATTGGAAATGCCATTGTGGCCAACCTCTTTATCGACGCCATTAACAAACAATACAAAGCTGATGTCCCCAAAGTTGATATCACGCAATATCGGGGTGTAAAATACCCAAATTCCTAGGACCATACGCGTTCTTGGTTTCTTGTATCACACCTGGAGGTTAGCCTGGATCAAGCGGCTACCTCCAGGTCTGTTTATGGGAGCAATGTACCCGTCTGCAACGGGACTAAATCTCCGATATAATCGGTAAATTTGTATTAAAAATCTCAAAAGGACATGAAAGTACATTTAAATAGAAAAAATCAGGGCGTACACTTTGAAGCCTCAAGTGAGTTATCCGAAATCAAAGTCAATATCGATGGACCGGAATCCATTGGAGGAGAAGGTAAGGGAGTAAGACCCATGGAAATGGTATTAATGGCCCTGGGCTCTTGCAGTGTATTTGACCTGACCACCATTCTACAGAAACAACGTCAGGAGATTGAAGATATTCAAGTGGAGATAGAAGGAACGCGTCGCGAGGAAATCCCTAATATCTTTACAAAGATCCACATGACCTTCACGTTAAAGGGAAAGATTGACTTAGAAAAAGCACAACGCGCGGCAGAACTCGCCGTAAAAAAATACTGTTCTGTACACGATATGTTAGCCGCTGGCGGTGTCGAGATCAGTTATAGTATTCGCATCGATTCCTAGCGAACATCGAGCATACGGTGAGCAGATGGATGGAATGACAACGCGCTATCGAATTGCGTTCTCTACTTCAAAACGAGTTTAGAGGGGAAGACTACGCGCTGAGGCTGGCTGGATCTCTGATCGATACAATCAAACAGGATCTCGGCCGCCTGTTTCGCCTGTTTCTCCGGATATTGCTCGATACTTCCCATGGGCGGATTATCCATATACTTCCAAAGCGGGTAATTGGCATAACTGATAAAATACATATCCTGATTCAGCACGATCCCACGTTGTTTCGCATAATGAATCAGATCCAAAGTCACAAAGTCATTAAACGACACGACTGCTGATGGGCGATCTGCCAGACTACAGATTTGTTCCATCGCCCTTTCATTCCCCTGCTCGGTGAGATCCGTGTTGACGACAAAACTATCCTGCTTGTTAATTCCCTGTGCAAGCAATGCGTTTTTGAAGGCCGTGGCGCGCTCCTTGGATGCTAATAGTGATTCAGGGCCATTGATCATCGCAATCTTTCGATGCCCCCTTTCAACGAAGGCTTCGATCGCTTCCACCATACCGGACGATAAATCGCTAAAAACTTTATGCACATCGGGCAAATCAGGCACGCAGTCAAAGAATACAATCGGAATATCCGTTTTGGCCAACAGCGCGAGGAAATCCGTATTCTCCGTATTTTTACTCATGGACATCAAAATGCCATCCACTCGATGTTTCTTGAATGTTTTGACGATATTGAGTTCCCGTCCGGCATCATCTAACGATTGGCCCAACAAAACGGTATATTTCTTCTCCTCGGCGACACTTTCAATCACACTTATCGCTTCAGAGAAAAAAGGTTCAGAGAGTTTCGGAAGGATCACCCCGATGGTAAAAGTTTTTCGTTGTTTGAAAAAAATAGCCGTTTGGTTCGGCTCGTATGCCATTTCTTCCGCCATTTGCTTCACCCGCATCGTGGTCACCAAACCGATACTGGGATGGTCGTTTAAAGCACGTGATACGGTAGACGGAGAGATTTTTAGCTTTCTAGCAATCTCTTTAATTGTCGTTGGTTTGTTCGTTCCCGCCATGCCAGTAAAGTTAATAATTATATCCTGATTATTTGCTTTTTCGCATTCCCTGCACGTCCACGGTATTCAACTTTTTGGTATTCCCTTCCCCTCCTCTAGCCGCCCTTGAGGATGCGCGAACGTCATTGGCCTTTGCGGAAAACGTACCTGTCGTTATGTGATCGATCGCAGCCTTGGTCATGCTTTCAGTTGGATCTCCAAAATCCCGATAGAAATTGTCAAACACATTACTCCTGCTTGCTGGTATTCCATCCCAATAGTCGGAATATCCGTCCGCATTAACAATTTTGAATGAAGCCGCCCAAAGGCCAATATCCCCCAATATATCTTCTCTAAAAAATCCAACTGGCTTGCCGTAGGTTGCACGACCATCGGCAATAACCTGGACGTCCATATAAGGCATTAGCGCAGCGATCACAATTTCACTAGCCGACGCCGTGTAATCAGTCACTAAAAAATAAACCCGCTGCAACTCCAGGTTATTCGCTCGCTTAAAGATCTCATCAGCAAATTCCCCATCGCCCTGTTCACGCTCGGTTTCCAAATTCTTATTGACATCGTAACTGAACATGACTTGCTCGTTGCCCGAGGGATTGATGATCTTATTGGCTAGATAGCTTGCCGTACTGACATAGCCCCCTCCGTTGTAACGAAGGTCAATAATTAATTCGTTGATCTTTTTTCCGCCGGCACCGAACGCATCGAATATGCGCTCTAAATTTTGATGCATCGGTGTCGGAGATCCATTGTCATTTTGCATTTCTTCAAACGAGGAAAGTGCCAAATAACCGATTCGATCATTACCTCTTTGATAAATCGTGTCTTGAACAATCGGATCGATATCGTAGGTTGTGTAGGTTAAATCAAGATCCAACTCACCTTTCGATTCACTATAAACGGTGATATTCAATTTATTCCCTTCAATATAATCCGTAATGTTCGTCAGGTTGGAATACACCATCGCGGAATCTCCTTCCATCTGGATGACACGTTGTCCGCGTTTAATTCCCGCCTCAGCGCCCGGTGACCCGCCTTCCACAAAATAGACGAATAAACTATCCTCTTTACTGCCGTCAAAGGTAAGATAAAGGCCATAGCCATCGGCCAAATCCGCACGGGCTGAGGACGATGTGCCGCCATCGAGATCCTCGATCCAGGAAAAACGATCAAGCGGTCCGCTGTACTCCGGGTGAACGACGTAATCCGTTTTCTTGGGTGTCTGTGATTTCAGGTAGCTCAATAAACCTTCAGCATGGGTGTACGAATCCGTGAGGTCAGAAATCGGGTCGGCAATTTCAATAGAAGACTCCCAGTAGGATAGCTTCTTGTATTTGCTATACACGCTATCCAATACACGCTGCTCCGAGGTGCGGTCCCCATCTCCTCCGGGTCGTGGAGGTGGACTAATTTGAGCTGGATCCTTTTTACAACTGACTACCGTCAATAGCATCACCAGGATCAAAAAGGGTCCTAAAAAGTTTTTCTTCATAGTTTACAATTGCTTTATATCAACCGCGTTCCTTACTTCTTTGACGTTCAAACTAGCAAAAGGATTATTATTTGTCGCGGAGTTCCGAAACTAGATGAGGGTCGAACCGATACATATTACTTCGATAAGATTTTATCGCGGGTCCTTCGACTCGATGCAATAGGGGCTCTTTGTTCGGCGAATTAGCCGAACGGGCTACCCTAGCCGATCGGTAGCCTCCCTGGCCAATATGATACAGTGCCTCTGCGAACAGGGATTCGTTTTCATCGCCCAATTGATTCAAAAAACCATCGGCAGCATCCACCTTTTCTCCGCGTAGTCCATCGAAATAGTCCCCAAATCCGGAACTGTTCAACATTTGAAACGAGGTGATGTAGAGATCCGCATAGCCGTCAACGACAGGGTGCCCAAAGAAGCCCACCGGTTTTCCATAGGTACCTGTTCCATTAACGGTAATAATCTGCGTATCCATATACGGTTCCAGCACGTTCATCACCAGCTCGCTGGCCGAAGCAGAGCTTTCGGTTGCCAGAAAGTAAACGCGTTTTAAATCAAGTCCGTTCGGCTTAGAAAAATTAACCGGTCGGAAAGGCGCGACTGGATTCGCGTCATCCGAAAACCCCTCGTCCTGGAGGTGGGTATTGATCTTATAGGCATACATCAGGTTTTGTCCGCTAGCAGAAGGGACGATAAGATTGGCCAGCAACTCGGCTGAATTTGCCGCACCGCCCCCATTATACCGTAGATCGACGACCAGTTCGGCTATACCGGCTTGCTCAAATTCTTGAAAAACGTTTATTAATTCCGTATAGTATTCATTGGGCTCACCGGCCGAATTCAATACATTGACAAAGCTTGTGTACGCTATATAACCTACTTTCTTGTTGCCATGCGTAAGGACTCGGGCTTTCAAGATAGGGTTTAGCTGATAGGAACTACCCGTGACAGTAATCGTTCTAGCACGCTCCGATCCCGGTTCCTCGACAACGAGTTCTAGCGGTTCATCAGAAAAGAACTTTTGAAAATTCCGGAACGAATTGGCTTGATCAGTTTGATAATCGATTCGCTCCTCGCCGTTGATGCGTAACACGCGCATCCCCCGTTTTAATCCAGCCTCTTCTGCCGGCGATCCTCGTTGAACCAGCTTGATATACATATCGGCATTCGTGGTACGCTCAGAACTGCTCAGATAAATAGGCGTAGCACCGGTCTCTTTATACATCCCCTGCTGAATTTCCTCGCTCACCGTTCCGGTCCGGTCCACAAAACTGAATCGATCATCCGCTGCATACCGGCGTAGATCCACGAGCACCTCCTCGGCGGTTTCGAATTTTCCCGTATACGCCTGTAAGTCGAAACGATCACCGGATACCTGAGGTTGTGGCAAAACATCCGTCCAAAGCGATAATAAGATAGAATAATAATAGGTAGAATCTCTTAACAGGGTTTCCTCATCTTGCAATTGAGGCGATGGACCATCGGACTTTTTACATCCAAAGGTACCCAACAATACGGCCATAAACAGACCAGCCAGTACTCGTTTTTTCATCATAAGGTTGTCCAAGGTTCATTGATAAACATGATTTCGTCCTCAGAGACTTGGTTTTCTGTAGCAATATAACGAAAAGGCTCAATATTTCTGAAATCCAATTCATCTTGAAAATAAATCTTCACCCCTTGATCCAAACCCTGCCAGTCTAGATATTTAAGTTTGTTAAGTTGCGTCATCGGATTTCCTTTCGTCAAGACCGCGAAATGAGCCTTTCGTTCCAAGATCGACGCTAAGAGCAGTTTTACGTTATTGAAGAGATAAAGCTTAAGGGGCAAATGACCGTTTGCGATCAGCCGCTCTAGATTTTCCGCGTAATCTTCCCGAAAAGCAAACTGTTGAGCGGCCAGCGCATAGACGCGCGAATGCCCTTTCTCGGCATATACCTGCTTCATGTAATCCACCAATGGCTCAGCGAGCGCCCTGCCCTCTGAAAATTCCACGAATTTAGCAAACAAATAATAGATCTGTAGCAGGTAGTCGCGTTCAGGAAAAAGCACGTCATCGAGTTCGAAGAGATACAATTTCTTATCCAGTGGAATGTGATTCGTGTTTATCATTTGAAAATTAGCTATACCACACAAAGCGCCGCATCATCCCCCGAGTCAGCCACAGCAAAAAGCCCATCGGTTCCCACCGCATCACTCGGTTCCCCGATAAGGGATACCCCATCGGCAACCAAGCAAAGGTCTGTTCCGGACGGGGGGCGCTGCAGTACCAATAGTTCCTCCAACTCCTCCCGATCCGGACACAATACCTGAATACCATACTCCTCGAATAGCTTCTTCGCCTCGCTGAGTGACTGTATTTCTGATAGCTCCAAAGGGAGTAGCAGATTGATTTGATGATCCAGGCAAAAGGTCAACAATTCATGGGCAAACGTAGGATCGGGCCCTTTCGGAATTTTACGAAACCGGTTTTCCAAAAATTGCGGTACGGTTTCACTTGTAGCAAAGAACAATTTAAACCGCTCCTGTAATATATTGCCAACCCGTTGCGCAAGAGACGAGGTGCCCGATGTGATCAGTAGTTTCTGCATGTTATTGATAAATTTGTCCGTCTCGCATTTGAATCGTCCGGTCCGATATACTGGCTAAATCTTCGTTGTGGGTCACAATAATAAAGGTTTGTTGCATTCTTTCCCGAAGGTCAAAAAAAAGCTGGTGCAACGCGGTCGCATTTTCCGAATCCAGATTACCGGAGGGTTCATCGGCCAACACCAAACTTGGATTATTGATCAGCGCCCGCGCGACAGATACACGTTGCTGCTCGCCGCCAGACATCGCCGCGGGTTTATGGTTTGCACGATGTTTCACGGCCAAAATCTCCAGCAACTCGTTGGCTTGTTTCTCCACCTCACTTCGTGCGCGTCCAGCAATAAATCCTGGGATGCATACGTTTTCCAGTGCACTAAACTCGGGCAGCAAATGATGAAACTGAAAAATGAAACCAATTTCCTGATTCCTAAAATCACTAAGCTGTTTTTCGCTATGGGAAAACACATCTTGATCAGCAATTAGTAAACTTCCTTTATCCGGTCGGTCTAGTGTACCAATAATGTGTAACAAGGTACTTTTACCTGCACCTGAAGCCCCTACAATAGAAACAATTTCCCCCTTCTGCACTGACACACTCACTCCTTTAAGAATTTCGAGCTCGCCATAGGATTTAAAAATATTATTCGCCTTCAAGATCATGACACGAAAATAACAAAAATCCAGGAACAATGAACGGGCTCGCATAATTATCCTGTAGGCCGGCAGCAAGGCCCACCAGTTGATCAATCTGGGTTTCCTCAGCGCCCGACCGAGGCCCTTTTGTACCCATGAGGTGAAAAAGCAAAGCGGAAAACATACCGGATAAAAACGGAATGAAAGCGAAGTACAATTTTATAGCAGCAATAACTTGCCCCTTACGATTAAATACGTTATTTTTACATCAAATTTTTTATCAATGAACATTCACGAATATCAAGGAAAAGAAATACTAAAAGGTTTCGGAGTACGAATACAAGAAGGTATTGTTGCCGAAACACCAGAACAGGCTGTTGAAGCTGCCAAGAAATTGAAAGAAGACCTTAACTCAGACTGGGTGGTGGTCAAAGCTCAAATTCATGCCGGCGGACGCGGTAAAGGTGGTGGTGTCAAATTGGCAAAGAACCATGATGAGGTTTTACAGCGCGCAACAGACATCATTGGTATGCAGCTGGTCACCCCTCAAACCGGCCCTGAAGGTAAAAAAGTAAACAAAGTGCTCGTCGCTCAAGACGTATACTACCCCGGAGAAAGTGAACCTAAGGAGTTTTACATATCCGTTTTATTAGACCGTTCTAAAGGAAGAAACATCATTATGTATTCGACCGAAGGCGGTATGGATATCGAGGAAGTGGCTGAAAAAACGCCGCATCTCATTTTTAAAGAAGAGATTGATCCTAAAGTTGGCTTTCAGTCTTTCCAAGCACGGAAGATCGCCTTCAATTTAGGCCTTGCCGGTGCTGCACAAAAGGACATGGTTAAATTCGTCTCTGCGCTTTACAAAGCGTATGACGCAATTGATGCAGCTATGTTCGAAATCAACCCCGTTCTAAAAACATCAGACGACAAAGTTCTAGCCGTAGATGCTAAAGTAGATATCGACGAAAACGCACTTTATCGTCACAAGGACATCGCCGCATTACGTGATCTGGCTGAAGAAGATCCAACAGAAGTTGAAGCCGGTGAATCGAACTTGAACTACGTAAAATTGGACGGTAATGTAGGCTGTATGGTTAATGGTGCTGGACTTGCCATGGCGACAATGGATATCATTAAATTAGCTGGTGGTGAACCGGCTAACTTCCTTGACGTCGGCGGTACTGCGAATGCAGAGACTGTAAAAGCTGGTTTCAACATTATTCTTCAAGATCCGAATGTAAAAGCCATTTTAATCAATATTTTCGGCGGTATCGTGCGCTGTGACCGGGTTGCTCAAGGGGTCATTGACGCCTACCAAGAGATCGGAGACATCCCCGTTCCGATCATCGTTCGTCTTCAAGGAACAAATGCAGCTGAAGCGAAAGAATTAATTGATAAATCTGGACTTGAGGTTTATTCGGCTATCTTGTTGAAAGAAGCTGCTGAATTGGTCACGAAGGTCCTTAAGGAAGGCAAATAAGTTATTGAACACGACCAGAGAGGGGGACATGCATAACGCACTGTCCCTCTCTCTTTTTTAGCCATCGTTCCTCGCATCTGCGGCTTATATTCAAGTATAACAAATGTGTCATTTTTCGAGGTGGCTCGATGACCGACTCAGCGACATTAGCATTCGACGATCGGAAATTGTAAATTTGAGTGAATAAAAACCCGTTCTACTATGACATCTCTCACAAGCGATATTTCACGTGAAAAATCAGCTGAATTATTTGACAAAGCAAAACAATATTTTCCTGGCGGGGTTAACTCGCCGGTCAGAGCTTTTAAATCCGTCCATGGTACCCCGTTATTTATTGAACGCGGCGACCAGGCGCATCTTTGGGACGCAGACGGCAATGCGTTTATTGATTACTGTTGCTCTTGGGGCCCCTTAATTCTCGGTCACAATACGCCTGAAATCCGACAAGCGGTCGAGGCGCAACTAGCCAAGGGGCTGAGCTTCGGCGCGCCTACTCGGCTGGAGAACGAACTCGCTGAACTGATCTTGACTCATAACAAGAAAATAGAGATGATCCGTTTCGTAAGTTCTGGAACAGAGGCTGTCATGTCAGCCATTCGGCTGGCTAGAGGTTATACTAAAAGAAACAAAATTGTCAAATTTGAAGGATGTTATCACGGCCACTCCGACGCGCTGCTTGTTAAAGCCGGATCGGGCTTAGTCACCTTCGGAGAGACTTCATCGGCTGGAGTACCGCGTGCTGTTGCTGATGACACCATCGTGATCTCCCTCAATGACCGCCAAGCGCTCTCCCAAGTGTTTACCGATTTCAAAGATCAGATAGCCGCAGTAATTATCGAAGGGGTTCCGGCGAACAACGGCCTGTTGATACAAGATGCTGATTATATGCACTTTCTTCGTAAAATCACCCATGACCACGGCGCGCTCTTGATTATGGACGAGGTGATCACCGGTTTCCGTCTTGGATTTCAAGGTGCTGCGGACCATTACGGGGTTCAGCCCGATATCATGACTTATGGCAAAATCATTGGAGGAGGCATGCCCGTGGGCGCTTATGGCGCATCCAAAGAACTCATGCACTGCATCTCCCCTGATGGACCTGTCTACCAAGCCGGCACCCTGTCCGGAAACCCGGTCGCGATGGCCGCAGGAATTGCAGCGCTTCGACTGCTCGCAAAACCTGGTTTTTACGAACAAATGGAAAAGAAAACACAAGATTTCGTCGGACAGTTACGCGCTTTCATTAAAGAACAAAACTATCCGATGCAGATTGCAACGGTCGGTTCCATTTTCTGGATTGCGTTTAGTGATCAGGGAGAAATACAACGAGCAGACCAAATCGATCCGACTTCCATGGAACATTATAAAGTGATGCACCGGGAGCTTTTGAATCGGGGTATCTATTTTGGTCCATCCGGCTACGAGGTCGGGTTCGTCTCCGCTGCGCACACCCAGGAGGACCTCCAAAAGACAGTACAAGCAATTAAGGAGGCGTTAAAAGTCGTCTTTCAATAAAAAAATTAAACATTTTAAGACTATCTTTGTTAGAGAACTAATAGAAAAAACACATTCTACTAAAAGATTCATTATGAAAAATTTCAAATCTGCAATTGCAGTATTCACTGCAACAGCATTATTTGCTTCATGTAATACGTCGACTACTAATCAGGACGGCGATGTTCAAGATTCTACTGCAATGCAGGACTCTGTTGGCGCTATCGCTGTCAACCCCCTTGAGCATGCGAAAGAATTTCCTGGAGCAACGCTAAAAATCGCTAATTTGACTGCTGAAAAGGTGGGTACTGATTCCGCAAAAATCACCGTCAAATATGATGTGGAGAATTTTACGCTAACCGAGCAAACCGAGCATGCGCACCATATGGCGAATTCTCACGACGGACAGCACATCCATTTTATTTTAGACAACACACCATACGTTGCGTTATATGCTCCGGAGCATACCTTTACGGTACCGGTTAATTCGGAACATTATTTACTATCGTTCCTTTCGCGCTCTTTCCATGAATCGATCAAAACAGAGGATGCCTCCAAATTGATTAAGTTCAAAGTCGAGTCCGATGCAACCATTTCGGAACTTCCAACACCAACAGAACCCTCATTATTCTACAGTAGACCCAAAGGGGATTACAAAGGAGATCAGACCAATGTTCTACTTTTAGACTTCTTTGTCGCCAACACAACAATCGGCGCTGATGGTAATCAAGTCAAAGCGGTTATCAATGGTGAAGAATTCTTGTTAGACCAATGGGTACCGTACGAAGTACTTAACCTACCAAAGGGAGAGACCACCGTACAACTGATGTTAGTTGACCAAGACGGCAACGCCGTCACTGGAGACAACGTATCTATCGAGCGTAAAGTAAACCTTGAGGATTAATTCAATTCCTAAAAGGTAAACCATAAAAAAGCGTCCTGAAATTTCTTTCAGGACGCTTTTTTATGGGTGTTATATCGTGCTCTTATTTCTAGAAAGCTACAGGCTTCAACCGAAGGGCGGCCGTCTCGTCAATACCGAACATCAGGTTCATATTCTGCACCGCTTGACCGGATGCTCCTTTAATTAAGTTATCGGTTGCACTCAGTATCAACAACTTGTCTCCTTGTTTTTGGAGCTGCAACAAGGCCTTATTGGTGTTTACCACTTGTTTCAAATCAATCTCATGACCAGAAACATGGGTAAAAGGATGTTGCTCGTAGTAGCTTTGATACAAATCAAAGGCCGTCTTTAGGTTCAAATCAGACGCTACGTAGATTGCCCCAAATATACCCCTTGCAAAATCACCGCGCTGGGGGATAAAATTCACCTTCTGACCCGCTCGCTCCAGTAGTGTCCCGCCCTGTTCGGGTAGGAAGCCCGGTTGTAACTGCTCTAAGGATTCGGAAATTTCTTGCAGGTGCCTGTGCACAAATGCTTGATAAACCGAAAGGTTATTGTTTCTCCAGGAAAAATGGGTGGTACCAGCGGGTTTCTGACCAGCACCTGTGGATCCTGTTGTCGCATGTACATGCACCTGGCCAGACAGAAGCCCCTCGCTGGCCAATGGCAATAAAGCCAGTTGTATCGTCGTGGCAAAACATCCCGGGTTGGCTATATAATTGGCCCGGCGGATCTCCTCTCTGTTGAGTTCAGGCAAGCCGTAAATAAAACGTTTACCTTGATAATTTTGGTTTTCCTTCAAACGGAAATCCTGCGAGAGATCGATAATTTTAACCGAATCTTCAAATCGATTTGCCGCTAAGAATTTCTTGGCATCCCCGTGACCAACACACAAAAACACGACATCAATATTGGAATGGAAATCAGCAGAAAAAATCAGTTCTGTATCCCCAAATAAATCGTTATGCACTTCATACACCTTATTTCCCGCATTCGACAGGCTGTGTGCATATACAATCTCCGCATGCGGATGGTTAATCAATATTCTCAAGAGTTCACCACCGGTATAACCCGCCGATCCGATGACTCCTACTTTAATTTTTTTCATTGTCAATAATTTGCATAGCCCTGAGCTACATTTCCTCGGCTAGAATGGGTCTAACCTTTATGGTTTACTTTATGCCAAATGCTGGTCTGATTACCAAAAATCTTAGAAAAACCCTTCACGTCATCCCCGGTATATCCTTCGTTCATTTCTCCATAACTTCCAAATTCATTGGACATCAAATCATGTTTTGAATCGATGCCGAGTACCACGAATCTATGGGGGTGTAATGCGACGTATACCCGACCACTAACGGTCTCTTGAGCACTTTGCAAAAATGCTTCCATATCCCGCATAACCGGATCATGCATTTGTCCTTCATGCATGTAATTTCCATAAAATCCCGCCAACTGGTCTTTCCATGAAAGTTGCCATTTGGTCAGGGTATGTTTCTCCAAGGTATGATGTGCTTTAATCAAAATCAATGGACCGGCAGCCTCAAAACCAACCCGGCCTTTGATCCCGATGATCGTATCTCCCACATGGATATCCCGACCGATTCCGTAAGGTTGCGCGAGTGCCTGTAGTTCCTGAATCACACGCACGGGACCGATCTTTTCACCGTTCAACGCTACCGGCTCTCCCTTTTCAAAGTCGATGGTAATCTTTTGGGGATCGACGGCCGAAACCGGTGTTGGCCATGCACTCTCGGGTAAATATTCGTTAGACGTTAGTGTTTCGGCTCCACCTACCGAGGTACCCCAGAGCCCCTTATTGATCGAATACTTTGCTTTCTCCGCTGAATAGACAACCTCGTGCTTTTTGAGGTAGTCAATCTCGTCCTCTCGAGAAAGCTTCAAGTCCCGAATAGGCGTAATAATTTCAACGCCTGGGATCACTGTTTGAAATATCATATCGAAACGAACCTGGTCGTTACCGGCTCCAGTGGACCCGTGAGCAACACATTCTGCGCCGATGCTTTTAGCATAGTTAGCAATTGCTGTTGCCTGACAAACCCGTTCAGCAGAAACCGATAGCGGATAGGTTGCATTCTTCAACACATTCCCGAAGATCAAATACTTGATGGTATCCCGGTAATAGTTTTCTGTTTCATCAAGGGTAGTATGCGATTTAACACCAAGCTCATAGGCGCGTCGTTCGATCCCCTCTAGCTCCTGCGCAGAGAACCCGCCGGTATTGACGATGACAGAATGTATTTCTAAACCTAAGTCCCGCGAGAGGTAAATACAACAGAATGATGTATCCAACCCTCCGCTAAATGCTAATACTACTTTTTTCATGTTGGTTATTTTGATTGACTGATATTGATCATTATTAAACAGGTATAGACCGAAGCCCTTTCCACTCAGGATGGCATTACAGCGGCAACGATTTTTTTTGTAGACCGCCAAAGCTTCGCTTCGATTCTTTTAAGCAACGATTGCTTCTTGGCGATCCGTTCTAGCCGCTCTTTCGCTTCCGCGCGGCGTTGAATCTTTTCCTTTAACTCCCGCTCCTTCTCAAGAGGATCCCATAACATCGCTGTGCACATACAATTCTTCCGGTCTTTGGACATTAGAATATCGTAATTAACGCAGGACTGACAGCCCTTCCAGAATTCCTCATCTTGCGTCAGTTCAGAATACGTGACCGGTTCATACCCGAGCTCTGAATTTATTTTCATAACCGCCAGCCCCGTCGTCAAGCCAAATATTTTGGCGTTGGGGTAACGCTCTCGTGAAAGATCGAATATGCGCTTTTTTATGGCTTTGGCCAGGCCTACTTTCCTGAAAAGAGGATTGACGATCAAACCGGAATTTGCCACATAATCACCGTGACCCCATGTTTCTATATAGCAAAAGCCTGCCCAAGTTCCGTCTTGATGCAAGGCGATAACAGCTTTCCCCTCTTCGATCTTACGCGCGACATATTCGGGTTTACGTCGAGCAATGCCCGTCCCACGGGCTTTCGCCGATTCGAACATTTCGTTACAAATAGCCTCCACGTAGTTTACGTGTTTTGCTTCAGCGGGAATAATCAAAAAATCAGAGATTGTCATTGGATAATGTCGACCTAAAAATTAAATACTCTCCGAGTATTCGTACCATCTAATCTACTTTTAATGGGCCATCCGTCGAGCTGGACGAATCGCAAAGGGAAAACTTGCCTGCCCCGGTATCAAGCTCGAAGCAGAATAGGTCGTCGGAGTCGTAGGATCGGGCAGTTGAACGCACGAAAATGAAAATACCTTCCCAGCCCCATCGTTTGATTGATGGCGGGGAATTCATTTACATATAGTTTCTTACAATCCATTTATGTGCCTTTTCCCATGTATGTTTATGACGAACAAAAGTAAACAATAGTTTTTTCTTTTATGCAACAATAGTGTAGTTTTTTTACTTTATCGTCGGAATCCTAACTATTTGATTGCAATGATTTCAATCCGATTCCGTGTCAATTAAACGAATAACAATTCCCATCGTTTTGTCAACTTTCACGCCAGGCGACCGTCAACTCCCCGGAATGCCCAACCATTAGGAAAAAAATGTTTATTTTTGCACCAGTAAAATTCTAAAAACATGGTTGGTCCTGGCATCGTATTCTATCTTATTTTTGTTATACCCTATATCCTATTTATGTATTGGTTGGTAAAGCAAGACAAAAAAAAACACATGTGGGGGATTCTGGTGGTAACTGTTATCGCTATTTTTGGATTAGTCGTATCGCAGCGTGCGAGTCGAGTAGCCGTAGAAAACTATAAACAACACCAAATCGACGCTAGGGAGATTGAACATGAGAACAGTATCGACAGTCTACAAATACAGCCTTAGTTAAGTAAATAAAAAATAATTATGGGATCAGAAGGGATGGGTTGTTGGCCCATCCCTTCTGTGTTACAAACCCGAAATGGTGACAAAAATCACATTTTTAGATTAATTAACAAACGCATCTTGATGAAAACCTTAGATTTGTGAAGACGATAATCAAAATGTTTATGATAAAGACACATAAATTGCTGTGCTATCTTGCATTGGGCATTTTGCCAAGCCTCGGCTTCTCGCAAGAAAAAGACACGCCACCTGAAAACTGGTATAACCTTGATCAACAACAGGACGGGGTTATGGGAATCAGTACTGATAAAGCCTATGAGTTGTTGAAGGGGCGCCAATCTTCCCCTGTGATAGTCGCCGTCCTCGATGGCGGGGTAGACGTTGAGCACGAAGACCTTAAGGATGTCTTATGGACAAATCCCAACGAAGTACCGAACAATGGAAAGGATGATGATGGCAACGGTTACATCGATGATGTCCATGGGTGGAATTTCATTGGGAATGCCAACGGGGAAAACGTGGATCAAGACAACCTTGAAGTCACTCGGCTGATACGAATTTACGAACCGGAATATATTTCCGTACTTCCCAGCACCCCGCTTTCCGAGCAGGAAAGAAGAGAGTTCGTTGCTTATCAGACGATGATCACGGATTACACCTCTAAAATGGAGGAGGCTTCTTTTGGTAAATTAAATTACGGCCGCTTAAAGCAAGAAGTAGATTCGATCGTCCAGTCTATAGGCAAAGAACCTCAGGATATTACAAAAGAGGATTTGGATCAGTTTGAGCCCACTGGTGATCGTCAAAAAATGGCCATTCGTATCGCTCGTAAAGAAAGTGGCAACCCCTCCTTTGAGAAATTTTATTCGGATATAGGTGATGCAGCGGACTATTATGCAGATCAGGTTGACTTTCATTTGAACAAAGAATTTGACCCTAGAGTCATCGTCGGTGATAACTATGAAGATGCCTCGGAAAGGCATTATGGGAACAACGATGTCAAAGGACCAGATGCGGACCACGGCACCCACGTTGCGGGTATTATTGGCGCCAAACGTGACAATGGAAAAGGGATCAATGGCGTTGCAGACCATGTGCAAATCATGGCCGTACGACTCGTACCAAACGGGGATGAACGGGACAAAGATGTGGCCAATGGCATTCGATATGCTGTGGACAACGGCGCTAAGGTCATCAATATGAGTTTCGGGAAGGGATATGTGTATAACAAGGAAACAGTGGACGAGGCGATCAAATATGCCGAGTCCAAAGATGTTTTGTTAGTCCATGCAGCCGGAAATGACGCCTCGGACAATGATATTGTTAAAAATTATCCGATGAAATATTTCACCGACAGTCTCGATGCCGTGCTGGGGGAGGCAAACAATTGGATCACTGTTGGCGCTACGGCTTGGCAAGCCAACAGCGATTTGCTTGCTGAGTTTTCCAACTATGGCTACCGAAGCGTTGACGTATTCGCTCCTGGGGTGAAAATCAACTCAACGATGCCTGGGTCCAAATATAAGGAGCAACAGGGGACCAGTATGGCTGCTCCGGTTGTCGCTGGGTTGGCTGGCCTATTACGCTACTATTACCCTGAGCTGAGCGCAGAACAGGTCAAAGAAATCATTATTAAGAGCGTGACCAAGGTCGATCAGAAAGTCAAAATCAAGAAAGATGGCTCGACTAAGCGGGTTTATTTAGATGAAATCAGCGTAGGGGGTGGTATTGTCAACGCTTATAACGCGGTTGTAGAGGCAAACAAATTAACTTCTAATTAGTTCTGTTAGCCATGCGTGAAAAGTGAAAAAATGTTAATTTTTTTACAATATTGCTAAGTGTCTTGCGTTTAGGTAATAAACATGAATGCTTATGGTTGAAAACTCTACAAAAACAAAGGAATTGAATGACGAAGGTCAACATGCAGCTAGTATTCAGGAAGACGACACTGCAAAATTATTTGAGGATAAACTGAAAAGTTGCATACAGCAATTGTCAAAAGATCCAAATGACAAAACACTAGAGAAAATCCTCAACTATTCTAAAACCCTTCGTAACTTTTAATACGAAGCCACTCTCTAGAGTGGCTTCGTTGTTTTCATTGCTTTTGCAGGAGATCCGGTTGATGAACCGAACAACCGGCATAGAGGCTTTTACTATCACATCCTTCGATAGCAATTTCATTAGTCAATTAAGAAGACCTACACTGGCGACTTCGAAAAACTTCACGTACATTTGTACATGCTTATTAAAGATCGCTATAAAGCTTTTGTCGATTATTTCTCAACCCATAATCCCGACGCGCAAACCGAGCTTCACTACGGTAATCCCTATGAGCTATTGGTTGCCGTCATACTTTCCGCCCAGTGTACGGATAAGCGAATTAACCAAGTTACCCCTGCCCTTTTCGAACGTTTTCCTGATGCGGAGTCACTCGCGGCAAGCGCCTCTGAGGAGGTCTTTAACTATATTCGTTCGGTTAGTTATCCCAACAACAAGTCAAAACACCTGGTCGGCATGGCACAGAAGTTAATCGCGCAATTCGACGGGGTGGTTCCTGAAAAAATAGAAGACCTCATCCAGCTCCCGGGTGTGGGTCGGAAAACCGCAAATGTCATCTCATCGGTGGTCTATAAAAACCCAACAATGGCGGTCGACACACATGTATTCAGGGTGGCTGATCGACTCGGTTTAACGAGCCGTGCCAAGACACCACTGGCTGCCGAAAAGCAGCTGGTGAAACATTTGCCTAAAGAGACTATTGCTCTTGCTCATCACTGGCTAATCCTTCATGGCCGTTATATTTGTCTGGCTAGAAAACCAAGATGTGAAGAATGTCCTATCACTTATTTTTGCAAGTACTTTGAGAAAACAAGAAAAGCAGAACCGCTGAAGAAAACAACAGAATAGCGCTAATGAACACTTAAAATAAAATAGCTAATTTTATTAGCATACTATTTTGGATACGGAAAATAATTTACTATATTTGATCACAATCTACTAAAAATATGAGTAACTCAGATAAACTAAAAGCACTACAATTAACGCTCGACAAACTAGAAAAAAGTTACGGAAAAGGAACGATTATGAAGTTGGGCGATGCCGTTGTCGAACCCCTGGAAGCAATTTCCACAGGCTCGTTAGGCCTTGATATTGCACTCGGTATAGGCGGAGTGCCTAAGGGACGAATTGTCGAGATATACGGACCGGAATCTTCAGGTAAAACAACGTTAGCTACCCATATTGTCGCTGAGACTCAGAAAAAAGGCGGTATTGCAGCCATCATTGATGCCGAACACGCCTTTGATAAATATTATGCACAAAAACTAGGTGTGGATGTGGAGAATCTACTGATATCACAGCCCGATAACGGTGAACAAGCTTTGGAAATCGCCGACAATTTAATCCGTTCTGGAGCGATAGACGTTATTGTGATCGACTCTGTCGCCGCTTTAGTCCCCAAAGGTGAAATTGAAGGTGAAATGGGTGATTCTAAAATGGGGTTACAAGCCCGTCTCATGTCGCAAGCACTTCGTAAATTAACGGGTACGATTTCCAAAACGAATTGCTGCTGTATTTTCATCAACCAACTGCGTGAAAAGATTGGCGTCATGTTCGGGAACCCCGAGACCACAACTGGTGGTAATGCCTTGAAATTCTATTCGTCAGTCCGTCTGGATATACGACGCACCTCTCAGATTAAAGATGCCGACGAGGTTTCAGGAAACCGAGTCAAAGTAAAAGTCGTGAAAAACAAAGTAGCCCCTCCATTTCGTATTGCCGAATTCGACATCATGTTTGGTGAAGGAATTTCCAAAGCAGGCGAAATTATCGATTTGGGTGTGGAATATGGAATCGTTAAAAAATCCGGATCATGGTTCAGCTACGGCGACACCAAACTTGGTCAAGGTAGAGATTCGGTGAAAAACTTGTTATTAGACAACCCAGACCTCATGGACGAATTAGAAACGAAGATACGTGCGGAAGTTACGGGTCAAGATCTGGATCAAGCCGTTATTGAAAAGCAGTAACTGGTTATTCCCATAGGGTAAAAAGGCAACTCTGAACAACAGGTTGCCTTTTTTTATGATTGCTCTTTCCATTTTTACAATCGATTATAAAACCTTAAATTTAACGCATAATCAACGATCAGCCGACTACACCATGACGATCAACCGCAGACACTTTCTAAAAGGGGTGGGACTAATCTCTCTTGCACCAAGCAGTACCTTATCTACTGACATCACTGAAAGAACGAATCAACAGGTGGATTTCGCGTTCGCCTGTCCTCCGTATCTTCAAAATCTAAGTCAAAATTCGGTGACCATCGGCGCTGTTTTTAATGCCCCATGTTTTGCCAGGGTTGAGCTTTTGGATGAGACCAATAAGGTGACCAACACGATCTATCAAGTCGAGGACGGTATGCGCAACAGCAACAGCCAAAACTTCCTGTTCCGAGTACCGGTAGCCGAATTAAGGGCCATACGGTATCGTGTGGTTGCGAAAGAAGTGCTCAAGTTTGAAGCCTATGACATACAATACGGGGCAACCGTACAGTCGGAAATTATCCAGGCGCCCTTAGCCCGGGAAAACCAAGAAGAAATTCATTGTCTCGTTTTAAATGACATCCATGAGCATGTTGCAAGTTATTCGGAGCTGATTGCAAAAAGTCAACTCCCGTCTACCGACCTGCTATTCCTAAATGGGGATTCCTTCCATTATGTCAGTTCTGAAGCTGATTTAACTGAAAAACTACTGAAGCCACTAGGCCAAGTTTTAGCGGGTCAGACTCCCTACGTCATGGTACGGGGTAATCACGAAACACGAGGCAATTTCGCTAGACAATACAAACGGTATTTTGATTATCCCGAAGGAAAATTCTACCATTCTTTCAAACTGGGTCCAGTGTATTGGATCGTATTGGATAGTGGCGAAGACAAACCAGACACGCATGAGGTTTATGCGGGTACGGTAGATTACGACAGCTACCGTCTGGAGCAGCGTGCCTGGTTGCAAAGAAAACTACAATCGCCGGAAAGAAAGTCCGCCGCGCACACCATCGTGGTCACGCATATTCCTTTCCACCATTCAGATGACTGGCACGGCACAGCACATAACTACGACTGTTTTCATGATGTTTTACAAGCGCATCAGGTGGACGCCGTCCTATCCGGACATACGCATCAATACGCCTTTCACAAACCCAACGCGCAGCACAACTATTATGTGATCATAGGGGGTGCGCCTAAAGTGGGCGATCGGACGTACGTACACATCCATGCTAGCGCGGACAAACTTCAGGTCACGCTCCAGCATGAAGACGGGCACCCGATTGGCGAACTACTCAAAACCAAATCATAGGGTAACACAAGCCATCTATTCTACATGAAAAAAGTTCGTTAATTCGGCGAGGGTTTCTGGATTGGTATAAAGATCCCTTTCAATTTGGCCTTTCCGAAGGGCCAGGATCCGGTCGGAAATTTCCACCGTATGGGTCAGGTCATGACTTGAAATAACCAAGGTAACTGTTCGGTCCTCGCGAAGCGTGTTGATCAGCTTTTTCAACCGAAACTGTGAACTGGGATCTAAGTTTGCAAACGGTTCATCCAGCACGATAAGGTCAGGATCCCCGATCAGCGCTCCTATAATACCCGCTTTTTTCTGATTTCCCTTTGACAAATCACGCAAATAGGTCTTTCCGCCAAGTACCTCACCGGCAAAAAACTCCGAAAACTTCTCCAGAATCTCGGTCACCTCACCTTTGCTAACCCCACGAAATTCGCCCAGTAGATGAAAATATTCTTCGGCCGTCAGGTACCCAATCAGAAAGCTCTCATCGATAAAGGAAAACGTAAAACGCTTCCAAGCATCGTTTTCGGCAACCGGAACTCCCCCCAAGGCAATAGTCCCACAGTCCGGTTGGATCAGATCAAGCATCAGCGTTAGCAAAGTGGTCTTACCTGCGCCATTATTTCCGACCAACCCGACACTTTCTCCCGCTTCCACATGAAGCGCTGGGATATGCAATACTGCAACGCCGTTGTAACTCTTTTTAATATTTTCAATATGGATCATTGCGTCGTGTATTTTTCCTGTTCGTTTAATCGTTTTCGCTAAATGCACTGATAAATTGATATTTGTTTTCCTGGTAACGAGCGGAAATACGGCTTAATAATGAGCGCCGCATTAACAAACCACCCAAGCCAAGAAAAAATAAAAAACCATTGGCGATCGTAAAGTTCCCGATCCAGTAAGCCAGACCCCAGATGAGCAACGGTCCAAAGAATAACGGTATAGTGACCAACCATTGTGCTGCCCCCGTCCCTTGATAGTTAAAATAATTACCGTTGTTTAAGTCGATGCGTTTCTTGTTCCAGGAGCCAAAATAAAGGATCAGCGGAACGTTGACCCCCATATTATAGACCGCACAAGCCAAATGTACCCCAAGAATTTCCCAACCAAAATAGACGTATGGGGTACTTAATACCAGCATAATCCCAACCGACAAATACATCAGAAGCGCTTTGGATTCCAGGTATCGATCCATGGAGAACGGCAGGGTCATTAACAAGCTGTAATAACTACCATCCCAAGAAGGAACAAATTGACCGTAGTTGATGATGAAAATACCGGTGATGAAAATCCCTACAAAGACATACATGACCGCATTTATATCCTCGTCCGGATAAAACAAAAGTCCATAGGCCAAAAAAAGCAAGGCAACCACCAATACGCTCCGCGCTCGTTTGGTTCGCCACAGTAAGTTCATATCCAGTTGTAAAAAAGGAGCTATAGCGCCAAATCGGCTTGTCCAGGAAAGATCAATCGCTCTAGCCTTTTCCTGCCGATCGCCGAGAGAGGCATCCAAATATAGCTTTTGACGCACATCCTTAAACAATAGCCCATACGTCGATCCAACCAAAAGCAAAGGCAGTAGTGCCAAAATTGGCGTCCGCAATACCTCTTGAAAATATTGGCCAAAAACTGAAGAAATCGAAAATACCCCAAAGTAATCCAAAGCGACAAGAACCAGCACGATTACCATCACCGGGACTACTTTCCGAATACCGCCAGCAGCGGTACTTTGCATATACAGGGCAAAATAATTGATCGAGATCTCGAAACCCAGAACAGCAACTAACCAGGGAAGCAGTTCTTGATAGGTCCAGGCGGTCTGATTTGCGGTGACCACCACAAAGGGTACAAACATCACAACAGCTAGCCAATTATTAAAAGCATAACTCGATTTCAGCAGGGTATAATGTGCTAAGGTTCCGCGCCCAATATTTTGTGCTAAGAGCGGTTTCACGTTCATTACCGGCAGCTTTTGAAAAATCATCCTTGAGAGAAAAATCATCGAGAACCACGCCAGTAAAAATTCATTTACTAACGCAATCGGCTGCATCTCCGGGTAAGCGTCTTTTAACAGGTAGTGCAATGCGATCCCTACGGAAAGAAAAGAAATCAAAAAATAGAGCGCAATGAAGCCCAACAATAATCGAACGGCCAATCCTTTGCCAAAGTCCGAAGATCGAACAAAAGATTTCCACTCGAGCACAAAAAGTTTATGTAGCATAGTTGATTAAACCAGTGGTTCGTAGTCTTTCAGAATTTTCGGTATACATCGGCCCCGCTATTTTGCCGCAATCACCATTGTTGAAATTAAAAAAATTAGTTACCAATTCAATACAAAAAATAAAAAAGCCCAAGAATAATCTTGAGCTTCTATCGTTAATTCGCTGTCGTGGAACTATTCATCCTGGTTGAGGAATGGATAGCGATAATCCGTATCCGGCACGAAAGTTTCTTTAATCGCTCTAGGAGAGACCCAACGAAGCAGGTTAATCATTGATCCGGCTTTATCGTTCGTCCCCGATCCGCGAGCGCCGCCAAACGGTTGCTGCCCGACCACGGCTCCCGTACACTTGTCGTTGATATAGAAGTTTCCTGCGGCATTGCGTAGGGCATAACTTGCTTGATTAATCGCGTATCGGTCTTGTGAAATAATGGAACCGGTTAACCCATAAATCGACGTTTCATCGACGAGTTTGAGCGTCTCTTCCCATTTCGACTCGTCGTATACATAAATCGTTAAAACGGGGCCAAAAAGCTCCTCTTTCAAGGTCTCGTAATCCGGTGTTTTTGCTAAAATGACAGTCGGGTGGATAAAATACCCTTTAGACTTATCATAAGTTCCCCCAATAATCACTTCAGCATCGGCCGATTCTTTCGCCCGATCGATATATGTGGTGATCTTATCGAACGATTTCTCGTCGATTACCGCATTCACGAAATTACCGAAGTCCTCCGGTCCGCCAATGCTAATGGACTGGATATCGCGTTCCATAAGCCCCTTCAAATCCGACCAAAGAGACGCCGGAATATAAGCCCGAGAGGTTGCAGAACATTTCTGTCCCTGGAATTCAAAGGCTCCACGAACCAATGCCGTATTCACCACGTCAATGTCCGCCGACTCGTGGGCGAGGATAAAATCTTTGCCCCCGGTCTCACCCACAATACGTGGAAAGGATTTATACAGCTGTATATTCTGTCCAATGGTCTTCCAGATATTCTGGAAAACATCCGTGGAGCCCGTAAAGTGGATCCCCGCGAAATCTGGGTGTTTAAAGATGACCTCGCCAGCATCAGGGCCCGGCACGTACACCAAGTTGATCACACCTGGAGGTACGCCAGCGTCGCGAAAGACCTTCATCAATACATTTGCCGAATAAATCTGCGTATTGGCTGGTTTCCAAACCACCACATTTCCCATCATCGCCACACTCGTTGGCAAGTTCCCTGCAATCGCGGTAAAGTTAAATGGCGTCAAGGCAAACACGAATCCTTCTAGCGGTCTTTGTTCCACACGATTCCAAAAATTCTTTGGGTTGACGGGCGGCTGTTGCTGATAAATCTCGGTCATGTATTTGACATTGAAACGCAAGAAATCAGCAATCTCACACGCAGAATCAATCTCTGCCTGAAATGCATTTTTAGACTGCCCCAACATCGTCGCAGCGTTTAGCTCGTACCGATATTTAGTAGAAATCAATTCGGCGGCTTTCAAAAAAATAGCGGCACGTTGTTCCCAAGGTAAACTTTCCCAGTTCTCTTTCGCAGCCAACGCAACGTTAATAGCATCCGTAACATGCGTTTGTGAACCTTGGCTAAAATAGCCCAATACATGCTGATGATCATGCGGTGGCGTAATTTTCACTTTCTTTTCGGTGCGCACCTCTCGATCACCGATGTACATGGGGATATCTGCCTGCGCAGATTTTGCAGACTGAAGAGCCGCTTTAAGAAGTGCTCTTTCTTTTGTTCCTGGTGCATAGGAATAAACCGGCTCATTGATGGCTTCCGGAACGGTAAAAAATCCTTTTAACATAACAATAATTTTAATTAAATGATTCAATATCCCAAGTCGACCTCTCCGCTCAGATCGCGACTCCTGTTTGGGAACCCAAGCCGAGTTTATGCAAGCCGTACGACAGGAAATTTGCCATTCGAAGGTATAATTAAGTTTACAGCTAGGAAAAACATATTTCCGCCATTTATAAACTTATTTTATCCAGTTAGGACAAACCAATACAAAAATACATAAAATAAAGGTTTAACACACGCATCCCTTTGGCAAATAAAATAAAAACAAAAAGCGGCTTCCAATTTGGAAACCGCCTGTACTTTTCTCTTGGTAAAAAGCGTGTTATTTCGCGTCTTGATAACGTTTGGCAACTGCATCCCAGTTCACAACATTAAAGACCGCTTCCAAATAGGCTGGGCGCTTATTCTGATATTTCAGGTAGTACGCATGCTCCCACACGTCTATTCCAAATATCGGTGTTCCTTTAACTTCAGCAACATCCATTAAAGGATTATCCTGATTAGGAGTAGAAGTTACGGCCAATTGACCATCCTCACCAACGATCAGCCACGACCAACCGGATCCGAAGCGTGTCGCTCCAGCTTCTTGTAGTTTTTTCTTTAGCTCATCGAAAGATCCAAAGGTTGAATTGATCGCCTCGGACAGCTCTCCACTAGGTTGGCCACCAGCGTTCGGACCTAAAACTGACCAAAACAACTGATGATTGTAGTGACCGCCTCCGTTATTGCGTACAGCAGGGCTGTATTTACTGACCTGGCGAATGATTTCCTCCAAGGATAGATTTTCTGCATCGGTCCCAGCGATTGCTTTATTTAGATTGTCCACATACGCTTGATGGTGACGACCATGATGAATTTCCATGGTTTCTTTGTCGATATGAGGTTCTAACGCATCGGATCCGTAGGGTAATGCTTCTAATTGAAATGCCATAACTATATTAAATTTTATTATTAATCGATACACGAATATAACAAAAATGCGCGATTTTTGTTTACCACAATGGGCGTTTAGTGGATAAGTTAGCGTTTATTACGAAAAAAAGACATCATCAACTCCGCACACTCTTTTTCTAGGACACCGGCAACCACCTCGGTCTTTGGATGGAGGATTTGACCCGGAATTTTTGAGTACCCTCGCTTGTCATCCCGCGCACCATATACGACACGACTGATCTGTGACCAATAGCTGGCGCCAGCACACATAACACAGGGTTCTATGGTTACATATAACGTACAATCTTTCAAATACTTACCACCCAAGTAATTGGCCGCTGCTGTGAAGGCTTGCATCTCGGCATGGGCAGTAACGTCGTTCAACCGCTCGGTTAGATTATATCCCTTTCCAATAATCCGCCCCTGGCAAACGACAATCGCTCCGATGGGGATTTCCTCTTCCTGATACGCCTGTCGCGCAAGTTTAAGCGCTTCCTGCATATAGCGTTCATCGTTTTTTTGGGGCGTCGTCGCGCCAGTTTCATCAAAGTTGTAGATCTGCATTTATTTCAATTTTGAACCATTAGGCACTACCCGTTCGACACGCGTTAACACGATATCGCCGTTCTGATCTTCAAAACCAGTGACTAAGCACTCTGACATCATTCCTGCGATTTGCTTTTTGGGGAAATTCACCACAGCAACGATCTGACGTCCAATTAACATATCTTTCGTATAGTGTACCGTAATCTGTGCGGAGGATTTTAAAACACCGATTTGGGGACCAAAATCAATCTCCAATCGATAGGCTGGCTTGTTAGCTTCCGGGAAATCACGGGCCTCAATAATAGTTCCTACCCGTGCATCGATCTTCTCAAAATCCGCCCAACTGATCAATTCTGACATTAAAGTCGGTTGGAATCCAAATCATCCAATTCCTTACTCAGCGTAAACAGCACGTAGTCCTTCGTTCGTTTCAGGCGCTTGGCAAGCCGCTCGAGCAATTCTTCTTCCTGACCTTCCTCAAATTGCAATTCCTCATCCGTCAGGTGGATGTATTTGCGTTGAAGTTTAAGTTTCAATATAGGCCACTGATTGGCATGAATCTTGAAATTGTACATATACCTTATACTATTTATGGAATAAAAACTTTACTTTAGTATTTGTAAACAGTAAATATAGAAAAATTTGATATGAAAAAATTTTTACTTGGATTAACCGCTCTTTTCTTATCTGTGCAAGTATCACAAGCACAGTTATTACCTAGCCTAAAACTCGGTGTTAAAGGTGCCGTAAACTTTTCAAGTTTGAAAGCGAATGGACAATGGTTAGACTCTGATGCAAAAGCCGGATTTCAATTGGGTGTTTGGGGCCGTGTAGGTGCTGCTGGATTCCACGTGCAACCGGAGCTTTATTATGCGCAAAAGAAAATGGGATTTGCGACTGATGATGGTGATGGTGAGGCAACCTTCAAAAGCATGGATCTGCCTGTTCTATTGGGAACTCGTATTGGACTCGGACCGATCGGCGTGAGAATTCAAGCTGGACCGGTCTTTTCTTTCGCTCAAGACGGCAAAGTAAGCTTCGCCTCGGCCACCGACTTTGACAACTACAAAAAGACATCAACAGGCATCATCGGCGGTGTTGGAGCCGACATTGGCAGTATCACCGTTGATTTACGTTACGAGCACGGTTTGTCCAATCTCAACGACAACAGTAGCTTCAACCAAAAGATAAGCATGTGGTCCATAGGACTAGGCTACGCTTTCTTGTAGAATAACAGATGAGATAGCAGTGAGGCCCGGTTTGTCAAAAACTGGGCCTTATTTGATTAAACAAACTTAGAAACATTCTAAATTATGTGTTTTTATGCATAAAACTTATGAATGTGTCACCAATTAGATAGATTTGCGTACTTAAATAAATTTCATATTCATAATGAGTAAATCAAAGCCAGTATTAACATCTTCGTTAGGGAAGAAACTGATCATGAGCTTGACCGGATTGTTCTTATGTACCTTTTTGGTTATTCACTTGATCGGCAACTTACAACTATTCAAGGATGACGGGGGGTATGCATTCAACACCTATGCGCACTTCATGACCAATTTCCCGCCCATTAAAGTTGTTTCTTATTTACTTTACATTTCCATTATCGTTCACGCGGTTTACGCCTTAGTTTTAACAACTAAAAACAAGGCTGCCCGTCCGGTTGGTTACAACCAGTACGATGGCAAAGCTGGTAGCGCTTGGAGCTCTCGAAACATGGGTATTTTAGGCACAATATTACTCGTATTTATTGTCACCCACTTGCAAAATTTCTGGTATCCTTACAAATTTGGATCAACGCCATACGTGGAATACCGGACTGACTTAGAGACGGGGAACCAAGAAATCTTTACATCGGATGAAATCCCTTCGGAATTCAATGGCTATCTACAGACGGAATCCAATGGAATAGAAACCATTAAATCAAAGGATCTTTACCGACAGGTTGCTGCGACCTTTAAAAACCCCTTATTGGTCCTGCTCTACTTGACGGGTATGGCGGCCTTGTCCTTCCATCTAATCCATGGATTCAAATCGGCTTTCCAGACTCTAGGTTGGAGTCACCGGCGGTACAACAGTATCATCCGTTGGGTAGGCATTTGGGTATTCGGTGTCGTTATTCCGATCCTATTCGCTTCTATGCCGCTGTATTTTTATTTTGTCAAATAGGTTATTTACAGATTAAGCATACGCAAAATCTTATAAATAAATAAGGATATGTTAGATTCAAAAGTACCCTCAGGGCCATTGGCCGAAAAGTGGTCAAAACATAAGTTTGAAATGAAGTTGGTTAACCCGGCCAACAAACGAAAATTTACCATCCTAGTGGTTGGTACAGGGCTGGCGGGTGCTTCAGCTGCCGCTTCACTAGCCGAATTGGGCTATAATGTGAAAACGTTCTGCTATCAGGACTCCCCTCGGCGCGCACACTCCATTGCTGCCCAAGGTGGGATTAATGCTGCGAAAAACTATCAAAATGATGGTGACTCCGTTTACCGTTTATTTTACGATACGATTAAGGGAGGTGATTACCGGGCCCGTGAAGCCAACGTACATCGTCTAGCCGAAGTGTCCGTCAATATCATCGACCAGTGTGTCGCTCAAGGCGTTCCCTTTGCACGTGACTATGGTGGTTTATTAGATAACCGTTCGTTTGGTGGTGCTCAGGTATCCCGTACGTTCTACGCTCGTGGTCAAACAGGACAACAGTTACTTTTGGGCGCTTATTCAGCGCTCAATCGCCAAATCAAAAAAGGCAAGGTACAATCGTATACCCGCCATGAGATGTTAGATTTGGTAAAAGTTGATGGAGAAGCGCGGGGTATCATTACCCGTGACCTAGTCAGTGGAAAAGTCGAGGCACATGAAGGACATGCCGTTCTTCTATGTACCGGAGGATACGGGAACGTATTCTTTTTATCCACGAACGCCATGGGCTGTAACGTAACAGCAGCTTGGAGAGCGCACAAACGTGGTGCTTTTTTTGCTAACCCATGCTATACGCAAATCCACCCTACCTGCATTCCAGTAACTGGCGACCAGCAGTCGAAATTAACACTCATGTCGGAATCGCTACGGAACGACGGTCGAGTGTGGGTTCCCAAAACAATCGAATTAGCAGAAAAACTACGCCAAGGTCAATTAAAGCCAGGCGATATTAAAGAGGATGACCGCGATTACTACCTAGAAAGAAAATACCCTTCTTTTGGTAACTTGGTCCCTCGTGACGTTGCCTCCCGTAACGCCAAAGAAATGGTCGACGACGGTCGTGGGGTAGGTAAATCAGGAGTAGCTGTATTCTTAGACTTCGCCGACGCGATCCAACGACTGGGCCGTGATGTAGTCGAAGCTAAGTACGGTAACCTTTTCGATATGTACTATCAGATTGCGGACGAAAATCCGTACGAGCAACCGATGCGGATCTATCCTGCAGTACATTATACCATGGGCGGTGTCTGGGTTGATTACAACCTCATGACAACGGTTCCAGGTTTATATTGTTTGGGTGAAGCAAACTTCTCCGATCATGGGGCTAACCGTTTGGGTGCCTCCGCGTTGATGCAAGGACTCTCTGATGGATATTTCGTAATCCCGTATACTGTGGGAGATTATCTAGCCAAAATAGGCAACTTCAACCCGGTTGACAAAAACCACCCAGCCTTTGAAGAAACCCGGAAAGAAGTGGAAAACAAAATCAACAAATTGCTGTCCTTAAAAGGAACTAAAACCGTTGATGATATCCACAAACAGCTGGGTCAAATCATGTGGGAATACTGTGGAATGGCGCGTTCTGCGGAGGGTCTGCAAAAAGCAAAAGGGCTTATTGCAGAGCTTCGGAAAGAGTTCTGGGAAAACGCCCGTGTTCTAGGAGAAAATGAAGAGCTTAATATGTCATTAGAGAAAGCCGGGCGCGTTGCAGATTTTCTGGAGTTAGGCGAGCTGATGGTTGAGGATGCGCTTCAAAGAGCCGAATCTTGCGGTGGCCATTTCCGATTGGAATCGCAGACGGAGGAAGGTGAAGCAAAACGTAATGACGACGAGTTCACCTATGTTTCCGCTTGGGAATACAAGGGAGATGAGCAGCCAGAAATGCTGCACAAAGAAGACCTCATATTTGAGAACGTTGAATTAACACAAAGAAGTTATAAATAGTGCCAAGGGACCTACCCACTAGGTTGCTTGACACTCAAACATATTATCATGAGTGCACATATGAATTTAACGCTGAAAGTTTGGCGTCAAAAAAACATAAATGACAAAGGGCAATTCGTGACCTACCAAGCTAAAGATATTGCGGACGATATGTCTTTTCTAGAAATGCTTGATGTAGTAAATGAAGAGTTGACCCGTAAAGGAGAAGATCCTATTTATTTCGACCATGATTGTCGTGAAGGAATTTGTGGTATGTGTTCATTGGTCATCAACGGACGCCCACACGGTCCTAAATACGGTATTACTACCTGTCAGCTGCATATGCGATCTTTTCACGATGGACAAACGATCGTCATTGAGCCTTGGAGAGCTGCGGCTTTCCCAGTTTTAAAAGATTTAGCGGTGGATCGTACGTCGTTCGACCGTATTCAACAAGCTGGCGGATATGTTAGTGTCAACACCGGTGGTGTTCCTGATGCAAACGACATTCCTGTACCTAAGCGTATCGCTGACGAGGCGTTCGAAGCAGCAACTTGTATTGGCTGTGGGGCTTGCGTCGCGGCTTGTAAAAATGCCTCTGCTATGCTTTTCGTCTCAGCGAAGATTTCTCAGTTTGCGTTATTGCCACAAGGCCAAACCGAACGCTATGAACGGGCTATGGCGATGGTTGATCAGATGGATTCCGAAGGCTTCGGAAGCTGTACCAATACTGGCGCATGTGAGGCTGAATGTCCAAAAGGCATCAAATTATCCAATATCGCGAGAATGAATCGTGAGTACTTGACGGCTAAAATCTTTCGTCAAGAAGAAGTACATTAAACCACATCGAACAAGTTCAGCCGCCTACATCATACAATCGGGCTGGAACTGGAGAAAATCGATTTTGCCAAAAGACTCTTCGCTCCTCGTGTTGCGAAGAGTTTCTTATTTACAAGAACGATCGAAAAAGAGTCATTGTAGTCCGCGCGGGGCCGTTTTTTGCACGCGCACCCACCATTTTTTTAAAGACCGACCCGTGTATACTCTTTTTTGACCAGATCCGCAATCATCTGATCAAAAGAAAGGTTGTACTGCGGGATCTTGTGACCGGTAGCATACGACAAAAACCGCAGCCTCGGCATACCGAATAGGGAACAATATACCGCGGTTTTAAGACGAGCTCAACGAGCTCTTGTATCCATTTTTCACTTCGGAACAGTGGCTTTTTGCAAAAATTGCAGGTTTCGCAATAAAAATTGTAATTTACAATTACAAAGTTACGGGCTATGTACCATAGAATGAAAGCAATGTACAAGTTTAGATTTACCTCCTAGGCAGTAGATCAATGGGCAATAAGATAAGAATTCTCCTACTCATACTAACCGTATCCTTCCTGGCGACCGCTATTATGATCAACAATATGGTCAGCGAGGACGACATGCTGGAACTGGATACCCGGACGCTTGCGGGTAATGTTCATAAGCACGAGGAGATAATCGATGATGTCTTCGCTGATTCGGCGCTTCTGAAAGCATTTGTCAATGTCGAGATTTATCCGTCGCAGGTTCTAGAACTAACCCAAGAATACCGTGACAAACACCGCATCTTCTTCTATGTTTATAAGGACCACAAACCCGTTTTCTGGAACACCAATATTTACGTTCCACGAACGGACAGCGGGATTCAATCCGACGCGGTGTATATACAAGAGGACAGCCGCTCATTCATCGTCAAGCGTAAAATACTGACACGGAACACGACCGTCTTGGCGCTTATTCCAGTGAAAACTCATTTTGCAATCAACAATGAGTACTTACCGAACGTGTTTTCTTCTCGATTGATCAAAACCAATAACCTCACTATTGCCGATTATACGGACTCGGAAAATATCCGAAATATATACAGTAAAAATGGGTCTTACTTATTCTCCGTACGACTCAATCAGGGAAAGCATAATAACGTTTTTATGGATATCCAGTTCCTGTGCTGGATCTTCGCATCGATCTGCTTCATCATTCTGGTGAACAACATTTGCTTGATGATGGCCAGGCAGGGGTATCCCTGGGCCTCGATCGTATTTTTTGCGCTTACCTTGGTGTTGACGCGCTATGTGGATTTACATACCAACTGGTTAGCGTCCAGTTCGAGTTTGGGACTATTCGATCCTAAATACTATGCTTATAATCCGATCTTACCAAACCTTTGGGCATTCTTCATGACCACTGTTTTCGTCGGCTGGCTGGTGTTGTATTGTCGCGGTATCCTCCCTTATCTAAAGGTGCAAATAAACAAAATTCCAGGTAAATTCGCTGGGATCGTTTCCTTTCTAGCGATTCTAAGCATATACTTTATCAGCAATTTACTGTTTTTCCATATTTCTACCCTAATCACGAATAGCACGGCCGTTAACCTGGATCTCACCAATTTACTTTCATTTGACGGCTATAGTTGGCTGAATATTTTGATATTCTGTATCAACATGGTGATCCTATTGTACTTTATCGAGACGGTTATCAGTATTCTACGTTCGTTATTACCCAATAAAATTTCCTTCCTCAATATTCAGCTAATTACGCTGGTAACCGCCATCGTACTGAACGCCTTCATCGTTGGCGATAATACCTTTTTCAATATCTTTCTGGCCGGAATCATCATGTTATCGGCTTACAGCAAGGCTCGCGTGAACCTAGTGGTTTCAACATTTATCCTGACACTCGTATTCCTAGCGTTCATGACAACCTCGGTATATATGCGAAGCATTGGAGATAAAATGGAAAGAGAGATGGAAATTTCGGTAAACCAATTAGATGCTGAAGATGACCTGAACGCCACCGCCCTCTTTTCTGAATTGGAGAAGAAAATAGTCAACGATCAACGTTTGCGACAACTCTTTGAAATCAGTCTACCCAGCACCCAAACTGATATCATTAACGAATACATCAAAAACAATTATTTCAGTGGCTACTTGTCAAAATTTGAATTTAATAGCTACTATTACTTTAATGATCTTCCTCTGGAAGAATACCCCAATAATAAAATTGACGAATACCGAGAAAAGGTAATTAATAAATCGACCAAGGTTCAACAAACCGAAAACTTCTATCGGGTTCGGGGGGAACTGGGAACGCACGAATACTTCTTGCAATTTGATATTCCACTTCTTGACGGAGATACTGAACAAGTTGTACAGGTCTTTATCAACCTGAAGAACCGCGCATTCGGCACGGCGATGCCTTACCCGGTTATTTTATCCGACAGCAAAACCGAATTCATTCGAAATTATCAAAATAACTCGTCGTCATTCGCACTCTACCGTGACGGAAATTTGGTGACGCAAAATGGCGCATTCACCTACCCCAGTACCGATGAGGTGTTTGAAGGTCAAATACAGGAATATGTCACCCTTGAGGATTATAACGGCTACTTCAACGTCGTCTATAAACCGAACCAACACACGACCCTGGTTGTCAGCACCAAGCAGCTCAGCTTATGGCAGTCGATCGCCGTGTTCTCATTTCTCTTCCTTTGCTTATATATTTATTTTCTTCTATTTGGCGCTGCGACTGCTGCCATTGGTCGAATAACGCATAAGTCTTTCCGCCTGCGTAGCGTGAGATACCAGTTTAAGCTTATACTCAATCGCATTCAATATAGTACACGGATACAAACCATGATTATCGGTGTGGTGATCTTTACCGTCATTATATCTGGGTTAATATCCTTCATCAGTATTTCGGGACAGTTGCAGAAATCGAAGGTTCAACAGCGTTTGAACTACGTGCTCGATGTCGCTAAAAAAATTGAGAACAACACCGCCACATCGTTTAACAATTCGGAAAGTCATATTCGGGAGATTGTCAAACAACTTTCCGAAAGTTCGGTGACGGACTTTAACCTCTACAATAAGAATGGGAAGCTAATTTACACTTCACAACCCCGGATCTACGATATGGGGCTGGTATCGGAATTTATCAACCCTATTGCTTTCAACGACCTAAATGTGCTAAAGAAAACCGATAGTTTCATCAAGGAAGGCATCGTATTCTTTGACTATAACTCCACCTATACAACGATAAAAAATAGCGAATACAATACCATTTTATTTCTAAATATCCCTTATTTCACCTCCTCGGAGGAGGAAAACGAGAGTCAAAACTTGTTATTGAATACGCTGCTAAACATCTACACGATCATTATCTTGGCCTTAGGCTTTCTGACCGTCATGATTGCCAACTCCATTACTAAGCCCCTGAGTCTTATCGGTAAAAAACTCTCCCAAACTATTTTTAGCAACAAACCAAACGAACCGCTTTACTGGCAACGAGATGATGAGATTGGGGCCTTAGTCAAAGAGTATAATTTTATGATCGTCAAGCTCGAGGAGAATGCGAAACAGTTGCGGAACGCTGAACGGGAGTACGCTTGGCGAGAAATGGCCAAACAGATCGCACACGAGATCAAGAATCCGCTTACCCCCATGAAATTAGGCATCCAGCAGCTCAGCCGTAGTTATCGTGAAAACGACCCACGATTCGAGGAACGTTTCTACAAGGTTTCCAACTCGTTCATCGAACAGATCAACAGTTTGTCAAAGATTGCAACCGAATTTTCAAACTTCGCGAAACTTCCAGACACCAACGTGGTGAAGATAAACATGATCGAAAAGATCAATAAGTCCGCGAACGTATTCCACAACAATCACAACACCTATATCCGGGTGGTCAATAATACGGACTATGAAAAGGTGTTTGTCCTGGGTGATAAAGACCAGTTATTAAGAACATTTAATAACCTGATTAAAAACTCTATTGAGGCCTCTTTAGGCAGAAAAAAACATTTGGTCAGTATTATCATCGAGCACCAAGATGAACAGCACATTAAAATCATCGTGAAAGACAACGGTATGGGAATTCCAGCCGAGGTTATCCCGAAGATATTTCAGCCGAATTTCACGACCAAAAGCTCAGGGACAGGGTTGGGATTAGCTTTTGTCAAAAAAACCATTGAATCGATGAACGGAGACATCTCCTTTGTCACCTTTGAAGGTATAGGCACGACCTTCACGATTGTGTTGCCGATTTACGAGAGAGATAACGACCACCGCGCCTAACTGTTTGTGGCGCGGCTTCATTTATTAAGAAGGAATAAGGTCAGCCGTTCCTTTGCTGCTCCATTGCGCACGTACCTACTGTATAGGCACGCTGCGCTTTAAATAGGACTCCAGAAAGTTTTAACGAAAAGGGAATTGGGTTCAGCAGACTGTCTACCAACAGGCCGAAAAAATCATTTTCAAGGGTTGTTTTCGACAGCGCAGTCGAACGAAAAAAGGGACTTGCGTTTGCAAATTCCCTTCCAATTATCTTCAAGTAGACCGCCGATTTTACTTTAAAACAATCGACGAGCGGCCCATGATGGAATTATCGGCATAAAGCAAAACCGTATAGGCGCCTTTTTGAAATCTATGTCCGGCATCGGACCACGCCGTTTGATACTCCTGACCGTTGTTTGTAAATTGAATCTCCTGTTTAAAAGTATATTGAAGTTTTTCGCCATGCACATAAAACAGATCCTCGGAATCTGCAATCAGGTTTCCCTTTGGGTTAATGACTCTGACAAAAATATCTTTCGATCCGATTTCCGCAACTGGATTATCAGCAATCGTAAAATTGATCTGAAGTTGATCAATGCGCTTTGCCCGTGTCTCGTTTTCCAAACTGCCATCTCTCTTTTCTTCTATACCTACGATGTGAATATTGGAGGCTTTAACAGAGGAAACCTGAGCAATTTTTTCATTTAATTCCTGACGTTCATTGGCAAGTGCAGCCGTTTTGGCCTGATTGTCTCTCACTTTTTGAGACAGCTCTGCATTGGTTTCGGCAAGCAGCTGATTTCGAATGCGCAACGAACTCACCTCGTCTTTAATCATAAATACTTGATCTTTCAGGTTAGCAACATCCAATTTAGCCGCCTCGATCTGTTGATCATCGATCTGATTTCCCTCCAAACCTGTTCTTAAGTCATCGATTCGTTGGCGGGCGGACTGTTCCGCTGCCACTAGAGAGGTCGTCGTATTTACTGTGCCGAGTCTAATGTTGTCCAATTCCGCTTCTATTCGATCAATCTCAATTTGAAGATTTTCCTTTTGCAAGGTGATCGTATAGAGTTTCTCTCCGGAAGATTTATATTTTACGTAGAAATAAACGTTGGTCGCCAATAGCGCCGAGATCGCAATAACAAAAAAATAAATTTTTGAATTATTTCGTTTTTTTACCGGTTCGCTCTGTATCTCTTGTTCTTGTGTCGTATTAATTTCTGAATTCATTTTTCCACCAACTCTTTGAAACCCTCACTTTAATCGCATTACTCATACAATAATTATTTACTTGAGTAGGGATACAAAAATTGTTCCAACATCTATCTACTCGAAATAATTAAGTATATCGTATCCGCCCTTGCGCAAATATTCCTCGCGTTGCATCGCTTTGAGATCGGAAAGTACCATTTCATTAACGAGCATATCTAAATTATACTGGGGTGTCCAACCCAATTTTTTGTTGGCTTTGGCAGGATCACCAATCAGCAAATCAACCTCAGTTGGTCGGTAATAACGAGGATCTACTTTCACAACCGTCTGCCCCAATTTAACCTGCTCGTCTTCCAAGCCCAATGCTTGAAGTTGCTCCACATTAATATCAATCACCACCCCTTTTTCCGCCTCATCTTTTCCAGAAAATTCGACTTCGATCCCGAGCTCTGCAAACGCCATTCGAACGAAATCTCGAACGGTCGTCGTCACCCCGGTTGCTATCACATAGTCTTCAGCTTGCTCCTGCTGTAAGATCAACCACATGGCCTCGACATAGTCTTTAGCATGACCCCAATCCCTTTGAGCAGATAAGTTACCCAAATATAGTCGATCCTGAAGGCCAAGAACTATTTTAGCGGCCGCTCGAGTAATCTTCCGAGTAACGAATGTTTCACCCCGAACCGGGCTCTCATGATTAAACAAAATACCATTACAGGCATACATCCCATAGGCTTCCCTATAGTTCACGGTGATCCAATAGGCATAAAGTTTCGCTACCGCATAGGGACTCCTGGGATAAAAAGGGGTGGTCTCGCTTTGGGGCACTTCCTGAACCAGACCGTAAAGTTCAGAGGTCGATGCCTGATAAACACGCGTACGCTCTGTAAAGCCTAATAAGCGGATCGCCTCTAAAATCCGTAACATTCCGATTCCATCCGCATTCGCGGTATATTCAGGGGTATCAAAGCTGACTTTAACATGCGACTGGGCCGCTAAATTATAAATCTCGTCAGGCTGAGTCTCTTGAATAATTCGGATCAAATTTGTGGAATCGGTCAAATCCCCATGATGCAATACAAAATTTCTTCCCAGTTCGTGGGGGTCCTGGTACAGGTGATCTATTCGATCGGTATTGAAAAGGGAACTCCGTCGTTTTAATCCATGGACGATATAGCCCTTCTTCAATAAAAACTCAGCCAAATAGGCACCGTCCTGGCCGGTAATTCCCGTGATCAAGGCAATTTTAGTGCGTTGGTTACTCATTCCTTTAGTAGATGTCTAAACAAAGATAGGTATTTACGGCAAATCGGATATTAAAAACACAAAGCCGCAGAATCTGTTCCTGCGGCTTGATGTCATCTTTTGGAAAGTTATTCGCCTGTGCGAGAAAACTTAAGAACTAAATTCCCTTCTCCCTCATCCAATGCCACTGGAAGCCGCATTTCAAGTGATGATTCATCCGCATAAGACAGCTCCAAACGGTAACCGCTAGTCACGTTGGCCGGTCGGTCACCCGCATAGATTTTCTTAAATTGGAAGGCCGGTTGTCCCATGTTTTTTCCCGGATTGTAGATGGACCATACAACCGCACGGACCGTTCCACTAGCACAAAGCTGCCCTTCGGCATTGAACGTAATGCTGCCACGGTGATTCCCGCCAGGTAAATCCCATATTGATCCGATAAAACAGTCTACGGGAGCCTCATCGAACATATTTTTTACCGTATAGCTGTCGGGAATATTCTCTCGAGTTACCGAGTTTAATACCCACTTGCCTTTTACCCCGGCTCGCCATTGAGACGCCGTTGGTCCCTGGTTAGCTACTCCTGCATTCGAATCCCCCCCCATGCCGGCTTTTCTAGGTGCACCGCAGCTTCCTAGAATCAACAGGACGGTCAAAAAAGACAAACATGAAATAATACCTTTATGCATATTACAAATTTTAAAATAGTAGAATAAATGTATATTAGTGACTCTAAATTTTTAGTGCTTAATGAACAAGTTACCCAAAAATCATACCATTAGCAAAATCGTCGCCAAGGCTATTCAAAGGATCGTACTGATCATTATGATCGTTGGTGCCGCCTTTGCCTTAAGCAAAGATGCTAAATTACTTGATAATATCTCGGTATATTTTCCACATAAGTGGGCTATTTTTGCTCCCATTTCACTTTTTCTAGCTTTTGTCGTCTTGATGTTCCTGGTCATGAAAGAAAAATACCAGCGAATTGATTACAATTGGCTTTTTGTACTTGCTGGCGGTTTTCTTTTGATCTATCTGCTCATGCTCTATTCGCGGATTTATCCCGCACTCTAAAAACAGGAGATTGAATGAATAACGCACGCCCTTGGGATATCGCGAAAACTATTATTAAGGTTCTTGTCACTTTAGGTGCCCTGTACTGGGTGTCCACAAAAATCGATCTGGCAGAGTTCAAGCAGACGCTATTTAAAAGTGATCCATTTTTTCTTTTACTTGCCTTAATATCCTATATCTGTTCACAATTGGTCGCCTCCTCGCGGCTGAACTCCTTTTTTAAAGGAATAGGACTCCAGTTAACCGAACGGTACAACCTCCGTCTTTATCAACTCGGTTTGCTCTATAATTTCTTCTTGCCTGGAGGGATCGGGGGAGATGGCTATAAAATATTTTTTCTCAAAAAAAGATTTCTGGTTTCTCGGCGTAAGGTTATAGGCGCGATATTTTTTGATCGATTAAGCGGTCTTTGGGCGCTGGGTATCATCATCGGTGCACTCATTGTTTTTATGCCCCGACTGGCGATCCCCAATTTAGTTACCTTGGCTGTCATGGTCATCGGCACGATCACCTACCTTTACATCCTCCAGCTTTTTTTTAAGCAATTTCTTAAAAAATTCATCACCACCCACCTGAAGGCATTATGCGTGCAGGGCTTTCAAACATTATCGGCAATTTTGATCCTGTATGCTTTGGGGTTTGATGGTAAATTTTCCCCATACCTCCTCATCTTTATGGCGACCTCGCTGGTGGCAATTATCCCGTCCATAGGTGGCGGAGCGGGTATCCGAGATATGGCAATGATCAGTTTGGCCCAGTATTTACAATTGGAGCAACATTTAGCCCTGTCGATTACTTTAACATTTTATATCATATCTCTTCTAGTGGCTTCCAGCGGAATCTATTATTTGTTCCGTCCTCAGCGTTTGGGCACCGATAAACTTCCCTCGGCTAAAGAAGTAGAAGGAGAAATTCAAAACGACTAACAATGGCAAACATCATCATTACAGGCGCAAGTAGTGGCATCGGATTCGAAACAGTACTAGACCTGACCGCTAACAAGGAGCATCGCGTAATTGCGTTAGCTCGTTCGGCGGAAAAATTACGAAAACTACATGAAATAGCCACCTCTTTAAATCACGATGGAGGAGCGCTTTATCCCGCTCAATTTGACATCGTTTTTGACGATTACTCAGGTTCATTAATCCCGTTTATCCAATCGAAATTCGACAAGATCGATATCCTGATCAATAACGCAGGAGCATTGGTAAACAAACCATTTTTAGAAACGAGTATGGAGGATTTTGCCCATATGTTTCAGGCAAATTTCTTAGGACACGTACAGATGATACGGCATATTGCCCCGCTGATGAACGACGGTGGACATATTGTCAACATCAGCAGCATGGGCGGCTTCCAGGGTTCTTCCAAATTTCCCGGCCTGGCCGCCTATTCCTCTAGTAAAGGGGCATTAGCGACCCTGACTGAATGCTTGGCCGAAGAATTCAAAGAAAAAGGGATCAAAGTAAATTGCCTCGCTTTAGGCTCCGCCCAAACCGAAATGTTTGAAACCGCATTTCCTGACATGCAAGCGGGAACGCAAGCTTTTGAGATGGGACGATACGTTGCAGAGTTCGCTCAAAATGGTCAAAAATATTACAATGGAAAAGTGTTACCGGTGGCCGGCACCACCCCTTAGTCCATGAGAAAGACCAGTCCCTCACCCAGAGCGGTCATAAGGATTTGATCCACTGGGCGAGGTCAGCCAGAACCTCTGGATCCATGGTCTGCTCTATGATGGCATACTCCGCAACGCTACCACTTTGTGCTTTCTGAAACAAGTGATTCATCTCTGGGTAGATTTTAATCCGGTTGTTCTCTTCCATTTTTAGGTGCTTCTTCAGTGCTTCTATATTAGGTTGAGCGGGGACCTGTACATCTTTCCCTCCAAACGCTGCGTAGACCGGGATCTGAATCTTTTGGATAAAAGGACGGGGGTCAATGCGAATGAGATGCCGGAACCAAGGGGTCACCATCGCACCAATTTGATCTGCTCCTTCTAGATCTTGACTTCCCGAAACCGATTTCATATTCTCTAAAATTTTATCAAAAGCCGCTCTAGCCGATAGATCACTCGCAGCCAGTTCATAATTTCGTTTAATCATCTGCCGATCTGAATCCGACATCACCATCCCCTGCACGTTCATAATCGCCTCGTTCTGCAGCAAGAGCAAAGAATCCATAGGAATCATGGGACCCGCTAATGACGCAATAAAGTGCAGGCCACTGGCCCTCTGACCAGCCAAAATAGTCGCAATGAGTCCACCTTCACTATGCCCCAACAGCCCCACACGCATCGGATCGACCTTGGCCTGTTGTTTCAAGAAATTCAGTGCTGCTAACGCATCTTGTCCAAAATCTCCTGTTGTTGCCTTAGCAAAATCTCCCTTAGATTCTCCAATTCCGCGATCGTCGTATCGGAGAACGATAATATCGTTTTTTGTTAAATAATCAGCCAGCACTTTAAAGGGCTCGTGCCCCATGATGGTTTCGTTCCGATCTTGAGGCCCACTGCCCGTCACCAGCACAACCGCGGCAAACCTTCCCGCATGCCTAGGACGTGTTATTGTTCCGGCCAATACGGTTTGATCAACCCCGCTTGTAAAAGTAACATCGAGTGTGTCATAATCGTAGGGAGGCGTGACCCGCTGTGTTCGATTGGACGCTGTGGATTCAGAAGAATCTTTGTCCATCCTCGTGAGTACCAAAGGTGTCTGCATGGCGCCCTGCGTAAAGAGGCCATGGATGGCCTTGCGGTCCTGAGACATCTTGCCCGCGTAGTGGATACCCATGGACTTAAGGCCTACAAAAAGAGAATCACCTTCTGTTTGAATGTCTGAAAGCGGAAATCGGTTAGCAGCCTGTTTCGGGCTCTGCATTGACCCTTTCCAATCACCAGCATAGCGAAATTCGAATAGTAAGGGGAGTTCAGTCGCCTGAATATCCAGAATTCCTTTCCAATTGCCTTCAAAAGACTGGCCGACCGTCGTGCAATACATTAAAATTGCACTAACGGCGATAACAAAATGTTTCTTGCTCATACTAAATACGGGTTTAACAGATGTAAAGTGATATCTAGCCCGATGGTCAACACAAAAATTAAGACACCGTGGTATACTTTTTTACTATTCATGGCAATTTTCATTCCTTCAATCAGCATATAGAAAAAGTAGACGATAAAGACCATTGATAGGACAGAAAAGACGATGATCCAAAGGAATTGATCGCTGAGCGGATGTGCTGTCCCTGCCCCACCTTCCAAAATAACAGAAACCAGCTCATTTATCGCCGCTTGTTGGATCGGATTAAACAATAAAAGCGCGATCACACAGAGATTTAACTGGGCAATCAATACCGTTGTCAAGGCATCAATGAAACGTGTTTTACGATAAAATAATCGCGCTGTTACATACATCAACACACTGAGTGAGCACGTGTTGATTGCATTATTCACAAACACTTTCCAAAAAGAAAGCGCAGGTGATTGGTGCATCTGGATAATTCCGTCCGAGATGAAGTGCCACCGATAGCCCAGAAAGCTCAACAGCAAGAATCCGCCTAAGCCAACGATTAGTAAGGCTTGACTCGTATTGTTTTCGAAAGGATTAAACACCTTCTCAATCCATCTTTTCTTGATCACTCAGGTCCTGTTTTTAGAATAAATAATTGATATTAATTTTCACCAACCCCACCATCAGACGTCGGATTGGTTTTGTTGCATGTTTCTTACTTTTCCAATTAATTCATCCAGCCGGTTGCGAACAGTCGGATAGCTTTTCCCCATTTTAACGGCCATTTCCTTGAGGCTTCCCGAGTTCAACAGAAATTCTAAAATGAACTCTTGGTCCTGCTGATCTAAACGCACAATAGTCGGTAAATCAAATTTACCCAACACGTCCGTCTGGCAATGGAGACAGCTCAATTTAACCACGGTCATCTCTGTATCACAGGCGGGACATTGCGTTGGAAACTTCATAATATCTCTTTACTTTTAAGTAAAGTTAAGGAATAAATCAATATTATTCACTTAAAAATGAATATAAATACAAAAAGAGTCGTTCTATCAACCTCAGCTCGCAAATTAGTATATTTGCACAATTCCAACTCCAACATGAGAAAAGTACTTGGCTATATCCTCACCCCTGTTTTTTATCTCTGTTTTGCGCTGAGCCTATTGATATTTCACCCCATTCAATGGATCTGTCTCAAACTGGGCGGCTATGGAGCACATAAGAAAAGCGTGGACATCCTAAATGGACTGCTTGTTGCCTGCAACTACACGTTATTTAATAGGACGCAATTCATCGACAACCCCCACCTTCCAACGGGACGACCGATCATTTTTGTTGCCAACCATCAAAGCACCTACGACATCCCGCCATTAATCTTTTTCCTAAGGAGGTTTCACGGTAAGTTTATCTCGAAACTGGAATTGACCACCGCGAACATCCCTAGCATATCCTTCAACCTGAAATACGGGGGGGCAGCGAATATCGATCGGAAAGATCCAAAACAATCTATTGCAGAGATCTTGAAACTGGCCAATAACATGAAGACTCACAAATGGTCCGCATTCATCTTCCCCGAAGGCACGCGAACAAAAACCGGTAGAATGAAATCATTTTCGATCGGAGGGTTAGCCACGCTGCTGAAGAAAAACCCGGAAGCTTTGGTCGTCCCCATTGCTATCAACGGATCGTACAAAATGGTCCAATGGGGCGTGTACCCACTTCGGCCGTTTACATCGATGCGATGGAAAGTTTTAACGCCACTTGACACGACCGGATCCTCGATAGAAGATATCGTGTTAATGGCGGAGCAAGCCGTCAAAGCCGAAGTCATCGAAGAGCAGTCCGCATCGGCAAGCAATGCGTTGCCGTGAGCCTACCTCACCTCTCGCCCTTTCCATTTATATTTACCGACATTGCCTGACAAACCGATATAGGCCAAATATAATGGGTGAATTAGTGACAAAACCGGTAAATTCCACAAAAGCGCTCTGCGGCTCATAAATGAAACAATCGGCAGCAGAAATATAAGTTCAACGGTCGCTTTTAACAACAAAGAGATCAGTACCAATAACGCCGAGGAAACACCGCCCCAGAACAAGGACATTACGCCCAATACGAATGATAAGTTAAACAACCAAACGCAAACCCCTAAGACGACGACTTTTTTATCTTTGTATTTGGTACTCTTGGATGCCCACCGCTTACGCTGACTCATAAATGAACGAAGGTTTTCTTTGGCGTCCGTATACACAACGGCTTCCCGCGCCTTGCAAAATCCAATCCTCGAGGGATAGACCTCTGCTACCTTATGCAACAGCAATTCGTCATCCCCAGAGGCCAAATCATCAATCCCTTTGAAGCCGTCCATCTCGAAGAAAAGAGATTTTCGGTAGGCCAAGTTTGCGCCATTGCACGTCGTTGGATTTCCGTTGCCAATCCCCGCGGCGCCCAAGCCAATTAAATAAAGAAATTCCAATGTTTGCAAGCGTTCGAAATATGATTTCTCTTGGTCATAACAAACCGGTGAGGAAATCATCCAATAATCACTTTGCTCCATGTATCGAATGATCGTACGGATCCAACGGGCTCCCATACGGCAGTCCGCGTCGGTCGTCAAAATAACTTCAGCGGTAGAAGCATGAATCGCTTGATCTATTGCAAACTTCTTATAGGAGTTCAGCTTGTCTCCTTGGTTTAACGTGATCAATTGCACCCCTTGATTGGCGTAACGTTGAACAATCGGTCCAGTCTGGTCTGTCGAATGATCATCGACGACGATAATTTCTAAAAGCTCCTTCGGGTAATCTTGGGCAACAATAGCGTCCAAAGTACGTCCGATATTCGATTGCTCGTTCCTAGCTGCGATGATCACCGCGACCTTAGTCGACGGTTGGGTTCGGTCAGCCTTAAATGCGGCAATCCGACCCCACCCGTTGCGCAGATATAGCACCAAGACCACGTAGACGATGGTCATGGCGAAGAGAAAAAAGCTAAGATTTATGATCCCCAATATAATTGACGTTTAATACAAAAAAAGCCCCGATAATAGCCGGGAAGATGAGATTAACAAACCAGACACATGAAACAATCGCCATCACCGCGATTTCTTGGGTTGTAATGTACGCATATAGGTTACTCGCAACAAAACTTCGGACGCTAAAATCGAATATATCCAAAGATGGCACCGCGGACTGAACAAAAAACATAATAAAGATCATCAACACCATGGAGACGAAGGGCAACTCTGGCAAAATAATCAACATCAATATAATATACTGTGAGGTAAAAATTACGAATCGACAGGTCGACAGAAAAAGAACATGCCTCAGTTCGGCAGTCGTAAAGTCTTCCAATATCGCAAAATAAGGCTTCACACGTCGGAGAAATTTAACCTTCCCAACCAAGTAATCTACCCAGGCTACATTAAAATAAAGGACCAAAAAAGCAATGGCGTAAATCACCGCGATTAGCCATATCCCAAAATTCACAGAAGCAGGTGTATCAATAAAGGTCGTGACAAACCAAGCAATACTAAGGGCTCCGAAGACACTGGTAAGAACCAACTGAGCGAACAGCCCGACGCCCATGGCGACCGCGCCCGAAGCTCTATTCTCTGGCTTGAGCACCAGGACCCGCCCGCCATATTCACCAATTCTATTGGGTGTGAAAATTGCCCAAGTTAATCCGCAAAAAACGGATTTAATTGCCCGCCAAAAGCTCATCATTTCAATACGACGGCTCAAATATCGCCATTTGACCACCTCCAACAACCAGTTCAAGAACATCATCAAAAAAACGACACCAATCACCATTCCCGTTGTGACATGATCCAGATCGCGCATGAGCTTTTCGAATTCGCGAAGGCTTTCTTGATTGTTCACTTTTGAAACAACAAACCACATCGCCAATGCTACAATGACAATTTTGATGAGGAGATTGAGATATTTACGCTGTGTTTTCGTCAATTTCATTAAGATTGCACAATTTTAACAATTTTTTAATTAATAAACCGTTTCATCGGTAATCTTTAGAAAAGCGTATACTTGTACTATGCAAAAACAGAAGGCAAAAGAGCGGGTTATTTTGGGCATCGACCCTGGAACAGTGTTGATGGGATATGGCGTGCTCAAAGAAGTCAATCGAGAAATCTCCCTACTCTCGCTGGGTGTCATTAAACTGGGACACCTGGACGATCATGCGTTGAAATTGCAGCGAATATTCAAAAAGGTCACCGCGCTAATTCACGAATATAAGCCGGATTGTGTTGCATTAGAAGCGCCATTTTACGGCAAAAATGTGCAAGTTATGTTGAAACTAGGCCGTGCACAGGGAGTCGCTATGGCTGCAGCATTACATGCCGACCTGCCCATCTCCGAATACGCTCCCCGAAAGATCAAACAATCCGTTACCGGTAACGGTAATGCCAGTAAGGAACAGGTCTCGGCCATGTTGCAAACTTTATTGAAGTTTCGAGAAACCCCAGAGTTTCTAGACGCGACAGATGGACTAGCAGTCGCAGTATGCCATTCGTTTCAGCAAAACCAGACGCAGCAAGGCAAAGGCTACTCCGGCTGGGAGGCGTTTGTAAAAGACAATACAAAGCGGGTTCGTTAAAACTGTACCTGACGGATCACATTCTTCACATTGAGCTCGATAATATCGGTCATGGACTGGCAACGGTAGTAATGCTTATTGTTGTAGAAATTCGCATAACCTTCCCGTAGTTGCTCAATGTTTTCCTGAGTGGATAGCTGTTGCATGCTAGAGGCGTCGCGAAGGTCTCTGATACGATGACGCTCGCTCCGCACACGGTGAACAATAGAAGAACGCTCCTCTTGTTGATATTGCGATACCGTACGCTCGCTGAGAAGATCCATCGACAGTTTCACGTAACGCAAATTCTCTTTAAAGAATTGCGGCAAGTACACTTTAATATTGCCCTCGTAAAACTGCTGATCGAAATCAATGGCCCTAATCCTAAACTGAAAATCATCAAAATCCGGGGTAATCTGCATCACGAAATTATACGCTCGCATATCGCCTAACACGGAAATCACACACCGCTCGTTAAATTTCACAAATTCCTTGGCAATCCGGGTCTGGTTGTACTCTGGCGTATCCATGTGGAGCTGGGCAAAGACATCGCCTGGAATGCCCACGATATGTTCTTCGACCAGGGTATCTCGGTCAACTAAATAATTGACTTGGTTTGGGGACATAATTTCCTCCAGTTCCAAGCCGTAAATTCTAGATGCATCTGCCCGTTTAATGTAGAAATAATCATAAACATCATTCAATCGGTTAATAATCTTAACACGGAATGGATGGCTATTACCAAAGGAACAAAACTCGATTTTGTCAATCGTCTTATGCTCGACTATACGGGTATTCCCCGAGGCTTTCAGCTTGGCATACACAATTTTCAAATGGTCATAAATTTGATCTTGCAAATGGGGCGGATAAAGCGGGACCTCCCAAAGCGTGTCCTCACCGTTCTTATCCAACGATGGAATCGTCTCGTGGAAGTCTAAGAGGTCGAAATACGAAATCGGCAATTTACTCTCCCGTTGATACGCTTTAAGATATTTTTCCAATCCCAAGCCGACCGGAAAGACCGGCTTCTTCCTGGAAATTTTTACATCATCGTCTTTCATTTTACGAAATCAAGTTTAGACTAAAGTACAAAAATTTATTCAGCCGGGTTTCAATGTGAATATCATAAAAAAAATGATATAATTTTATCAATCAAGTATTTAAATAACCGAAAATGTTGTTATTTTTGAAAAAATAAAAACATATATTGCCTTGGAAAAATTTACAAAAAGGAAGAAGTTCCCCGGGCGAGGAACTTCTACGCTAACCAATTATAAACCTATGTTATTTTGAGAGAAGTAACATGCAATCATTTAACTTTTAGACGTCTTATCAACATCACTAGACAAATTTAAGTTTTATTCTGCAATAAACACAAGAATTTCTGTTTATTTTTACATAAAACAGAAATAAATACAATAAAATAACCCATAAACACCATTTTCATGGAAAAAAACTATTCAAATTACGATTTAGACAAGCTAGATGTTCAAATTCTATCCATATTAATGGAAGATGCATCAATCCCATACACCGAAATTGCCAAAAAACTAATAGTTTCTGGCGGAACCATCCATGTTCGTATGAAAAAAATGGAAGAATTGGGAATAATACGAGGATCAAACCTCATCATTAACCCACAAAAGGTCGGTTTTGACATCACCGCGTTCCTCGGCATCTATTTAGAGAAAGGATCTCAGTATGCGGATGCTGTCGAACAGCTTCGCCAAGTCAAAGAAGTCGTGGAGTTACATTATTGCACCGGACAATACAGTATGTTTGCAAAGATTGTCTGTCGCGATACCGCACACCTTCGTAAGGTATTAAACGAAGATATTCAGGGACTCGTAGGTATTCAGCGTACCGAGACTATTATTTCACTGGAAGAAAGTGTAAAAAGACAAATTACCCTCTAAAAATTAACCCTGTGTGCGCGGTTAAGGTGCTAAATTTTGTCGAAAG
>JBQDCW010000022.1:0-67767 GCA_052092145.1 Sphingobacterium sp. | reverse complement strand
GAGAAGAAGATATTAGGGATGTACGGTCTAGGGATGAGCCTTCGGGATATTTCCAGCCACATCAAGGAAATGTACGATACGGAGATCAGCCACAGTACACTTTCTTCCATTACCGATAAGATTATTCCTCAGGTCAAGGAATGGCAATCACGAAGCCTAGATTCTCTTTATACGATTGTTTGGATGGATGCCATGCACTACAAGGTAAAAGAAGACCATCGTTTTGTTTCGCGGGCTGTATACAATATTCTAGGCATCGATCGAAACGGACACAAGCATTTATTAGGGATAGGGATATATGTTTCGGAGCGTGAGGGTGCTAACTTTTGGCTGAGCGTACTGACCGATTTACAGAACCGCGGTGTAGAGGCTTGCCGGACTCCGGATGGACGAACTCCAAGATAAATGGGGTGAAAAATACTCGGTGGTTATCGACTCCTGGCGGCGTAACTGGGATCGTTTGGCCACCTATTTCCGATACGATAAGTCCATCCGAAAGCTGATCTACACCACCAATACGATCGAGGGGTTCCATCGCCAAGTCCGCAAGGTCACTAAAACTAAAGGTGCCTTCACTTCAGATATGGCGTTATTGAAACTGATCTATCTAGCACATAAAAAAACATTAAGAAGAAATGGACGATGCCACTGGCCAATTGGGGAACAACCGCATAAAAACTGGCCATTTGGTTCCCACAGGGAGAATGGTGTTAGATTTGCAGTAGCCATAAGGGTAATTCTCAGCCTCGAGAGGCTGAGAATTACCCCTTCCCTTGACAGTTTGGTTTACACTCCCTCTGTATGTCGCTAATTAATTATATCCATATTGAGCACAAAGATATTTGTACTATCAGTTATACCGTTTGCATCTGTGGCTACGACTTTTAATTCTAAATTGTAATCCATCGGCATCATGGCAGTCCAATAATCTTCTGTGGAGATTGGACCTCCCCAGTAATTTTGTGGTCCATACTTATGATACCATTTGTAAGTATAGGGTGCAGTTCCATCAGTAACGTGAGTAGTCCAGGTGTGGAATCCAGCATTTCCCGCTTTCCTAGTCCCACGTATAACAACATTTATTTTTTCCCCATAAACATATTGTAATGCTACTATATCAAAGTTTGAAAAACCTAACCAACCTAAAATTGGGTTATATCTTGAATTCATTACCGATAGTGGATCCCCTGTTGAAGGTGTGGGAGTCCCTGGAATTTGTTGTAAAGGATTAGTGGCAGCTTCGTCAGTATGGGCTAGCCCTAAGTTATGACCCAACTCATGAACAAGAATATGAGTTTTTGCTGCTTCATTAATAGTTTGATTACCTCCTTGATCAAGATTGATGTATAAATTTTTTCCTGGTTTACCCGTACCTAGGGGATATTCAGCTGCAGCATATGTGCCGTCCGCTAATCCAGTAGGAAGAATATCATCACTTTGGATAACAATGTCTGCCAAACTTGATGATGCGACAACTTCAAGATCTAAGTATAAGCTTTGAAGTGAATTATACTCAGAAACTGCGGCATCTAGTGCAGGTCTCCAATTGTCAACACCTGTAGTTGGAATGGTATTATTTACAAAAATTTTAATACTTGAATTTGCCAAACTTACTTTGGTCCCAAAATCCCTAAAGAGTTGTGATTTTTTACCTCCGGTTTTTTTAATTTTTGATTCTACATCTTGTAAATCTTTCTTAAAGAAAATATAACAGCCCTCAACGAGGAAGTAATCGCCATAATCTTCAGTTTTATCTTGAGTAAATCCGAGATCAAGAATCTTTTGTAGTTCTGTGGAAATTTCCGGGGTCTGGTTTGATGATATTTCATCTTTTTGACATGCAGAATAAATCAATGTTAAAATGATGCCAATAGAAAGCAATCGGAATTTTTTTAGACTTTTCATAACAGTAAAAATGTAATTGGTTAAAAAAATAATTAGTTAGAAGGATCGAAAATAGAATAGCTGTTCGGTTAGCGTGATAATTTTAAATTGGTTGGCCTGAAAGTATCATTATAAAGATAAGTATTAATTTTTGGAACACAACAAAAGGCAGTTTAGGCATTGGGGGTTCTTCAGGGGGAACGCTCTAGTACCGTTAGTGAGCGTGAATGACTATTATGATGAAAGCTAGTCGTCTAAATGAATTAACGAGTGGTGACAATCTCTTTTGATCTGTACCGATTGGGTCAACCTCCCGGTTGTAGGCAATCCCGTGAGGAAGGACAATGAATAGTGGGAAAAGAGATCACAACCGTTAGATAAAACAAGCAAGGGAGGCCTTTTTTAAGCCTCCCTTGTTATAGCAGTCCGTTTTGTTTTCTTATTTCGTGCTTAATGCTGCTGAAATACTCAGTTCCTGGGCAACGCGACCGGCCAACTCAGAGAATGCTTTGGATACCGGCTCGTCGGTGTCTAGAGCAATTGGAAACCCGTTATCGCCAGCGTCGGCTACAGATTTGACGAGCGGTATTTCTCCTAAGAACGGAATATTATTGTCCTCGGCTAAGCGCTTACCTCCGTCTTTTCCAAAAATGTAATACCGGTTGTCTGGAAGTTCGGCAGGGGTGAAGTAGGACATATTTTCTACCACGCCAATAATCGGCACGTTTACACCTTCCATGCGGAACATCGCCATTCCTTTAACCGCATCCGAAAGGGCTACTTGTTGGGGTGTGGTCACAATGATTGCTCCCGCGATTGGATAGCTCTGGGCGACCGTGATATGAATATCTCCAGTTCCAGGGGGCATGTCAACGACTAAATAATCAAGTTCACCCCAATCGGCGTCTCCAAATAACTGTTTAATGGCGGATGTGGCCATAGGGCCTCGCCAAGGTATCGGCTGTCGAGGATCGGTAAAGAAACCAATAGAAAGGAGTTTTAGGCCAAAGCGTTCGATTGGAACGATTTTGTTGTTGCCTTCAGCGTCTCGAACAGACTGTGGTTTCGCATCTTCTACACCGAACATAAGGGGGATTGATGGGCCGTAGATATCGGCGTCTAACAAGCCGGTCTTTGCACCACTAGCCGCTAATGCCAATGCCAGATTGGAAGCGACTGTGGATTTCCCTACCCCTCCTTTTCCGGAGGACACCAAGATAATGTTTTTGATGTTTTTAAGTTGTGCATTTTCTGTAGCACGAACGCGAGCAGTCATATTGATATCCACCTGGATCTCTTTGGACACGAAAAGACCGATGGCATTCCGACACGCATGCTCAATATGCCCTTTAAGAGGACACGCGGGCGTGGTCAGAATAACATCGAATTTAATTTTATTGGGGAGTATCTCGATGTTCTCGATCATTTTGAGCGTCACCAAATCTTTTTTCAGATCGGGTTCTTCCACATGACTGAGCGCATGTAATATTTGTTCTTCTGTCACCATGATTAATAATTCCTAATACAAAACTACAGAATGCCAGGCAATATCGTGTCATCAGCATGTTTTTAATCGGATTTTGCATACTTTTACATTGGAAGTTGCTCTTATTCCTATGTTGGACTTAAAGAATATTAAAATACAAATACCTGATTTGAGCTTTGTTAAGCAAAGATGGTTTATCGTTACCATTTCGGCCATTGCGGGGCTTGTACTCATCGGTCTGATTTCGGCGCTAGCCGTCCGGGGCGATATGTTGGATAAAGCGGTGGCCGCTGTACAACAGAAACTGAAAGACGACTATGCGCTTAATTTTCAAGTGGAATCTTATGATTTCGCGGGATTAAAGACCGTGGAATTTCAGAAAGTACGCGTCTTCCCTGATTCAGCCGAAGATTTAGCGTCTATCGGAGAACTTCGGGTTTCCGTTAAACTGTTCCCGCTGTTGACCGGGAGTATCCGCATGGGCCGTTTAAGTCTTAGCGATGCCAACATTACCCTGGTAAAAAAGGACAGTACAGCGAACTACGATTTTCTCTTTGGTAGAAAAGAAGCAGTTGATACTGTGGAGCAGAAAGCGGATTCTGGAACCTTGGTAGAGACGATCGATCGTGTTTTTCAGCGGGTATTTCAAGTCGTGCCTGACGACTTGGAACTCCAGCGAGTGAGTTTGTCGTTTCAAGATAGTGCTTCGAGACAGCAAATTATCATTCCGGAGGGACAGATTGATAACGGGGATTACGATATCGATGTGTTCCTCAATGATGAGCAGGCCAAATGGAATTTTAAGGGGAATATACACCCGGGACGTCAAACCGTGAATGTGCGTATATCTTCGGAAAGCGATGGAGCTCAAGTCCCCTTTTTGGGTAAACGTTATGGGTTGAGCGTCAATTTTGATGAGCTTTACTTTCATTTGGACGATGTGCTGCGACGAGGAAATGAAAGCTTAGAGGTCAAAGGAGGTTGGAGCGCGAAGAATTTACGGGTGTTCCACCACCGACTTTCCGAGGAAGTAATCGAGCTGCCCGAGGGATCGGCCCGTGGCGGCTTTATTGTATCCGATAATACGATCGAGCTGCTGCCAGAAACGAAGGTTCAGGTGCAGGATTTTTCCTTTCAACCGGAGCTTAAATTTCAACGACGACCGGTCAAAGAATTGAGCCTTTCCGTGCATACGGGCCGATTTGATGCACAAAGTTTTTTTGATGCCATTCCTAAAGGTTTATTTGAAAACCTAGAGGGGCTGAAGGTCGAAGGAAAGATTCAATACGATTTAGATTTTCAAGTAAATTTGGATGACCCCGATAGCCTGAACTTCGATTCCAAGGTGGATGATGAGGAACTGAAAATTTTAGCGTGGGGTAACGCGGATATTGCGGCGTTGAATGGTGCATACGTACATCATGCGTACGAGGATACGACGAAGATGCGCGACATCCAGCTAGATGCGAGCAATCCAAACTTCACTCCGTTAGCGCAAATTGCGCCCGTCTTAAAAAAGACCGTCTTAAATACCGAAGATCCTTTCTTTTACGAGCATGAGGGGTTTCAATTGGACGCCTTTCAATTGTCGATTGCGACGAACTTGAAAGAGAAGCAGTTTAAACGAGGAGCAAGCACGATTTCTATGCAGCTGATCAAGAATTTGTATCTGCACCGCAATAAAACAATGATGCGCAAGTTTGAAGAAATTTTATTGGTGTGGCTCATGGAACGTTCCGGACAGGTTAGCAAAGATCGCCTTCTGGAAATTTACATGAATATCATTGAATGGGGGAACGACGTCTATGGGATTAAAGAAGCGACTGACTATTATTTTGGTAAAACGCCCGCCAATATCGGCGTTGGGGAGAGCTTGTATCTCTCTAGTATTATCCCCCGACCTAAAACGGGCTTGTCTTCGTTCGACTATACTGGGCATTTAAAGCCTTGGGTTCGGAAGCATTTTAATACCTATGGGTATATCATGAGTAGGCGAAATCAGCTCCAAGATGAGCAGGTGCCGGAAGCGTATGGCTTTTATCAAGTCGTATTGCAACCCAACCTTCGTCCGGCCCGGCCGAAAGGCGCTTCGGATAGCGCGATGACGCATGACAATATTAAGGATATGGTGGATGAAATTGATCGAGAAGAAAGGATCCGCCGTTCACTCATCGAAAGACTATTTGGAAAAGACGCAACCGTGGAGGAAAACCAAGAGGGATGAGGAACATAATCATCGATGATTTAGCGTTCGAGCTGTTGTTCGATCACGAACAGATTCAGAAACGCGTGCGTTTGATTGGCATTGATATTAATATCAAATACGCGGATAAAAATCCGGTTTTTCTAGGGGTCTTGAACGGGAGTTTTATGTTCCTGGCAGATCTGATGAAACAAATCCATATACCCTGTGAGATTTCCTTTGTGAAGTTGGCTTCCTATCAAGGGACCCAGCAGGAGAACGTACGTGAATTATTAGGAGCAGGCATGTCGCTGGAGGGACGACATGTTGTGATCGTGGAAGACATCGTCGATACCGGGCGTTCGTTGTTGCATATCATGGGAGCCTTGGAGCGAGAGCAGGTGGCTAGTGCTTCGGTGGCAACGCTGCTTTTGAAACCAGATTGTTTACGCTATAGCGTCGATAGTTTAATGTACGTCGGCTTCGAAATCGATCGAGAGTTTGTTGTAGGCTATGGATTAGATTATAACGGCCAATGTCGTAACCTGCGAGATATCTACAAGAACATACCGTCTTAATTAATTGTTCTCCCGAAAACTGCAAGAGACCAGATGATCGTTGACCATGCCGACGGCTTGCATGAATGCATAACAGGTTGTCGGACCAAAAAACGTCATCCCTTTTTTCTTTAGATCCTTGGCGATGCGGTTCGACAAGGGGGTCTGTGCAGGAACATCCTCAAGACTTTCGTAATGGTTCGTGATGGGTTTGTTGTCTGGCAAAAAAGCGTATAAATAGTGCTGAAAGCTACCGAAGGTTTTCTGAATTTCTAAGAAGGTTCGGGCGTTTGAGATGGCGCTCTGGATCTTTAATCGGTTGCGGACAATCCCCTTGTCTTCCAGTAAACGCGCCAGGTCGGTTTCATTGTACTGGGCAACCTGATGTGGGTCGAATGCTGAAAAAGCCTTTTTATAATGGGGTCTCTTTCTGAGAATAGTGATCCAGCTCAGGCCTGCTTGAGCCGATTCGAGAATCAAGAACTCGAATAATATACGGTCATCATTTACGGGTTTGCCCCATTCCGTATCGTGGTATCTTTGATATAAAGGGTCAGTCCCACACCAACCGCATCGATTGATTTCTTTTTGAGATGTATTTTCCATTTTTTATGCGACGATTTTCTACTAACTTTACAGCTTCCATGAGAACGATTGATCTATTCCGCCCCCTGTTGTCGCTGTTACTGGTGGCTCTTGCATCTGTTTTGCTGAATGCGCAGGATACGACCAGATCGGTTGATCGTTTGCGCCCTGTTGATTTAGGGCTGGAGGTCACTCGGCAAGACTCCTTGCCTGCTGCACTCAAAAATAGTGAAATTATTCCAAACCCAGAAGCGGCTCTTGCTATCTGGTACATCCAGTCTGCTGCCATTTTGAAGAACGGAAAGCATGATTTATTTTTTGGAGTTGATCAAATCTACAGTGATCGACAAGAGCTGCCGGTCAAGCAAGGAAAGCAGAAGCAGAGCCGGCCGATTTGGGTGCTTTTTGTCGTGATATTCCTGTTTCTAATTGCTGGAATTTTGCGGGTTGCATTTCCTGTAGAACTTCGAACGATCATGGATGCGTATTATAAAGAACGACTGTTACTGCAAGTGAGTAAAGAGGATAATCTAGCGACTTCTTGGCCGTATATCTTTCTGTATGCACTCTTCAGTCTATCGTTGGGGCTATTTGTCGTGATCGTATTGTCCAGTTTTGGAGAGAGTAAATATCTTAGTTTTGAGAACTTTTTGAAAAACTCGCTATTGGTTGCCCTGCTGTTTATCGCCAAGATTCTGATTATTCGATTTATTTCCTTTGTCTTCCTGCTGGATAGAATCGTTAGAGAGTATATAGCGGTGCTTTATTTGGTGTATTTCAATAGCATGTTTTGTTTAATGCCTTTTCTGCTTGCGGCCGTTTTTGTGCCATCAAGTTACATTCGATTTTTATTATTAATCTATGTCGTTTTGGTGGTTTTATTGTTTGCGTACCGCTTTTTACGGACTGCATTTCACCTGTTCACTAACTTCAAGTTTTCTATTTTTTATTTAATTCTCTATCTTTGCACTCTCGAATTAGCACCAATTTTGATTTTAGTTAGAGCGCTAAATAATTAAAAAAGTGAGTTTATGCAGATTGATGTAGAAAGATCCCAAAAAGTAAAGAGCATACTTGTTACTTTACCAAGGCCTGAAAATGATAAATCTCCCTACTTCGCGCTAGCCGAAAAATACAATTTAAAACTAGATTTTCGCGGGTTTATCCATGTAGAGGGGGTTCCAGCAAAGGAAGTCCGAAAGGAAAAGATCAATTTCTCGGATTTTTCAGCTATTATTTTTACGAGCAAAAATGCCGTTGATCATTTCTTTAGAGTATGTGAGGAAATGCGTTTTGAAGTTTCATCTGAAATGAAATATTTCTGTATTTCGGAAACTATTGCCCTGTATCTTCAAAAATACATCCAATACCGAAAACGTAAAATATTTTTTGGAAAGCAGACGGCGAGGGATTTGGAAGACGTGTTGAAGAAACACAACAAAGAAAAGCTCCTTTTTCCTTGTTCCGATGTCGCCAACGAGGAAACCCAGCGGTGGTTACAGGAAAATGGTTATGATTTTACCCCAGCGGTCTTATTTCGTACAGTGATCACGGACATCAAGGATTTAAAAGATGTGTTCTACGATGTTATCGTGTTTTTCAGTCCATCTAGTGTGCAGTCACTTTACGAAAACTTTCCTGATTTCATACAGAAGGACACGCGGGTAGCGGCCTTTGGTTCTACCACTCAGCAAGCGCTATTGGAACATGGACTGATCTTGGATATTCCAGCGCCGACGCCAGATGCACCTAGCATGACCATGGCTATTGAGCAATATATCAAACAGGTCAACTAATAAATTATGCTCTTGAATAAGGAGACGATATCGTGAAGAAGTGTTGGGTTGCAGAGCAACCCTTTTTTGGTGAAGGGGTTTCGTAGCGGTAAGTTGTTATTGCTTAAAAAAAACAAAGAATAATCATTTTTTTTTAAGATATTTCTACATAATTCGCTTGAACCTGGTAATAAATATTACCTTCGTCTGTAGCTTGGGTATATTTATTGTAGTATTTGAAAATTATGTTTGCATTGATTCAAAATCGAGAATATAGTGAAATTAAAACCTGTAAATAGTATCTCAGGAATAGCGCCAAAAGACTTTGTTAAGGATTATCTGGATAAAGGGCAACCCGTTATCATTAAAGATTTTATTCGCAATGACAGTCCGTGTTGGAGCAAATGGAGCTACGACTATTTCAAGGAAATAGCCGGTGGCGAGCAAATCGATGTTTACGGACGGGAGGAAGACTCGCAAAATCATGCGGCAAGTCCGCCTGTAGGGCAGATGACTTTCAGTGAATATCTGGATTTAATCAGAAAAGAGCCCACCGAACTTCGACTTTTTCTTTTCAATTTACTGAAAATCAGGCCAGAATTGAAAAAGGACGTGCTTTTCAATGATGTGACTGGAGGTAAGGTCCTGCAATGGTTACCGTATATGTTTTTTGGAGGAGAAGGTTCATCCACCCGGAATCATTTCGATATTGATATGTCCCATGTGTTTATTTCTCAATTTCAAGGCGCGAAGCGGATTTGGTTGTTTCCCAATCACCAATCGGATTTGATGTATAAGTTGCCGTATAATTTTCACAGTATTGCGAATCCGAAAAAAAGCAATACCGATGATTATCCGGGATTGAAATACGTGGCCGGATATGAAGCGGTGATTAACCCCGGTGACACGTTGTACATGCCGGCCGGTTGGTGGCATTATATTCAGTATGAAACCGAAGGTTATTCTATTTCGGTTCGTGCGTTAGCCAATTCGGTTAGCGAAAAGATTAAGGGGGCCCGAAACCTATTTGTTACCCGTTATTTTGACGATACGATGCGCAGAATCTTCAAGGATAAATGGTTGAATTATAAGATCGATACCGCTAAGAAAAGGGCGGAGAAAGCCATTAAGAAACAAAGTTAAAGCGATTTAGGACTTACAAAAATGAAAAGGGAAGATGCGCAAATGTTGCAGCATCTTCCCTTTATGCGCTTAATCGGTGTTCATGCTTTTAGTCCAGCTGCTCGTTATCTTCAGCGTCCTGGGCAGTACTATTCTTATAAAATAAGGTGTAGGGATCCGAGGGATAGATCTTTACCCCCGGGTGGTGTTGGAAGGGTATCTGGGGATTAAATATTTCTTCCAACGTTTTTCGCAAAAAATCGACAAACACTGCTTTCTGTTCCTCTAGGAACGAACCGTGCATTCTCAAATTACCCCTCTTATTGGTGAAGACAGTACCTTCCTCTCGCATGCGTCTGGCCACGTATAAATGCGGTTCTAAGCCCAAAATGCCGCTTTTTTGCTCATAGACATGGGCATAGAATAGGGTTTGTATCAATGCTTTGTTATCCGTGTTCATCGCGTAAACCTTATCCAGGTTCGCGAAAAGGACCGTGTCGGCACCGGTTTTGTAATCAACAATGCGCAACTTTCGCTCTCCATCGTGGGTGATGACCTCGTCGATACGGTCAATAATTCCATAGAGTTTAACGATTTCTGGCTTTCCATCGATTTGAATCTCAAAGTCCAAGAAATAGTCGTTTGTGTTTTCCAGCTCGATGATCCGAAAAGACTGGTAATGGGCCATATCATACGCTAAATACATGTGGATGTATTCGGATGATATTTTATGCATAATACGGTGCAGACTGCTTAGCTCATCTAATTTAGTGTAATCCAGTTGGTATTGTTGGATAATTTCTTGGAAGACGACCAGCTCGACGCGTTTGGTCGCCTCTTGAAGGATGTGGGTAGAGATCAAATCGTCTATATTTTTATAGGGGGTTAGCAGCCGCTCCATACAGTTGTGGATGACGGTGCCTAAACGATTCATTTCAAACTCCTGGCTAATGGAAGGAGGTTCTTTAATTTCTGCGACATATTTGAAGAAAAACTGCAGCGGTGAATACAGGTAACTGGTGAATGCAGAGGCGGAAATTGATTTTTCACCTTGAAGATACGTGCGTGCCATTTGATCCCAAACCGCACCGTTTTTCTCAATAACGAGCGCTTCTGGATGGTGTGGAAAAAGCAAGGGTTGTTGGTGCGTTCGTCGGATGAAGTGAAAGTTGCTTTCAAATTCAAGCTGTTTGATAAATCGGCTCTCTTCTCCGGAACTGCTTTCGTCGATAATGCCATTATAAAATAAGTGGATTTCATCACTGTATTGAAAATGGCGGTAAAAAAGGTAGGCCGATAAGGCGTCTTGATTTTCTAAAACGGGTAGACCATAAGCGCGTCTTAGATTGGTGGGAATGAATGTTAGTGAGTTGGAAGTCTGTGGCAATACACCTTCATTGGCACCCAAAATAAAAACACGATCAAAGTTTAAGCATCGACTTTCCAAAAGTCCCATAATTTGTATTCCGGAGAGTTGGTCGCCTTCGATGGCGGCATTGATCGGTAGCAATGCTTTTTTTATTAAACCGAGTTGGAACCCTAAATTGAGGGTTGCTATTTGCTCGAAGTTACTCACCAATTGATTTAATGTTTTTTTAATCTCTACTAAAAGATTGGTTTCAATCGCGTGGCTTTTTGTTTGTTCCCCCAAATGAATGAGTAAATCATCAACAAGGCGAAGTAGGGAAGGAACAAGTTCCTCGGTCTGATGCGTCGGATGGAAAAAGTGGGGGAGTGTAGCGGTGCTAATCTCGATATCGTGTAAGGCAACTTCGAAAAGCTGTTTGTCGGCCATATTGCGTTGCAGTTCGTCTTTCTGCTGGCTGGAAATTTGGATTAAAGGGTGGCTTAGAAAAATTTCCAATAACTGAAAGGGAATGTGCGAGCGTTTTTGCTGGGAAACTAAGAGTTGTATTTCCATCCAGAGGTCCAACAGGCCATAGAGCGGCGATTGCGTCAGGGGATAACCGGTCGTGATATTGACCTTGGTGTCTGGAAGGCTCTGTAAAAGAGGAACCAATAAGCTCTCGTCGGCCAATAAAATTGCTGTTGTTTGCTCGGACTCGGACTCTTGCGCTAGACTAGTCAACAGGTGATCATGCAGGAGTTTAGTCTCCGCGTTTTTACCCATGCACTGGTTTAAATAGACCTGGGATCGCCGAGTGCCGAGTATATTCGGGCGCTCGCCCAACGCATTTTGTAATCCAGTGGAATGCAAGTTGCGTCTTAAGAATAATCCAGCCTCCTGCAGGGAATCATCTAAGTAATAACGGTCGGAATCGAAGTAAAACAGGGCATGGTCTTGGTCTTGCCAGTGTTTGAAAAGATGCTCCTCTGCACGATTCAAGGCATTGAAGCCTACGAAGAGTATTTTCTTGAACTTTTTGGTGAAAGCCTGTATCGCTGACTGGTCCTCGGCCAAGTCTCGATAGATGCTGGGGAAACGGGTTTGATTTTCGTTGGCGAGTCGTTCTTTAAACCGTCTATAAAGGGTAGGCAGACGTTTCCAAAGGCGGAGAAACCGCTCTTGTACTGCAGTGTGGCCTTGTATGCTAAAGGATTGCCAAAATTGTTTTATAAATTGCTGTTGCTCGGCCGTCAGGTGTTGAAAGGCCACGTCGATTTGATGCCCCTCGAACAATTCCATGTAGATGTGATCGACGGGAATCAGTTCGTAATCCAATTGATCAAAATCGCTTAGAATAATTTCAGCAATAGGATAGAATTCTTCGGGAGTTTCAGGCGCTTCTCCTGCTTGTTCCAGGAGTTGATTGTTGAGTTGATAGAGGTAGAAAAATTGGGTCAGTGGCGAGGCAATAATTTTGTCGCTGGAGAGGGCGAAAAAATTCTGTACGGTGTAGAATTGTGGAGACCAAATTGCTTGTCCGTAGGTGTCCACTAAGTGTTTTTTTAAATAAGTCATCGGTCGTTTGTTATTGAAAACGACCGCGATTTCGGCGATTTCGTTGCCGAATCTGGATTTGATATCTTCGGCAACTAGTTGTAAGAATGGTTTCTGCATGTTGGCTGATTAAATAACTTCCACTAATTCTCTGGTTTTGGCATAGTAAAGATATCCTTTGATATGACGGTAACCGACCTGATGAAGGGCGTTCATGTATTGTGCGATTTGGGTTTTGTGGTCTATATAATCCCCTTTTGTGAATTTGAAATCGAGTACAATGGATTCTTCCTCGCTAGTAAAAACTTTATCAGGTCGCAGGGTATGGCCATCGGCGGTGATGATGCTCGATTCACTCCAAATTTTGTACGACCCGTTCAGCCATTTCGTAATCATTGGATGATTCCAAATGGCACTGATTTCGTCTCTCAATAGCGCTACTTCTTCGGGATTCAAAATTCCTTCTTCAAGGAATTTTGCAACTTGAGCAGCAATTTCTGCCTCCGATTGCACCTGAGAAATAACTTCATGGGCTAACAAGCCGTACCGGGCGGCGCCGCTTAGGGAAAGAATCTGTGTTATATCCCTTGATGCAGATTTTTTGAATGCTTTACTGAGGACCTCGGAGGTGGGGTAATTGACCAAAGACAGTATAGGCGGTCGAGAAGACGTTTGATTGACTTGGGGTTGCGGGTGATTTTGCCCATCGGATTCCAGGTGATCGCTCACCGATATCCGCGCCTCTGTCAGTGGGAAAGGCGATTGGTCTTGCTCCAGGACCTGGTAAAGGATGTCGCTGATGTACGCATCTTTCCTTTCTAGTGCAACCGTTTTGGTTTTCTTGTCTACCTTCTGACTGAACATCGGAGCGCTCAGATAGATGTGCTTTCGTGCGCGAGTCATCGCGACATAAAAAGTGTTCAGAGCGTCCATGAAATTAAAGAGCATCTCCTCATAATATTGCTGATAGAATGCCGAATTGGCGAGTGTCTTTGTGTAGATCACCGGAATTTTACCCAAAGCATGGAATGGGGTTTGATCGACATCTATCCAAAAATTAGAACGGGGCATGCCGTCATTACTCCAACTTGGGAACGGCAACATCACCACGTCGTAGGCGAGTCCTTTTGACTTGTGGATGGTGGTTACTTCGATGGCTTGAATGTCTCCATTGGTTGGTAACACTGCTTTCTCACCATCTTCGTTCCAATAGTCTAGAAATTGTACAAGACCTCGTTCTCCTTTGCTAGAGAAATGAGTGACGATATCCTTCAGCGCCAATAGATAGGGCAGGTGCTTGCTGTGCTGTTCGCCCAGTTGATAGATCGTAATGAGTTTTTCCAGAAGTTGGGTGAGGGGGATCTTTTGCATATGCTCCCATTCCTCGATCAGTGAATCGGGTAAGACGGAAGTGAGCTGGTCGAGTCGATTCGTTTTGATCCGGAGCCAGATGTCTTGGCTAATCGGTTGATGTTCTTGTAATGTCTGATAGAGATAAACCATGTTCGCTCGGTGGATTACGTGTTTTTCAGTTTGAAACGCGAGTGCGCGCATGGTTTCCAGAATAAGCTGAACGGCCTGATTGGCGTGTAGAGAAAGTGCTTCTCCGGATACGACATCAAAATCGAGTCCCGAGCGGTGTTTATAACGCATTAAGGCGTCGATGATTAGATTTGCTTCGGCATTTCGACGAACCAAAATGCCAATTTGTCCTGGAGTGTATCGCCCGCTCGTCAGCCAATCCCCGATGGTCTGGCAAAGATTTTCGATAGTAATGTCCCGGACTTGGCCGGGTCGGTGACTTCCGTTCTCTACGGGGAAATACTGGATATCGATACTCCCCTGGGGTTTGTCTGGACCTAATTTTTCCGCTGGGACAAGCTGTCGACTGTTTTGATAAGCTTGCGTTAACATGTGGCTATTTCCGCTGCTACGCCACCAGTCTAAGCCTTGTTCTCCGATTTCCGCTTCTACCTTTTGGTTGAGTACTTCTTGCATTTTGGCGGGGATGTGCTCAAAAAGAAAATTGTTTAATTCTATAATATTGGGCAAACTCCTGTAATTGGTGTCTAATGTTGCACTCTCGATAAATTGTTCGCTGATCTCGGGATTCAAATGAAAGGTTTGGCGAACTTGATGCTCGACTTGTTGGAGCAAAATACGCCAATCACCGTTCCGCCACCGGTAGATACTCTGTTTAACATCACCGACGATGAGGTGTTCGTTGATTTTTCCTGTGGAATAAGACATGGCATTGAGCAACAACGGGCTGTAATTTTTCCACTGTATTCGGGAGGTGTCTTGAAACTCGTCGAATAGGAAATATCGATATCGATTCCCAATTTTCTCCCAAATGAATGTCGGATCACTATTTTGATCAAGGCCTAGACGACTGAGTAGAATTTGAGCATCGGAGATGAGTTGTGCGCCGTTTTGCTTTCGCCAGCGTCCGAGTAAATCACTCATTTCCTTCAATAGCCGTAAATAATATAGGTTGGCTTCAACGGCTTTATAAGCGATGTAGTTTGCGAAGTGCTCTTGGAGTTGCTGAATAGCTTCCAGGGTAGGTCGCAAAGCGTCTTTTAAATCATATCGGACTTCTTTGGTTTGCGTGAGATAGGGCTCTTCATTTTTCAGCAGGTCGATCAAGGGGGTAAATATGAGATCTTGAATGTCGCTGACGGATAGTTTGTTGATTTTAAAATCAAGTTGACCTGCGCGGACCAGTTTGTTCCGCGTCTTTTGATACATGTCGGAGGAATCAATACCTAAGGTTTGGTAGTGGGCCCGAAACGTATCGAGTGCTTGTTGAAGTGTGGAAACAAATACTTTGGTTTTTTCTTCGATTTCGTCATTGAGCTCGTCGAAGATTTGCGGATCGCTAACCGCGAGGTGTTGATCGAACTCTTGAAAATTTTCCGAGAAGATTAGTCTGGCCAGATCCATCAATTGTTGGCGGTAGTTCCAGTTTTCGTTTTGACTGATCTTCTGTTCGGCGTATTGGATGATCCAATCCAATAGGTCCGGACGGTCATCCAGCAGCTCGTTTAGCATCAAAGTCAACTCTTTTTTGACTTTATTGGTGTTCATTTCGATGACGTAACCCGAATCCAAGTTCAACTCATAGGTGAAGCTCCGGATGACTTTTTGTGAAAAACCGTCAATTGTGCTGACTGTGAAACGGCTGTAATCGTGAAGGATCTGCCGATAGATTCGTTGGGCCTTTTCTTGGATCGAAGCGTCCGACCAATCGGGGTTTTCCTCGACGAGTTTCGCTCGGTACAGGACAATCTCAGCGTCTCCGGAGCCGGAGGCAAGCCCTTGAAGCACCTGCAAAATGCGGTGCTTCATTTCCGCCGTGGCTTTGTTGGTAAAGGTGACCGCCAAGATCTCCCGATAGCTGGACTCTTTATGAAGCAGTAGCGTGAGGTAATGTACCGTTAAGCTGAATGTTTTGCCTGACCCGGCAGACGCTTTGACAATCTTTAAAAGTGCTTTTTTCTGCATTGGAATTCAAGAGACGGTTTGATGAGTTTGAATATCGGTATTCTAATGAGAAACCAGAAATATTTACACATATTATCGGAGTCAGGTAAAGTGGGAAGGATTGAAATGTCGTTGGCCGGCTGTTTTAATGGGGATCCTTCTGAAATCTTTTATTTTTTGCTTTTGATTTAGGTAATACTTCGTATCTTTGCGTCCCCTCTTGCGCGAAGCACGGGGGATATGTTGAATACATAAACAAATAAAAAACATGGCAACTAAAATTAGATTGCAAAGACATGGTAAAAAAGGAAAGCCTTTCTACCATGTAGTGGTAGCCGATGCACGCGCGCCACGTGATGGTAAGTTTATCGAACGTTTAGGTTCTTATAACCCAAACACCAACCCAGCTTCAGTCGTTCTCGATTTTGATAAAGCTTTGGATTGGATAAACAAAGGTGCACAGCCAACTGATACCGTTCGTACGTTACTTTCTCACAGAGGAGTGATGTACAAAAAACACCTTTTGGGTGGTATTAAAAAAGGTGCTTTTGACGAGGCTAAAGCGGATGAGCTTTTTGCGGAATGGTTGGAGCGGAAAGATGCCGAGATCGAAGGCGAAAAGTCTGGCTTAGAGAAATCTAAGGAAGAAGCAAGGAAAGTTGCTTTTGCTGCTGAAGCTAAGAAAAAAGAAGAAAGAGCGGCTGCTCTTGCTGCTAAGAATGCGCCAGCGGAAGAAGAAGTCGTTGAAGAAGCTGCCGAGGCTGAGGAAGAACCGGCTGATGGTGCTGAACCTGCTGCAGAAAACACAGAAGAAACAGAAGGTTAATCCTTGATAAAGTATTCGGAATAGCCGATCCTCTTTGGATCGGCTTTTTCTGTTTTAAGGGAGACCATGAACTGAGAAAAAAATATGTATTTTTGCCATTGCTATGAAAAAGGACCAGTGTTTTTATATCGGATATATTAGTAAGACGAGAGGTTTAAAGGGCGAAGTTCAGCTCTTTTTTGAATTTGGTGAATATCTGAACCTGGATCTGGAGGTGTTGTTCGTGGAGATGGATAATCATTTAGTGCCCTATTTTACCCAGACCATCAAGATGCAGAAAAACAGCACAGCGTATTTGACGTTGGAGGATGTTGATCATATTGATAAGGCACAGCCGCTTTTACGTAAGAAGGTGTATTTGAATACCGATAAGATGCCCGAGCGGGATCCCGAGGAGTTTACGTACATGGATCTGGTCGGATTTCTTGCCATTGACGAGCTGGAAGGAGAGCTGGGCGAGATTAGTCAGGTGCAGGAAATGCCGCAACAATTTATTGCGACCGTTCCGATGGAGGAAACCGAAGTGCTGTTTCCTTTAAACGAAGCGTTTATCGTCGGCATCGACCCGCAGGAGCAGGTCATTGTTTTGCGTTTGCCTGAAGGCTTGCTGGATACGTATTTGGGTTGATGTTCTTCGGGGTGCAATTCGTTCGAATAGCGTCCGTCTGTGTTTTTTGCTGAAACCATTTTGAGATTCTCTTTTGAATGACGATATTAGCAACCGCTTATAGAGAAAGGCAGAGGGATTAGACCCGGCGAAGCCTTAGCAACCTGACTCCAGTCAAGGTGCTACATTCTACCCCTACTGGGACAGATAAGCCAAGACCAGTGTCCACTGTGTTTTCTCTAAGGCTTGTAAAATGTATTAATCAACCGCCGATGTTGGCGAATCGAAGTCCATACTATGAAAATTATCGATCACATTAAAAATGCGCAAGGGAAGACCCTTTATTCTTTTGAACTGCTTCCCCCTGCTAAAGGCAAAGGGATACAGAGTATCTTTAAGACGATGGATGAATTAATGGAGTTCAAACCACCGTTTATCGACGTGACCTATCATCGTGAGGATTACTTATACAAGCAGCATACCAATGGTTTGCTGGAGCGCGTGGCTTATAGAAAGCGCCCGGGTACCGTTGCTATTTGTGCGGCGATTATGAATAAGTATAAAGTAGATGCGGTTCCGCATTTAATCTGTGGTGGTTTTACCAAAGAGGAAACGGAGAACGCGTTGATTGACTTGAACTTCTTGGGCATTGACAACGTATTGGCTCTGCGGGGAGATGCGCGCAAGGGAGATCCCGACTTTGTTCCCACCCCGGGTGGACATGCTTATGCGACTGACCTGCTTCAACAGGTAGTGGATATGAACCAAGGGCAGTATTTGCACGAGGATATTATCAATTCTGAAAAAACAGACTTTTGTATCGGGGTAGCGGGCTATCCGGAAAAGCACTTTGAGTCCCCTAATTTTAACACCGATTTTAAATGGTTGAAAAAGAAAGTGGATATGGGGGCTGAATTTATTGTGACTCAGATGTTTTTCAATGTGGAGAAATATAAGGAATTCGTGAACAAGTGTCGCCAAAACGATATTCATGTTCCGATTATCCCAGGTCTTAAACCGCTAACCACCAAAAAACAAATTATTACTTTACCCCGTATTTTCCATCTGGATATTCCCGAAGACCTTAGCGAGGCGGTGGATGCTTGTCAAACGAATGCGGACGTGCGGGAAGTTGGGCAAGAATGGTTGGTGCAACAATGTAAAGAACTGATTGAATTCGGGGCACCAGTGTTGCACTTCTATACCATGAGTAATCCGGGTCCGACAAAAAAGATTGTTGAGCAACTGGTTTAAAAATAGCTCCTCTTAAAGGAATAATGTAGACGGAGTGATCCGTCTATTTCTGTTTTTGAGCAACCGGGTTAAAATATGTTAACCTCTTTCTTCGCTTGGTTGTCTTTTCCTATCTTTAGTTGAGTACTAACGAATTGACCATGAATTGTAATTACAATAGAATCAACAATCTGCTGGGATGGCTGTGTGGTTTCATCGCGATGTGGGTGTATTTCATGACGGCCGATCGATCGACAAGTTGGTGGGATACGGGTGAGTTTATTGCCTCTGCTTATAAGCTGGAAATTGTGCATCAACCCGGCGCGCCGCTGTTCCTGATGATACAGAATTTATTTTCTAATCTGGCTTTGGGGAATGTTCAACGAATTGCCTTTTGGATGAACGTCGGTTCGGCAGTTTGTAGCGGATTGACGATCACCTTTTTGTTTTGGACCATTACGGCGTTGGCGCGAAAGGCGGTCGGTCGCAAACAAGCCTATCCCATCTTTTTAGCGGGAGCAGTTGGGGCGTTAGCTTACAGCTTTACGGATACTTTTTGGTATTCTGCTGTGGAATCTGAAGTGTATGCCATGTCTTCGCTCTGCACCGCAGCGGTGTTTTGGTTGGCGCTAAAATGGGAACATCGCGCGGATGCGCCTGGAGCGGACCGATGGCTTTTAGTCATTGCGTATGTAATGGGGCTGTCCATTGGTGTGCATTTATTGAATTTATTAACCATACCGGCTATTGCACTATTGGTTTATTTTCGGAAAACAAAAGCGGTTCGATGGCAAGGTATCATCCAGTCGTTGGGATGGGGGGTGTTGATTTTGGCGCTCATCCTTTGGGGGATCATTCAGTATTCCGTTCGTGGCACTGCGTTGTTTGATTTGCTTTTTGTTAACGCCCTTGGTTTGCCTTTGGGTACTGGTATTCTCGTGTTCGTTATCGGTTTATTGGCTCTTTTGGTCTATGGGATTTATTTTTCAGTACAGCGTTCCAAACCGATAATGAATCTCGTCCTTTTAGGTTTTTGCTTGGTGGTCTTCGGGTTTAGTTCCTATAGCTTACTCCCTATCCGAGCCCAAACGACCATTTCGTTAAACAATAATGCACCTGACAATGTTTTTTCTTTTCTAGGTTACCTGAGTCGCGAACAGTACCAGAGTGAACCGTTATGGAAAGGGCCGACTTACGACGCGAAAGTTGTTGATGTGGAACAGGAGCGGACCTACCGTAAAGAGGACGGGGGATATGTGCCCTTCGATCGTTATGCAGGATATCAATACGATAAGGAAATGCTTTTTTCCCGAATTTATAGTGATAAACATGCCGATTATTATCGGCAGTACCTCGGGCTATCTCCTGATGCATCACCGACCTTTTATGACAACTTACGGTTTCTATTCGGTTACCAATTGGGGCATATGTATACCCGCTATTTTATGTGGAATTTTGTCGGCCGACAGAATGACGAACAGAGTCATGTTGGGCCGACCAAAGGAAACTGGGTGTCGGGTATCGGATTTTTAGATAACCTGCGATTGCCGGGTTTCCGAGAGTATAAACAATTGTTTGATAAGGAACCCAGTCGTAATACCTATTTTTTCCTACCGCTAGCACTGGGAATATTCGGTATTTTTTACCAGCTTCGACGAAGAAAACGTGATTTATTGATTGTGGGACTGTTGTTTTTCTTCACGGGTGTGGCTATTGTCCTTTATCTCAATCAAAACCCTCTCCAGCCCAGGGAGAGAGATTATGCTTATGCGGGCTCGTTTTATGTATTTGCGATATGGATTGGTTTGGGGGTTTTGGGGGTATTTGAATTGCTTAAGCGCCTACCGACGAGCGCGGCAGAACGATTGAGCAAGATCGGTGCGTTCTGTCTTTTGGCGATACCGGCGCTTTTATTGTTGCAGAATTGGGATGACCACGATCGATCGGATAGGAAGTTAACTCGGGAAATGGCGCTGAATGTGTTGAATTCGTGTGCGCCTAACGCGTTGTTGTTTTCTTATGCGGATAACGATACCTTCCCGCTTTGGTATTTGCAGGAAGTAGAGGGGATTCGACCCGATGTCCGGGTGCTCAATTATGGTTATTTACAATCGGACTGGTACGTCCAGCAGGCGATGCAGGATATCAATGAATCAGCAGCTTTGCCGTTGGGATTTAGCAGCGATAAAGTAAAAAAAGGGGTAAGGGATGGGATCCCAGTAATGGATTTCGGAATAGCGGGGTATAGTGATCTTGGGCAGATCGTCCAGGTTATGTTGTCTGATGATAAACGAAATATGGTTCAGCGTACCGATGGCAGTTATCAGAATGTCATGCCGAACAGCAAACTGGAATTAAAAATAGACAAAGATCGTGTACTGCAGCATCAGGATGTTCCTGAACAATGGCAGGCCCATGTTTCCGACTATATGCGATGGGATTTCCCGAATCATATGGTGTCGCGTGCTGAACTTAGTTTTATGTCTTTATTGCTGCATAACAATTGGGAACGCCCCATCTATTTTACGTCTCTTAGTCCGTCCAGTACATTTATGGGTATGGATCGGTATTTCGCCTCCGAGGGCTTAGTCTATAAATTGTTGCCGGTGGAATTAGGACAGGACGATGGCGTCTCCTCTCTCGTCAACACGGATCGGATTCATCATCATGCTACCAAAAACTTTCAATGGAGTGGTTTGCAAGAGTTAGGACATCTGGATACGGATTCCAACGTGTATTTTGAGAATTGGATCTACCCGCAGGTTTACGCCGATGGTTTACGGAGTTTATTGCAACAGGGGCAGATGGAGAAAGCAAAAGAATTGGCCATCGCTGCATTGGCGTTCCAGCCCACCAAGGGTGGTTCCATGCGGCAACGTTATTCGAATACGGTGGTGCTCGATACGCTTGTTGAAGTCGGGGAATCCGAGCGAGCCACTTCGTTGGCACAAAAAGAACTGCATGAAATTCGTAAACATATGGATTATCAATTGGCAATCACGGAACAGAATGGTGCTGTCTTTGATCGGTTGACAGTTCGTCTGGGAATGGCTGCGTTAGAAATCTATGAACCGATTTTACGGAAGTTAGGGAACGAAAAGTTGCGATTGGAAGCGACTCAGTTGAGGAATAGATATCGCGAGGTTTGGCTTTAGAAAAATAAAAAGGGGCGCTGTATTAACAATGCCCCTCTTTCATATTATCCTTTTTTGGCTTCTTTCGCCCATGAATCTCTTAAGGTCACGGTCCGGTTAAAAACCAACTTATCGGGGTTACTGTGTTTGTCGTCCAGTGTAAAATAACCTAGACGAATGAATTGAAAACCCTTGCCCAGGGTAGCTTGTGCAAGATCGGGTTCGATATAGGCTTTTTCAATAATCTGTAGACTCTCGGCATTCAGAGATGCCTTGAAATCGTCCGATGCTGCCGGGTTCTCTTCTTGAAATAGACGTTCGTATAAACGAACTTCTGCTTCTTTGGCCTGTGGAACAGAAACCCAGTGGATAGTTCCTTTAACCTTCATACCGGAGGTGTCTTGACCCGATTTGGAATTCGCAACATAATCACAGTGTACTTCGGTGATTTGACCGTTTTGATCCTTCTGGTAGCCCGTACAGGTGACGATATAGCCGTGTTTTAGACGAACCGAACGGCCAGGGCCCAGGCGGAAGAATTTTTTAGGAGGCTCTTCCATGAAGTCTCCTCGCTCGATCCAAAGCTCTTTAGAAAATGGAATCGCTCGGCTACCGCCTCCATCCTCGGCCTCGGGATTGTTTTCACCTGAAAATACTTCTTGATATCCTTCGGGCAGGTTGTTTATGATCAGTTTGATGGGATCCAGGACTGCCATCCTGCGCCAGGCCGTTTTATTCAAGTCTTCGCGAATACAGAACTCTAAAAGGCTGACGTCAATCATGTTTTCTCGTTTCTGGATGCCGATGCGCTCACAGAAATTACGAATACTCGCTGGTGTGTAACCTCTTCGACGTAATCCTGAAATAGTAGGCATTCTCGGATCATCCCAACTCTCCACAAAACCTTCATTGACGAGCTGCAGTAGTTTGCGTTTGCTCATGATCGTATAGCTCAGATTTAAGCGAGCAAACTCGTATTGCTTCGAGGGAAAGATCTCCAATTTATCGATAAGCCAGTCGTATAACGGCCGGTGAGGAATGAATTCCAATGTACAGACCGAATGGGTAATCTTTTCGATAGAATCGGATTGACCATGGGCAAAATCGTACATGGGATAGATGCACCATTGATCTCCAGTCCGGTGATGCTGGGCATGCTTTATCCGGTACAATAACGGATCCCGTAAATGCATATTCGGATTCGCGAGATCTATTTTCGCTCGAAGGACTTTTTCGCCGTCTTGGTACTTACCGTCTTTCATTTCGCTAAATAACGTTAAGTTCTCCTCGACCGATCGGCTCCGATAAGGTGTAGCGATGCCTGGCACTGTTGGCGTACCTTTGGAGGCGGCGATCTCTTCAGATGTCCCATCTTCCACATAGGCCAATCCCTTTTTAATTAAATCGACAGCGAAGTCATAGAGCGTTTGGAAGTAGTCTGATGTATACAGCTCCTCTGCCCATTGGAATCCCAGCCATTGAATGTCTTTTTTGATGCTATCAACGTATTCCACTTCCTCAGTAATGGGATTGGTGTCGTCAAAACGCAGGTTGGTTTTGCCATTATATTGCTGGGCGAGCGAAAAGTTCAGGCAGATCGATTTGGCATGTCCGATATGAAGATAGCCGTTTGGTTCCGGCGGGAAACGAGTCAACACACGTCCGTCATGCTTCCCATTTCGAAGATCCTCTTCGATAATCTCTTCAATGAAATTCAATGATTTTTCTTCTTCTGTCATGTAGCAAAGTTAGGTATTTCAACGATATTATGGAGGTATGGTATGCGAATACTTTAGTGATTTTTGTTAGATTGCTTAATTAAATATCCATCTATGTGTTTTAGAATTTTTGTATGCGGGCTGATCCTAGCGATTCCATTGGGGTTGATTGCTCAGAAAAAGGAAAAGCCTCGTATATTGGTTTATGGCTCAGATGTCGTTGCTTTGAACGCAGCCGTGCAGGCTGCTCGTTCGAATGTCCCCACGGTATGGGTGTTGGACGAGGCCGAGATCGCCAATGAATTGACCGGTGAACCGCTTGCTTTAAAGAGTAACGCCGGATTGGATGGCGGTTTATGGATGGAGATTTTAATGGAGATGACCGGGAGTAAAGAACGTAACGATTCGTTGGCTCGTGTGGTAAAAAATAAAATGAATCCTCGTCTTGCAAAAAATGCGGTTGAAAAAATCATCGGCAAGTTAGCTAATCTAACCGTGGTAAAAGGGGAAGCAATTAGCCAGTTAGAAGCTCGCCGGAGGGGATGGCAGGTCACCTTGTCTAATCGACAAAAATACAGTGTGCTATCTATCGTTGATGCGAGTCGCGGCGGCGATTTGGTCGCGCTGCATGCTGATTCGTCTGTGGATAGTGCTTTCAGGGCCTATCGGACCATAGATGAATTGGCGCTTGCCGAGAGTCGGACGACTTTGGCGTTGGGGGAATTGCAGGGCGAGTTAAGGGTCGTGCTTTTATCCGACCTATTAGCGGCGGAGTCCGATAATTTATTTGATTTAGGTTATTTACGCACGGTTGAGGAAACGCCTGAGACGATTCCATTTCGATCAGCCGTAGGCCAGGCCTTGGGTGCCACCGCGGGCTACTGTGCGTTTTTTAAGGTTTCGAGTGACCGCATTGACATTCGAAAACTACAATCGGAGCTTTTGGCTTTTCGTGCACGTTTGAACCCTTATCAGGATGTGTCGGTTGCTGATCGACATTTCTCGGCGCTGCAAAAATTCTATCTGACCGGTTATTTTATGGGAGCGGATGCCGATGGTTCTTATCATTTAGGGACGAATAAGCCGGTGCGGCTGGAAGAAGTGAAAGATGTTTTTAATTCGATTTACACCCGTAGTCAGCTTTGGTTCCTGGATCATTATCATCAAGACGAGATGACGTGGTCGGATCTCATGGAGTTGATTAAGTTCGTTTCTTTTAAGGGAGATGAAATTGTTCGGCAGGTACGACGGGACTGGCAGACGAAACTTGAATTCCGGGGGGAATACGATCCCAATAGAATCGTTACTCGTGAACACTTTGCGGTCATCACTGATCTCTTTTCTACTGCTTTTTCCAAGGCGATCAATGAGGACGGGTCATTCGTAAAATAACCATGTTCCGCTATCTGGGAACATGGTTATTTGCTGTATTTATTTAAAAGCGAAGACCTTATTTAGAGACTCATTGCTTGTAGAGCTGTATTCGAGATTTTTTAATTCGCCGGTACCAATATTAATGACCATCCCATGTATCGCCAGTTTTTCGCCATTTTTCCAGGCGTTCTGGACAATAGATGTGGTGGTCAAGTTGAAAACTTGTTCCTTAACATTCAGTTCAACCATACGATTGACCTGATCTTCTTGGTTTTCAATCGCATCGATTTCTTCGGCATGCAAACGGTAAACGTCTTTGATATGACATAACCAGTTATCAATGATACCGTGCTGTTGCCCGCTTAGTGAGGCGGCAACACCTCCGCAACCGTAGTGTCCTGCTACTATAATGTGTTTGACACGCAATACGTTAACAGCATAGTCTAATACGGATAACATGCTCATGTCGGAGTGTACACACATGTTCGCAATGTTGCGGTGAACGAAGACTTCTCCTGGTTTTTTTCCGGTAATTTCGTTAGCGGGTACTCGGCTGTCTGCACATCCGATCCATAAAACTTCGGGTTGTTGTCCTTTTGCCAGTTGTTGGAACCGACCGGTTTCATCGTTTTTGACAAAATTCACCCATTCTCTGTTTCCTTTTAGGATTTCTTCAAATCCAAGTTGTAACTCTTTCTCTGCCATATTGTGATTTGATTTTAGATATAGGGCCCCTTTACGAGAACCCTACAAGTTTCAGCATTTATTTTGAAATTCTATACGATTTCTTGAAGTTTAGTTGGTTTTTTCCGCAAAACCTTTTTTTTGTAAGTCACCTCGCGGAGTTCGATCTGTACGCCTTTGCTCAGGGCATTCTGTTCAAAGTCCTTGATCACATCGATCACGTCTTTGTCGATAAATTTGCTGTGGTGGCCATCGATGACGATCGATCGGACGTTTTTCGGTAGACTATACAGTTTTTGTTGAATCGGCGCTTTGTTCAAAAAACTAACCTCTTCGGCCAACGTGAATACCGCTTGCTCATTATCACTTTTTTCGATTTCATTAATATCGAGCCGATACGCATTGTTTAAATTGGCGCGCAGGATATAAAACGTTGCCACCACGATACCGACACCTACGCCCGTCAAGAGATCCGTGAATACCACAGCGCTCACCGTGACTACAAATGGAATAAACTGATCCAGACCTTTTTTCAACATTTGCTTGAAAAGTGCCGGTTTGGCCAGCTTGTACCCGGTATGCAGTAGAATTGCGGCTAGGCCAGCTAGGGGAATTAAATTGATAATAGAAGGGATAGCCAATACCGCAAGCAATAACCAAATACCGTGCATGAGTGCCGATTGTCGGGTACGGCCTCCAGCGTTTGCGTTTGCTGAAGAGCGAACAATGACAGAGGTCATCGGGAGTCCACCAAGAAATCCGCTGGTCATATTGCCAACACCTTGAGCGATGAGCTCCCGGTTGGTTGGTGAATTTCGCTTGAACGGATCCAGTTTATCGATGGCCTCAATGCTCAGTAGTGTCTCTAGACTGGCGATGATCGCGATTGTCACCGCTACCGTCCAAACCTCAGCGCTGAAGATCTGTGTGAAATCCGGGAATACAAATAAGCCCTGAAACTCCACGAACGAGGAGACGGTGGGTATGTTAACAAAGTGGTTTTGCCCCAAGGCAAACGATGTTCCTTGGAAAGCGATACCTCCGCCAACACCTAGTAAAACGACGACCAGTGGCGCAGGGACTTTATTTAATCGTTTTAGGTTAGGCCAAAAGATCAATACAGCGAGTGAGGCAAAGCAGATGATTGCCGCTCCCCAATTGATCGTTGAGAAAAAATTGGACAGTGAAGCGGCTAAACCCGAACTCGTGTCAAACCCGAACTCTTCGAGTCCAAATGCTAAGGGAATTTGTTTAAGAATAATCGTAATACCTATAGCGGCCAACATCCCAAGGATAACTGCGGATGGAAAATAGTTTCCAACCATTCCGGCTCGTGCAATCCCGAGTACCAACTGTATGACCCCGGCCAACAGTACCGCCAATATAAATATGTCGTAAGCGCCAAGTTGCTCAATGGCGCCCAATACGATAACGGTAAGTCCGGCTGCTGGGCCACTTACGCTTAGTGGAGATTTGGATAAGGTAGATACGACAACACCTCCGATGATGCCAGTGAGTAGTCCTGCGAATAGCGGCGCCCCGGACGCCATCGCGATTCCCAAACATAAGGGAAGTGCAACTAAGAAAACAACTATACTTGCGGGGAAATCATATTTTAAGTCTCTTTTCGAAAGTTTCAGAAAAGCAGACGTACGTGTACCAAACATAAAATTTATCTAAATATTAATTCAACAATTTGATTAATGTGCTCAGTATGGCCATGAAGACGATTTTTTCGTCAGCGCGGCGCTGTGCAATTTGTAGTTATTGTTGAATTAACAATTAGGAGGCGGGGTGGGGACCGTTGGCGAAAAGGGCGAAAAGCATCGATCGTTTTTTAAGTAATGTTTGATACGTCCAGAGTTTTCGACCGTGGGGTTGAAGCTCAGGTAGTCGATGGAATCGGGCTTGAAGATTTTGATTGCCGATTCATGCAGATCCTCGTTGTTCGTGTTGGTTCCTTTGGCTGTGTTTTCAATTTCGAGTTGCATGACGATCTGTAACACCGTCCCTGGGTCAAGGACGTCGATGAACATTGGCGTTGCAGACATTAACATCTTTAGTGCAAAGATCAGAAAACAGATCTTTGCAGATTTGATTCTCCAGGCGTCTGAAAACAGATGTCGGTTTTCTATCATACAATTACAAAATTAGAATTTAATTTCAAAAACACCCGGTTTTAAGAATTAAATTACGAAAAAGTTACAAAAGCGCTATTTTGTGCTGATTTGCCGGTATTGTCTGACTTGGCACGGTATTCAATAGAACTGGAATGTATTAACTTGAGTGTCAATGTTATGTTGATGCGCCATAGATAACCCATATGAAAGAGGAATTTATTCAAAAAATTACGGCAGCCTATCAGCCTAAAGGTGCATTTGTACAGCTGGGATCTGGTATCCTAGAGGAGGAGATTGTCACAGAAGCCCAGGTCAAGTTGTCCCTTAAAATGATGAATCGGCATGGATTGATCGCTGGGGCGACGGGAACGGGCAAAACCAGAACTTTGCAATTAATTGCCGAGCAACTTTCGGACGCTGGCGTTCCGGTGTTTATGTTGGATATTAAAGGGGATCTCTCGGGATTAGCAGAACAGGGTGAAAGCAACGCGGCATTAATTGAACGAGGTGAAGCTGTGGGGGTGCCCTTTCAGCCCGCTAGTTTTCCGATTGAGTTGTTTTCTCTATCGGGCGAGTTGGGAACTCCGATGCGTGTCACGGTGGAAGATTTTGGACCGATTTTATTGGCTCGGATTCTGGACCTTAACGACACACAATCGGGAGTATTGGGGGCGTTATTTAAATTTGCACAAGATCAAAAGATTCCGATAGTTGATTTGCAGGATCTAAAAAGGTTGTTAAGCTATCTAAGTGAAGGGCCGGGTGCAACAAAGATAAAAGAGGACTACGGTAAGATTTCGACCGCGAGCGCCCAGACCATTCTTCGGAAAATCGTTTCGGTAGAACAACAAGGTTTAACGCATATATTCGGGGAAAGAGAGTTTGAGATAGATGATCTGCTGGGAAAGATGGAGGATAAGGGGGTGATTAGTTTGCTTAATATTTCGGATATTCAAGATCAACCCTTGTTATTTTCGACGTTTTTATTGAGCCTGCTTAATCAGCTGTTTAAAAAGCTACCGGAAGTTGGCGATTTAGATCAGCCCAAACTGGTTTTCTTTTTTGATGAAGCTCATCTGTTGTTCAAAGGTGCGACCAAAGCATTTTTAAGTCAGATCGAGCAGATTGTTCGACTCATCCGTTCCAAGGGAGTAGGGGTGTTTTTCTGTACTCAGGCGCCAACAGATATTCCAGAATCTGTCCTCGGGCAGTTGGGGAATCGGGTGCAACATGCCTTACGAGCATTTACGCCGAACGACGCCGAAGATCTGCGCCAGGCTGTGAAAACTTATCCGACCTCGGCATTTTATCAACTCGAGAAAACCCTCACTTCACTGGGAACCGGGCAAGCTTTAATTACGGTATTGAACGACAAGGGTGTTCCGACTGAAGTGGTGGCGACACATTTGGTGGCGGCTCGGGCGGTTATGGGACCTTGTAGTCCTGGACAATATGAAGAAATTGTAAAATCTTCGGCGCTTCAGAAGAAGTATGCCGAGCGCGTGGAACGTCGAAGTGCCACAGAGATTATCGAAGAGATGGAACGGAAGGAGGATGAGGCAAAGCAGCAAGAACGGGTTCAGAAGGAGGTTGAGGATGCCAAAAAGAAGTCCTCGAACTCCAGATCACGTCGGCAAACACCGATGGAGGCCGCTAAAACACAGGCCAGCCGGACCTTGGCGCGCGAGGGGGCAAAGCTATTGGGAAAAATTGCCAATGGCATCCTCAGCTCCTTGTTCAAAAAGAAATAATGAATTAAATGGTATATTTGCCAATATACATAATACGAAAACTAAACTAAAAATTTTATTATGGGAAAACCAACTTTGGTAGTTCTAGCAGCGGGAATGGCCAGCAGATATGGCTCGTTGAAACAAGTCGATGGATTTGGTCCTCGGGGCGAGTCTATTATTGACTATTCGATTTATGATGCTATACGTGCTGGATTCGGAAAAGTAGTTTTTATTATACGTGAGGAGTTTGAACAGGTGATGCGAGATAAGTTTGACGAGAAACTTGCTGGTAAAATCGATGTAGCTTATGCTTTTCAAGATTTTGATCTCCGGAAATTCGGGGTAGATCGGGATATCGAGCGTGCTAAACCATGGGGTACTGCGCATGCCGTAATGAGTGCAAAAGATGAGGTTGATGGTCCTTTCTGTGTGATCAATGCGGATGACTTTTACGGATTTGACGCTTTTAATAAAATGGCGACTTTTTTAAGTAACGAAGCGACCGATGATAAGATGTGCCTAATGGGATTCGAGGTCGGCAATACGATGTCCGAGCACGGTTATGTATCAAGAGGTGTTTGTGAAGTGACAGCAGAAGGCAATATGGCCTCCGTGACCGAAAGAACTAAAATATATTATAAAGATACCGAGAACGGGAACAAGAAAATTGTGTACGAAGAGGACGATGTCACACACGAGCTCGCTGCTGATACCAGAGTCTCCATGAATTTTTGGGGTTTTACGCCCCGGATCATTGAGGTGGCGCTGGGTTTATTTCCGTCGTTTGTGGAACAGAATGCAGATAATCCCAAATCTGAATTCTTTATTCCGTCTATTCCGGATTATATGGTTAAGAAGGGAATGGCTGATTTCCAGGTGATCCCTACTTCTTCCAAGTGGTTCGGGGTAACCTATGTAGAGGACAAACCGATCGTGCAGGAAAGTATTGCTAAACTTGTGCAAGACGGGGTTTATCCCGAGGCGCTATTTTAGACCCAGTGTTCCGACTGGTTACAAATTAATGGTGGGCTTTGGTCCACCATTTTTTGGTTAAAATTACGTGGGTTAGTGTTGGGGAAAATAAAAGCTCGTCCAAATTTTTGGCCGAGCTTTTATTCGAGAACGGAGTGGTTCCGTTTTTTATTTCACTTCTTCGAAATCGACATCTTGAACATCGTCGGCACCACCTTGCTTGCCGTCGTTGCCGGGTTGTTCCGTGTCGCCTGAGGCTTGCTTACCGTCCCCTTCTTGCGAGGATGTAGCGTACATCTCTTCTGACGCGGCATTCCAGGCATTCTGAAGCTCTTCTGAAGCGGTGTCGATGTCTGCAAAGTTTTTCTCAGCGTGTGCTTTTTTCAACTTTTCCAGACCGGATTCGATAGGTGCTTTTTTCTCAGCAGAGATTTTTTCGCCGTATTCTTTGAGTTGTTTTTCTGTTGAGAATACCAACGCATCTGCCGCATTAAGCTTATCAATCTCTTCTTTAACTTTTTGGTCAGATTCAGCGTTTGCTTCCGCTTCTTCTTTCATGCGGTTCACTTCGTCATCGGATAGACCAGAAGATGCTTCGATGCGAATGTTTTGTTCTTTGCCGCTAGCTTTGTCAATCGCTGATACTTTAATAATTCCGTTTGCATCAATGTCGAAAACGACTTCGATTTGAGGTACGCCACGTGGTGCCGGCGGGATGTCAGTCAGTTGGAAACGACCTAAAGTCCGGTTTTGTGCAGCCATCGGACGCTCTCCTTGCAATACATGTATCTCGACCGATGGTTGGTTGTCCGATGCGGTTGAGAAAACTTCTGATTTACGTGTCGGGATCGTGGTATTGGCTTCTATTAATTTAGTCATCACACCACCCATTGTTTCAATACCTAAAGAAAGCGGGGTGACATCCAAGAGCAATACGTCTTTCACCTCACCGGTTAAAACACCTCCTTGGATAGCCGCTCCTAATGCAACAACTTCGTCCGGGTTGACACCTTTTGAAGCTTCTTTACCAAAGAAAGTCTTCACGGCTTCTTGGATAGCAGGCATACGGGTTGATCCACCGACTAAAATAATTTCGTCAATATCGGATGTGCTGTATCCAGCGTTCTTTAACGCCGTCCGGCAGGGTTCGATTGTGCGTTCAACTAGGCTGTTAACCAGACTTTCGAATTTTGCGCGAGAAAGGTTGCGAACCAAATGCTTCGGTCCGGTCGCGTCTGCGGTGACATAAGGTAAATTAATTTCTGTAGCGGATGAGCTCGATAACTCAATTTTTGCTTTTTCTGCAGCTTCTTTCAAGCGTTGAAGGGCCATCGCGTCTTTGCGAAGATCTAAACCGCTGTTTTCATTCGCGAATTCTTCGGCTAACCAATTGATGATTGCGTTGTCAAAGTCGTCTCCACCTAGATGCGTGTCACCGTCGGTTGCTTTCACTTCGAATACACCATCACCCAGTTCTAATACCGACACGTCATGGGTACCTCCTCCACAGTCAAACACGACGATCTTCATGTCTTTGTCAGACTTTTCAAGTCCGTAAGCTAAAGCGGCCGCGGTTGGCTCATTAATGATACGCTCTACTTGAAGTCCAGCGATTTCTCCAGCCTCTTTCGTGGCTTGGCGTTGGGCGTCATTGAAATAGGCTGGAACAGTGACGACTGCCCGAGTGACTTCCTGTCCTAAATAGTCTTCAGCTGTTTTCTTCATTTTCTGAAGGATCATTGCTGAAATTTCTTGTGGTGTGTATTTACGATCATTGATCTCTACCCTTGGCGTATTGTTGTCCCCTTTCACCACGGTGTAAGGGACTTTGGTAATTTCATCGCCAGCTTCCGCGAAATTCACACCTATAAAACGCTTGATCGAGTATATCGTTTTATTTGGATTGGTGATGGCTTGCCGTTTTGCAGGGTCCCCTACTTTTCGTTCCCCACCTTCTACAAATGCCACGATAGAAGGTGTCGTCCGTTTTCCTTCGTTATTGGCAATAACTACCGGCTCATTACCTTCCATTACGGCTACGCATGAATTGGTAGTTCCTAAGTCGATTCCTATAATTTTTGACATATCTTGTTGTGTTTTCTTAATAAAATTTTCGTTCCTCTATCTTCCTATCAACGCTTATGCCAAACGGTTTTTTGACCGATTGTCACTTAAAAATCGGGGAAAAACACGTGGGTATGTCATCGTATCGTGACATTATGTCATTTTTTCCTTTATAATGGAATATTGTTTATTTTTGCAGAAATTAATCCAACATGACTTTTGACGAATACCTGAGTTATTTCGAGGATATCTTGAAGAACACAGACGCACATGAAACGTATGCTGACAATGCTGATTATCTGAACTATACCAAGCTGAACTGGTCCAGAATGAATCGCTGGCTAAAGAAATTTGAACCCGCTGTGGACATGAGATCATGCATTGACCAAATTAAAGATCCGCAACACTGGATTGTAATCACGGAGCCTTGGTGTGGTGATGCGGCGCATAGCGTTGCTCAGATTTATAAAATTGTTAAAGACAACGAATTTATTGATTTGGACATACAGCTTCGGGATTCTGAGCCATTTTTGATTGACGATTATTTGACCAATGGCGGAAAATCGATCCCGAAATTGATTATTAGAAATGACGTTGGGCATGACCGCGTTGTTTGGGGGCCGCGTCCATCGGCATTACAATTGTTGTTCGAAAACATGAAGAATGAGGAAAAGCCTTTTGAAGAAATAAAAGAGGCGCTGCAACGTTGGTACAATGATGACCAAGGTGCGGCGATCCAAGAAGAACTGATGGGATTACTGACCCAATAAATTAAAGGTTGACCGCACGGGTCAACCTTTTTTGTGATCTAGCGTTATTTGGATATGCATATAGATGAACTTCGTGAATATTGCTTGCAGAAGCCCAGTGTGCAAGAAGAAACTCCATTTGGGCCGGACATTCTAGTCTTTAAAGTGCTCGGGAAAATTTTTCTTCTTGTTGGGCTGGATCAAATTGGAGAACTTTCTTTTAATGTCAAATGTGAACCCAATTACGCGCTTGAGCTCAGAGAGGAGTATGCCCATAGCGTGTTTCCGGGCTATCACATGAATAAAAAGCATTGGAACACGGTGTTTGCTCAGCGGCAATTACCGGATTCGAAGCTGCTTGAGCTGGTGGATCATAGTTATCAGCGCGTTGTACAGGGGCTTCCCAAGAGCCTGCGTGACACACTCCTTTGAACGAACTAGAGGGAAGGGGATTGCACTTGAATCGCTGATACCCTTTTTTGCTTTGCGTCAAAGCCCAAACCGATTCGTGTTCAATTACATTTTTAACCCGATTTCCCGCAACCGTTCGTCTAAATACTCCCCAGCCGTGTAATCTTCGTAGGCTTTGAGGTGCTTGTCGTCTATACATGATGCTAGACAGGCCAGATTCATGCTGGCTTTGGGATGTAAAAAGAATGGCACGGAATAACGTGATGTTTTCATCTGTTCTACCGGTGGATTAATGACCCTATGGGTTGTCGATTTGAGTCGGTTATTGGTTAACCGCTGGAGCATGTCACCTACATTGACCACAATATCTTCACCTTTGGCGCTAATCGCAAGCCATTCCCCATCATTCGTCAATACTTCCAATCCGTCTGCACTAGCACCAATTAGTAAGGTAATTAAATTAATGTCTTCGTGCGCACCGGCACGAACGGCCTCAGGGGGTAACTTTTCAGGATTATCAATTGGGAAATAGTGGATGGCTCTTAGGATGGAGTTGCCATTGATGACTTGAGGCTCGAAATAATCCTCGGGCAGTTCCAAGTAGATTGCGATGGCCCGTAATAAATTGCGACCGGCGTCTTCCAGTTTTTTATAGATTTCCGCGGTCACTTGGTTGAATCTAGGTAATTCTGTGACTGCTGGATTATCTGGGAAATCGGCTTTTGAATACGTTTCACCCACGATGGTTTGTCCCCGTTGCCAAAACTCTTTAAGGTCGGGCGTTTTTGCATCTTTTGCTTTTTCTTTCCCTTTCGAGGTGTAGCCGCGTTGGCCGGCTAATTCCGGAAATTCATAGCGTTGTTTAATCTCTTCGGGTTGGTTGAAAAAAGCTTGAACTACCTGATATAATTCGTCGATGAGTTGGGGCGAAAGCCCGTGGTTCGAGATTGTTACAAAACCAGTCTCGTTGAACGCGCGGCCGATATCTTTGACAAATCGCTCGCGTTCTTGTGCGGTCCCTTGCGTAAAGTGGGCTAAATCCAATCGGGGGATGTTTACTAATGCCATAGATATATTTTTTTGAGTATTTGTGCTCCAGGGTTTGCGAGATGGGGAGGGCGGAACGTGATGCTCTTTTTTAACCAAAGTTTGTTTGCCATACTGGTCACCGGCCTGCTCCCTACACGCATTGCTCTGGATAATTCGTATGTCCAAAAGTATAACCTTTTCTCCAGAAACTCAAAGAAAGAACGGTTCTAAAACTGGGCGATTTTTTTGGTGTGTCGTACAAAGCCGGGGAAACATTCGATAGCTATTCAGTGATAGCGACGGGGTCCAATAAATCGATACGATAGTTAGCGTATATCCCTTCCTGGTTAAGTACCGGTCTAGAATTGAGTGCAAACCAGTAATTAGGGGAGTTTTAAAGAGTCGAAAAAAAGACCAAAAGAATTTGTTTTATCAGTCGTAAACTATTAGATTTGATATGCTTGCATAACAAACAAGATAGAACCCAACTATGAGCCAAAATAATACTATTGACTATTTTTTAAAGACCGCATGGCAAACCGTAGCAAATAAATATAATCAGATTGCCTCGCAACACGGTTTTACCCAAGCTGCCGGTTATATTTTGATTAACATACATCGTGATGGGACGCCGGTTTCACAGATTGCGAATTCAACAGGTGTAAAAACGACATCTCTGTCGAGGGTACTCAACAATTTAGAGGGATTGGGGTTTGTTTATAGAGAGACCAGCGATACGGATAAGCGCTCCGTCAAAGTTTATTTGACCGATCTAGGTCGCGAGAAGCGAAAAGTCGCGAAGGATGTCGTGCGTGAGTTTAACGAATATCTCAATCGTGCTTTTGAGGATGAAGAAAGAGCTGCTTTAATCGAACTCTTGCAAAAAATTAATCAGTTGGCAGGTGATTATTCCCCTGTAGTGCCTGCTGATTCAGTGTAATAACAATGTAAACAATGTCGAACATGAACAGAAGTATTAAGAAGGTAGCTGTTTTAGGTTCCGGGGTCATGGGCTCACGGATTGCCTGCCACTTTGCTAATATTGGTGTAGAAGTGCTTTTGCTGGATATCGTACCGAAAGAATTAACACCAGCGGAAGAAAAATTAGGCTTGACGTTGAATGACCAAGCGGTTAGAAACCGCGTGGTGAATCAATCATTGGAAACTGCGATTAAATCCAACCCGGCTCCTCTTTTTTCCAAGCAATATGGGGCGCGGATCAGTACCGGTAACCTTGATGATGATCTGGGAAAGATCGCCCATGTAGACTGGATTATAGAGGTCGTGGTGGAGCGATTGGATATTAAGAAATCAGTTTTTGATCGTGTAGAGGAATTCAGAAAACCAGGTACACTCATCACCAGCAATACCTCGGGTATTCCCATTCATTTGATGATGGAAGGACGTTCGGAAGATTTTGTTGCTCATTTTTGTGGAACGCATTTCTTTAACCCTCCACGTTATCTGGAGCTGCTAGAAATAATTCCGACACCAAAAACCGATCCTATGGTGGTCGATTTCTTGATGGAATTTGGCGATAAGATGCTGGGTAAAACCGTGGTACTTTGTAAAGATACGCCGGCATTTATAGGAAATCGGATTGGTGTTTATTCTATGTTGGCGATCACTCATCTGGTGGATAAACTGGACTTGTCAGTGGAAGAGGTTGATAAATATACTGGGCCAGCGATGGGACATCCCAAATCGGCGACATTTCGAACAGCGGATGTGGTTGGAATCGATACACTAGCGAACGTGGCCAAGGGTTTGGAACAGAATGCGCCGGAGGACGAAGCCAAAGGAGTTTTTGTTTTACCTGAATTTGTTCACAAGTTATTGGAGAACAAATGGCTCGGTGAAAAAACAAAAAAGGGATTTTACGAAAAGATCAAAGATGAACAGGGTACCTCTGAAATCCTTTCTTTGAATCTTAAGACATTAACCTACAGTCCTCAGGAAAAAATAAAATCCGCAACGTTGGAAGCGACGAAAGCGGAAGAGGATATTCGTAAACGAATGAAGGTTTATGAGCAAGGAACCGATAAGGCGGCGGAGTTGTTCCGTGCGATGCACTACCCTTTATTTGAATATGTTTCCAAGCGCATTCCTGAGATCAGCGATGAGTTTTTTCGGATTGACGATGCCATGCGGGCTGGTTTCGGTTGGGAGCTCGGTCCGTTTGAGGTATGGGACGCTTTGGGGGTTCGGGAGACGCTAGAAAAGATCAAATCCGAGCAGCAGCGACTGCCAGGACAGACGGGAAGTGTTGCTCCATGGGTGGAAGAAATGTTAGCGTCGGGCTGTGAGTCGTTTTATAAACTGGAGCAGGGTGTGCAGCATTATTACGATCTTATTTCAAAATCCTATAAACCCATACCCGGAGCCGATGACTTAATCATACTTGACCATATCCGGGAGGACAAGACCGTTTGGAAAAACTCGGGGGTCTCGATTATAGATTTAGGAGATGGGATTCTTAATTGTGAGTTCCATAGCAAAATGAACACCATTGGTGGAGATGTGATCCAGGGAATCAATAAGGCAATTGATTTGGCCGAAAAGGAGTATCGTGGATTGGTGATCGGCAACGATGGTAAAAACTTTTCGGCAGGGGCCAATATTGGTATGATTTTCATGATGGCAGTGGAACAGGATTTTGATGAGTTGAATAGGGCTGTTCGAATGTTCCAGAATACGGCGATGCGGTTACGTTATTCGTCGATACCGGTGGTCGCCGCACCGTTCCAATTGGCTTTGGGTGGGGGATGTGAATTTTCGATGCATGCGGACTTTGTTCAGCTCCATGCAGAAACCTATATGGGATTGGTGGAATTCGGTGTGGGGGTAATCCCCGGGGGTGGGGGTTCGAAAGAATTCGCATTGCGCGCATCGGATGAATATAGAAGCGATCAGATCGATCAGAACTTTCTGAGGGAGCGATTCCTAACGGTCGGACAGGCTAAGGTTTCTACTTCGGCTGTCGAGGCCTTTGAATTGGGCTACTTACAAGCGGGGAAATATGCGATTACGATGAACCGATCACGGTTATTGGCTGACGCTAAAGCGAAAGCTCTCGAATTGGCGAATGCGGGCTATCTGCAGCCGGCGCCACGCAAGAATATACGTGTTCTAGGTAACCAGGGCTTGGGGATTGTTTACGTAGGTGCCTCCTCGATGCAGGCTGGACATTATATTTCCGAACACGATAAGAAGATTTCTGAAAAGTTGGGATGGGTAATGTGTGGGGGGGACCTTTCGCAACCTACCGAAGTTGATGAGCAATACCTACTTGATCTGGAGCGGAAGACTTTTTTGGAGCTTTGTACCGAACGGAAAACTTTAGAACGCCTACAACATATGCTGACTAAAGGGAAGCCGTTGCGTAATTAAATTCAGGAGTTAATTCAAGACATAGAGAGAAATTAGAAGAAATATGGAAGCTTATATTGTAGCAGGATATCGAACAGCGATTGGGAAAGCACCTCGAGGGGGTTTTCGTTTCACGCGCGCCGATGATTTAGCCTCGACGGTAATCAAACACCTGATGACATCGGTTCCGAATTTAAATCATGAGGAAATCGATGATCTCATCGTGGGGAACGCTATGCCTGAGGCGGAGCAAGGATTGAATGTGGGACGTTTTATTTCTTTAATGGGCTTAGACACCGACAAGGTGCCAGGCATGACGATTAATCGTTATTGCGCCTCCGGACTAGAAACGATTGCGTCTGCTGTCTCGAAGATTAAAGCGGGTATGGCAGAGGTGATTATTGCTGGAGGAGTGGAGGTCATGTCGGGAATGCCTTTTGGGGGATGGAAAATTGTCCCGAATGCCAAGGTGGCTAAAGAGCACCCCGACTGGTATTGGGGCATGGGCTTAACTGCAGAGGCGGTAGCGAAGGATTTTGGTGTTTCTCGAGCGGATCAAGATCAGTTTGCCTTGCAATCTAACCAGAAAGCGGTACGGGCCATTGAGGAGGGGAAATTTAAAAACCAGATCGTTCCCTTTGAGGTGGAGGAACGTTTTCTTGAAGAGGGCAAATTGAGTACCCGGACGTATACTGTTGATACCGATGAGGGGCCGCGTGCGAATACCTCGTTAGCAGCTTTAGGGAAATTGAAACCTGTATTTGATGTGAAAGGGAGCGTGACTGCGGGAAATTCCTCGCAGACTTCCGATGGGGCAGCGTTCGTCTTGGTGGTCTCGGAAAAGAAAATGAAAGAATTGAATCTAAAGCCTATCGCTAAATTATTGAGCTATGCGGTAGCGGGAGTCCCTCCTCGCGTCATGGGCATTGGCCCAGTGTATGCGATTCCCAAGGCCTTGCAGCAGGCGGGACTCCAAAAGGAAGATATCGACCTTTTTGAACTTAACGAGGCTTTTGCCTCACAATCGCTTGCGGTGATTCGGGAATTGGACTTGCCCGAAGATCGGGTGAATGTCAATGGAGGCGCAATCGCTTTGGGGCATCCACTGGGCTGTACTGGAGCTAAATTGACCGTTCAGATTTTGGCTGAACTTAAGCGTCGAGATAAAAAATATGGAATGGTTACGATGTGTGTAGGAACTGGACAGGGGGCTGCCGGGATCTTCGAACTTTTATAAAAACCCGAATTGGGAATGATCAGGTAGTGAAAGGAATGGATATCCTTTGCGGATTAAAGATTACGTCATATGAATGAACAGATAACAAAAAAGACAATTAAGGGAGGGGAGTTTATCATTAGAGAGACTTCCTATACGGAGGTTTTTATTCCAGAGGAATTTGATGAGGAAGCGATGATGATCCGACAGACTTGTACGGATTTCTTGAAAGCTGAGGTATTGAATAATTTGGATCGTATCGATGCACAGGAAGAGGGATTAATGTTGAGCTTATTGGACCAAGCTGGTGAATTGGGACTGTTGGGTGTATCGATCCCTGAAGAATATGGAGGATTTGGTAAAAACTTCAACACCTCGATGTTGGTGGCTGATGCGGTGGGTGGTGGCTACTCCTTTGCCGTGGCGCTTTCGGCCCATACTGGAATCGGTACGCTACCCATTTTATATTATGGAAATCAGGAGCAAAAAGATAAATATGTTCCCAAATTAACGACCGGTGAATGGAAGGCCGCTTATTGCTTAACCGAGCCAGACTCGGGATCAGATGCTAATTCGGCCAAGACCTCTGCGCGTTTGAATGCCGAGGGAACTCATTATTTAATTAATGGGCAGAAAATGTGGATCACCAATGGAGGCTTTGCCGATGTTTTTATTGTTTTCGCGAAAATCGATGACGATAAGAACCTTTCCGCTTTCATCGTCGAAAGGGACTTTGGCGGCATCACCATGAATCCTGAAGAGCATAAATTGGGTATCAAAGGGTCTTCGACTAGACAGCTGTTTTTCAATGACTGTGCGGTTCCTGTGGACAATTTGCTTTCCCAGAGGGAGAACGGATTTAAAATAGCGGTTAATATTTTAAACATTGGTCGGATTAAATTAGGAGCTGCGACGATTGGTTCAGGGCGTTCGGTGTTGACGACCGCGGTCAAATATGCCAATGCGCGCGAGCAGTTTAATCTACCGATTTCAAAGTTCGGTGCGATTCGGTACAAATTAGCTGAAATGGCGATTCAGTTATTCGCTAACGAATCGGCTGCTTATAGGGCTGGGCAGCATATTGATGACGCCTTTGATGCCTTGCTTGCTGAGGGAATGGATCAGGCGAAAGCCAAATTGAAAGCCGTTGAACAGTTTGCGATCGAATGTGCGATCATCAAGGTTTGGTGTTCGGAAATGCTTGATTATGTCGTAGACGAAGGCGTACAAATTTATGGGGGAATGGGGTATTCCGCTGAAGCACCGATGGAACGTGCTTATCGGGACTCGCGTATCAATCGTATTTTTGAAGGGACTAACGAAGTGAATCGATTACTGGTCGTCGACATGTTATTGAAGAGGGCGATGAAGGGTGAACTGGATCTGATGGGGCCAGCTCAGGCGGTTGCTGACGAACTATTAGCGATACCTGATTTTGATGACCAGGGTGAGGGCGAGTTTGCCTCTGAGAAAAAAATAATCTCTAATCTGAAAAAGGCGGGCTTAATGATTGCCGGTGCTGCGGTACAAAAACTGATGATGTCCTTGGCCAAAGAACAGGAGATTTTGATGAATATTGCGGATGTGATTGGAGGTGTTTATGTCGCTGAATCGGTATTACTAAGAGCTGAAAAGCTTTATCATCAGCGAGGTCAGGATGAGGCTTCTTATGCGATCGATATGGCTAAGGTATATCTTTATACGACAATTGATCGGGTGCACACGGCAGGTAAAGAAGCATTATATTCCTTTGCAGAGGGGGACGAGTTGAACATGATGCTCGTTGGACTCCGCCGGTTTACAAAAGCGCAGCCATTTAATGTTAAGGAGGCTCGCCAGCGGATCGCGAAAAAATTAATTGAAGAAAATAAGTACTGTTTTTAGTATAGGGTTGATTATGTTAAAGCCCCAGTCGTGCGATTGGGGTTTTTTTTGTTTGTTTTTGAGAAGCATTCTGAAGTTAACGTATTGGTTTGAAGGGTAATAGGGAATGCCGAATCTTTGTGTTAACTTTAAACATGGAGAGTTCGGATTTTGAGTAGATTCGATGCTATAGTAATCGGTTCCGGGCCAAACGGGTTGGCGGCAGCGATAACCCTTCGGCAGCAGGGGTTGGACGTCTTATTGGTCGAAGGCAGTAAGACAGTTGGGGGAGGTATGCGCAGCAAGGAACTGACGCTTCCAGATTATCTTCACGATGTTTGTTCTGCTGTCCATCCGTTGGCGTTAGGGTCGCCATTCCTGCAGGGTTTGCCTTTGGCGGACTTTGGACTTTCCTTTGCTTTTTCTGAATTCCCATTGGCGCATCCATTCGAACAGGAGTCTGCCGTTGTCTTGCACCAAAATTTAGAAAATATGGATCAAGAGTTGGGACTGGACGCTTCTGGTTATAGGCACTTAGTGGGGGAGTTGACTGAGAATTGGGATGCGTTGTCCCCTGACCTTCTCGGTCCGTTGCGCTGGCCGCAAAAACCACTGTCTTTCGCGAGAGTCGGCATACGTGCGCTTAAAAGTGCCGCCAAAACTGCGCAGATCTTTCAACAAGAGCGAACCCGAGGATTGTGGGCGGGGTTGGTGGCTCATGGAATGCTCCCTTTGGAGTATTTGACGACATCGGCAACAGGAATGGTATTAGCGAGCTTAGCACATCGCGTGGGATGGCCGGTAGTACGAGGAGGTTCTCAAAAGCTCGCTGAGGCGATGCTTAGTTATTTTCAATCGTTAGGCGGTAAAGTGCTCCTGGACACGATGGTGAAAGATGTACGTGATTTGCCCTCCCGAGAATTCTTAGTGTTGGATATAACGCCTAAACACCTGTTACAAATGGAGGGGCTGGAGCTGACTTCAGGTTACAGGAAACGGTTAGCCGCTTTTCGTTATGGAATGGGAATATTTAAAATAGATTGGGCGTTGTCTGAACCTATTCCGTTTGTAGATAAACGATGTCATTTGGCTAGCACAGTGCATCTAGGGGGAGGTTTTGCGGAAATTGCGGCTGGCGAACGACGAACACATCAAGGACTGTTTAACGACCGTCCCTATACTATTTTAGCGCAGCCGAGCTTGATTGATCCCACACGTGCACCTTCTGGCAAACACACCGCGTGGGCTTATTGCCATGTTCCACATGGATCAGAGGTCGATATGACTGCGGCCATTGAGAGCCAGGTTGAACGGTTCGCTCCGGGATTCCGTGATGTCTTGTTGGCCAGATCGACGATGAGTAGTGTCGCGATGGAATCATATAACCCAAACTATGTGGGGGGCGATATCAATGGTGGCCAGATGGATTTACGTCAATTGTTTACCCGCCCGACTCTTTCGCTAGTTCCTTATCGAACTTGCGATCCTAAAGTCTATCTCGCCTCCTCGTCCACTCCGCCCGGGGGCGGAGTGCACGGTCTATGCGGGTTTCATGCTGCACGTACATTAATGAAGGATCACTTTAATCGAAAAATTGTTGTTTGAAGATGGCAAAAATAATTTTAGCCGGTGGTACCGGTAATTTAGGAAGTCTGTTGATACCCATGTTCCGTGCGCGGGAAGACGAAATCGTCGTGTTGACACGACATAAAATGATCAAACATCACCCCCAAGTGCGGTTTATAAAGTGGGATGGCGAGACGATGGATGATTGGGTAGAAGAAGTTGAGGGCGCAGATGTGCTTATTAATTTGTGTGGCGCTTCGATCAATCGACGTTTTACGCCAGAAAACAAAGCATTGCTTTTAGACTCTCGTGTGATTCCAACGCGTACATTAGGCAACGCGATACAACAGTTGGGACGACCACCTAGACTTTGGATCAATTTCTCGGGTGTGTCTATTTTTTCTGGGGCTGCCAAATTACAGGATGAAACTGGACATAAGTATTCGGATTGTTTTTTAGGGCAGCTCGCAAAGCAATGGGAGCAGGCGTTTCTGGACGTGGAATTATCGACGACAAAAAAACTCATCCTACGAATGAGTCCGCTGCTTAGTAAGCAATCGGGTATGTTTAAAGAGCTTTACCCATTGGTCAGATGGGGACTCGGGGGGCGTGTTGCCGGTGGAGAGCAGTTTATTTCATGGATACATGAGGAAGATTTTGTACGCATGATTGAATGGGCTGTGGATACAGCGGAAACCGAAGGGTTGTTGCATGCTTGCAGTCCCAACCCCGTTCCCAACACCGACTTCATGAAAGCTCTTCGAGTGGCAAGTCGTCGCGCTATCGGTCTTCCTATGCCGAGGTTTGTCGCTAAAACAGGTGCTTTTATTAAGGGGATGGACCCATCGTTACTTTTGGATTCCGTTCCTGTGACGACTCATTTGACTTTGCAAAAAGGGTTTGAATTTAATTTTCCGTATATTCAGCCCGCATTTAATCAGTTAGTAAAAAAAACAACTTAAACCCACCCATGTCAGAAAAAACAGTTGGACTTTCCGAGGACTGGGTCGTTGTCATTCTTGGGCTAGGAATTATTACCCTGGCACTAGGTGGTATCGTCCTTCCTGTTCCGTATTTTAATTGGACCAATGGTTTCGAATTGAACCAGACCGTATTCTCCTCTACTAATCTTATTGCTGTTGGACAGCAATTTATTCTCCTCTATTTAACAGCGATTCTAGGCGCCATTTTGTTAAAACAAAGTGTTAAAGGGCTTCTATTGACTTTTCCTATTATCTTCGTGTTAACGCTGGTGGCACTAATTGTTGCCGGCAATGCTGCCGTGAAGGGGTTCAATTTAGAAGCGGTTATTTTCAGTTTGGCTATCGGTTTAGCGATTGGTAATTTTTTCAATTTGCCGGATTGGATTAAGAAGTCTCTTCATAGTGAAATGTATGTTAAGATCGGGCTCGTACTTTTAGGTACGGCTGTTATTTTTGGCGATATTTTGAAAGCGGGTTCGCTGGGATTGATTCAGGCATTAGTCGTCGTGCTATCGGTTTGGTATTTCGCCTTCTGGCTTTGTAAAAAGCTAAAGATTGATAAGGAAATGTCATTGATGCTCTCCAGCGCGGTGTCGATTTGCGGTGTGTCTGCAGCTATTGCGACTTCGGGAGCGATTAAAGGGGATACTAAAAAGCTCTCTTATGTGATTTCGCTGGTATTAATCACAGCAGTGCCGATGATGATATTTATGCCCTATATAGCCGAATGGTTGGGGCTATCGCAAGAAGTAACTGGTGCTTGGCTAGGAGGAAGTATAGATACCACAGGAGCTGTCGCAGCTTCTGGAAGTTTGGTTGGTGAGGAGGCTCTAAAGATTAGCACTATCGTTAAGTTTTCTCAAAATGTGTTACTCGGGATCGCTGCGTTTTTCATCAGTATCTACTGGACGTATTCGAATTCCGTGGATAGCGAAACCAAAAAAGACAAACCAACGTTGAAAGTGATTTGGGAGCGGTTTCCAAAGTTCGTTGTCGGTTTTGTTTTTGTCTCGCTTTTATTTTCTTTCGTGGTCTCTGTAGAAACAACGGCTGCGATCAAAGGCAGTTTGAAAAGCATTCAAGGCCTTTGGTTTGCTTTAGCGTTTATTTCCATCGGACTGGAAACGAACTTTAAGGATCTGTTCCAACACAATAACAAAAAGCCTCTTTACGCGTTTCTTATCGCGCAGACCTTCAATATATTAATTACCTTGGGTATTGCGTTATTGTTATTCCGCTAATTTAAACTGTCACCAAACAGAGGTCTAGGGGCCTGATATTTGACAGTTTTTTATGGAAAACATACCTTAAGATCATCTTATAAAGGAGACATCATGGCCATGGAGGATAAAGAGCTGTTAGAACAGTATAGACGCACCGGCGATTTGAACACCCTCGGGAAGCTGTACACCCCTTATATGTCGCTTTTGTATGGGGTGTGCTTCAAGTATTTGCAAGATGTTGAACAAAGCCAAGATGCGGTGATGAATATCTTTGATGAACTGGTGGGAAAATTAAAGGTTCATCAGATTGATAACTTCAAGAGCTGGCTTTACGTGTATGCGCGGAATTATTGTTTGATGCAGCTTAGAAAATCTAAGGGTGTTAAATTAGTAGATATCGAGGACCATCTTTTGGAATCAGAGCAAAAGATGAATAATCAAGACGAGAGTAAGTGGGTGGAGGCGGATTACCAGAAACTCAGTAGTTGTATCGCTGAATTGAACCAAGAGCAGGAGACCTGTATCCGGTTATTTTATCTCGAACAGAAGTGCTATAAAGATGTTGCATCACTGACTGGCTATGAACCATCGAAGGTGAAAAGTTATATTCAGAACGGAAGGCGAAATTTAAAAGTTTGCATGGAGAGGAAGTAATGGAAAACAACTATCAATTAAGTAGAATACATAATTACATCACGGGATTGATGAATGAGGAAGAAATGTACCAGATGGAGCGAGACGCGCTGGAAGATCCATTTTTGCAGGACGCCATTGATGGGTATAAGCTACAGCAGGGAGTTGATTCACGCCCGCTGAGTATTCTTCAGCAACGATTGGCTCGACGTCTGGAGGAACAGTCTTATGATAAATCTCGTCGATTCTATAGTTGGCAACGATTAGCGATCGGTATGGCCGCAGGTGTCCTTTTCTTGGTAGTCTGTTCGCTGATTTTCTTTAATCATCTCAATGAACCTCGAACGGTTAGAAATAACGATGTGTTGTTAATGGAAGAGGAGTTGAGAGTGCATACGACTGTTGGCTCGGATGGAGATGTTGTTCCTGATCAGGGATGGGATCAATTCAATGAGGAGTTGAACTCAGAATTGAGAGACTTTAGCCGAGCGGGGATGTTGACTATAGAATTTCAAGTAAACCAGGGTAAAATAAGGGAGATTCAGGTGTTGGATTCGTCCGACCCGGAGTTGACGAGAGTCGTTAGTGAGTTTCTCAAACAGAAGGTTGTCTGGCGGGGATCGAACGGAAATTTAACGTTTCATATTGAGCCCTAATGATAGTACATCGGGGAACCTGACCTGTGAATCCCCGATGTGATACTTAAATCGAAATTATTCTTCCCAACGTATTTTTTCTTCCAGAGGAGAGCGGACCGGTTCTCGCGGATCTGACGTATGATGCCCCAGGTAGAAAAACCCAATGCATTTTTGATTGGAATCTAAATTTAAAAAGGGTCCGATATGGTTAATGAGCCCGGGAGATGCCCAATATCCGCCCAATCCGATCGAATGTGCGGCAAGCCACATGTTCTGGACAGCACATGCTGTGGCAGCGAGCTCTTCCCATTCAGGTAGATCGCCCGAGTAGTTCACAACGATAGCAATCGCAGCTTGCGACAATGTTGCTTTTTTACTCATATTTTCCTCGGTCATAGATGAATACCTTTCGCCAGGAGTAATTTCTTTGTAAATACGGGCGAGTTCAGTGCCCAAGCGCTGAAGACCATCTTGACGAAAAATAACAAAGCGCCAGGGTTGCGTGCGTTTGTGTGTTGGGGCAGCATCGGCGGCTTCCAAAAGGGTTAAAAGGTCTTCCCGACTAACGGGGTTATCATTAAAGCTGGTTTGAAAAACAGCTCGACGATGCTTGATCGCATGGAGTATGTTGTTTTCTTGCATTTCTTGTTTGTTTATTCAAATAATATTGTACTCGCTTAAGCGGTTTCTTCCCAAAGGGCTGCGATGTGTAAAATGGCCAATACCGCCTTTTGCATGTCTTGTACGGATACCCATTCTTCTTTTCCGTGAAAAGCATGTCCGCCTGCAAATATATTGGGACACGGAAGGCCCATAAATGATAGTCTTGAACCATCGGTTCCGCCGCGTATGCTCCTTTTCTCAACGTTCATCCCAGCGCGCTGGATTCCCATCATCGCCACTTCAACTACGCGTGAATGATGCTTAAGAATCTCTTTCATGTTTCGGTATTGCTCGGTAATCTCTACCTGAAAAGTGGCTCCTGGATGACCCGACATGACGTGTTGGACGATTTCGTTCAACTCGCGTTGGTGGTCCGCTAGTTTTGCCGTGTCATGGTCTCTTACGATGAATTCAATTTGTGCTTCTTCTACTGTACCTTGGATACCCGTTGGATGTAAAAAACCCTGTTTTGCCGCCGTGGTTTCGGGCGAGAGTCGATCTTTGGGGAGTGAATCGATCACTGCTGCAGCGATCTTGAGTGCATTCACCATTTTTCCTTTCGCGTAACCCGGGTGAATCGAAACGCCCTGTATTTTTATTTTTATACCGTTGGCGGAAAAGGTTTCATCTTCTATAGTGCCTGCTTTTTCGCCGTCCATTGTGTAGGCGTAGTCCGCACCCAGCTTTGTTAGGTTTACGTGATCGACACCACGACCAATTTCTTCATCTGGCGTAAATAGAATTTTTATTTCCCCATGCTTGATGTCCGGATTGTTGATGAGTAATCTTGCGGCATCCATAATTTCGGCGACCCCGGCTTTGTCATCTGCACCCAGTAATGTTCGTCCGCTTGCTGTAATGATATCCTGGCCGATTTGATCTTGTAGATCGGGATGATCAGTCGGTCTGATTCGTATTTCCGGGTCATCAGGAAGTTGGATTTCGTTTCCTTGATAATTTTCGTGTACGATAGGGATAACCTGGGTGCCAGAACAGTCTGGAGAAGTGTCCACGTGAGAACAGAAGCAGATAATAGGCGTTTGTTTAGTCGTGTTGGAAGGAATCGTGGCATAAACATACCCTAGTTCGTCTAAATGGGCATCTTGGATGCCTATTGCTTGTAGTTCGTCCACCAGCATTCGACTGAGATTTTTTTGTTTCGCGGTAGAAGGAATGCTCGAGGAATTGGCATCTGATTGGGTGTCAATTTGTACGTATCGTAGAAAGTTTTCTTTAACGTGAAAATCGTTAATTTGATTTATTTCCATGAGGCAAATCTACTAAATTAATACTATTAAAACCCGATATGATTGTCCGTTGTATGGCACGTTTTCCTTCTAGATACGAATGGATTATTTTTGTTGGTCAGCCCAACCAAATACCTTCTGCAAGATCTCGGTATTTCTCGATGATCCGATATTCTGCCTAATTTTGAGCTCTTCGTCGGATGCTTTGACAAATAATCCATCAATAGCTTTTTGTGTCACATAGGCGGTTAGGTCAGTTTCGACTTTGTTGCTGAGCGGTAATTTATTGTAGGCCGAGGTGAGTTGATTCCAATAGGTAGAAACATTGTTTGTGCCCATTGCCGAGGCAATGATGGGGTTGAATTTGCAGGTAAGTTCATGGGATATTGCCTGATGAGGAGTCTGTATTCACTCCAGGCAGGTTGACGCCGCCTTGTTTGAGGGTGTCGCAGCCGGTAGTAGAAAGACCATCGCGACGGACGCAATAACAGTTTTTGTATTCATGATGCAAAGTTAAGCTATATGTTGGGATCGTTTACGCGCTCGGATCTAGGAAAAAGGAATGGCCGATAAGGGTGAATTGTCGGCCATTGCTAAGGGGTTTGTCAGTAGGTTACTTCGTCCAGTACAGCTCAGCTACCACCGGGAAGTGATCGGATGGAAATTTACCAAGATAGGTGTCCGTTAATATCCCGTATTTTCTAACTTGGAATGGCTCGGTGAGAAAGATGTGGTCAATGCGGCCTTTCGGTTTGATCGATTTACCCCAACTATTGAAGGTAGAATTTGGTTCATAAATGATTTCGGCCAGGTCATAAGCGTCTTTCACGACACCACTTTTAGCTAACGTGAAATACGCATCGTTCTGTTCATCCACATTGAAATCGCCGGTCAATACTAAGGGCAGGTCCTTTGCAAATTCTTTTGCTTTCTGTAAAATCAGTTTAGCACTTTCGCGACGCGCTTCGGTGCCCACGTGATCGAAATGGGTGTTCATAAAGATAAACTTCTTTCCACTTTGCTTATCGGTGAATATCCCCCAGGTACAAATGCGTGGAAGTGCGGCATCCCAGCCCTTATTAGGTGATTCAATATCGGTTGGGGACAACCAAAAGGTTCCGTTTTCCGAAACGTCGAATCGACGGGTGTCGTAGAAAATAGCGGAGTGCTCGCCTTTGTCAGCGCCGTCATCTCGGCCTACACCGACGTGTTTGTAGTGGGGTAATTGAGAGGTCATATCCGTTAATTGCTCCTTAAAAGCTTCTTGTACACCAAAGATCTCAAATTCGTGGAATTTGATCAAACCCGTTACTGCCGCTTTTCGGTCTTCCCAAAGGTTTCCTGTATCACCATCGGTCTTCATTCGAATATTGAATGTGGCGACGGTCATTTGTTGTGCCGAAGCCAGCGCGATCGAAAAAAGAAGGCTGAGGGTCACTAAAATGTTTTTCATTGTTTATTGCTTAAGTACGGTGGTTAATAGTTCCGGCTCATCGGTTGTGATGTAGTCAATTTTTTGCTCGATCAGGTATTTCATATCTTCTTCTTCGTTGACCGTCCATGCATTCGTTTTCAACTTGTGATCTTTGAATTCTTTCACCCAGGTTGGGTTTTTCTTAAAAAGACTAACATGGTAATCAACACCAGTCAGTTTAGCTGCTGCAACTTCTGCAGGAGTTTTGTCTCCATTTAGGTAATGAATTTTTACTTTTTTATCCAGCTCCCGAAATTTCAGACAAGCCTCCCAATCGAAGGCAATAAATTCCACCATCTTTTGTGCTTTTAGTTCCTTGATTAATGCGAGGGAAAGCTCGACCGCTTTTTGGGTACGTTCCTTACTCACGCGACTGGCTTTGAGTTCGTAGATCAATTTAGTGCCTTTTTGATTTAGACCAGCTTTAAGATATTCTTCAGCCGTAGGAATGGATTCGCCGTTCGGGTGCTTTTTGGCTAAAAGCTCCTGATATGTAAGTTCTTCTATTTCTAAACCATAGAAATCGTGATCGTGGCACACGACTAAAACATCATCTTTAGTAAGGTGTACATCGAATTCACTACCCCACAGCTTTTGATCAACTGCCGATTGTAATGAGGCCAAGGAATTTTGTGGATCTTGTGTGTTTTTCCAGACGCCACGGTGGGCAATGACTGAAGTCTGTGCCAATAACCCAGATTGGGCAAGGGCGATCACAAGGATAACTAATAGTGTTTTTTTCATATTGGGTGTTTATTTGAGATAAAGAATGTTAGCCACCGCGCGTTCTCCGTGGTGATCGAATTTTTTGTTGTCCGATGGATGATTAACTATATTGTTCTGAGTTGCGCCCTGGATGTACATCGTGCTACTGCCTCCGCCGTCAAGATTCATGCCCTCGCGAACATTTAACCATTTCATAATTTTGCTGAGCTCTTGTAGGTTCATCCCATGGGCATGACTATTTCGACCGTCAACCACGATCATGATCAACGTGTTGCGGTTTGTTATACCGATAGCGGTTCGTGGGTGGCGGTTACTGTTGAAAGGATTGTTGTCTAGTTGAACGATTTCCGCATTTTCGAGCAGTAAAGGGCCGGATAATAACACGTTTTTATGAGGCGATCCTTCAGTGTTTTCTGAGGTAGCGTTTTCAATACTGAGGTGTTGCTTGCCAAATTGTAGAACAGCGTTCGCGCGACCCGATGGTTTTTGAGTGCCGTTGACCAATTTATCGTTGGCTCGAATATAATCGACTGACCCACCGTTTTTCATATCGAAAAAACCGCCATTAATAGCGACTAGTGCTTGCTGCTGGTGTGCGAATGTGCTGGTGGTTTTTAACTCCGTAGAATCGGCAGCAAGATGTAGGTTTTTCTGGTGTTTTTTTAAATCTATTTCAATCCAATTAATTTCTTGGACGCTTTCGAAAAGTTCTTCACTATGGATGCGGTGCCAATGGATTCCGTTTTTGATCTTTTTCTTGGTCGGCTCAGCATGCGCAAATGCTAAAGAATCTCGGTCTTGCGAGAATGCCGTGTGGGGCACCAAAAAAAAGAAAATGTTGATTAGGAGAAGTAAACTTTGAGATTTCATGCGGTTGAATTTTTCAAAGCTAAAATAACCAAATTATATTAAGTAAATGTTAAACTCAACGTTCTCCCTTCCATTCGGCATAAAATTGTTGCAGAAAGGTTTCCATGAAGGTATGACGTTGTTCTGCTATCTTTTTAGCACTATCGGTGTTCATCAGCTCTTTTAAACGAAGTAATTTTTCGTAGAAGTGGTTAATGGTTGGAGCGGTTGAGTCTTTATAGGTGTCTTTGCTCAGATGTTCTACTGGTGGTATTTCTGGATTGTAGATTTCCCGGTTTTTGTATCCACCGAAATTAAATGCTCTTGCAATGCCTAGAGCGCCCATAGCATCGAGTCGGTCCGCATCCTGTACAATTTGCATTTCAAGAGAGCTGAAGTTGATTTTTCCGAGAGATGTTTTGAAGGACATATGGCGGATGATCTGAACGATATGCTTAATTGTTGCACTGTGCACTCCTTCTTTCTCCAGGAAATCCTGGGCGATCTGGGGGCCGATTTCCTCATTGCCATCGTGGAATTTGGCATCAGCGATGTCGTGTAGTAAAGCGGCCAGTTCACACACGAATGAGTCTGCGTTTTGGCTTCGGAGTATCAATCGAGTATTGTTCCAGACGCGAAGGATGTGCCACCAATCATGTCCCGCTTCAGCACCTCGAAGTTCTTCCTGGACGAAATCCGCGGTCTTTTGAATGATTTGAGCGTTATTATTCGTTTTTGGTGCCTGCATAGAGTTCAAATTGAAGTAGTCTGCAATCGAGCTTGCCGTTAAAGAATTCGAAACGTCTGGATGCGCGCAGTCCAATTTTTTTCGCTAAATCGGGATTGCCTGTGAAAACATACCCCCGATATCCACCACATTTTTGTTTCATAAAGTCTCCAATTCGGGCATAGGTTGCTTCCAATTTGACGTGAATTCCTAAGCGTTCGCCATATTCTGGATTGAACATGATCACGCCACCCGGCAGCTCGGGAATTTCGGTTTGTTCAAAATCGCAGGTCTGGAACTCGATCAAGTGCTCCACGCCAGCGGTCTTCGCATTTAGCTGGGCGATTTCAATTGCCTCAGGCGAAATGTCTGACGCGATGATTCGAGGCAAGTTCTTTTTATCCGTAATTTCCTTTAATGTTCTTCTTTCATTGAAGAATACTTCCTCATCGTATCCAATAAAGTGCATAAACGAATAGTTCATGCGCTGTAGCCCTGGGCGTCTATTTTGTGCGTATAAAGCGGCCTCGATGGCGAGTGTGCCCGATCCACACATGGGGTTGATAAAAGGCCCCTGTTCATTCCACTGTGTCGCCATGATGGTTGCGGTTGCTAATGCTTCCAGCATTGGCGCTTTTCCTGGATGTTTCCTGTAGCCGTGTTTAGCCAATGTTTCACCCGTGGTGTCCAAAAAGATTTCTGCTCGGTCTTCCATCCAATGCAAGTGGATGACTGCTTTGTGAAGATCTGGTCCAGAGTCGGGCCTGAGACCTTTTTTGCTCTTAATTCGATCGACAATGGCGTCTTTCACTTTGACATTGGCAAAGAGTGGTGTAGTTATGGTTTCGTTGTGAACGTTTGAAGTCACTGTAAAATAGCCATCCAGGGGTATAAGATCTTCCCAAGGTATCGTGACTAACTCCCTATAGAGTTCATTGGGGTCATTGGCTCGAAACGACTTAAGTTCGTAAAGTACCTGACTCGCAATGCGAAGCTGGAGGTTGAGTTTGATGCATTCGTTGACGGAAGCATTCACCTCGATCCCGGTATTAAACGCCCGTTTGATATCGAATCCCAATGCTTTAACTTCTTCCTCGAGATAAGGAGAGAGGCGACGGTTGCAGGTAATAATTACCTTCTTCTGTTTGTTGAAAACTTCTACCATATTTGTGCAAAGTTACTTATTCTCCCTTACCAAAAAATGCTTAATTTTACGGTTTAATAGATTTGTTATGGAAATAAGAGGAAAAGTACACGAAATAGGAACGACACAACAGGTAACTGACACCTTCAAGAAGAGGGATTTGATCGTATCCTATGCAGAAAACCCACAGTTTGTTGAGTATATTCGTTTTGAAGCGACCCAAGATCGAGTCAATATATTTGATAACCTATCCGTAGGAGACGAGGTTGAAGTATCCTTTAACCTTCGTGGTCGTCCCTGGACTAATAAAGAAGGGGTGACAACCTATTTCAACTCCTTGGTAGCTTGGCGCATTACTAAATTGGCGAATACCGCACAGGCAGCACCTGAGCAAAACACCTCCGACATGCCTCCGGTTGATATCTCGTCCAGTGGCGCAGATGATGACGACTTGCCTTTCTAGAAAACAGTTCTCTATTGTTTTGTATGGCCTTTTGAAGATAAGGTCCAATGATGGACATAAGAAAACCAGAAGCGCGATCCTTGTCGGCTTCTGGTTTTTTTTATATAATCCAGAGAGGGGAGTAGGCGGTGTTCATGTGCTGTTTGATGTCAAATCTGGCGAATACCACATGCTGCTTTAGAATATTTACCGACGAAAATGACGTAATGGCAGGTCGAAATCCTTGTTTCACCTAATTCTCATCGGTTGAGTACTCATTGGAATAAGAATTGGTGTATTTTTGGAAAAATAACTAAATTTAGAAATGGGCTGGGTGACAAAAAAAAGTAGACCGTGGGAAATCAAGCAATTGGCGTGGACGTTTGCCTCTATTTTGCTGTTTTTACCATTACCCATTCACATTCATCCCTTTGTGATACTGGCTCAGGCTAGAAAAGCCAAAGTTCGTTCTTGGATGCTAACGGCTGGCGTGCTGTTACTGGCAGAGATTGGACTATTAGTTTCCTTTATATACTTTTTTGGTGCACTGACACAAGGCATGCTTTTGACTTTAGGTGGATCTGTCGTATCCTACGTGCTAGGTAATGGGTTGTTACTGAATCAAATGAAGCCTTATTTGAAACGTCTGGAGCTTGGAGAAGTTCGTGATTTGTATTGGATTCCCAGTATCGCATCACAAAGGCGGCTTAAGTTGAGTCGTCCGAATCTCGATACCTCGCAGTTCTTCGTTGAACGGTTGTTGCACTGGCGTAAGGAAATTGGAAATAAAAGGATGCACCGGGATATCGATCATATTTTGCGTTTATTTCAATTGTTGGAAAAAAAGGATAAACGGGAAGCCGAGAAGTTTTTAGTTCGACATTCGACCGTTGTCAACGTGTTAATGCACTACGATGAACTCGAGAACTCCAATTTGAACAATACAGTCACTCACGAATCTAAACGTAAATTGGAAGATGTGATTCGCCAGGCGTCTGTCGCTATTGAAAAAGAGGTAACCAATCAATTTAAATCTGGTTTGTTGGACGTGTCGGCGGAAACCGATGTGTATCTTCAGAGCCTTAAAAGTAGAAATCTATTAAACGAATAAGTTATTATGGCAAATCTAGACTTGACCGATCTGAATGATGATCAGAACCAAGACGTGTCGAAACAAGTGCAGGTCAATTTTACGGAAGAGGAGAAAGTGCTTATCCAACAGTATAAGGATAAGATTAATTTGAAATCAACCACCGATATCATTCAGTTTGGAGTCGGTGCTCAGAGTAATGTCAGCAATTTCTCTAATGAAATATTGAAACAGGTGCGCGCCAAAGATTTGGGGGGTGCTGAGGATATTTTGTTAAACCTTCGTTCGGAAGTCAGAGAATTCGACGACCGAGTCAAGAAAAAACCGTTTTTTCCATTCTTCGATAATATGAAAAAGAAGATTGGTCGAATGCGGACAGAATATGCGTCGATCGAAAAGAATATACATCATATCGAACTGAAGCTTGAAGGGCATTATAAGAACTTAGCCAAGGATGTAAATATTTTTGATAAACTGTTCGTTCAAAACCAGCAATTTTTTAAGGAACTTTCCTTACATATCCAAGCTGGAGATGAAAAACTAAAAGAAGTTTATCAAACTACACTCCCGGAATTGAAGGCTGAGGCGGAGTCCACGGGTGATCAGCACAAAATTCAAGAATATAAAGACCTTGAACAACATGTGGTCCGTTTTGAGCGTAAGATTCATGACTTGAAGCTGACTCGTATGGTGGTTTTACAAACGGCTCCCCAAATTCGCATGATCCAGAGCAACAGTAGCTCCTTGATGGAGAAGATTCAATCAAGCATTGTCAATACACTTCCGTTGTGGAAAAACCAAATGGTACTTACCTTAGGTATCGCTCATTCACAAAGCGCACTAGAAGCGCAGCGTGCAGTAACCGATGCGACCAATGAATTGTTGAAGCGGAATTCGGAAATGTTGAAAGATGCCACGATCAATGTAGCCAAAGAGACAGAGCGCGGCATTATTGATATGGATACGATTAAAAAAGCCAATACTGATATCATTACGACGATAGAAGAAGTTCTCCGTATTCAACGTGATGGTCGGGAAAAACGTAAGGTCGCCGAACAAGAATTACATCAAGCGGAGACGGAGTTGAAAACGCATATCCTTAAATCATCGGATGACAGCAAATTGATTGATTAGTGTCGAGTGTTAGAGCTCCCACCGTTTTTTTGGGACGCAATCAATATCCGCCGTCTTCCGTAAAACAATCGGACGACCCTCAAACTTATTTTCCAATATCAGGCTGTCGTTGTTCTTTAATGAAAGTAAATATCGAGGGGTGTATTGTCCATGTCGGTAGCATCCCGAGACTTTCTGTTTACCATTTGGTTTAGTATATACGCCTTCCACAATCATGCTGTCTCCTCGGATGGAATAGACCGCTTTCGCGTATTCTGTCCATTGTCCGTTGCCGTGACGACTGTCCGGGGTGCGCTGAATTTGGTTGTTGACGTGCATAATGACGTAAACGGAATCACAGGTGAATCGAAATTCGTGGAGGGTGTAACCAAGCGCTTGGTCTTGATTGATGGTTGAATCCTGAATCCACACGCCTTGTAGATACTCCTCGCCATAACCCTGCATATCGGAGTGACGTTCGCAGGACGATGAGAGAATAAGCATACCTATACAAAATGATAGGTATGCTGTAATGGGACGAGATTTTTTTTGAGGTGTAATCACTGGCTTATTTTAAACTACCCACCATATCCTCTGGACGTACCCATTGATCGAATTCCTCCTCAGTCAAGTACCCCAACATTATCGCAGTTTCCTTCAGTGTAGAGTTGTTTTTGTGAGCTGTTTGTGCGATCTCTGCAGCCTTATAATAACCGATTTTCGTGTTAAGCGCGGTAACCAACATTAGGGAATTGTCTACCAGTTCTTTGATGCGCTGATAATTTGGTTCAATTCCTGCGGCACAATGGTCATTGAACGATACACAGGCATCACCAATCAAACGTGCAGATTCAAGGAAGTTGGCCGCCATGATTGGTTTAAAAACATTCAATTCATAATGTCCTTGAGTGCCACCGATTGTGATCGCAACGTCATTGCCCATCACCTGCGCGGCAACCATCGTTATCGCTTCGCATTGTGTAGGATTAACTTTTCCAGGCATGATCGAAGATCCCGGCTCGTTCTCGGGAATTAAAATTTCTCCGATTCCTGAGCGAGGCCCAGAAGCCAACATCCGAATGTCATTGGCAATTTTATTCAAAGCGACAGCAAGTTGTTTTAAAGCACCATGCGTCTCGACGATTGCATCATGCGCAGCAAGCGCTTCAAATTTATTCTCAGCGGTAACAAAAGGTAACCCGGTGAACGCTGCGATATACTCGGCAACTAGAACGTCATAACCGTTTGGTGTATTTAATCCTGTACCCACTGCTGTTCCACCTAAGGCAAGCTCGGATAAATGTGATAGCGTGTTTCTTAACGCTTTTAACCCGTGGTTTAATTGGGCAACATAGCCTGACAGCTCTTGACCCAAAGTGAGTGGCGTCGCGTCCATTAAGTGCGTTCGTCCAATTTTTACCACGTTCATGAAATCCTCCGATTTTTTCTTTAACGTGTCCCGGAGTTTCTCGACCCCGGGGATGGTTACCTCAATCACAGCTCTGTATGATGCGATATGCATTCCCGTTGGAAAAGTATCGTTGGAGGATTGAGACTTATTTACATCATCGTTGGCATTTAGGACAAGATCTCCCACACCAATTTGACCGCCCGAGAGTACCTGTGCGCGGTTGGCAATGACCTCATTAACGTTCATGTTGGACTGCGTTCCGGATCCAGTCTGCCAGATAACTAATGGAAACTGATCGTCGAGCTTTCCTGCAAGGATTTCCTCACATACTGCTGCAATTGCATCACGTTTTTCAAGGGATAATACACCGAGCTCATGATTCGCATAAGCTGCTGCTTTTTTGAGATAGGCAAAACCGTCGACGATTTCTTTCGGCATCGATGCAGCTGGACCGATTTTGAAATTATTTCTAGATCGCTCGGTTTGGGCACCCCAATATTTGTCTGCAGGCACCTGGACCTCGCCCATGGTGTCTTTTTCTATTCTGAATGACATAATTACATGATTTTGATTGACAAATCTAAAGAAAATAAGAGAATTTAGCTAAAATTAGAGGACTCCAATCTGGTTTCAATAAAGCCTCTTTTGTAGATGTTCTTCAACATGGTGGTAAAGTTGCTTGGGTTTTAATGTTCGCCAAGCAAAGGAATCAAGATATTCGCCAAAATTGATAAAGTAATCGATTTGATGGTTGGCAAATTCGCTAATGACATGTTTTCGAAAGTTGAGCGCTGCAATCCATCCGTCGTTGACGTCCTGAAACCATTCTTCATAGTAGGAGTCGTCTGAAGCGTGGAAATTAAGTACGTTTTCCCCAATCAAAATAAATTGATCAATACCGGCATCAATCATCAAATCAATCACCTCTCGTTTTAGGATCATGATATCATTGTCGATGGCATCGTTCCACTCTCCAATAAGTTCTATTATGGTATATCCGCGATCATAATCGACATAGAGAACTTTCAGATATAAAGTATTTGAACCAAAATCGTCCCATTGAGGATGAAGAAGATAATTGTATACCGTTTTGTCGAATTCAAATTCGTTATAAATCGTAGCAAAAAATGGACTGCGTTCGTCTTCTGCTGCTATATAGTCGTCGCGCCAGTTGAAATATGGTTCTAAATCGTGCATGAGATTGTAAAAATATTGAAAAATGCTGAGTTATTGGCTTTATTCACTTTTTTTGGAGTGTTAATTGTTGAAAAATTATTAAATTAAAAACTTCACAAGTTTAACGCAAGTAAGTAATTTTGGTGCACCGGACCGTACATGCAGAAAGGAAATAAGCGGAATATAGTTGTTGCGGCAAGGTATGCAGCAACGCTTTTGTTGGGGTTGATCCTTGGGCAGAACTATTCTGACCAACAGGGATTTAATACAGGAGGATCTCTTGTACCTATTGGTCTTTCCGATAATTCCTATAAAATTCAACAGGTTGTTGACTTAATTTCTAATCGATACGTCGATAGTATTGACATGGACTCGGTACAAAATGGAGCCATCAACCATATTATTTCTCATTTAGATCCTTACTCTAGCTTTTTGATGCCCAAAGCAACCCAGACGCAAACCGAGGTGTTAGAAGGGACTTTTGAGGGAATAGGAATGGAGTATTTTAGTTTGAACGATACCTTAATGGTTGTGGGGATTATTACAAATGGTCCTGCGGACAAGGCTGGTTTTAAAGTCGGCGACCGTATATTGAAAATCGATAAACGAGAGCTGGCGGGACACTCCGTAACAAAACGGGAGGTGGACGGCTTGATGCGAGGGCGCAGGGGAACCTCAGTTGAGATGTATGTACAACGAGATTCAATCAAATTACCGCTACCCTTAAAAGCGATCCGGGATCAAATTAATGTGAGCTCTTTAGACGTCGCTTATATGATTGAGCCCACCGTTGGGTTTATTCGGCTTAGACGATTTTCTTTAAAGACTGCCGAGGAATTTCGTGGCGCAATAACTGAACTCAAGAAGCAGGGCGCTAATAATCTGATCCTAGACTTGAGAGATAATGGTGGAGGATATTTTCATATCGCTATTAAACTCGCCAGTGAATTTTTCGCTGATCAACGTTTGGTCGTTTATACCCAAGGTGCTCATGAGGCGAGGAGAGATTATGTATCGGAAGGCGATGGGAGCTATTCTGATGGTCGGTTAATCGTGTTGATAAACGAGCGTACCGCCTCGGCAAGCGAGGTGGTTTCCGGAGCAGTTCAAGATTGGGATCGCGGTCTTTTGATTGGCAGAAGGAGCTATGGGAAAGCGACAGTCCAGGAGTTGTTTGATTTTTCAGATGGATCCCGGATTAATCTAAGTATTGCCCGGTATTATACGCCCCTGGGTCGAAGTATTCAGCGGAATTATAGACCAAATTGGTCGAATATGCAGGACCGAACGAATATGTATCAGGGGTTATGGTCACTGGATACCACTTATGCACATGGAGAGCGTTTTACGACCGACTCGGGGAAAACGCTTTACAGCGGGGGCGGGATTGTGCCGGATGTAGTCGTCCCGATAGATTCTAATGAAGTCAGCCTTTTGTATCAGGAGTTGACACAATCTAATTTAATTGAGCAATTTGTTTACGGGCGATTTACGAAAAAGCTTCCGGCCTACTCTATCGAAAATTTCTTGCAAGGATATACTCTTCCGCCCTCCGAATACGATGATTTCATTCAGTTTCTCTCGGACCGGGGTTTAGAGCTATCCTCCAGAAAACAGCGAGACCTACACGACTTAATACAAAGCGATATCGAGGCATTATTAGGACGATTCTATTTTGGACGGGAGGCCTATTTTAAGGTGAAAAACCGATACGATACGTTTGTTGATGAAGCGTTGCAGGTGGCCGGAGTAAGTCGAGAGTCTGCCGAAGATGACTAATTGAGGGTCAAGTCAGCGAAAATTGGATAATGGTCCGATAGTTTCTCTTTTACAATTTGGTAGTTGTTTACTGTAAATGTCGGTTCACAAAAGATGTAATCGATCTGTAATATAGGAAGCATTTCAAAGTGGGTTACTCCCCATCCTTTTCCTTTTTCTTGGAAGGCATTTTTCATGTCCCGACCAATCAAATTGACGCTGTAAGACATCGGGGTGTCGTTGAAATCACCCATAACGATTTTCGGAAATTTGCTTTCTTTCATGTGGGCAAATAATGATTCTGCTTGATTGCTCCTTTGTTCAAAAGCACCTTTTAATTTTCGGCCTAGTCTTCTGGTCTTGGTTTCTTCGTTTCCCTGACTACCACTTGGGTTTTGAATGAACTCTTTTTCCTCATCTTGCAATCCAAATGATCGTAAATGGACGTTATAGATACGTAATGTGTCGGTCTCTCGAACCACATCGACGTAAATAGTTCGATTGACGCCATATTCATTTTTTTTAATGAGCCCTGAGTTAATTATCGGGTATTTGGAAAAAATCACTTGCCCGTATGCGCTGTAGTCATTTTGTTGTGAAGGCGCGAAATAATAATTGTCAAAATTGGCTTTTGACTTTATTTCGTCGCTCAATATTCGATTCCCACGAATTGTACTGTTGAATTCTTGCAGGCAGAGTACGTCTGGATTTGCGGTTTGTATGATCTCCACGAAGCGGTCCTTAGCAGCGGTGTCAGTGGATTGCTCGATTGGCTCAAGCATATGAACGTTGTAGGTCATGACGCGGAAACTCGAATCGGTCGGAGTATCCTGGTCGTTAAATGTGATGTGTTTGGACATGAGATTCCAGCCACAAAGAATCGCTATCAAAGAAAAGCTGGCGAATTTTGCCTTCCTGAGCAACCAGTAAACGATGAATCCCAGGTTAATGACCAACAGAGGAAGATATCCGAGACCCAAAAAAGAGATGGGCCAAAACGACTTGGGGTTGATAAACGAGGCGGAATAACAGAGTAGAAGAGCTGCAATCGACGCTAGGTTTGCCAGCATCACGGTCTTACTGAAAAAACCTAATTTCTTTTTTTTAGTCAGCATTATTCTTGTTCTTCTCTACTGGCCCTAAACAGGATTTCTTTCTCTTGTGAAGATAGACTTTCATAGCCACTTTGTGAAATTTTATCTAATATTTCATCGATCACTTCTTGGTTGGGTAGATCAGCTTTATAACTGCGATAACCGGGCGTTTTGTTGGCGCTTTGAACGATTCGTAATTTCTGTTTGCGTTTAAATTTGAGTATTTTACTGAAGTCATTTCCTTTCTTTAATTGTTGAGTGAACAGTAGCCCCCACGCAATAGCTAGTACATAGGCTAGGACTGCAGGTCGATTCGCAAAAAAGTAGAATCCGATTTGCAATGCAAAATACACGATCGCAATGGTTTGGAATTTGACAGTTCCAAAAAGGAAAAGACGTAATTCCATTTTAGGAGTAAGCAGTAGTAAACTGGCTACCAATGCCGCTATTCCCATGGAACTTGAAAAAAGAAGCGATTGAGGTCCTTTGTTCAGAAGTTCAATTTCCCCTAGAAACACGTAACTAATCCCCGAAAGTGCAAATGCAGATAAGTATACCGAAAGGAACTGCTTCCTGTTGAGAAAATTTAGAAAGGTATTGCCCATCCAGTACAACCACAAACAATCGAACACAATATTGAATAGGCCTGTGTAAAGGAATGGATAGGTGACTAATGACCAAGGTTGTTTCAAAAACCCTAAGAGATTATTGGGCAAGCCTAAATGTTGCACGGTCCAATCATAGAGCGGAAACTGGATCACTTCTAACTCCACCAGCAGGTCGGCAATGTGAATAAGGATAAATAGACTGATCTGTATAGAGAGAATGTAGGGGATAGGCGATCCTGTTTGGTAGGTCGTTCTAAAAAACGTTTTCAATCCATTTTCCTTTTTCATTTCAGTGATCGGTTGGTTAATAGTAATTTGTTCTCCGGATATCCCACATTTTGAGTAAAATGAACCCAAATAACGCGCCACCTACGTGTGCAAGATGCGCGATGGAGGATCCCGACTGAGAGAAGCCAAGAGCGATTTCTATAACGATGAGAACGGGAATGAAATATTTTGCTTTGATTGGGACGGGAAGAAATATTAGCATCAGTTCCATGTTCGGGAACAAATAACCAAAGGCCAGTAAAAGACCGTAAATCGCCCCTGAAGCACCTACCAACGGTGTGCCGTAAATCGACACCAGGGTGCTGAATTGATTTTCATTGATGGGAAGTTGAGTCGACACACTACCTGTGAACATATTGTAGTTTAGAAATTCCGATGCTCGGATTGTACCGGTAATTTGGGAGACCTCGATAGCTTGTACACCATATTGAAGAACGAGCGCACCTAGACCGCAGATTAGATAATAATTGAGAAACCGTTTGGAACCTAGTATTCTTTCAATTACGGGTCCAAACATCACCAAAGCAAACATGTTAAAAAAGATATGAGAGAAACCACCGTGCATGAACATATAGGTGATAACCTGCCAAACCTTAAAGAAAGGTGAGTCGGGGTAATATACTCCGAACAGCCGAGTCGAATGATCAACAATTATCGATCCGATAAAACAGATGACGTTGATAATCAGTAGGTTTTTTACGACTGGCGGTAGATTGCCAAATAGGTTATTCATAAATTGCTTTTATTATTAATTGGACTTGCCGAAGCGTTCTGCAAGTTCTTGTAATGTAAAGGTAATAATTATCGGTTTGCCACCCAGTGAAATACTAGGTGATTGGCACGCAAATAGACGGTCAATCAAATCGGCCATGGCATCGTTTTCTAATTTGAACCCTGGCTTGATTGCTGCATTCCGAGCTAGACTTTTCGCCAATCGATCCCTCTTGGTTAAACGCAGATCGCTCTGACTTTTGAAATCTTCTAGCAGGCGCTCAATAAGTTGACTTTCATTAATATTCTCCAAGTCGGCCGGAATTCCATCGACAATATAAGTGCTTTTGCCAAAAGGGCGTAATTGAAATCCTAGCGCTTGTATCTCAGGAAGCATTTCTTCTAATAAGGCAAAATCTCCAGGGTTCAATTCAACGGTTTGGGGAAATAGGCTTTGCTGACTGGCTCCTTGATTTTGTTGGAGTTGTTGTTGAAAATGCTCGAACAAAATCCTTTCGTGGGCCGTCTGTTGGTCAATTAACATAAAGCCTGAAACTATCTGGGAAACAATATATCGATTGTGTAATTGAAAAAAATGCTTCCTCGGCTGGTCCGTGCGCTCAATCCCGTTCTCATCGCTCTTGTCTTCATTTAAGAGGCTTAGCTGTGCGGTGTCTTCTTTCTCTGCAATTTGGTACAGTGCATCCCAGTTTTCAGGAATGCTATAGCGCCTCTCCAACCGTTCTGGGGAGTTTTTTGAACGCGAGTATATCGGAGTTTCCGCTTCAAACGGGTTGAAATCAGGGTTAAAGCTGATAGTAGGAGCTTGGATTTCCTCCAACGGCTTGGAGGTAATCAAATTATTGAATCCGGTTTCTTGTTCAAAATCTAGTGTTGGCGCAATATTATAGCGGCCTAAACTTCGTTTTACAGTGGACCGGAGAATTGCGTAAATTGACTTATCGTCTTCATATTTGATTTCCGTTTTGGTTGGGTGGACATTGATGTCGATTTTCGCGGGATCAATATCGATAAAAAGAATATACAGTGGAAAGGTGTCTGACGGTAGGATGTCTTCGTATGCAGTCAATACAGCGTGATTGAGATAAGGGTCTTTGATAAAGCGATTATTGACGAAGAAGAATTGCTCACCCCTTGTTTTTTTTGCGTATTCGGGCTTTCCGATGAAGCCTTGTACGTTCAATATCGTTGTTTTTTCTTCCACCGGGACTAATCGCTGATTGTAGCTATTCCCAAGCAAGTGGACAATTCGTTGTTTTAGACTTTCCTTTGGCAGGTGGTAAAGCTCATTGCCATCGCTATGCAGCGAGAAGAACTTGTCTGCGTGAGCAAGGGCCACCCGTTGAAATTCGTCAATGATGTGTTTCAGTTCGACAGCGTTACTTTTTAAAAAGTTTCTCCGTGCGGGTATATTAAAGAATAAGTTTTTGATCGATATGCTTGTTCCCCCTGTCGCTTGATCGGGGTATTGTTGAACAATTTTCGATCCTTCAACTTCGACCACCGTTGCAAGTTCGTCTTCGATCCGTCGTGTTTTGAGTTCCACATGAGCAATGGCCGCGATGGACGCCATGGCTTCACCTCGAAAACCCATTGTTCGGATGGCAAAAAGATCGTCCGCCTTTCTGATTTTGGAAGTAGCGTGACGTTCAAAACAGCGTCGGGCATCCGATTCACTCATGCCGCAACCATTATCGATGACCTGGATGAGCGATTTACCAGCATCTTTTACAACAAGCTTTATCGAATCTGCCCCCGCGTCGATTGCATTCTCTAGCAACTCTTTAACAGCGGAGGATGGGCGTTGAATAACCTCACCTGCCGCAATCTGGTTGGCAACATAATCCGGGAGCAATTGAATGATGTCAGACATAGTTTACAAAGGTACAAAAATGGCCGGAACCCCGATAATTTCTGGAGGGGCTAGAAGTGATAATATGCTAAATTAAATTGAGAATTAAGGATGTTGGATAAAAAAACGGGTCATTGCTAGATTTGGAATGACCCGAGATACCGCTATTGGGTTAATCTATCGACCAGGGCGGTCGCTTTATCTAAATCCTCTTGACGAACGTTAAGATGAGGTCGAAAGCGAATGCTCTTGTCTCCACAGCCTAAAATCAGCATCCTCTGTTCTAAGGCCTCTTTTATAAATCGATCTCGAGTCTCCCCGTCTGGTAGATCGAATGCAACTATAAGTCCTTGCCCACGTACATTGTTGATTGTGGTCTTCTTTGAGGCTATGTTTAATAGGCGTTCTTGGAGATAAGTTCCCATCGCTTGGGCATGGGTAGTGAGATTTTCCTTTTCGATAATTTCCAAAATTAATTTGAAGCGGATCATGTCCACTAGGTTTCCGCCAAAAGTGGAATTAATTCGGCTGGATTCACGAAAGACATGATTTTCAACCCGATCGAACTTCTCACGATTCGCTAGGATCCCGCAGACTTGTGTTTTTTTTCCAAACGCAATCAAGTCGGGAAGCACGTCATAGTTCTGATAGCACCACATTTTTCCGGACATTGCAATTCCAGTTTGAATTTCATCGAATATCAAAAGAATCTCATGCTCGTCGCATAGACGCCGCAGTTCCATTAGAAACTCGTGTCGGAAATGATTGTCTCCGCCCTCAGACTGTATAGGTTCGATGATCAGACACGCGATGTCGTGTGGGTTGTTATGGATGACCTCGTTAATTTCTTTGATCGCTTCTTTTTCATGGTTGATCGTTTGTTGGACTGATTCCTGAGTTAAGGGAAACTGCAATTTGGGGTTGCTGATACGTGGCCAATGAAATTTAGGGAAATACATATATTTCCGCGGATCGTTGGTGTTGGTTAACGAAAGTGTGTAGCCGGTCCGACCGTGAAAGGCTTGTTTGAAATGGATTACTTGGCCGGCTTCTTTTTCAATACCCTTGCCTTGGTTGAGTCTAGTCTTCCAATCAAACGCTGCTTTTAAAGCGTTTTCTACCGCTAGACCACCGCTGTCTATAAAAAAGCAATAGCTCAGTTGCTGAGGAATACAAACCCGATCAAAGGTCTCCATAAATTGCGCGTATTCCTTGGGGTAGATATCTGATAATGCTAATTTGTTGATTGCGGCCTTTTCGATTTGTGCCCTGTTCTCTAATATGTAGGGATGGTTATAGCCAACGGACGATGAGGCAAACATACTGAACATATCCAAATACTCGTTTCCATCAGGATCTACAATATAGGAGCCATGCGAGTTCTCTAGATCCATAACGACCGGAATACCATCTGCCAATATGTGCTTTGCTAATCTTTGATGTGTTGTTTGCATAGTTACTATAGATTAAATTGAATTCCTTGCGCTAAGGGTAGCTCTGTTGTGTAATTAATCGTGTTGGTTTGACGCCGCATGTATATTTTCCATGCATCTGATCCAGATTCTCGACCACCACCAGTATCTTTCTCGCCACCGAAGGCACCGCCAATTTCAGCTCCGGAAGTGCCTATGTTGATATTGGCGATTCCGCAATCCGACCCATTTTGGCTCAAGAAAAGTTCCGATTCCCGCAAATCACTGGTCATTATTGCCGAGGAGAGGCCCTGTCGAACATTGTTCTGCAGTCGAATTCCCTCATCAACTGATCCTTTGTATTGAATAAGATAAAGAATCGGAGCAAAGGTTTCTTGCTGTACGATGTCTAGATCGTTCTCGACTTCTGCGATTATCGGAGTGACGTAACATCCGCTTTCATAGTCCGGTCCACTTAGAACTTCTCCCTGAGTGAGCAATTTACCGCCTTGTGCTTTTATTTTTTCTACTGCATTCAGGTAATTATTTACTGCGTCCTTATCAATGAGCGGTCCCATATGATTACGAGAATCAAGAGGATCGCCTATTTTGATCTGACGATAGGCGTCAACGAGAGATTTTTTGACATTATCGTATATGCTTTCGTGCACGATCAATCTGCGGGTACTTGTACAGCGTTGACCGGCAGTGCCTACGGCCCCGAATACGGCGCCAATTGTGGTCGTTTTAAGATCAGCGCTTGGTGTCACGATTATTGCGTTGTTGCCACCCAATTCCAGTAAGGATTTCCCAAGGCGTTGAGCCACTGTAGTGGCAACCTGTTTTCCCATTCGAGTGGAGCCGGTAGCCGAAACTAGGGGGATACGGTCGTCCTCTGCGATCCATTGGCCCACTTCAGCTCCACCAGTAAGTAGATTGGAGATTCCTGCAGGGTATTGGTTGATTTCTAGAATGTCTCCCAGCATTTTCTGGCAGGCCAGTGCACATAGAGGTGTTTTTTCACTCGGCTTCCAGATAATGACATCCCCGCAAACAAGGGCTAAGGCAGCATTCCAAGACCAAACGGCAACTGGAAAGTTGAATGCGCTGATGATGGCCACGACGCCTAGGGGATGGTACTGATCGTACATGCGGTGGCCAGGACGCTCCGAGTGAATGGTGTTCCCGTAGAGTTGTCGGGATAGGCCGACTGCGAAGTCACAAATGTCGATCATTTCTTGAACTTCACCAGCCCCCTCTTGGAGCGATTTCCCCATTTCGTAGGATACTAGCTTACCAAGTTCGGTTTTGGTTTGGCGAAGCCGTTCGCCTAATTGACGAACGATCTCACCGCGTTTAGGCGCTGGTATATCTCGCCAAACGAGCTTTGCCTTTTCGGCTTCCTGTAGTACCTTGTTGTAGTCTTCTTTAGTTGTGGCAGTGATTTCAGCAATTAATTTGCCGTTGGTCGGGGACTCAGAGCGTATGACAGCTCCATTAGAAAACCATTCTTTGCCGGTGGAGGTGCCTGGGTTGCTAGACTCAATCCCTAAAGTCTTTAATTCTTCTTGTGTCATAAAATGGATTATATTATTCGATATTTTATAAATATAATGAATATTTTTTGCTCAAACATATAAAATACGAATTAATCGTCAGTTGCCTCTAGGTGGTTTGAAGCTCCGAATTCGCTGATTTTGTGATCTGAGGTGGTAGTTGTTAGATGTCAATCTCGTGTTCGGTAGGTTATGTTCACTTTTTTGGAGGTGGGAAAACAATCACCCAAAGGCTTAGGCAGTTAAGTTCTATTTTGAGGAATAGTTGCTTTTGGGGTTGA
>JBQDCW010000021.1:0-67784 GCA_052092145.1 Sphingobacterium sp. | reverse complement strand
ACTCTCCTTAAGGTTTGAACCTAATATGTCTAATTTAGTTTGAAGACGTACACTCGCCGGGTGCAACGACCAAGAGGCTGGCAGGTTAATCCATTTTTAGACATTTCGGATGAGCAAAACTATCGTCAAGGTAATCCAAACTTGCTGCCTGAAGATATTCATTCCTTTGAATTGGGTTACTCTAAGTTTTACGACAATTGGAATTTCGTGTCCTCGGTATATTATAGACGTGTAAATGATATGTTTATGCCTTTTCTTTACCCCGATTCAGCGATTTCCGATATTGTAGGAGACCGGAGTAACGTCACTTATTCTCGCTGGGAGAACGTTGCTGACGATAACTCCATGGGCGTAGAATTGATCAGTAAGGTCAATATTTTTCCGTGGTGGGATGTAACAGGGAACGCCAATATATTCCATTCAAACATGACACCTAAAAGCGGTTTTGAGGTGCGGTCTGCTAATTCATTTAATTGGAATGCAAATTTGACGGCCAACGTGAGGTTCACACCGACATTCTCGGCGCAAGCAAGGGGCGATTATCGTAGTGGTCGCAAGACTTTGCAAGGGGAAATGAAACCCATGCGCGGTATGGATCTCGCCTTGAGGAAGGACCTTTGGAATAAACGCGCTAACATTATGCTAAATGTAAGAGATGTCTTTAATAGTCGAAGGTTCGAAATGGAGAATTATTTACCGAATCAACGTGTTCATTTTGCACGTCGTTGGATGAAGCGGACCTTCACCTTATCGTTCTCCTATCGTTTCGGTATACAAGATCTTGGCCGACGCGATCGCGAAAACGGTCCGGGTATGGAGGAGATGGATGGTTCCCAGTTCTAAGGATTAACACGATTGCAGTAGCAGACTGTGGCCGGAACAAGCCGCTATTCTTCATCTGGAAAGTCCATCAATCTGAGTTTTTAATTCAAGTTGTACTTGATAATACAATTAGATTATTTAATTTTAAGCATTTAATTTAATCAACATTATAATATGAAAAGAAGTTTTGTGTATGTAATGATCGCTGCGATAGGGGTTTCAGTTTCTTCTTGTGCAAGCAAAAACACTGCTGGCGGGTCCGATGCGGCCGTTCCAGCCTATGAGCTGCTTGATCTACCAAAAGTAAAGCTGAAGGATTTTCGTAAGAATTCCGATGGAGCCTATGTGTTGTTTGACGGATCTTCATTAGAGGGATGGAGGGGATATAACAAGGAGCATGTCCCGAGCAAGTGGTCGATCGATAACGGTACGTTAAAATTTTCTGGTGATCCAGCTGGTGTGGAGAACCCTGAGGGCGGTGATTTAATTTTTGCTCATGACTTCAAGAATTTTGAGCTGGAATTCGAGTGGAAAATATCAGATGTTGGTAATTCTGGCGTTTTTTTCTTAGCAAAAGAAATCAAAGACCAACCTATTTACATTTCAAGTCCTGAATATCAGTTATTAGATAACCAGAACCATCCGGACGCCTCACAGGGTGTAGATGGGAATCGTAAATCAGGGTCATTGTACGATATGATACCAGCGAAGCCGCAAAATGCTTTCCCTGTAGGCGAGTGGAATCGCGCTAAGATCGTTGTTAACAAAGGTAAAGTAACCCATTACCAAAATGACGAAAAGGTAGTCGAATATGAATTTTGGACGCCACAATGGACTGAGTTATTGCAAGCCAGTAAGTTTAGTGAAGAGCAATGGCCTTTAGCCTTTGAAATGCTTAACAATGTTGGTGGTAAATCTAAATCTGGTGTTATTGGTTTCCAAGATCATGGAGATGATATCTGGTTAAGAAATGTTACTGTAAAAGTATTGTAATGAATTTGTTAATCAATAGTTGGAGAGAGAGCTTATTAAGCTCTCTCTTTTGCATAATAGCCGTACTGGCCTGGGGTCAGGACCTTAAATGGTTGGATCCTGTGGAAGAAAATGCGCTTAGCGGCCGAGTTCCGCAAATGGAACAGGGTGACGGCTATTCGCGTTTGCCTTTGGCGCTGGAAGATCGGGTGCGTGACCCGGTTTGGAGGCTGGGAAAAGATGCGGCTGGCGTCTATATAGACTTTACAACTGACTCAGAAAATGTCCGGGTACAGTATCAGGTCACGGGAAATTTCGATATGCCTCATATGCCGTCAACCGGCGTGAGTGGATTGGATCTTTATGCTAAAGACGCTAATTCAGCGCAATGGAGCTGGATTCATGGGCGCTATAAATTTGCCGACACCGTAGAATATGTCTTCCGTGATTTTGCTGCTGAATCAACTGGAGGACAGTACAGACTCTATCTGCCTTTATACAACGCAGTAGAATGGATGAAAATCGGGATAGATGACGATAGTCAGATTGAATTCCTCAGGGAAGACAATAAACCGATCGTTGTTTACGGAACGTCAATCGCTCAAGGAGCCTGTGCCTCTCGGCCCGGTTTAGCATGGACGAATTGGCTTGGTCGTTCAACGGATCGTGAGCTGATTAATTTAGGCTTTAGCGGGAACGGTCGGTTGGAGGATGAGATACTCGATTTGATTAAGAATATTGACGCTGCTGCCTTTATTTTAGATTGTATTCCAAACCTTTCGGTGCAAGGAGAGGATGGTGCGGAAAAATTAGCGAGTCTCATTGAGAATGCTGTGCGTACGCTTAGAGCGGAACATCCCAATACGCCAATTATCTTTGCTGCACATAGTTCAAGTGCAGTCCAGGGAGTCCTGAATTTAAAAATGAATGCTGATTTTGATGCGCGTTCTAAAGTTGCTGCGCAGACTGTGGAAGGACTTCGGAAACGAGGCGATCAGCACGTCTTTTGGTTATCCAGCCAGGAGCTGGGACTAGACATCAACTCGACAGTCGACTATGCGCATCCCAACGACTATGGGATGGAAAAAATAGCTTCTGCCTATGAGCGGTTGTTGGAGAGACTAAAAATAGTGCAGCCTTAAAAGAGCGCTTGTAGCTCTTTTAAGTCGCTAATCATCATGGTGACTTCCTGCGGGCGATCCTGGTCGATCGTATTGAAAAATATAGCGTCAATACCGGCACTCATTGCCCCACGAATGTCTGCATCGAGATTATCGCCTATCATGACTGCTTGCTCTTTTTTTGCCTGTCCATTGCGTAAAGCATATTCGAAAATTCGAGGATCTGGTTTGTTGATACCAATCGTCTCGGAGATAACAATGGTTTTAAAATAGGGAGCAAGCTTGCAGTGCTGTAGTTTGAGTTCACACGCTTCTTTAAAACCATTGGAAATCAAATGAAGCTGGTACTTGCTTTGCAGGTACGAAAGTGTTTCATGCGCATTGGGGAATAGATTAGTTTTTGTCGGACAAATCGCGAGATAATCTTCTTCAAACTGGAGTGGGAACAGGTTAGGCTCAATACCCAGTTGCGTGAAGGTATCGGCAAATCGCAGTTTTCGGAGTGAAGCTTTGTCGATCTTTCCATGATGATAAAGGTGCCAAAGTCGATGATTGTTTTCGGAATAGACGGCAATAAAATTGTCCGAACTTGGTGCGCTTAATAAATGATCAAAGCGATACCGAAAATAGAGCTCATCAAGCGTTTCTTCAGCGTTCTTTTCGAAATCCCAAATGGTGTGGTCCAGGTCAAAAAACAGATGGCGTTTCTCTCGTAGCATGCACAAATATACGTTGGTCCTGTAGCTATTGCAATTGCTAATCTAACCTGACTGTCAAAATAGCGACCTGGCTTCCGATTCAATACCGATTTAATTACCTTTGACCTAGATTATCTTGTATGAAGAAAGCGTCATTTCTATTCTACTTTTTGTTCTTCTATGCCACCTCTCAATTGATTTGGTGGGGCTATATGCTCATCACCTTTGAACCGGATCGTAAAGGGATGATCTTTGGTGAAGGATTGATTTTCTTTTTGATCTTTATTGGCGGTGCATGGCACTTGAAAAAACATTTGAAGCGTGAGCGTGAAATCAACAAGCAGCAACAAAACTTTTTACTGTCTGTTACACATGAGCTGAAGTCGCCGCTGGCTTCGGTTAAACTCTATCTGGAGACTATTTTAAAGCGGGAGCTCAACCGTGAGCAACAACAGGTGTTTTTATCGAATTCTCTGAAGGATATCGAAAGGCTAGATTATTTGGTAGAAAATGTGTTGCTGAGTACAAAATTAGAGAACCGTTCGTATCAACTCCCCAAAGAACATTTCGATATGACTGCACTGGTGGAGATGATAGTAGATCGTTTACAAAAAAACGCATGTAAAACTCAGGTAATTAAGTACGATTTTGAGGATCACTTTGAATTGAGGGCAGATAAATTTGCGATCACGAATGTGATCTCAAACCTTATCGAAAATGCAATCAAATACTCGCCACCATCTGCGATGATATTGGTTAAGTTGAGACGTGATGGAAATCGATTGGTTTTTTCTGTCGCTGATCATGGTGAAGGTATCTCCCCGGACGAAAAAAAGCTTATATTTAACAAGTTCTATCGCGTGGGCAATGAAGCGACTCGGAAAACCAAGGGGACCGGTTTGGGGTTATACATTGTGAAGACCGTATTACAAAAACATAACGCGTCTATCAGGGTGCTCGACAATACCCCTTCTGGAAGCGTTTTTGAAGTAACTTTTGAAGATTATGCAAAATAAACAGCGTATATTATTAGTGGAAGATGAAGAACATCTTCTAGAGGCTATCAAATTGAATTTGGAACTGGAAGGCTACCGGGTCACTGCAGCGACCGATGGCAAGAAGGCGCTAAAGATATTCAAAGAAGAACGTTTCAACCTTATTGTGTTGGATGTCATGATACCCGAAATCGATGGCTTTCAAGTTGCTGAAACTATCCGTTTACAAAACTCTGAGGTGCCTATCATGTTCCTGACGGCCAAAAATAGTTCCGAAGATAGAATTACTGGATTGAAGAAAGGAGCGGATGATTATTTGGTGAAGCCTTTCAATCTGGAAGAGCTTATCTTACGGGTGAGTAATCTGATTCGTCGCGGTATGAAGGGCGATGATTTGAAGGAACTGAATTCGTATACGATAGGGGATAAAACAATCTACTTCAATTCCTTTGAGCTGCATCATTCTGACGGTACTGTCACATCGCTCACGAAAAAGGAAACCATGCTTTTGAAGCTTTTGATAGAGCGAAGAAATGAGGCGGTTTCTCGCGAGCAAATTCTGGAAACAGTTTGGAACTATGATGTCTACCCGTCTACCCGTACAATTGATAATTTTATCCTGACTTTCAGGAAATATTTTGAACCTGATCAAAAGCACCCCATTTATTTTCATTCGATCCGTGGAGTAGGCTATAAGTTCACGGATAGCCAGAATTAAGTCACGTATGAATAGTAGTGCTCGTAAAATCGTGATCGCGATTGCGATTGCCTTCCTTTTGTATGCGCTTTACGCCCAACATTACAATATTGCCATTTATATTTTCGGCGGTATCGCGTATTTGGTTTGGAGTTATTTTAAGGAAGGGAGTGTTTACCTTGCCACACAGGCGTTTCATAAGCAAGACTACGAGCGAACCAAACAGTTATTGGGAGAAATAAAAAAGCCCGATAGGCTTCGGAAGGGGCGACGTAACTTCTACGAGTTTATGATGGGTAATATCGCGCTGAAGGAGGAAAGAATTGAAGAAGCGGAATATCATTTCCAGCTTGCCTCGAGACTGCCTTGGCGACGTGATCATGAAAAAGGAATGGTATTGATTAACCTAGCTAATATCAATCTACGAAAAAAAGAATTGGAGCGCGTCGAAGCTTATTTGGATGTGGCTGGAAAATTAAAATTGACCGCGAGGCAAAAATCGATTATTGAAAAAATAAAAAACGAAGTTAATAGACAAAGTAGTGGAGAACAAAATTAAAAATGATCTGTTGATCCGCGCTGCTTTTTCGCAGCCCACCGAAAGACCACCTGTATGGATGATGCGTCAGGCCGGTCGTTTCATGAAAGAATATTGGGAAATCAAGAATAAGTATTCTTTCCTGGAAATGTGCAAAACGCCTGAAATTGCCGCCGAGGTCACCATGTTGCCGATCGATTTGCTAGGCGTGGATGCAGCGATACTTTTTTCAGATATTTTAGTCACAGCCGAAGCCATGGGCGGAGAATTATCTTTTGAACAAGGGATCGGACCAAGATTTGCTAATCCCATTCGGTCAGAAAAGGATGTCGATAATTTGCGGGTCGATTGTTTGGAAGACTTGCAGTATGTGGCAGATGCTATAGGTGTGATCCAACAGCGCCTAAACGGAGCAGTTCCTTTGATTGGTTTCGCAGGAGCACCGTTTACTATTTTAAGCTATTTGGTTGAAGGCGGATCGTCTCGAGACTTTAAACGCACTAAGACATTATTGAATAATCAGCCTGAGCTTGCGCACCGCGTTTTAGCCAAGATTGCGGAAGTTACCGTGGCGTACCTGAACATGCAAATTGCGGCCGGTGTCAATGCAGTACAACTATTTGATAGTTGGGCTATGGCACTCTCTTGGAATGATTACCAGGAGTTTTCTCATCGTTATAACAAGGAAATTATCGCGAGACTCAATCGGAAAGATATACCCATAATCTCCTTTTCTAAGGGCAGTTCAGTGTTTGCGCCGGTTATGGCCGAGGCACAGCCGGATGTGGTTTCAGTCGACTGGAATGCAGATCTATTGAATATCAAGAAGGCACTTCCCAAGGGAATGGCTGTACAAGGTAACTTGGACCCGTTTGTCATGTATGCCGATAAACCGGTTATCAAAAAGAAGATTACTGATCTTTTCGAACGCATGCGAGGCGAGCCCGGTTTTATATTTAATTTGGGGCATGGTATTATGCCTGATATGCCGTTTGATCATGTCAAATATGCTGTGGAATTAATCAGGGAATATCGATATTAATTCGAAAAAAAGCGGAGCTCGACAATAACAAGCTCCGTTTTTTGTCGCGCTTGATGGGTAAAGGACCAGTATTGGATTCGTATCGTTTTTCTTTAGCGGATGTTTGTTCGATAGAATACTTAAATTTGTCTTAACAATAGGATATTATTAGGGATACTAGCTGTTAATTTATGCTTTACCTATACGCAAAAGCTGTACACATCATTTTTGTCATCTGTTGGATGGCGGGCTTATTTTATATGCCCAGGCTTTTCGTTTACCATACCGAAGCTCGTCGGAAAGGCGATCTGGAATATCGGGTGTTGCATCAACAGTTCATGCTGATGGAGAATCGATTGTGGTGGGTCATTACAACCCCGGCAATGGCTATTGCTCTACTCGCCGGTTTACTAATGCTTTGGCTTAACCCAGCACTATTAATGACCGCGTGGATGCAAATCAAGCTGTGTTTTGTGGCTGGATTAGTTGTTTATCATTTTCTCACGCAGCGTATTATGGATCGTCTTGGTTTAGAACGTTCGAGGTGGACATCTACTCAATTGCGTCTTTGGAATGAAGTATCGACAATTCTGCTTTTTGCGATCGTATTTTTGGCCGTGTTAAAATCTGCTGTAGGGTGGGTTTTCGGTGTGTTGGGAATTGTGGGGCTCGGTGTTTTACTAATGGCATTAATGAAAGTTTATAAACGATATCGAAAAAATAAAGGTGAATATGTCGACTAAAAGATACTGGAAAAAATACTTGATATTTATTTGGGGGTTGGTTTTGCCCTATTTCTCAACGGCGCAGGACCACAACTGGGCGTTTGGTTTCTTCGGGGATCTGAGTTTAGAGGAATCCGCGTATGATGCTAGTTTTGGACTGCAGGGTATGTATTCCTTCACAAACTTCCAATCTGTCCAAGCTCAATTTCATGGACGAGGAGATCTTTTAGCTGTAGGTGCAGATTATCTCGTCAATTTGTTAAATCGCCAGGAATCAAATTTCAATGTGTTTTTGGGAGCGGGTTTGGCGCAAGAGTTTTTCACCTACGACTATGCATTTCCGAGTGGTGAGGGGAATTCGACTCGCATCAAGGAAAATTTCACCAAGATCAACGGACAAGCTGGACTAAGCTACTATTTCCCTGAGGTAGATCTGTCGTTATACACCGGTTATAAAGTGAAGTACCAATTTGAAGAAAGTAAGACCGAGCCACACTTTCTAGTTTTCGGGATTCGGTATCACTTATGGTAGTGGGCACCTCAAGAGTTGTTACAAACCGAAGTTGAGATACTTTACTTCCAAATATTCATCGAGTCCATATTTAGAACCTTCCCGACCCAGCCCGGATTGTTTGATGCCTCCGAAAGGCGCTGATGCATTAGATATCATACCTGAGTTAATACCAACCATACCCGCTTCAAGTTGTTCAGAAACACGTAGGCATTGGTGGATGTCTTGGCTGTAAAAATAAGAAGCGAGACCGAACGGTGTGCTATTAGCGCGTTCGATGGCCTCCTGTTCTGTCTCAAATTTAAATAGCGCGCAGACCGGACCAAATGTTTCTTCCGAGGCAATAAGCGCCTCTTGTGGCACATTGGAGAGTACTGTGGGCTTATAAAACAAGCCCTTGATTCGATGCCCGCCGGTTTCCAGTTTCGCCCCTTTATTTCGAGCGTCTTGCACATGATGTTCTACCTTCTGAAGGCCGGCTTGATTAACCAATGGCCCGACTTGGCTGTCGAAGTTTATTCCTGGACCCACTATTAGTTTCCTTACCGCGGTGGTTAATTTTTCCGTAAACTCGGTATAAATGGATTCTTGTATATAGAAACGGTTAATGGCCACACAGGTTTGCCCGGTATTTCTAAACTTCCCCGCAATCGCGCCTGCAACGGCTTGTTCGATATCGGCTTTTTCAAAAACGATAAAGGGTGCATTTCCCCCGAGTTCCAGCGAAACCCGCTTGATCGTTGACGCGGATTGTTCCATAAGAGTACGGCCAACTTCTGTCGATCCGGTGAAGGAAATCTTCCTGATTTTATTACTCGTTGCCAGCTCTTGACCAATGCCCTGACTATCTTTTGAGGTAAGCACATTAAAAACACCTGCCGGGAGACCCGCTTTTTGACACAATTTGGCCAACGCGATCGCGGTAAAGGGGGTCTGGGAGGCTGGCTTTAACACAACACTGCAGCCAGCAGCTAAAGCAGGGGCTATCTTGCGTGTGACCATAGCCAGTGGGAAATTCCAAGGAGTAATGGCTGCAACGGGGCCTACTGATTGTTTGATCGTTTGTATACGAGACTGACCATCGATAGCCGGTAGGGTCTCGCCATAAGCGCGCTTCGCCTCTTCAGCAAACCATTCGATGAAGGAGTTCCCATAGGTCACTTCGGCACGGGACTCTTGAATTGGTTTGCCACTTTCAAGTGTCATGATTTCGGCTAACTCGTCCCGATGTTCTTCGATCAGTTGGTGAAGCTTGATTAGGATTTTAGTGCGTTCAATCACTGCGGTTGACTTCCAGGTTTGCCAGGCAGTATGCGCAGCGATAATGAACTGGCGGCAGTCTACGGTCGATAAGTCAGGTACTTGACCAAGTGTAGTTCCAGTAGCTGGATTGATAACGGGAAATTTCTTCGATGATTCAATAAACTCCCCATTGAGAAACGCATTTTCTTTAAATAAGCTATTTTCCATAATACACCTTTGTTTTCAAAACAGGATAACGTATTAAATTGTTTATTTTTTTGTTTAGAGAACAAACAAAAAATGGAGGCTAATCCTCCATGGTGTCTATTACAAATTGCTTAAGGTGTGTCCCATCCGGTCTCTTTTGGTTTTCAGATAACCTTCATTGAATTCGTTGGGCTGAATCTCGATAGGCACGTTTTCCATAATTTCTAAACCATAGCCGATCAGGCCCGCCCGTTTGGTGGGGTTGTTCGACAGCAGCCTCATTTTTGTCACCCCCATGTGTCGCAAGATTTGAGCACCCACGCCGTAATCTCGAAGATCCGCCTTAAAGCCCAATTGAAGATTAGCATCAACAGTGTCTACACCCTCTTCTTGAAGTTTGTATGCCTGCAATTTATTGACGAGCCCAATACCACGTCCTTCTTGATTCATATATACGATGATTCCTTTGCCCTCCTTCTGGATTATCTCCATCGATTTGTGAAGTTGCGGGCCACAATCGCACCGGCATGAACCAAAAATATCACCGGTAACACAAGAACTGTGTACTCTGACCAATACGGGTTCGTCTTCTTGCCACTCCCCTTTATAGAGTGCGAGGTGTTGTTCGTCCGTGTTTTTCTGCGTAAATGCTTTCATTTTGAAGTCGCCCCATTGGGTCGGCATTTCTACGCTAACTTCTTCTTTGATCAGCGTGTCATATTTTAGACGGTACTCAATGAGGTCCTCAATACTGATGATTTTTAAATCGAAACGTTCGGCAACCTTGAGTAAATCCGGTAGGCGCGCCATCTCCCCATCATCCTTCAAAATTTCTACGAGAACGCCAGCAGGTTCAAATCCGGATAGTCGCGCTAGATCAACAGAGGCTTCTGTGTGCCCTGTCCGACGAAGTACGCCGCCGTCTTTTGCAATTAATGGAAAGATGTGGCCAGGACGACCCAATTCCTCTGGTTTAATGTTTGGATCAATGAGTGCTTTAATCGTTTTCGACCGGTCAGAAGCGGAGATGCCGGTTGTACAACCGTAACCCTGTAGATCGACCGATACGGTAAAATTTGTTTCGTAGACCGCCGTATTCTGATTGACCATCAAACCTAAGTTTAAGTCATTGCATCGTTCTTCAGTTAACGGCGCGCAAACCAGTCCTCGTCCGTGAGTGGCCATGAAATTGATTACCTCCGGGGTTGCATTACGCGCAGCGGTCACGAAATCTCCTTCGTTCTCTCGATCCTCATCATCGACAACAATAATGACTTTTCCAGATTTTATATCTTCGATCGCTTCCTCGATCGTGTTGAGTTGAATCTTCATTTTCAAATGGTGTAATAAGTACAAATTTAAGGGTAAAAAGCCACTTATTTATAAGAGGGCTGTCAAAAAGTTGGTTCGGCAAATATAGTAGTTTCCCAAGGGAATGAGCGGCGTTTCCTCTGATAGTTTTGGAAAGGTAGTTTTACTCCCAATAGGTTGGTTCCTTCACCTCTTTATTTTCTGTAGTGGGTGGTGTTATCTCCTTTTTAAGGTTAAAAAATACCAAGATACGTTCCCAAATTGCCTGCGCTTTTAGTTTATATTGATCCACATCAAAAAGGGCTGAATCTGTCGTAGACTTATAGGTTAAGAAAACCGCTAACGGCGTAAGGACAATAATGGCCATCCACATGCCCAACATCGGAGTTAAACTGGCATCTCTAGCTGCTTTTTCCGACAAAGTTGCGATAACATGATAGATCAAAAAGAAGACTATAGCCATTACCACCGGTAATCCTAATCCTCCCTTGCGTATAATAGCACCGAGCGGAGCGCCAATACCAAACAACAAAAGACAGGAGACCGCCAAGGTGAATTTTCGATGCCATTCGATATCGTAACGAAGGTCCTTTTCGATCAACGGTTCGTACTCTCCTTCACGATTGACGGCCAGTTCACGAATCTGTCTAGCTTGGCTTAATCCAGAATTGATGGCCATTCTACGTTGCTGTTGTGTCTCGAGGTCTTCCAGTCGAATCGGACCCGTCTGTTTGTTCGCAACAACCTGTAAAGAATCTTTCTCTCTATAATAGGAGGAATAGAAATGGATATACCGTTTGGATTCTATTGCGTTCATCTGACTGACACTATCCATGTACACGCGATTGGAGTCAGAATACACGTTGAGCTGCTTTAAATTTAACATCTGATGGTGAGATTTAAACAGTTCCTGATCCGTACGATTCATTTGGAAGCTGCCCATATCGAACTTGGTCGTGGTTTGTTTGAAACGAAATCGTGTGAACTGCTGCCTAGGATCATAGCGCTTAGAGTTTTTGTTGCGACTGTCCTCATACCGCACACCATCTTTAAGCTCGAGCACCATGTAGCGATTGTCGGCTGAATTCTGAATATATCCTTCTTTGGCGAAAGTGACATTGTTTGCTGCCCCTCCTGATGCGTGTTCGTAAATCATCAAGTCGTACAACGTGGTCCCATCGTCATTTTTACTTTTTGCTCGTATAGAATACCCGGGAATGGTGTTGTTAAAAACTCCAGGCTTGATGAAAAAGTCTGCTTTTTTCTTCCGGACATCATATAACAGCGACCCCATTTTTAGATTGACTACGGGCAGTATGTAATCCGAGAACAGAAAGGAGGTTGTACTGAAGAGGGCAACGATCACGAACAAGGGCGTCATGGCCTTTCGAAGAGAGACGCCTGCGGCTTTGATGGCAACCAGTTCGTAACTTTCTCCTAAATTACCGAACGTCATGATAGATGAGAGTAGCATGGAAAGAGGGAGGGCCATGGAGAGTTGTACGGCACTTTGGTAGCTAAGCAGTTCCAAAATAACATACCATTGGAATCCTTTTCCAATCAAATCGTCGATGTATTTGAATAGAAATAGCATCAAAAGTACAAACATCACGATAAAGAAAGTTACCGCGAATGGCTTGATGAACGCCTGTAGAATTAACCAGTGTACTTTTTTCATGCCGTTTTTTTTAGGCTACCTTAATCGATCCGCACGAAAGCGCGTTGATGGATCTTTTTGCAAAGATACGCTTTTTGTTGGCTACAAAGTGTTAGAAAAAGTTAAGACCGGGATGCAATAGCCATCTCGTGCGGGTTTTAAGGTTGTAATCGGCTGAGAGACTTTGTGGAGAACACCTCCCTCAGCCTAAAGACTATGGAGCTAAGCGCCTATCACGCTTTGGAGGTAACCAATTGAGTTATTCCAGATTTGCTTTCTATCCTCTAAATTATCTTCTTTGACGAAGTCGGTGATGCTTAGTGCGACGTCGTTGGTCAGCTCATCTTGAATTATTTCAATTTCAAAGTAATAGGGTTCATCGTCGATCCATTTAAATTTGACGCTTTTGTTCTCTTTAAAAGACGCTAATGTGGCTCGGTTTGTTTCGTCGTCCCAAACGAATTCGTAAATGCCGTCATGGAAATTAACATCATCGGCAAACCACTGTGCCAATTCGTTGGGTTCCTGAAGGTAAGGGAACAGAATACGAGGCGAGGAATTTAAGACAAATTCTAGATTAAGTTTAATTTTTTCCGCCATATGATATACTAATAGACTGTGAATGTCGCAAGTTAATATTTGGGTTTGCAGCCCTATTTTACTTTTTGTAAGTATAATGAATTAATTGGTATTAAAAAATACTGACACTAAACTTTTTTACTCTCTATTAAGTAGCGTTTTGGTTGGTTTTCGAGGGTTGTTAGCGGAAAATCACGATTTGTTTTTTTAAGATATTGTTGATTATTAGCGCTATGCTATATAGCCGATTGGGGGCGATTCGTGAAACGGGATTTTTATCTATAATTTTCTTTGACAATTCTTCATATTTGCTATCTTTGCATACCGAAAACGGCGGGGTAGCTCAGATGGTTAGAGCGCAGGATTCATAACCCTGAGGTCGGCAGTTCGATCCTGCTCCCCGCTACTTAAGGAGACACCAGATAAGGGTAGTCTCCTTTTTTTATGGCATTAAAATCTGTGATCCAAATTGTTACTGTCTGATTATTTATAGTTCGATATTTGTGGGTAAACTATTTAACCTTTCGACCGGAATTGGATTAAAAGTATACTCCATTGGGTTATTAAGGCTTTTTTAAGTGCGATTTCTCATCAAGGATTCGGTCTCTTGAAACATATCTGGTTTGTTTTAGTTGTTTGCAACAAGATATAGACAATCAAGTATGTTATCTGCCTCATTCTCGTTTACTTGGATACCATTTGGGTGCTGCGATTCGATTCGGCTCTATTGATTTCAATATCTAATGGTTGCTAAATCTTTGCTATCGCATCCATGCTCAAATTTTGCCGTATCGTGAGCTATTGTGCGCCATCACAGCGATTTCCATCACAATTTAACGTTGATGGCGTGAATTCTTGGCTCAGTCGTGATAGGTGTTAAACCTGGATTATGGAAATCAAGCGCGGACCAGCGGTCCGAACAGTGCACTGTTATTGTCTTTTGTCATCGGTTAGGAATGTCAGGAACACGCAATACCGTACCGCTTTAAATAGGAAGCGGGTGAATCTCAATCTATTCAACGCATTTGGTTTCGGGGATCATAGCGCTGGTTTCCATGCCCCCGCATCGATAAAAATTTCCGATGTGTGTATGTTCTGTGAGTGAAAACAGTGAGGGTAATAAAAAAAAATAGTAACTTACAGAGAGTAAAGTGCAGACCAATAAAAAATAGAATTTATGCTAGATCTCGTAATTGAAGCCAGACAAGCGGCCCTCAGTCCATCAATGAAAGTGAAGCGGATTCTTCCGTTTAGACGTCGAAGAATGATTGGCCCGTTTATATTTATGGACCACGCCGGACCGATTGCAGAGGTCCCTTCCGAGATGAATTCGATGGATGTAATTCCACATCCGCACATTGGGCTCTCTACGGTCAGTTATCTCTTCGATGGGCAGGTGACTCACCGTGATAGTTTAGGCGTGGAGCAAATAATCAAACCGGGAGAAGTAAACTGGATGACTGCTGGAAAGGGAATTTCGCATTCCGAACGATTTGAGGATCCCGCTGCATTGGCTGGAGGTTTGGAGATGATGCAAACATGGGTTGCACTGCCTGAAAAAGAGGAAGAAGCAGACCCGACTTTTGCAAACTATACACCGGACCAATTGCCTGTTTTTACGGATAAGGGAGTTTGGATGCGCTTGATCGCGGGCGATGCCTTTGGCTTAAAAAATGATGTACAAACGGCCTCTCCATTATTTTACTTACATGTAGTTTTGCAAAAAGACGCTACTTTTGGACTGCCAAAAGAGCATTCTGAGCGCGGGTTTTATATTGTTAAGGGGAGCGTTGAAATTTCGGGGATTCATTACCCTGCCGGACAAATGTTAGTGTTTACTAAAGGGGTCGACCCGCTCATCCGGGCAAGCGAGGAGACCACGTTAATGTTACTGGGTGGCGAACCGCTGGGCGAGCGCTTTATTTGGTGGAATTTCGTATCCTCAAGGAAGGAGCGTATCGAGCAGGCAAAGGAAGACTGGAAGCAAGGCCGCTTTATATTACCGCCAACGGACGATCAGATCTTTACACCACTTCCAGAAGACAAGCTAAGGCGTAAGGGCGAGGATCCTGAACCAGAACCGCTCTCCTAAGGACTGCTCAGAAGGCAATAATTCCATAAAAATACTGTTCAAGGTGTGAATTTCTAAAATGATTGGGGGACCAACCGATGCCGGTTATCAGATGGCTATAAAAAACCACTATTTTGTTGGTATCAGGCGCAAACTTTGTTTTACATAGATACAGACAGCGGTATAAAGCGAAGAGATTATTTGTCTCTAATTTTAAAAAGAATGCCTACGACAGGAAGGGCGATTATTGATACGTGCTAGAATTGACCAATAAAACCTCTTATATTTAATACTGATAAAATCGGTTTGCTGTTTTTCATACATCAAATCGCGCTGATTTTTAAGAATATAACAGAACAGAAAATTATCCATTATGAAGTTTGGACAGGTAGATGATCCCTCGATTATTGATTTCACGATCCCTAAGACTGCAAAAGCCACTTTCGACCTTCTGGAAAAGGATAGGTCCGAGAAAGCGATGGAAGTATATGTGGGATGTGCTAAATGGAACAGAAAGGATCTGAAAGGATTTTATCCACGTGGAACCAAAGACGAATTGGCCTATTATTCGTCGCAATTTAATTCGATCGAACTGAACGCGACGTTTTATAACTCACCGTCGAAGACTCAGGTGGAAACATGGAAAAATAAAACCCCAGAAGGGTTTAAGTTTTTTCCAAAAATTCCACAGTCCATCAGTCATTTCGGACGACTATTGAATACCGATGAGAAGGTTCGGGAATTTGTTGATGCGACGATTTTATTTGATGAGAAATTGGGATTGGCGTTTTTACAGCTTATTGATAATTTTAAACCAAAGGACTTTGATCGACTGGAGTCTTTTTTACAAAAATTTCCTAAAGAGTATCCGCTGGCGGTCGAGGTCCGCAATAAGGAATGGTTTTCTACAGAAACCGCAGAGCGATTTTACAAATTGCTAGAACAGACCCACACGACTAATGTACTCGTCGATACTGCCGGACGGCGAGATATGATGCACATGAGACTGACCACACCCATCGCTTTTGTTCGCTACGTGGGGGCTAATCATCCATCCGATTATACGAGATTAGATGACTGGATCGAAACAATTGTGCAATGGAAGGCGGCGGGATTACAACAGCTTAATTTTTTTATACATCAAAACGTGGAGCTGGAGTCTCCTTTGTTGGCAGCTCATTTCATCGAAGGATTGAACAAAGCGATCGGGAGCACTTTACCTATTCCTCAAACATCTGACGGTACGCGCTCAAATAAAGAATCAACACTGTTCTAGGTCGCGGAAGGTTGTTTTTTGCCAGTCCAGTCTTTTGACTTTTTTAAATAGCGAGGACGGAGACACCGCTAGTCTCGGATATTTTTGGGTTTAAAGGTGATTTTGGGATGACCGTAGGACTGTGAGGAGTCCGATGCAGCTATAAGTGTAAGCATATTTTCATTGATTTCTACAATCTTATAGCGGGCGTGAACAACAACAGTCCGACTGAGTGTTGAATCGCCTCCGATGGAATCTGAACCGACGGTGTAATGGAGTGTGATCAACGAGTCTTTGGGCGAGTATTGATAGTCGCCCCAATATTCCTCTGTTTTCTTGGAGGGGGAGGCATCGGACTTCTGAGAGGCTGTGTTTTGTATAATGTGCGTATACTGCGTTTCGGTAAAAGCTAACGTTGAACTTTTTTTGTATTTGACGGGCTGACTGTTGTCTGTAAATTGCTCGTCAATTTCAATTTGGTTCTCCCAAACATGCATTTGTAAAAGGTCGACCTCATTTTTTTGGGCAATAGCGGACAAGTCATCATCTTCACATCCAGCTAAAGTGATAATACAAATAAAGAGTAGTAGTTTTCCTTTTAAGGTTCCCCGCATTTTGGTTAATCGTCTATGATTTGTTTATTGGTCAAACACTTGACCGATATAAATTTATAACAATCATTTTAATTTAAACAATTTTAGCAGAGTTTTGTTCATTAAACCGGAAAATTGCTAAGAAAATGGCGGGTAGCCGACCGATTTACCAATCGTCCGATCGACAGCGGCGCCTAACGACCCGCAAATTTAAAGATCGATCGTCCGGAAAGTTAAATTGATCCTGGGCGTCTCAATTCGCTTGGTTGGGGGAAGTCGATGGAGCCAATGATCCTGGGTTTCCTCTTTCATGATAAGGAGACTACCATCTTCCAGCAAGATATCAATCCGTTGCTTGGTTTCTTTATGTTTAAAAGAGAATTTTCGTTCAGCGCCGAAGCTTAACGAGGCGATCGCACCGTGTTTTTTCAAGTCCTTTTCTCCGTCACTATGCCAGGCCATACCTTCTTCTCCATGATGATAGAGGTTGAGTAAACACGAATTGAAGGTTTCGCCTGTGAGACGCGTTACCCATGCTTTTAGTTCAATTAAGGTATCAGTCCAGGGATGTGCGACCTTGTCGATATTCGAATACCGGTATCGGTAGGCTTGATCTCCATACCAAGCGACTTTACGTTTGGTGTGTATAATCTTACCAAATATTTTTGCTTGGTCATTTTCCCAGTCGATCTCCTGGCGTAAAGTTTCAAAATAGACTGTTGGGTTTTCAATTATTTTACCCCAGTAAAGCACAGCACCTTGATGAGGTAGTAGGTTTTTCGTGGGTGTCAAAATATTATTGAGCATCATGTGGAAGTTTTACGTTTTTACTGTATTCCCAACCCAGAATAGCCGTTTTTCTAGTCGTGCTCCACCGATAACCCCCAAGTTCTCCTCCCGATTGGATCACTCGGTGACACGGGATTAAAAAACCGACGAGATTCTGGCCTATTGCCGTGCCGACCGCGCGAGATGCATTTGGTTGTCCGATTTCTTTAGCAATTTGACCGTAAGTACAAATTTGACCCGGTGGAATTTGAAGAAGGGCTTCCCACACCTTGAGTTGGAAGGTGGATCCTTTTAAATGAAGCTTGATAGATCCTATGTCACTGTACGGGTCAGAAAGTATGGAAACAGCCTCTCGGTGGATTTGTATTTCTGAGGGTAAAATTTCAGCATTACTAAATTGGTGTTTTAAGTCCTGGATGCCGTCTAGAGGGTTGTCAACGAAAGCCAAGTAGCATATTCCAATTGGCGTGGAAGCGACCAAACAGGTGCCGAAGGGCGTGTCGTGAAAGCTGTATAGGATTGCTAGTCCTTTACCAGATTTTTTGAAGACCGCAGGGCTCATTCCTTCAATTTGGATAAAAAGGTCATGCAATCGACTGGTACTTCCCAGACCGGCTTCCAAATGCGCGTCAAAAATAGACAGGTTTTGTTCTTTCAATAGCTTCTTAGCGAAAGTAATTTGAATAAATTGCAAGAACTTTTTGGGGCTCGTGCCTGCCCAATCAGTGAACATTCTTTGAAAGTGAAACGGGCTCATATTAACGTGATTAGCGACGTCTTCTAAATTGGGCCGCTTTTTGAAGTTACCGCGAATGTATTCGATAGCAGAAGCTACACGCGAATAGTTAAGCTCTTGTTGCGTTTGTTCCATACTCAAATGTCGAGAAGTATTTTGATTATAAAAATCCGATTCTTGCTAAATAACGAGAAGCGACAGCATCCGGTTTGCCAGATCATATTGCTTTTAGTGGCTAGTCCTACTTTGCTAGGTAACCACCGTCGACTGGATAGTAGGAGGCGGTCACAAAGGAGGCTTTATCAGAAGCTAACCAGAGGGTTAGTTCGGCGACTTCTTCTGGTTTCCCCAATCGCTGGAATGCGTGCTGTGATTTTAGATAAGTACGTGTTTCTTGATCCAGTGATTGGTCAACAAGTGGCGTGGAAATGAATCCCGGTCCAATCGCATTAACGCGCACACCTTTTGTCGCGTACTCCCAACCAGCGGTCTTGGTGAGTCCCACGACACCGTGCTTGGCGGCAGCGTAGGCAGAGGATTGCGCGAAACCAACAGCGCCTAGAATAGAAGCCATATTGATAATGCTTCCGCCAACTTTCTCTATTTCCGGTAATTGATAACGCATGCCATAGAAGACGCCATTAAGGTTGATGTCAATTACTTTTTTCCATCCCTCGATACTCAGTTCGCCAACCGGATTTGATTCTCCGCTAATACCCGCATTGTTGACGGCAATATGTAAGGCGCCAAAATTCTCGATAGCGGCTTCCACAATCCTTTTATTATCCTCGGGCAATGCGGTGTCGGCCCTGATAAAAATCACGTTTCCTTCGCCCAGGTTGTTGAGTAACTCGTTGCCCAGTTTATCATCCAGGTCGGCGATTATTACTTTAGCACCCTGGCGGACAAATGTTTCGACGACTGCTTTTCCAATACCCGATGCACCGCCAGTGACAATCGCTACTTTGTTTTCTAACTGTTTCATGTTTCTGTTTTTTTATTGTCTATAGAAGATACAGATTAAAAACCAGTAACTAAGGAGTTTACGCCGTCCGATAAACGGAAAATGACTTTGCTAGGAGAGAGGTGCTTGATGCTGACATTTTTCTGATGCTTTGGTTCTCGATTTATGGACTGGGGTTCTCCGGCTCGTCGATGCGCGTTCGGCGTTCTGATTTTCCAAATTCATTACTGTAAACTTTAATGAGTACACCGATTGAGGAAAGAATTAATGGTCCGAAGATTAAACCAAGCATACCGAAAAGTTTCAACCCTAATAATACGCCAAAAACGGTGATCAGCGGGGGAACATTGCCCAGAGTTTTTAAAATGGTAAAACGTAGTATATTATCGATACTTCCAACGATGAGAAATCCATAAAGAAGAATACCGATGCCGTTCCCGGTTTCACCAGATGCTAGAGTAATAATCCCCAAGGGCACATATACCGTCATAGTCCCCAGAAAAGGAACGATTGAGGCGACGCCGGTTAGGGTTCCCATTAAAATATAATTATCGACACCAAAAATCTTATAGCCTATCATGGCGACAATACCTTGGCACAGGCCCAAAATGGGGATTCCTATCGCGTTAGAACGAACCATTGAATCCACTTCCTTCCAGATCTCCTGTTTGCTCTGCTCGGTAAAAGGGATGCCGCTGACGATGTAGTTTTCCATTTGACGTCCATAGACTTGCATAAAATACAGCACAAATAAGGTGACGACAATGTTAATTCCCACTTCAGCAACTGAATTCAGTATCGTCGGAACATATCGAGTAGCGCGTTGTAATAGGGTGGTTAATGCCTCATCGGACACGTCGATGTCCTTGAGGAATGGCTTGTCCGACATATATTCTTTAAGTAAATTAAACTGCGAAACGATCTCACGCGTGTTGCCGAGAAAGGTTGTAATTTGATGCGTCATATAATCCACTATTGCCCAAATAGGTAGAACAATAAAGACTATCGATATCAGAATGAATAATAAACTGGTCAATATCCTGTTCCACTTCCGTTTTTCAGTTAATTTGAAATATTGTTTCCGGAAGAGAATGTAGAGCGTAATGGCTCCGAGAAAACCTGGTAAGTAATAAAATAGGTTGTTAAAGATGATAATGCAAATCAGAAGAATGATGAGGATAAGCATTATCTGATTGATGGAATTATTGTTGATCTGTTTGCTTCTCATGTGTGATGGGGTCTCTAGGTAGCAATTTATGAAAAATATCGAATAAATTGGAGTAGCTGTTTGATATTCTAATTTACTGTAGCCAAGCGTCGAAAGGAATGAACGAAAATACCGAGAAGATTGAATAACCAGCAAAAAAAAGAACGTCCGGCAGAGCCGGACGTTCTTTTTAAGTTATATAGCGTATACGCTATATACAGCGATTAAGCGCCTAATTGAACGCGTTTAAATGCCGTTACTGTTAATCCTTTAGAAACTGAATCTAAGAATTGTGCGATATTCTTGGATGAATCTTTAACAAACTCTTGGTTTAACAAAGTATTCTCTTTGTAGAATTTGTTCAATTTTCCTTGAGCAATTTTCTCAACCATTGCTTCTGGTTTGCCTTCAGCAAGAATTTGCTCCTTCGCGATTTGCATTTCACGTTCCAATGTTTTCGTATCAACACCGTCTTTATCAATGGCAACGGGGTTCATAGCAGCAATTTGCATGGCGACGTCTTTTCCGGCTTCATCAGCACCATCAGCGTCAGCGGAAAGGCCAACTAAAACGCCAAGACGGTAGTTTCCGTGAATATAAGCAATCACTTTCTCAGCCGTTACAGACTCGAATTTGGAAACGTCAATTTTCTCACCAATCTTTCCTGTTTGCTCTATAAGGAGCTCAGCAATTTTGGTTCCGCCAATTTCAAGTGTTTTAAGATCTTCTAAAGAAGCTGGGTTAGCAGCAAGTGCCGCGTCAGCAACAGATTCTGCGAAAGTAATGAAGTCAGCATTTTTCGCAACAAAGTCGGTCTCACAGTTGACCTCAACTACGATGCCTGATTTGCTATCAGCGGTAGTTTTAGCGATAATAACCCCCTCATTTGATTCACGATCCTGGCGGCTAGCAGCAACTTTTGCTCCTTTTTTACGCAAGTAGTCAACGGCTGCGTCAAAATCACCATTGGCTTCGACCAAGGCTTTTTTACAATCCATCATACCCGCGCCAGTTTGTTGACGCAATTTGTTTACATCTGATGCAGAAATTTGTACTGACATAGTATATTTTTTATTAAAATTACAACGTTAATGTTAACTCTGTTTATAGTTTAAAGTAACAGTGTGTTAACCGAAATTATTGGCCGATTCTAATCGGTGTTTGAAGACTCCGCAGATAATATAAAAAAACCGGACAGACAGTAGGTAAAAGGAAGAAACCTCCCAGAAACCAACACTTGTCTATCCGGCCTTATAATAGAATAGGGTTTATTCTACGTCTTTTGCTTTACGAGTGCGTTTTCCTGGAGTAGCCTCTGCCACCACTTCAGCATCAGCATTGTTGTCTACTGCTGCTTTAGCAGCTGCAGCTTCTTTCTCCGCATCTTCTTCTTTATCTCGTTTACGTTCTTCCAAACCTTCCTGAATTGCCTTGCCAATAATACTAGCGATTAAGCTAATTGATTTTGTGGCGTCATCATTCGATGGAATCGGGAAGTCGATATGCGTCGGATCAGAGTTGGTGTCTACCATTGCAAAGGTAGGGATGTTCAACTTCATCGCCTCAGAAACTGCGATATGTTCTTTTTTAACATCAATCACAAACAATGCAGCTGGGAGACGGTTTAAGTCAGCGATACCTCCCAAAAGGTTCTCTAATTTAATACGCTCACGTTGAATCATCAATTTTTCTTTCTTCGATAATACGTCGTAAGTGCCGTCTTTCTGCATCTTGTCGATGTTCGACATTTTTTTGATAGACTTGCGTACCGTTGCAAAGTTGGTCAGCATTCCACCTAACCAGCGCTCAGTCACAAAAGGCATATTAACCGCCTTCGCTTGTTCGTAAATAATTTCTTTTGCTTGTTTTTTCGTGGCTACAAATAATACTTTGCGACCAGACTTTACGATTTGTTTAATTGCAGACGTTGCTTCTTCAAGCTTCGTTAGCGTTTTATTTAAATCGATAATGTGGATACCGTTACGTTCCATGAAAATGTACTTAGCCATTCTCGGGTCCCACTTACGGGTAAGGTGACCAAAGTGAACACCTGCATCCAATAATTCTTGATATGTTGTTCTTGCCATTTTTTGACCCTCCTTAAATTAACGTTTACTGAATTGGAATCTTCTACGTGCCTTACGACGTCCTGGTTTTTTACGTTCAACCATTCGGTCGTCACGTGTCATTAAACCTTTCGCGCGTAATGCAGGCTTCACTTCTGGGTCTAGTTCGACCAATGCTTTTGCAATCGCTAAGCGAACTGCTTCAGCTTGACCTTTAACTCCACCACCCTGCACGTTAACTTTGATGTCAAAATTTGCAAGCGATTCCGCTACCAATAAAGATTGGGTAACGATATATTGCAAAGGCAATGTTGGAAAATATTCCTTGTAATCTTTACCGTTTACGGTAATGTTTCCGTTGCCAGCCGCTAAGTAGATGCGGGCAACAGCAGTTTTTCTTCTTCCTGAAGTATTAGTTGTTGACATTTTCGATCTCCTTAAAATTTAACTAGTTTTGGATTCTGTGCTTCGTGTTTATGCTCAGCTCCAGCATAGACATGAAGGTTAGTAAACAGTTGACGACCTAAACGGTTTTTAGGCAACATCCCACGCACCGCTTTTTCAATAATGCGCTCAGGGTGTTTGGCCATCAATACCTTCGGAGAAACGAAACGCTGACCACCTGGGTAGCCGGTGTAGCGAACATAAACTTTGTCGCTCAATTTGTTTCCGGTCAATTTAATTTTGTCTGCATTGATCACGATCACGTTATCGCCGCAGTCTACGTGTGGGGTAAACGATGGCTTATGCTTACCGCGAATTATTCTCGCGATGTTGCTTGCCAAGCGCCCCAAGATCTCGCCTTCAGCGTCAACAACAATCCATTCTTTATTGACGGTGTTCTTGTTAGCAGAGACAGTTTTGTAACTTAACGTATTCACTTGCTTTAATTTAAATTAATTAATAGTACTTATTCTCCTTCTGTAATCACTACAATAAGGTTTGCAAAGGTACGATAAATATCGGCAGTTTTCCAAACCTAGATTCCTTTTTGTGTTGTGAATTTCAGCTAATTGTCTGGAGAGGAAAAGAAAACAGAGATAATAATTAACATAATTTAGCAAGAATGCATTAAACTTTTATGCATTTTTGTGCTCTTTAAGATTAAATCGTTACCTTGAATTGGCTTTATAGCTGTAAGCAAGAGTGGAAAAAAATAGACATTAATGTTGATTAAATGATGAGATTAAGATGGTACGGACTGATGTTGTGGGGTGTATTGATGACCATAGGCCTGTCTGGACGTGCACAAGAACTGCAAGAGGATCCGGGATACAAGGAACAGTTGGCTTCCATCGAAAGTAAATTGCAAAACGGTGACCTGGAAAACGCGCTCAAAAGTATCGAAGAAACCTTGATAAAATACCCGCGAGGGGCGGAAGTACACTACGCGAAGTCCTTGTTATATGCACAAGCCAGAAACTTTGATGTAGCGTTACCGGCGGCAAAGGAAGCAGTTGAAATTGATCCCGACAACGTTTTGTTTAATAATCATCTTTTAGAACTGTATAAAAGTCAGGGAGACTTTGACGCCGGTATTGATCTACTTGACCGAGTAATCGATCGATATCCGGAAAATCCGCAGATTTATCGGGAGAAGATTATGCTACAGCACGCTGCAGAACATTCGGATGATGCGTTGAATACCTACGACTTGACGCGAGATAAATTTGGCGCTAGCGACACGTTGGATGTTCTGAAATCCGAAATCCTACTAGACCTTGATCGCAAGGAGGAGGCGATTACGCTGTTAGAAGATTGGCGAATTAAAAAGTCTCCTATTCGTCAAGTATATAGCACCTTGAGCTATATTAGTTTGGACAATAATAAGCCCAAAGAAGCGGTTGCGCTGCTGAAAGAAGGATTGGAGAATAGCAAGGACGACTTGTTGTTGTTGGATTTGGCAGAGGCTAATATGGCGCAAAAAAAAGGCAATGAAGCCTACCGAAATATTAAGCAGGCATTTGAGTCCGAAACGATTAATTTCATCGACAAACATCGGGTGATGGTGGGGTTATTGTCGGGGAAAAGTGCATTCAATACCGAACAGTTGCAGGAGCTGAGCAATGTTTTGGTGTTAAAACATCCAACCATGCCGGATAGCCATATGTTCAAAGGGGACGTCTTGTGGATGCAAGGTGAGCTTGATCAAGCAAAGTCTCTGTATTTGACAACGGTTAGCATGAACTCGAAGCATGTGGATGCTTGGCGTAAATTAGTGAATGTTGAACTGGCTCAGAATCAATTGGATGAGGCTATTGCCAATGGTAACGAGGCGCTAAGACACAATCCTGGCAATGTGATCATCACGTATTTTGTTGGGGTAGCCCATATGATGAAGAAGGATATCGAAAATGCCCGGCTATATCTCGAGAGAGCGTTAGATCATAGTGGTAACGAGAACGATTTTGTGAAATCTATGGTCTATGGTGGCTTGGGGGATTTGTATCACGAAATTGACATGAATTCTGCGTCGGATGTAGCGTATCAGGAAGCCATTAAGCTCGACAGTAATAATGTTACGGTCTTGAATAATGCGGCTTATTATATGTCTTTACGAAAAGCAGATTTAGATAAAGCTGAAGGCTATGCTCGTCGGGCAAATGAATTGGACCCTAGTTCGGGAACGTTCCAGGACACCTATGCCTGGGTGCTCTTTCAACAAGAAAAGTATCCTGAAGCGTTGAAATGGATTGAGAAGGCGGTTAAAAACTCGAGCCCCTCAGCGGTATTGTTTGAGCATTATGGAGATATTCTCGTCATGTTGGGGAAAAAGAAAGATGCCGTGAAACAATGGGAAAAGGCTTTGGAGCTCTCGGACGATTCAGCGGATACGAATAAAATTAAACAAAAGATCAGTGAGAAAAAATATATCGAGTAGACTCTTTCCTTTTATCCTTTTGATGGTGACGCTGTCATCCTGTGGGTCAAAAAAATCCACAGTAAAGCCCGATAGTGGTCCTGTCACTGCAGGACACGATTTGCTGAGCACCTATGAGTTGAATAATTTAAATTTTATTACATTCTCTGGCCGGGCAAAAGCGAAGGTTAGTGTGGAAGGGGAAAATCAAAATGTAACCTTGAACGTTCGTATGGAGCGCGATAAAGCCATTTGGATTTCAGTGACGGCCTTGCTGGGTATTGAGGCTGCACGAATACTGATTACGCCGGATAGTGTTAAGATTATGAATCGCCTGAGAAGCGAATACATCGCGAAACCTTTCTCTTATATCTATCGCTATACCAATGCCGGCATTAGTTTTAGAATGCTCCAAGATATTTTGGTGGGCAATATATCGGTAGGGATGTTACGGACCGACCAATTACAGGTGGCTACTAGCGAAGATGAGGTTCAGATTATAGGGGTAAGAGATGGTTTAACTTTCCATTATGGAGTTAATCAGGCGAATAGGCCGTTCACTTTTAATTTGATGGAATTGGGAACAGATCAGACGCTGGAAGCCCATTTCAGTGAGTATGCTGTAATTGACGGGCATAATTTTCCGCAGAGATTCACGTTAGACATTCAAGGAAAAGGTGTGAAAGTTTCCTCCGATATGCTCTATAACCGCACAGAATTCAACAAAAGCGTCGACCTCCCCTTTACGATTCCGTCGAGATATCGAGCCATTGAATGATAAAAAAAAAGGGTGTAGCGAAGAAATTATGTTTTTATTACTGACATCTCGAGTATATCCTTATTTTTGAAGATTCGTATCAGTCAGCAAAAAAGAAAGTTTGCAGTGCATGGGTTTTAAAAAAATCATACTTAGTATAATTCCAATTCTATTCTTTGTCGGTCTTAGTTTCGGCCAGAGTAGTCTAGAGTTAAAGAAACAACGGGAGCGGTTGGATCGTGAAATAGGCGAGCTCCAAAAGGTGTTGAGTGCCAAGACCCAGGAGAAGCTGCTTTCCCAGAAGGAGGTGGCAGCTTTAAGCAAACAGCTGCAGCTTCGTGAAGATAAAATTGGTACGATCAATAGCGAAATGCGTATCATCAACAATAATATTGCGGAAAATAATAAGATTGTTGATCGGTTAACTGCTGAGCTTGAGAAAATGAAGCAAGATTACGAGAAGATGATTTTGTTCGCTTTCCGGAATAAGAATGCCTATAATAAGATGATGTTCATCTTTGCCTCTAGGGATTTTAATCAAGCATTCAAAAGGGTTAAATACTTGCAACAATTTACCGATGCGCGAAAAGTTAAGGTGGCTGAGATCGAAGATACCAAAAAGCAGATTGAGCTTAAGATTGCCCAGTTGGAGCGCGATAAGAAAACCCAGCAGGAGTTGCTAAAAGAACAGCAGGCCGAACGAAATGCGATTGCGAAAGATCGTGCTGCACACTCTAAAGAGCTTAATCAGCTCGCTAGTCAAGAGCGGAATGTTCGTGGACAGCTGACCAAAAAGCAGCAAGAGAAGAAGCGTTTGGATGCGGCGATTAAAACAGCAATTGCGCGTGAAGTAGAGGCTGCACGCCGAGCTGAGGAAGAACGTAGGCGTAGACAAGCGGAAGCGGAGGCTAAGAAAACAGGAACTACTGTTGCCGAAGCGGAGAAGAAAATAGAAAAGAAAACGGGTTCCTCGGTATTGAATAATTCGCCAGAGGCTGCGAAATTGTCAGCGGGTTTTCAATCGAACCGAGGACGTTTGCCGTGGCCGGTTGGACAAGGGAGTTTGGTGCGTAATTATGGAAGTGTTACCGTAGAGCGCGGTGTTCGTGACTTTTACGACTACATTCGTATCCGAACCGCAGATAATGCTTCAGTAAAAACGGTGTTTGAAGGGACCGTTCTACAGGTTATTAATATCGGGAGTTACGCGGTTGTTGTGCAACACGGTGAGTACCTAACGGCTTATTCTAACCTCAAAACAGTATCGGTTAGTAAGGGACAAAAAGTTTCAACCGGAGCGGTGATTGGAACAGCTGATGGAGATCCGGAAGTGGGATATTCTTACATTGATTTGAGCGTTTATAAAGGAACAACGTCGATGAACCCATCGAGCTGGATAGCAAGATAGTTGTCAATAATTAAAATTTTTATCTATATATTTGTTAGATATACAAAAGTAAAAGATCAGTAAAAAAAATTAATATGTATACATCGGGATTATTATTTATCGGGACGCAGGAAATTATCATCATAGTTGTGATTGTTCTGCTGTTGTTTGGAGGGAAGAAGATTCCTGAGCTGATGCGTGGTTTGGGGCGTGGTGTTAAAGAATTCAAAGAGGGACAGAAAGAAGAGCCTAGCGCTGAGGAAAATGCAGAAACGCCGACTGATAATGATACAGTCAACAACAACCAACGTAAAAACGCTGATATTTAGAGAAAACGATAAGTTTTATATCACGACGCATACAACTCTTTTATCCCATAGCTGATGGGAAGGAGGGTGAGCGGCAAATGCTATCCTTGAAAAGGGATTAGGAATAGTCAATAATCGGAACGGAGGTCCCGGTGGCGCGGGCAGAAACACGCTATACGGGGTAAAGAAGCACAAGCTTGTGCAACCTGAATCTTTTTGGGCAATTAGGAGCGCACTGAACTGGTTGGTTCAGCTGGATCAATGCGGCTTTTTATAGACGTGTCCGGTAGCATTCCACCAGTAGCGAAGAACTAACGATTATCGTTTTGGAGTACCTAAACTACTTATGAATAGAAAATTTAGCTTCCTAGTTACTTTGGGGTTGTGTGCTTTTTATCCTGGTAGTGCACAGGAATCACGCGATGAAGAATCCCCATTTAGTGAAACCTTTCAAACGTCAATACTCGGTCAATTAGAAAAGGAGAAGGAACGTGCTCATCAGATGCTTGATTCGGTGAGGCGAGCTTCAGGCACGGGCGTGACCTTTGATCAGAACGATGTGAGCATAGCTTATCGTATTAAGCGTTTAGAAAGGGATATTCCACTGGAATACAATGCGAAAGTTAAAGATTATTTAGACCGTTATAAATCGAGTAACTATAAACCATATATTGAAAAGCTCCTTGGTTTAAGTGAATATTATTTTCCCATATACGATGAGATCTTTAGTCAACAAGGGATCCCAAAGGAAGTTCGTTATATGTCTGTTATCGAGTCCTCGTTGGATCCGCATACTGTTTCTAGATCCGGTGCTGTTGGACCTTGGCAGTTTATGTATGGCACGGCGAAAGCCTATGACTTATCGATAGATAGCTATTATGACGAGCGTAAGGATGTTTATTCGGCGACTTACGCGGTCTCTAGCTATTTAAATGAAGCTTATGGTGAGTTTGATGATTGGCTGTTAGCCTTAGCATCGTATAACTGCGGACGAGGTTGTGTACGAAGAGCAATCAAACGCTCCGGTCTGCATAACCCTAATTATTGGCAACTCGCGCCTTATCTACCCAAAGAAACCCAAAACTATATTCCGAAGTATATTGCAATGACCTACATTCTCAACCATGCTGAATTGTATGGATTGATCCCTAGGCCTCACAATTTGCAGAATGAACATAGAATGTTAATGGTTGATCGCAATGTCCCGTTGGACAGGCTAGCAAAGGCTCTGGATTGTCAAGGAGAATTATTGACCCAATTAAATCCAGCTTATAAAAAAGATATTATAGACGGGAAACCTGAAGAACCTCGTAGATTGGTTATCCCTTTCGAGATGAACATCAGCGACTCAGCGGTTTATGCGGCATTAAATGAGCATGTAGATATTAACTTGGCCTCGGCAGGTCATTCAGCGACGCATCGGGTGGTGCCCGGGGAAACCTTAGAGGCTATCGCTGTCGAACACGGAACAACAGTTCAGAATATTTTAGCTTGGAATGAGCTTCGAAGGAATACGCCGATCACGGGAAGGCTTCTGAAGATTCATCAACCAGCAGAGCTTAATGAAACGCATGGGAAATCAATTGTTAATCGCACGGTCGTCGAGAAACCGACGTATCTAACCTACGTGGTACGCCGAGGGGACACCTTATCGGACATTGCGAGTCGTCACCGCGGAGTCACCGTTCGTAAACTGAAGATCGATAATCAACTGAAAAATTCTAGACTTCGTGTTGGGCAAAAGTTGAAGATCGGCAAAGGAAATGGATAATCCCCCAGAGAACAATAAACAAATTTTTTTGATTTTGGCAGCTGCGGAACTCCCCTTGACGGGCTCTATTCTCCTTTAGGAAAGATAGGCGGCATCTTCTTGCCCGTCGTATTCTTCCAAGACGACTTCTACGTGTTCTTTCAAAATGGTAGACAATTTCAAACCGTAATAATCACTAAAAATAGGAAATTCGTGATGGCTTCGGTCAATTAACACGGCTGTCCGAATGCGCTTGAGTGGGACGTTAAGAAATATACCCAATGCATAGGTCAGGGTTCTTCCACTGTTTAGCACGTCGTCTATCAGAATAATCGCTTTGTCTTTAACCGCCGCAATCGGTACGTTAGATGTCGCCTCCAAATTGCGTTTAGATTTCTGAATGGTGACCTCGACAAGTTCCACAGGCTTTTCCGGAGCGATTTGTTGCAGTAGTTTTTCCAAACGTTTGGCAAATATGTAGCCTCGGTCCGCTATACCCACTAAGACGATTTCCGGTTCATCAAAATTGTCTTCCAGTATTTGGTAGGCGATACGAATTGATTTTTGACGGATCTGTTCTTTGTCGAGTATCAGTGTTTTCTTCTGTGCCATTTTCGCTATTTAATTCTTTGGGTAAAATTAGCAATTCTTCTGAAAAGACAAAGTCCGAAAGTTGGACCTTCGGACTTTAATTTATTTTAATACAAGTCGGTGCCTGCTGTTAATTCAAATTGCTTTCTTCGGTTGGGTTTGCATCCGCTGTCATGATACGTTCGTCTTCAATCTCAACCTTCGGACGCCCACCGTTATAATAATATCGCTTCCAATATGCCTCATTTAGATTGCTGACCATCACACCACGGCTCGAAGAGGCGTGTGCGAATTTATCGTCGCCTAAGTAAACCCCAACGTGAGTAATCCGTCTGCTCCTTATTTTGAAAAAAACTAAATCACCGGCTTCCAATTCAGTTTTTTGTATTGGAGTGACATTTGCGTACTGGTTACGGCTGTTATAACCTATCGTCGTGTTGAATACATTTTCATAGAGAGCTAACGAAAACTTGGAGCAATCAATACCTCTTTTTGAGTCACCACCGAGGCGGTAGGGAGTTCCCAACCATTCGTATACGAATTGATAAAGTTTAGTGCTGTTCGTTGCGTTGGCCGCAACACCCATGATTTGGGAAAAGTATTCTTTGGCTAGGTTATCGGGGTCGGATGCCTTTTGTTGATTGGTTTGCGCTTGCGCGAATAGACATAAGCCTATAAATAGCATTGCTGCTACTAGTTTCTTTGTTTTCATTAAACCGCTTTTTGATACAACCATAACCCCGCTGAAAATCTTGATGTTAACTGATATTTCAATCGAGCTGAAGCAAATCTACTACATACTGTATATAATTCAAAACAATTCTTGTTGTTTTTAACAAATCTTTAACTTTTATAGGCGGTTATTCTTTGTGGCGATCTCGCTACAAAGAAAAATGAAGAATTGCTTGGCGGAAATAATAGGAGAATTGAAATGTGATTTTGATTTTATTTAAGAAATTTTAATAAAAGTTTGATGTTATCTAGAAATTTGTAATATATTTGATTTTAGAAAGCGAATAAAAATGAGAAATTCTATTATTATTACAATCATTATTACTACCGGGAATGGGTTTCCGGGGAAGTGATTCTGTTGTATAGTAAATAGTACAAATATAGAAGCCTTCCTCGTTACGAGGAAGGCTTTTTTTATTGTTCAATACGTCATAAGAAAATGAATCTGAGATAATGAAAGTTTTAAAATTTGGGGGCACCTCCGTGGGTTCTGTGGAAAGTATTCAACTTGTTCTGCAGATTGTAAAAGAATCGTATGAAAAAGGGGAAAAGCCCTTAGTTGTGTTGTCGGCTATGTCTGGTGTGACGAATATGCTGGCTGAGATGGCCACGGATGCTGCAGAAGGACGGACATTCACAACGAATTTGACTGAGCTTCAGGAGCGGCATTTTACGATTGTCAAACAATTGATTGCGATCAAGCACCAGAACCCTGTTTTGACTCGTCTTAAATTATTATTGAACGAGTTGGAGGATTTACTACAGGGAATCGCTGCCCTTAGAGAGTTGAGTCACCAGAGTAAGGATCTGGTGTTGTCCTTCGGAGAATGTCTGAGCAATTATTTGGTATCTAAAGTGATGGAGCAGGAAATACCCAATGTAGCGTATATCAACGCAACTCACTATATAAAAACAGATTCCAATTTTGGTAACGCGCACTTAAATGAGTCCGTAACCTCGCAGCTTATACAGTCCCTTTTACAGAGCCATGGGGATAAACTCTTATTTGTAACGGGATTCATAGGATCCAATGAACAAGGACGTGTAACAACTTTAGGAAGGGGAGGCTCTGATTTTACCGCTGCGGTGTTTGGAGCCGTACTGAATGCAACAGCTATCGAGATATGGACCGATGTCAACGGGATGTTGACCGCAGATCCGAGAATTGTGAAGAAGGCATTCTCTGTTCCTCTGCTTTCTTATACAGAGGCTATGGAGCTCTCTTACTTTGGTGCTAAAGTAATTTATCCTCCGACTATGGTTCCAGCATTTTTAAAAAGAATTCCCATCGTGATCCGAAATACCTTCGAACCTGATTTTTCAGGTACGGTGATCCAACAGGAAAGCGGTAGATCTACCTATCCCATTAAAGGAATTTCATCGATACGGGACGTGTCGGTAATTAACTTGACAGGAAGTGGAATGGTCGGGAAGTCGGGGTTCAGTGGACGGTTATTTACGCACTTGGCTCATGAGCAGATCAATGTCATTCTAATTACGCAGTCTTCTTCTGAACACAGTATTACCTTTGCTGTCAATCCCAGTGACGCACAAAAGGCAGTTGATTTGATTCGCAGGGAATTTGAGCTGGAGCTTCTGGCCAACAAACTAAGTGCTCCGGTGGTGGAAAACGGGTTGTCCATATTGGCTATTGTCGGTGAGAATATGAAGCGAACGCCCGGTATGTCAGGACGTCTTTTTCATGCGCTTGGTCGGAATGGCGTAAATGTAGGGGCAATCGCCCAAGGATCGTCAGAATTTAATATTTCGGTCATTATTGATCAGGAAGATTTAGCGAAGGCACTCAATGCCGTTCATGATGCATTTTTCTCTGAATTGAAGAAAACATTGAATGTGTTTTGTCTAGGCACTGGGAATATTGGTTCAACGCTATTTAAGCAACTGAATGAACAGCATCAATTTCTGTTGGAGCAAAACGATTTAGATATCCGAGTCGTTGGGATATCCAACTCGAAACGCATGTTTTTTAGTCGTGAAGGAATCGATCTTGAGAACTGGCGCAACCAGTTAGAACAGGGTTCGGTAGCCGATTTGGCTGGGTTTGTCAGCAGAATGCAGGAGCTTAATTTACCTAATTGTGTTTTTATTGACAATACAGCGAGTAAATTGCCATCTACTTATTATGAACGTATTTTTCAGTCCAATATTTCAGTGGTTACCTGCAATAAAATTGCCAACTCGGGCGCATACGCACAATACCAACTACTGCGCGATACTGCGCGAAACCAGGGGGTGGACTTTTTTTATGAGACGAACGTTGGGGCCGGTTTACCTATAGTGAGCGTCTTGAGAGACTTGATGATGAGTGGGGACCGTATTTTAAAAATTGAAGCCATACTCTCGGGAACTATATCGTATATCTTTAACAATTTTGTTGGACCATCTTCTTTTTATGATGTGGTTAAGCAAGCGCAAGAATTGGGGTATACCGAGCCGGACCCACGTGATGACTTGGGCGGTATTGATTTTATGAGAAAGATGCTGATACTTGCTCGGGATGCAGGCTATGCGGTAGAAGCCGAGGATGTGCAGCTGGGAGACATCCTACCGAGCAATTGTTTACAAGCGAATTCGGTGGACGAGTTCTATTCGGAGCTACTTCGCTCGGAGGACTATTTTAATTCGATGAAAGCGCAAGCACAGGCAGAAAATAAAGTGATTCGCTACATCGGTACTCTGGAGGACGGGCAAGTAACTATTAGTTTGCAAATGGTTGATGGTCAGCACCCTTTTTATGCACTGTCGGGGAGTGATAATATCATATCGTTTACAACAGAACGGTATCGGGAACGCCCTTTGGTAGTCAAAGGCCCTGGTGCAGGAGCGGAGGTGACTGCTGCTGGAGTGTTTGCTGATTTGGTTAATGTAGGCGCTTAATAGGCAGCGATAAAAACGAGAACAATGAGTATTTCGAAAGAAGATAACAAGACAGTTTTAGAATCGGTAGGTGTAGTAAACCTAAAAGCTATTCGGGTATTTGCGCCAGCAACCGTGGCCAATATGATTTGCGGGTTTGATGTTTTAGGATTTGCAGTAGATGCGCCTGGAGACGAGGTTTTTATGGAGCGCGTGGGCAGTCCGGGGGTGAGAATTCGATCGATTCAAGGGGATCAGGGGAGGCTTCCTTTAGATGCCTCTAAAAATACGGTTAGTGCCAGTGTGGGATTATTGCTTGCTCACCTAGGGCTGGAGCAAGAGATCGGGCTCGAGATCGAACTTGTTAAGCATATGCCAATTGGCAGTGGTTTGGGGTCGAGCTCTGCGAGCACCGTTGCAGGTTTATTTGCTGCAAACCTTTTGCTAGGCGAGCCGCTTACTAAAACCGAGCTCATGCCTTTCTGTGTAGAAGGCGAACGCCTGGCTTGTGGATTTGGTCACGCGGACAATGTAGCACCAGCATTAATGGGGGGAATCACCCTTATTCGCGGTTACGAGCCGTTAGATATTATCGAGCTTCCTGTGCCTGGTGAGCTGACTGCGGGAATTGTATTTCCACAAGTGGATGTGCCCACAAGGGATGCGCGCCAGTTAATTCGTCAGCAAGTGCCCTTAAAGGATGCGGCTCAACAGTGGGGAAATATTGCAGGATTAGTCGCCGGACTTTATCGTGAAGATTATGCGCTGATGGGGCGTAGTATGCACGATATATTGATTGAACCTACCCGTGCAATTTTGATCCCCGAATTTTACGAAATGAAACGTATCGCAATCCAAGCCGGGGCGCTTAGTTTCGGCATTTCAGGATCAGGACCGTCTGTGGTCGCGATGAGTAGGGGGAGAGATGCTGCGGAATTGGCGACTGATCGCATTCAGGCACATCTGTCCTCGTGTGGTATCGAGAGTTTGAAGTACGTTTCGACTGTCAACGTGGATGGTCCGACGGTTATTGAAAAGCATTAAAGGGAAGGGGCCGAGATGAAGCCCTTTGACTGAATATTAAAAACTCTTAAAGAAACCGCGAAAGCGGGCGCGTTTCTTTTACGGGGGTGACCCCAAGAGTCCTCCTGCATTTTATGATCATGAAGTTTTACAGTACAAACAATCCGTCGCTTCGCGTTCCTTTAAAGGAAGCGATTTTTCAATCGTTGCCAGCAGACCGGGGATTGTATATGCCAGAATATATACCCCAGCTCGATGCTGCTCTGTTCAGGAATATAGCCGGGTATTCCTTTCAGGAACTTGCGTCAATGGTTGTTCATGCGTTGATTGGAGATGAACTCCCACCGGCTGATCTGGATAAGATTGTGGCCGACACATTGAATTTTGATGCGCCAGTACGCTTTCTGACCAGCGACACGGCGGTTCTTGAACTGTTCCATGGACCATCCTTTGCGTTTAAGGATTTTGGCGCGAGATTCATGAGCCGACTTATGGCTTATTTGTCAAAAGAAGATGAAGGAACTATCGATATTTTGGTAGCGACTTCCGGAGATACGGGAGGAGCGGTGGCGGCGGGCTTTCTGGGTGTTGAGGGAACTCGGGTAACCATACTTTATCCCAAAGGTAAGGTCTCTCGTATACAGGAGCTGCAGTTAACCAGCAATGGACAGAATATCCGAGCGTTGGAAATAGAGGGCACATTTGACGATTGTCAGGCTTTGGTTAAGCAAGCCTTCAATGACCCTGATCTTAGTCGCGAACTGCGTCTGACTTCGGCCAATTCAATCAATATTGCGCGGCTCATCCCACAGACCTTTTATTATTTCTGGGCATTTGCTCAACTGAAATCTCAAGGAGCAGACCGTGTGGTTTTTACGGTTCCTAGCGGGAATTTTGGGAATATCGGTGCCGGTTTGCTTGCTAGCAAAATGGGACTTCCTGTAACACAATTTGTGGCTGCAACGAATGTCAACGATACTGTTCCACGTTTTCTGGAATCGGGGGCCTACCAACCAAAAACTTCGATTCAGACCATTTCAAATGCCATGGATGTGGGAAACCCAAGTAATTGGGTGCGTGTTATTGATATGTTTGAAAGCGATTTAGATGCGCTCAAAGAGCAGATTACGGCCTACCGGTATGATGATCGGCAAACTAGAGATGCGATGGATGCGCTTTTTCAGCAACACCGATATGTTGCCTGCCCACATACGGCCATAGCTTATTTAGCCTCCCAACGTTATCGTGCTGAAAATCCTGGGGATTATGCGTCTGTCTTTTTGTCAACAGCTCATCCCTGTAAGTTTCCTGAAGCGATAGCTGATGAGATCTATCGTACTATTAAATTCCCATCAGGTGCTGAACAACTATTAAATGGAAAGAAATCGGTCAAGGCTTTGTCGGCTGATTTTCAATCCCTAAAAGAATACCTTTTAAGCGAAAACAGGTGATCGGGTTGCTGCGCTATTAAGACCGATAGCGGGAAGGGGATGTAGATGCCTCATACCGTTTGGGGAAGCTAGCAGTCTCGAGCGTGCTATTTTCTTTCTCGCATTAGGGTATCCGCCCTATGAACTACAGGTCTGCTGCCATCTTGAAGTTCTGAGGATAAAGCTCTTTTAGGTTTTTGTGATTGATGGAAGCAATGTTGAGCAGGTGTGTGCCGAAGCCATTGGAACGGATTCGCCTGATGCTTTTGAGTCAACCCGCTCGCTTTCCAATCAGCAATAAGTGACAACATCTTTTGTCTTTTATCCTGTGTACACATGAAACAAAATTCAGCATTATTAGGTCGCTCTCTATATATGCACTTGGTCGGGTGGATACCTATTTCAAATAATATAACTAGCCAAGAAGCATTTACCAATTGAATAGAAACCTCAGGAGGTATCCCAATGGGATGGCAAAACCAGAAGAAACAGCCTCATTCGTAAATTATTTAGTTTCTAAGAAGCTTCGTATCTTACAGGTGTAAACTATATTGTTGGTGGAGGTTTTACCAGTTGTAAATTAATATATAATCAAAATAATTTGCTAATAAATTTTGTAATATCTGAATATAATAATTCTGGTTCTTCTAATGCAGCAAAATGCCCGCCTTTTTCCATTGTACCCCAGTGAATAACATTATAATTGTATTCAACAATTGATTTAGGAGTTGGAGCAAATACAGGATCAGGGAATGCAGCTACCCCAGTGGGTACGTTTATGTATGCTTTTAATGGTAATTTATTAGATTTTTCTAAATACATTCCACGGTAGATCCAAGTTGAAGATACAATAGAATTTGTTACCAGATATAACATTATATTGGTCAGAATTTGAGCTTCATCAAATTTCGACCATATATCCGGATTGCCATCCTTTGTTGTTGATAAATCCGCCCACTTTCCAAATTTTTCTAGAATCCATGCTGCTGTTCCAACTGGACTGTCGTATAAAGCTATGGCTAAAGTCTGCGGCCTAGTTTCTTGTTGATGATTATATCCTTGCTCGTTATATAAGCTTCTATTTTTACGTTCCATAAATAATCTATCCTTACTATTTTTTGGCTCGTTGTCCTCAGAAAGAATTGCTACCATATTGAGATGTATGCCAAGAATTTTTTTAGGATATAAATAGGCCATCCAAGATGCAATATGGGAGCCCCAATCCCCTCCTTGAATTATATATTTTGTGTCTCCAAATAATTCATTCATTAATCCATCAAATAAACCACTAATTTTTTTAGGTCCAATAATGGCATTTAACGGAGTTGAAAATGCAAAACCCGGTAAAGAAGGAACTACTACGTCATGTCCGTCTAATGCGAGTTTTTCCATTAAATTTTCAAATTCAAGATAAGAACCTGGCCAACCATGAAGTAAAAGTATTGGTGGTTTTAAACCATTATTTTTATAGTGCAAGAAATGAATTGTATGACTTCCACTTATATACGCATAGTTTGGTAATAAATTTAATTTGTCCTGAATCTTATACCAATTATAATTGCCTTCCCAATAATTCACTAGTTTTAGTAAATCATCATACCCTACACCATCTTCCCAACCATTTCTTTTTGGAAAATCTGCCCAGTTAAATGTTTTAACTTTTTCTAGTATAGTGTCTATATGTTCTTTACTAATCTTGATTTTAAACGGGGTGATGCTATTGTTTTTCATTGATTATATTATCTTAGTTCTATCAATAAACGTTTATTAAGTAGATATTGTTATTTGATAAATTTTAGTTCTTATTTAACAATCCACGTAGCTCATCGGACGATAATATAGCGTTTGATATAGAACTTGGCAGGCTCGTACTCCAATTCTTCAGTACTTTCCTTTCCGATGCATACCCTTTCGATTAGATCATCTTCGGGATGGATCTCGATCTCTTCTACGGGCAGGTGTTCCTAGGGAGGAGATCACAAAAATTGAAGGGCGAGGACCGAGCGCAACAGCAGACTCGGTAACGAGCCACTTTGTGAACAGGGTAGCGTGAGATTACACCCGAAAATGTCCTTCGGAAACACCTGAGTTAGGGTCTCGCTTAAAAGATAAAAGTCTAATCTATTTAATAAGGTTAAGCCACGACTCGGCCATCAGACTCGCGCCTGCCATGCTCGTGTGTATCCCATCGGTCGTCCAATATGCGCCATCATTGTGATGTAAAGCATCGTCGAAAATTTTTTGATAGGGGAGGAATACGGCATTAAACTCTTGTGCAATTTCGGCTGCCGCCTGTTGATATTTCGGGAATTCAGGAGACCAAGAATCATCAACGTGTTTTACGTTATTTACCGCAAAGGGTTCGCCGATGATTAATTTGATATCAGGGCGTGCGGTAAGTGTCGTTTCTAGGAGTTCTTTGAACTGGGCCTTGTACTGTGCTGGTGTATTGGAAGCGCCGCTGTCTTTGGTTCGCCAAAAATCATTCACGCCAATCAAGATACTGAGTACGGTGGGCTTCAGGTCAATACAGTCGCTATTCCATCGGTCAATTAAATCAGGCACTCGATTTCCACTGATCCCTCGATTATATACTTTGATATTTTTGTCGGCGTAACGGTTTAACAATGCACTTCCGGCCAGGTAGGCATAACCATTACCAAACGCATTCGCTTGGTTCGCGTCAAGATTTTCTTTGTTCCGGCCCGCATCGGTAATTGAGTCGCCTTGAAATAATATAATATCGTTGGGTTGAAGGCGTATTTTTCCAGCACGTTGCGTCGCATCTTCACCAGCGTGAAGCCAACTCGAAGCGACGCCAGTTGCGCCCAAAACGAGCATGCTTTTTTTTAGGAAGTTTCTTCTGTTGTCCATAGGGTATCTCTATTTAGGTCGATTTATCTAAAGCAATTTAACGAAACTAGCAGAATTTGACAATGGATTCACGGATTATTTTACAAGCAGCTTTGATTTCTGCCTCAGTAATCGTTAACGGGGGGGCTATTCGAAGGGCGGTTTCGCAATGTAAATACCAGTCTATAATCAGTCCCATTTTAGCACATTCATTACTCACTTGATAGACTTGGTCAAAGGAGTCCAGTTGCAAGCACATCATTAAACCTAATCCTCGAATTTCCCGAATTTGCGGCATGTCAAGCTCGGACCGAAATAAATTCGCTTTTTTGGCCACTTTTTCGATGAGTTTCTCCTCTTGAATGACGCGTAAAGACGCTCGGGCTGCGGCACAACTGACCGGGTGGCCTCCGAATGTGGTTATATGTCCCAGCATGGGGTTGGTTTTGATGACGTCCATCAACTCCTTAGGCGCTACAAAGGCTCCTAAGGGCATCCCTCCACCAATTCCTTTGGCCAAGACTAAAATGTCGGGGACGATGTCAAAGTGCTCAAAAGCGAATAATTTACCCGTACGACCGAATCCAGTTTGGATCTCATCCAGGATTAGTAGTGCCCCTGTTTGATCACATCGTTCTCTTAAGGCTTTCATGTACGAAACGCTGGGCACGCGTACGCCTGCCTCACCTTGAACTGCCTCAACGATAACTGCTGCGGTTTGGTGGTCTATTTGTTGCAGGTCCTCCAGGTTGTTGTACTCAATAAATTCTATTCCGGGAAGGAGTGGGGCATAAGCATTTCTATAATGCTCATTGCCCATCAAACTTAAAGAACCTTGTGTGCTGCCATGGTATGCATTTTTAGCTGCGATAATTTTTTGCCGGCCTGTAGACTTCTTTACCACTTTCATGGCTCCTTCAATGGCTTCAGTTCCAGAATTCGTCAAATAGACGGATTGAAAGCCAGAGGGTAGAACATTTAAAAGTTCGGTGGCAAAATGGACTTGGGGCGCCTGTACAAATTCACCATAGACGGTGACGTGCATATATCGCTGTAATTGTTGTTGGATTGCTTCTAAAACTTCGGGGTGTCGGTGTCCGATATTACTGACGTTGAAGCCCGATACCAAATCGATATATTGTTGCCCATCGGGGCCATATAGGTAGACTCCTTCCGCTCGCTGGATTTCGATCAAGCGTGGCGAATCCGATGTTTGTGCTGTGTTTTTTAGGAAGAGTTCTCTATTACTAATCAAAACGGTTATTTTTTTGTGAAAATCAGGTAGATGCCAAAAAGGGGCAAAGCGTCCTTATGCTGTAGCTTCTATCATTAGACTAATTTAAGTAAAAAACGATGAAACCCAACGGGTTCATCGCTATAGCAAGTTCATACGATCTGGGTAATAAATCGACGTTTATCGTTTGCTTCTACCTTTGAGCTCTTTATAAAGTAGTTCGATAAACTCCTGTTCAACAGAGAAAAATTGAGAGGCACGAGACTGGCCGATCACATCGGCAAATCTCCCTCTGTATTTTTTCTTGATATCAACTTCTTTCGAATCATAAGCGATAACGTCATTGCCGGGGCGAAATGAGTTTTGGTTTGTCGGGCTGCGTATCCCCTTGGACTTTTTTTTCTTTACGCCTCTGATTTCATTTCTGTATTGATTATACAATGGGAAGAACCTTTGTGCTTCCTTAGGCGTTAAGTTCAGTTGTTTGGTAATGTAAGCGGTCTTTTGGTTCTCAATCGCTTCAAACCTTTCTTGACGAGATTGTCCTTGAGTTGCAAAACAGATGAATAAGAACAAGCAAGCCGTTGCAATTAAATGTTTTAAACGAACCATTATAGCGTATAATTTAAGTAATTTTCTAAATCTTCAACAGCAATTCCGGCTCCTACTTCGATGGATTCTTCCGGCTGATCAATGTATTCCACATAGTAGTCCAAGTCCGAAGGATCGCCGTAACTTGATAGATAATTGATGATTTCCTCTTCAGGAATCTCATGAAGTGTCATGGTCTTATGAGCAAGTACTTCACTGGATCCATCATTTTGATACAAGTTAATTCCAAAAACTAGGGCGGCGCAAGCGGCGGCGGCAGAACCAAGCCACGCATAAACCTTAGGCTTACTCCGTTTCTTGGATGTTTTGGTGTCAGAAACGATGCTGATGATCTTCGGATCGCCTGACTGCTCAAGGATTGCATTACTTAATGTGTGAAAATACCGATCAGGTACGGTAAAACCATCCTGTGATACTTTCGATTTTAGGCTATCGCTAATTGCTGAAGACATGATCTCCTCTGCGGAGGATTCGAAATAATGGTCTGGGGTATTAAACCCTGTTTCGAGTGCAGCAGGAAGGGTGGTGTCGAGTTCCTCGATCTCGGTTTGAATCCGATCGATAATCCGCCCGCTAAGCTGCTCGAAATAACCTTCCGGCAGGTCTGATTCAATCTCCTGGGCATTCGGTATTCTTGTTTGTGCTAGAATTTTATCCGCAGTGTTCTCGAAATATTCCTCTGGAACGGTAAAACCACCTTGGCCCAAACGTTTATCCAGTTTTAACTGTTGTTGGATATGGGATTGTTGTTGTTTAAAAAAGCCTTCCGGAACAACGAATCCACCATGACCGTTTCGTAAAGAAGCCTCGAGCATGACTCTAAACAGTGTCGTTCGCTCCAGATTCTCGAAATAGTTTTCCGGTAAAATGAAAGGGTTGACACGTAACGACTTAAGGAGATTAGCGTCTCCTGTATTGTTTCGATATGTGTTGTTTTCTTTCATGGTATCATATAGATGTTTTTCCAGGCAAAAGGTTTAATCGTTCGACGCAAAAAAGTTCTCAATCTTTTTTACGGCTAGATGATAAGATGCCTTTAAAGCACCCACACTGGTTCCAACAATTTCCGAGATCTCATCATATTTCAAGTCTTCAAAGTATTTCATATTGAAAACCAGCCTTTGTTTATCTGGCAGTGTTAACAAAGCCTGCTGTAATTTCATCTCGGCCTTGTCGCCGCTGAAATAAGAACCATCTGCCAAAGATTCAGAAAGATAAGCAGAGCTTTCATCGTCTAGTGAAATACTCTGCTTTTGTTTTTTCTTATTGAGAAAGGTAATACATTCGTTTGTTGCTATTCGATATAACCAGGTATATAGCTGAGAATCTGCTCTGAATTTACCTAAATTTCGCCACACCTTAATAAAAATATCCTGTACGACATCATCTGCATCGTCATGGTTGATGACCATTCGGCGGACGTGCCAATAGATTTTTTGTTGATACTTTTTTATAAGTTCACGGAAGGCTTCCTCCCGCGTATTTTCTTCCGCGAATTTGGCGATAATCAGGGAGTCTTCCATATTAAACTATTTTCTAGTGATTACCTTACGAGCAGCCTGGACGATATTGGCTGCACTAAGTCCGTATTTTTCCATCAACTGTGCTGGTTTACCGGATTCGCCGAAGCTATCATTGACCGCTACAAATTCTTGAGGAGTAGGTAAATGCTGCGCGAGCACTTGCGCCACACTATCACCAAGACCTCCCAAGCGATTGTGTTCTTCTGCGGTAACTACACATCTGGTTTTTCTGACGGATTCCAGGATGGCTTCCGCGTCCAGCGGTTTGATGGTATGGATGTTGATTATTTCCGCATTTATTCCTAATTTTTCGAGTTCTTCTCCTGCTTGAATGGCTTCCCAAACTAAATGGCCAGTAGCAATTATCGTCACATCAGAACCTTCATTAAGTAGGATAGCTTTCCCAATTTCAAAGGTTTGGTCTGCCGGAGTAAAATTGGGAACTACTGGGCGTCCAAAGCGCAGGTAAACAGGGCCCTCATAGTCTACCAAAGCTAAGGTAGCTGCTTTGGTTTGGTTGTAGTCGCATGGGTTGATTACGGTCATTCCCGGTAACATTTTCATCAAACCAATATCTTCCAAAATTTGATGCGTTGCACCGTCTTCACCTAAGGTTAGCCCAGCATGTGAGGCGCAAATTTTCACATTCTTTCCTGAGTATGCGATGGACTGTCGAATTTGATCGTACACCCGTCCGGTTGAGAAGTTTGCGAAAGTTCCCGTAAACGGTATCTTCCCCCCTATGGTAAGACCTGCAGCAATGCCCATCATATTGGCCTCGGCGATCCCAATTTGAAAGAAGCGGTCCGGAAATTCGTTGATAAAATCATTCATTTTGAGTGAACCGATTAAATCAGCACAAAGCGCAACGACATTTTCGTTGCGTCTGCCTGCTTCCAATAAACCGGCTCCGAAACCAGAACGTGTATCTTTCGATTCTGTATATGTATATTTTTTCATCTTTTGAAGCTTGGATCATGATGACGTACATCATGAATAAAAACAATTATCTAAATTAATAATCGCCTAGTGTTTGTGGCTGTTGATTCAATGCGGATTCCAATTGCTCGTCGTTCGGAGCAACCCCGTGCCATTTATGTGTTCCCATCATAAAATCGACGCCACTGCCCATTTCGGTGTGCAAGAGGATAACAACCGGTTTTCCTTTCCCTGCTCGGTTTTTAGCCTCTTCTAATCCGGTGATTACCGAGGTCATGTCGTTGCCTTTTTCAATTTCCATAACATCCCATCCAAACGCTTCCCACTTAGCACGAAGATTGCCCAAGGATAAAACTTCTTGCGTTGGACCATCAATTTGTGCATTGTTATAATCTACCGCCGCGATGATGTTGTCCATCTTATTGTGAGGTGCGTACATAGCGGCTTCCCAGACTTGCCCTTCTTGCAATTCGCCATCGCCCATCAGTACGTACACTAGACTCTCATCATGGTTCAGTTTTTTTGCTTGCGCAGCGCCAATTGCTGCGGATAGGCCTTGACCTAAAGAACCAGAGGCTATACGGATGCCGGGCAGGTGTTCATGAGTGGTTGGGTGACCCTGCAGGCGAGAATTAATTTTTCTAAAAGTGGCCAATTCGTCAACCGGAAAGTATCCGGCGCGCGCTAGCGTACTGTAAAAAACAGGCGAGATGTGCCCGTTCGATAAAAAGAATAGATCTTCGCCAGCCCCATCCATGTTAAACGACGGATCGTGCTTCATTGCATGGAAGTATAAAGCAACGAAATAGTCAGTGCAACCCAGAGAGCCGCCCGGATGTCCCGATTGGCATGCATGGACCATACGGACAATGTCTCTTCTAACCTGAGAAGCAATCTGTTCCAAATTGTTTATATCTGCGCTCATTTTTAAAGGATAATGTTTCAATTATTTTTGCCGATAAAGTTAGTGATTTTTAATGGAGTAGGGTCTAATTAATCCCGAATAATTTGAAGTGGAGCAGGTATTCGATCGATTACGACAAACAATAGGGATAAAAAGGGAAGCCTCCGCATGATGAATTCATGTGGAGGCTTGATCAACCATATTATGCTACCGGTTTCGAATTGCTGCGTTTAAAGTGCCTCTGCGACGACCTCTTCGACTTGGGGGACCATGCGCTTCAATAGGCCTTCAATGCCGGCTTTGAGTGTAATTGTCGAGGAAGGACAGCCGGAACAGGAGCCCCGTAACTCGACCGTAACTCGACCGTTTTCAAATGATTTGTATGCGATTGCTCCTCCGTCTTGTTCTACCGCTGGTCGAACATAATCGTGAAGAACCTGTTGTATTTTAACTTCTTCTTCGGTGCCTTCAAATGCGACGTCTTCTGAATGTTCTACAGGCTTTACGACGAGCTCCGATTCAACGGCACCTTTGACGAACTCTTTTAAAAGAGACTCAATGTCTTGCCAGGCAGCATCGTCAGTCTTGGTGACTGTAACGAAATTACTGGCAAAAAATACGCCATTGACGAAGTTGAATTTGAATAATTCCCGTGCAAATGGGGATTCTTGGGCTTTTTCCTGGTCCGGATAGTCTAAGCTTCCATTGATCAATAATTTATTGACCAAAAACTTCATTGTTGCCGGATTCGGGGTCGTTTCTGTATATACGTTAATCGTTGCCATGTAATCAAAATCTATATTTCTCTGACAAATATACTTGAATTAATTAAAGTATTGGGTCATCCGTTCGTCAAAGCTATAAGGCTACGCCTGTATAATTTGTAGGGGTGATGGCTTTGATCTCATTTTTGACCTCTTCGGATACATTAAGTCTGTCGATAAATGCGGCTATGGTGTGTTGGGTGACACGATCGTTGGTTCGCGTTAAGTCTTTTAATGCTTCGTATGGTTTTGGATATCCCTCACGGCGCAAAATCGTTTGGATGGCTTCGGCCACGACCGCCCAGTTATTCTCCAAATCAGCTTGGATCGCTGCTTCGTTCAGTATTAATTTCTTTAATCCTCTTAGTATTGACTTTACAGCAATGAGGGTGTGTCCAAAGGGTACACCAATATTTCGGAGTACCGTAGAGTCGGTTAAATCCCGCTGCAAACGTGAAATGGGTAATTTAGCAGATAGGTGTTCAAAAATAGCGTTTGCTAACCCTAAATTTCCTTCTGCATTTTCAAAGTCAATAGGGTTCACTTTATGCGGCATAGCCGAAGAGCCAATTTGTCCCGCGGTAATTTTCTGTTTGAAATAGTCCATGGAGATGTAGCTCCAAATATCGCGACTCAAATCAATTAGAATATTATTAATCCGTTTCATGGTATCGCAGCCTGCCGCAAAGTTATCGTAGTGTTCGATTTGGGTCGTTGTTTGAGAGCGATCTAGTCCCAAGGTTTGGTTGACAAATCGATTGCCGAATTCCACCCAATCGGTCTCGGGATAGGCCACATGATGGGCATTGAAATTTCCTGTTGCACCGCCGAATTTTGCGGAAAATGGAAGTTTGTACAACAGGTCTAATTGGCCCTCGATTCTTTCAACAAAAACTTTAATTTCTTTACCCAAGCGAGTCGGTGAAGCGGGTTGTCCATGGGTTCGCGCTAACATAGAGACATGGTCCCATGTTTTACTCATGTTTTTAAGCTCTTCCAACACTTCATTAAACGCAGGTCGGTAGATTTGATGGATAGCTTCTTTCCAGGAGTAAGGAATCGCCGTGTTATTGATGTCCTGGGAGGTTAGTCCAAAATGGATGAATTCGAGAGAATCAGTTAGTCCTAATTTTTCAAATTTGTTTTTTAAGAAGTATTCTACCGCTTTGACATCGTGGTTGGTGACTTTTTCAGTTTCTTTAATCCATTCTGCGTCTTCCAGGGAGAAATCGCGATACAAGTCTCTTAAACGGTCGTTCAGACTACCATCAAAATGGGTCAGCTGGGGGATCCCAGATTCGGCCAAGGCGATGAAGTATTCGACCTCAACTAGAACACGATAGCGGATCAATCCGAATTCTGAGAAAAAGCTGGATAAGTCTTTTGTTGCGTTATAATATCTGCCGTCAATTGGAGTTACGGCACTTAAGGGCGATAGCGTCATGGTATGATATAAATTTATGGACAAAAATAAGAAAAGAATTGCGCCCTACCCAATGCTATCGATTAAAACAACAAAAGCCTGTTTCTGAAACAGGCTTTTGAAGTATTTTTAGTTCGTTCGGATTATTGAACGTCTTCTAAAGAGTCAACAATTGAGTCACCAGTTGAACGTACAGAATCTGCAACGTTTTCTAATGAATCAGCTACTTGCTCAGTAGTAGCATCAATCGCATTCTCTAGTGAATCAGCAGTTGCTTCTGATTGCGTTTCGGCGTTGTTGCAAGAAGCGAAACCGAAAGTTAATGCTAAACCTAAAAATCCGAATTTGAATAAATTTTTCATTTTTAATTTTCTATTTAGTTGAAACAAATTTGTTTATTTAGTTCTTAATACCCGGGATTGAAAAAGGTAACCCAAATATTCTAATATTCTTAAAAATCAATGTAATTAATTGTCTTTCAGAGAGTTACATTTGTTTTTTCAAAAATCAGTTCAAATATAAGACTGTTTTGTTGAAATGCAATAAGAAAAAAACAAATTTTCGTATATTTTGGTTTTATAACCTAAAGAAGCGCTTATGTTCACAAAAATCAAAAATATTCTTAAACTCGTTAGATCCGTTGATTTGGATCAATTGGAGAAGATTTCCAGGAATGTCGACCTTCCTGAGGTTCTAGGTGCGGTGTCCAAGATGGATGAAGGTCAGCTTAAGATGGCCATGAAAATGCTCACAGGAAGTAACAAAAAGAGAACCCCACCTCCAATCAATGCTGATTTTTATGATATTTCGGCAAGACTTTCCGAGGAAGATAGGGCGCTTCAAATGAAAGTGCGATCGTTTTTAGAAGCAGAAATTAAACCCATCGTTAACAAATATTGGTTACACGATGAATTTCCTTTTGAAATAATTCCAAAGCTTGCTGAATTAGACGTCTGTGGTTATACCTATCAAGGGTATGGCTGCGCGGGTGGGAGCTCGTTAATGGATGGAATTATTGCTAGTGAATTTGGACGTATTGATCCTTCGGTCGCGACTTTTTTGGGCGTGCAAAGTGGCTTAGCAATGGGCTCGATCTATCTCTGCGGTTCAGATGCTCAAAAAGACGAATGGCTACCGCCCATGCAGAAGATGGAAAAAATCGGCGCTTTCGGGTTAACCGAGCCGCTGGTTGGTTCAGGTACCGCGGGGGGATTGACAACGACTTGTCGACGACAAGGCGACGACTGGATTCTTAACGGTCAAAAGAAATGGATTGGAAATTCTACTTTTTCGGATATGACGGTGATCTGGGCTAAAGATCTTGATGACCACCAGGTCAAAGGTTTTATTGTGCGGAAGGAAACGCCTGGTTTCTCGGTGGAGAAGATAAAAGATAAGATGGCCTTGAGAATTGTACAAAACGGCTTGATCACCCTCAAGGATTGTCATGTCCCTGAATCCGATCGATTGATACATGCGAATACATTCAAAGACACGGCCAAGGTATTACAGATGACGCGGGCAGGCGTGGCTTGGATGGCGGTTGGTTGCGCCCGGGGCGCTTACGAGAACTCCTTAGCGTATACCTTGGAACGGGAACAGTTTGGTAAGCCGATTGCGTCTTTTCAGTTAATTCAAAACCATTTAGTAGAGATGCTTTCAAACCTAACAGCCATGCAGACTTTGGTGTTCCGGTTATCCGAGCTACAGGACGAAGGCAAGTTGAAAGACGAGCACGCCTCTTTGGCGAAGGTCTTTTGTACCCTACGCACTCGGGATATCGTCTCTAGAGCTCGAGAAGTTATGGGAGGGAACGGGATATTATTGGAATATAACGTGGCTAGGTTTCTTGCAGATGCAGAAGCCATCTATTCCTATGAGGGGACTAAAGAAATCAATTCGCTAATCGTGGGTAGAAGCATTACCGGATTTAGTGCTTTTGTTTAGGAAATAGCGAGCGGGAGTTTCTTCCGAACGATTAAAACAGCAAATGGCTTGGAAACCTATTCGGTGCCAAGCCATTGTTGTAATGTAATATTTTACGTTTTTTGATTACTTTTTGTTCTTCTTTTGATCAGCTTGTTGCTGTCTCATCATGTCTTCCATCTTTTTTTGGAAAGAAGATTTTTTCTCACTTTGTGGTTTATTCTTATGTGCTTCAATTTTCGCGAGGATTTTATCATCGTTCACAAATTGACGAATAAGCACCTGGGTTAAGAACGTCATTACCGCCGATAAGAAATAATAGTAATTCAGACCCGCTGGGAAGCTGTTCAGGACAAAGAAAAATATCAATGGCATGAAATATCCAATATATTTCATTTGGTTGTTGACTGCACCAGACGTGGAATTGTTGTACCACGTTGTTAAGATCGTTGTCAGGGTCATGAGTATACACATGAACGATATGTGGCCAATACCAAAAATAGGTGCGAAGGTAATCGGTGCATCAAATGTTGATAGGTCTTTAACCCATAGAAAGGTTTCTCCCCGTAATTCGAAGAGATTCGGGAAGAAAAAGAAGAAAGCAAGTGTGAACGGCATTTGCAGGACAAGCGGTAAACATCCACCTAATGGATTTACGCCAGCCTGTTTGTATAGCTTCATTTGTTCTTGCTGCAAGAGCATTGGATTATCATCACCTACTTTTGCTTTTAACTCGTCGAGCTGCGGCTTAAGCACTCTCATTTTGCCCATCGATTGATACGATTTATAGGTTAATGGGAACATGAGTAGCTTAAGGAAGAGGGTTAAAATAAGAATGACAATTCCGTAATTCAGACTAAATCCATCCAGAAAATCGAATATTGGCACGGTGATCCATATGTTGATCCAACCCATTGGGCCCCAGCCCATATTAATGATTTTTGCAAAATCATCACCTTCTGCTTTTAGCGTTTTGTATTGATTCGGACCAAAAAAGAAACTGAAACCGTATTCCGCATCATCTCCTTTGTTGAACGCCAGTTCGGACGTCACCCTGTAATCCTTGACCACGCTGTCTTGCGTCAGGTAGGTGACGGCTAGGTCGGTGTTGTTGAACCCTTCATTGCTGGTTAAAACAGCAGAGAAAAAATGCTGTTTAAATGCAATCCAGGAGAGTTTCTCTTCTACAGTTTCTGAGTCGTCGCTGGATTCAGAGAGATGATCAACACCCCCTTCGGCTTCTTTGAAGAATATCGTTGATTTTTCTCGCTCCGATTTGACGTTACGCTCTTTTTTCAGGAGTGTAGTTTGCCAGTTTAAAAGCAATTTTTTAGAACTTACATCGACTAAACTACCTATCCCTACAGTTTGAATGTCGAACTGCAAATTATAGCCATTTCCAGCTAGCGTATAGATGTAGTCGATATACCGGCCATCATCATAGGTCAGCCGCATCGTAAGCGATTTTGATTCCTCCCCTGTGACACTGAAGCTTTCGCCTTGGGCCTCAAAGAACAATTTACTGGTATTGACAGCTTTGCCCGGGACGTTAAACTCTAGGCCAAAATTATTGCTCTCTCCGTCGAATAAAACAAGTGGACCGCCGTCAAAATTTGTTTCGTTTTTAAGTTCTACTGCCTTGACTTGCCCCCCTTTTGTGCTTACTTGTACTTTGATAAGTTCATTCTCTAGGGTATAGGTCTGCTCATCACCAAAGGATACGGGACCAAACGGTTCGCTCATTGTTGCCGAATCAGGCTGACTGGCGACGGGTTGTTCGGGAGTGATGGTGTCCTTCACTGGCGTGATGCCCTCACGAACTTGTTTTAGGGAGTCCTGAAGCTGTTGCTCCTTCTTGATTTCACCCTCAGAAGGCTTCATTAGATAAAATGAACCCGCGAGGATGGCGAAAATTAATACAAAACCTAGAATGTTGTTTCTATCCATTGTCTGCTATTTACTGTCTATCTTTTGAAGATGACTGATCTTGTTGTTTACTTAGACTTTTTGTGGGTCAATGCCGCGGCTACAAAACTAACAAAAAGTGGATGAGGATTTACTACAGTTGATTTTAATTCTGGATGAAATTGGCCCGCTATAAAGAAAGGGTGGTCCTTGAGCTCGACAATTTCGACTAATCCGTTTTTCGGATTTAGGCCCGAGGCTATCATGCCAGCGTTTTCATAGTCTTTTAAGTAGTGGTTGTTGAATTCGTAACGATGACGATGCCTTTCAGAAATTTTTGTTTTCCCATAGACATTAAACGCCTTTGTGCCTTTCTTGATCTCGCAATCGTAAGCGCCTAAACGCATAGTCCCACCCATATTTGTGAGGTTTTTCTGTTCGTCCATCAAGTTAATCACTGGGTCTGGCGTTTTCTCATCCATTTCAAAGCTGTTTGCTTTTTTAAGGCCCAGGACATTTCTTCCAAACTCGATAACGGCACATTGCATCCCAAGGCAAATCCCGAAAAATGGAATTTTGTTCTCCCGGACGTAGCGAATGGTTTTAAGTTTTCCATCAAGCCCACGTTCTCCGAAACCAGGGGCAACTAATACACCATGCAGCCCTTTGAGTTTCTCGGCGACATTCGACGCGTTGATACTTTCTGCTGCAATATAATTTACTTTAATGCGAGTCTCGTTGGTTGCTCCTGCATGAATAAATGCTTCGGCAATTGATTTATAAGCATCGGGAAGCTCTACGTATTTTCCGACCACCCCGATGACCACATCATTGGTCGGGTTTTTTAATCGTCCTAAGAATGCTTTCCAGTTATCTAGGACAGGATCGCTTTTCGTTGAGAGCTTGAGTTTTGCCAAGACCGTCTTGTCTAATTGCTCTTTCAACATGTTCAGCGGTACGTCGTATATTGTCGGCGCGTCGATTGATTCTACAACGGCGTTCAAGTTTACGTTGCAAAACAGGGCGAGCTTTTTGCGAATCTCATCGGTAAGTTTATGTTCAGTGCGACAAACCAGAACATCTGGTTGAACACCATATTCCAATAATGTTTTGACGGAGTGCTGCGTCGGCTTGGTTTTTAGCTCGCCAGCGGCCGCTAGGTAAGGAACTAAGGTTAGGTGAATAACGACAGAGTCGTGGGTTCCTAATTCCCATCGCAATTGTCGTACAGCTTCAATAAAAGGGAGTGATTCGATGTCACCGACCGTTCCGCCAAGTTCGGTGATAACGATGTCATATTTGCCAGTATCTCCTAAAAGGAGCATTCTACGCTTAATTTCGTCGGTAATATGAGGAACAACTTGAACAGTTTTCCCTAAGTAGGCGCCTGCTCGTTCTTGTTCTATGACATGGCTGTAAATACGTCCTGTTGTGACGTTATTTGCTCGAGAAGTTTCAACGTTTAAAAATCGTTCATAATGCCCGAGGTCCAGGTCGGTTTCCGCACCGTCTTCTGTAACATAACACTCTCCATGTTCGTAAGGGTTTAGTGTTCCTGGATCAATGTTGATATAAGGATCGAATTTTTGGATAGTTACCTTAAACCCGCGTGCCTGTAGGAGTTTCGCAAGGGATGCAGCAATAATTCCTTTCCCTAACGACGAAGTCACGCCGCCCGTAACAAAGATGTATTTAGTCATAACAATATTTGGATTTCAATCTCACGATGGGCTGAAAAAAGCTCAGTCCACCAGCTCTATGTACGGGATACAAAGGTACAATTTTTTATTAGAATTAAGGGAAAAATAAGCCAATTACAATTTTGATAACACGTTTTAATCCGGTATCCATAATAGGAGGTTATCCTTGACTTTGCGCTCCCGTTCGTTGTTGATAAGTATTACGTGGTGACGGGCTAAAAAAAAAATGATAAAAAATTAAGGGTCTTCATATTGAAGACCCTTAATGTGTAATTTTTTAGCAGTATATATTATCTTTTCGATTTAATACGAGCAGCTTTTCCTGTAAGTCCACGAAGGTAGAAAAGTTTAGCGCGACGTACCTTACCGACGCTGTTGATATCTATTTTCTGGATGTTGGGTGAGTTCACAGGGAAAATACGTTCTACTCCGATACCGTTAGACATTTTGCGCACCGTAAACGTAGCGTTCGCACCTTCGCTATTTAATTGGAGCACCACGCCTTGGTATATTTGCACACGTTCTTTATTTCCTTCGCGAATTTTATAGTGAACGCTGATGGTATCTCCGGCTTTGAAAGCGGGAACTTCGTTTCTTGCTACCGCTTGATCTTCTACAAATTTTACTAAATCCATGATTGTGAGTAATTAATAACGATATTTAACCTGTAAAAATCGGAATGCAATATTACAGTTTTAATTTGATGTTTGAAAATTATTTTTCAAAAATGTTGTACCTGCTTTCCAGGGCGCTGGCAAAAGTACGGAATGTGGGTTGTATTTTCTAGACAAAAACGAAAATGAAGCAAAAAATATAGACAACCCTCTAGCGATTGACGGTAAGGGCGTTTTATTTGTTTATCATCGGTAGTATTCCTTTTCTAAATTTTATTGAAAGTTGAATGTTGTTCATTTTCAATCTGATAGGAGTAGTTTAGGGAGGCTCGGGTAGAAATTCGTCAATTTTTTTATTGAAAGTATTGACAAATATGATTTTCGACGTATATTTGTGCCCTGTAATTCACAGATACTCTCGGGGTGTAGCGTAGCCCGGTATCGCGCCACATTTGGGATGTGGAGGTCGTAGGTTCGAATCCTGCCACCCCGACCGAGAAGCCTGCAAAGGCGGTCAAAACCCCTCTAATCGTATGATTAGAGGGGTTTTTCTTTTTTTCTCACCTCAATTTGTTCAAGTAAAACCAAAGAAAATGAGATCTATTCGGTTACCCATTTTCTATACCTAATTTTGGGTCACCGAAATGGGTTCAAATATCTAAAAATCAGCTTTTTGTGCTTATTTGTTTTGTTGCTTTTTGTAGTCGTTTGATACAAGGCTTTTACCGATTGTTGACCCTTTTCATATCAAACCCAAGCAGATAGCACCAAAACACGGATATGCAACCATTAAAGTAAGTTGATATGAAAACACAGCATTGCACATTCGGGGTTATCTTTTACCTCAAGAAACAGAAAACAACTGCACAGGGAAAAGCACCTATCTACGCAAGGGTAACGGTGAACGGCAGACGTACGGAGATATCCGTCAAACGTTCCGTAGCCGTTTCGGGATGGGATGCAAAAAAGGGCTTGGCAAAAGGAAGCCGTGAGGATACGGCGGAACTTAACCGATTTCTTGCCCGTTTCAAGGCAAAAATCATTGATGCCTACCAAGAATTGGTATTGTCAGGAAGTACGGTAGACGGAGCAGTCATCCGTGAACGGGTAACGGGGTCTGCACAGTCGGGGCGGACACTCGGTAGTCTGATGGAACACCATAACAAAGAGCAGGAAAGCAAACTTGCCCATGGTACGATGAAGAACTATTATACCACACAAAGCTACATCAAACGCTTTCTGAAAGAGAAATACCGACGTACAGATATAGCGATTTTGGAACTGAATTACTCGTTTATATCTGATTTTGAACACTACCTGCGCAATTGCAACAGCCACAGGAACAGCGGCCGCTCACCTACGAACCGCAGGGGTGGGGATTGCTCGATGCACTTCTGAATACACCTGCATCGATAGAACCCGAACCAATGGGCGATGCGGAAAGACGTAGGCGAAAAAAGAAAAAAGCAGGAAGCACAGTCAAGGGGAATAAAACGATAAACAAAAAAAGAACATGAACGGACAGGAATTACAGACCACACTAAAAGACGTACAGGATATAATGGTGAGTATGGACGGGCGTTTGAAACAAATCGAAAAACAGCAATCCGACATCACAGACTATCCGGCAGAATTGGCGCGAATAAACGGAAAATTGGAGCATATTATAAAGGATGAAACGCTTGTTGGGCTGAAAGCATCCATCCTTAAACACGCTAAGGCAAGTGATAACCTTGTCACGGCTTTGGACGAACAAAAGAAACTGATAAGTGAAATGCCACAGAGAACAAAGATGACCGTAGAGCATCGCCTTACGGGCAGGCAGCGCCCATATATCATTACGGGTGCCGTATTGATACTCGTGTCGGTGCTTTCTCTTTTCGCCAGCTTCCAGCTTTGGCGGTCAAACTCCGCTTTGCAAGACAGCGATACCAAAATCCGTATGGTGAGGTTATTTTATCCTCAGGCGTCGTTGGATATTGATTCCATCTACAACAACAATCCCAAAGAGCTTAGAATTTGGGTAAAACAGGAGGAAGAAAGATTGCTTGCCATTAGAAAAGCCGAAGAAAATGCAAAGCAGTCCACTGAACAGGCAGAACGGGCAAAAGAAAAACTTGAACGGTTGAAACAGTAAAAGGACAGGGATTTGTAGACAATTATAAATCATATATTTGTATAATAATGTGAACGAGAATATATACAATGAAAAATTCAACTTTAATTTTTACTATAGTAGTCTTTATCTTTTTAAGTGTAAGTTGCCTTAGTCAGAATGAAAATCAAGCCACAAAACACATAATTTATTTGCACGGTAAAATAATAGAAGACCAAGGGAAAGATGCGTTTAGCGAACTCTTTGGTAAATACGAATTAGATAGTATTGTTGCTCAATTGAAAGTTCCAAATTCAATTGTACATTGTGAATTAAGAACTACAGGTGTTGACCCTACAAGATATGCAGAACAAGTCTCTAAACAAATCGATAGCTTAATCGATATTGGTACAGAACCAATCAACATTACTGTTGTAGGAGCATCTAAAGGAGCGATAATAGCAAGTATTGTATCCGACCAGAATGATAACCCTATCAATTATGTCCTTTTAGCAGGTAATAATGAATATCAGGAACAAAATAATGATTGGAAGTTTCACGGTCAGATTTTAGCTGTTTACGAATCTTCGGATGAAATAGCTGGTAAAAATTATAGTTTTTGGAAAGAGAGGGAAAACTATGCAACCCGATTTGAACAGATTGAGATGAACTCGGGTTTAGGACATGGGTTTTTATACAGGCCGTTAGATGAATGGATACAGCCCACTAAAAAGTGGATTTTAGAGCAAACGTTGTAAATATGGGAGAGAAAATAGTAATCAATGGATAAGAGATTTACCGACATCATACAACTCATACAGCAGTCCCGAAGCAATGCGATAAAGGCGGTTAACACCGAGCTCATTAACCTATATTGGAATATAGGGGCATACGTCAAACAAAAGTTATCCGTTGCTGAATGGGGCGATAAAACGGTAAATGAATTGGCAGATTTCATTCAGAAAAATAATCCCGAGTTGAAAGGGTTTAGCCGTGCAGGACTTTACAGAATGGTACAGTTTTATGAAACTTATGCCCAAACCAAATTTGTCGCACCATTGGTGCGACAAATACAAGTAAATGAAAATCAATTAGATAAAAATGTCTCGCCAGCGGTGCGACAATTTCAACCTCAAGACATAAAAAATACACTTTTAGCAGAATTGAGTTGGACACATCATCTTACAATCTTTTCACGTTGTAAAACCGAAGAAGAACGAGAGTTTTACTTGCGAATGGCTATTAAAGAAAAATATACCAAACGAGAACTTAACCGCCAAATTTCTGCAAGCCTTTTTGAGCGTGTCATGATGGGCAATGCAAAACTCTCAACACTGCCGAGAGAATTAAATACCGATATAGCGAGCCCTTTCAAAGACAATTATGTATTTGAGTTTCTGAACCTACCCGAGCCACACAGTGAAAGCGATTTACAAAAGGGCTTAATCAAACAGATGAAAAACTTTATCCTCGAATTGGGTAGAGACTTTATTTTTATTGATGAAGAATACAAAGTGCAGGTAGGCAATAGGGATTTCTACATTGATTTGCTGTTTTATCATCGTGATTTACAATGCTTGATAGCTTTTGAACTCAAAGCCGATGAATTTCAGCCCGAACATTTAGGGCAACTGAATTTTTATTTAGAAGCACTTGACCGTAATGCAAAGAAGAAACACGAAAATCCGAGTATTGGTATTTTGCTCTGCAAGGGCAAGGAAAACGAAGTCGTAGAATTTGCATTGAGCCGTTCGCTTTCCCCTGCAATGGTTGCCGAGTACCAAACCCAACTGCCCAATAAAAAGCTATTGCAACAAAAATTACATGAGATTTTCGAGAACAGTAATACCGAGGATATATAAAGAACCGCTTATAGTTGATAAATCCCTCTCGCTCATTTGTGGCTTGCGAAACCCCACCGCTCCTGTCCTGGCTGTTCTCGCTTTGGGCATTTACGGGATTGGTTTAGCGACTAAATTCTAAGAAAAAAAGGATTGTCATTATTGAGATATTTTCGTGCCTTTATGACAACAAAGTACATTGACTGATTGGAAAAGGTTCTGTCAAGAGAACTCAAAAGCCTACAAAGTAGGATATATTAAAGGATACCTATTCGGTTACCTCTCTTGATAGATTACTTGCTAACAATAATATAATCAACGATTTAGGGGAGTGGTGGAAAATCCTGCCACCCCGACAAAAGCCACTGATTATCAGTGGCTTTTTCTGTTTTTGGACGTATTTCGGACAAAATAAAATAATTTTGACGTGTAATCTTACGGATCATGTTCAAAACCTGTGGACTAAGCAAATAATTTAGTCAATCTGAATAGGAAAAAATTAATATCCTTTACACCTCTAAACTGGCTTCTGAAGGCTTTTATTTTTGCATTGAAAGATTCTGCAGATGCATTGGTGCTTTTGTTCTCGGAGTAGTTCAGTATCTTCTTGTGATGTATGTTTATTGTCCTTGAGACGGTGTTAAATAATTTAAAGGCAGTCTGTTCTACCTTGTCAGCCCATTTAGTCAATCTGGTGAAAGCATATATCTTATCTATCGTGGTATTGAATATCCAAGATAACTCTTGTGAAAGCGTGTAAGCTTTTTCAATGTCTGGATAACGTTCAAACAACTGCGCAGCGCGTTCGCTTTGATTTAATGTCCATTTATGTTCATAATTACTGTATAAGGTTAAGAGTTATTCTTAACTGACACAGTTTGTTTTACACTCCCTTTTCAACAGCTTTGTTGAAAGGCTTTCTTTTAAAATGCAATGCACCTGACGGATTACGGTTGCCTTAGCTTTTTTGTCTTGTTTACAAACTAATCAGCAAAGTTTGAGCTTTTTGTTTCCACCTGAAAAGAAAAAAAATGCATATGTATCAAAAATCCAGAAAAGACCTGGTCGTTTCCCAAGATGCTACCACACGTTATCTTGAATTTATGGAAAATTACCTTTCGCTCATTAACCGGATTCCATTGACCTACATTGCTTCTTACTTGGGTGCACCCAGCAATCGTTAAGTAGAATAAGGAAAAAAAAATTATCCGGTAGAATCACTTTTTGCCAAATGGCAAGTCTTAATAAGTTCTGAAATCTTGTTCTTTGCAACAGATATTAAAAAATAAAAAAATGAACAAGACAATTTTTATTACAGGAGCCTCGTCAGGTTTAGGGAAAGTCACCGCTAAACTATTTTCAGAAAAAGGATGGACAGTAATTGCTACAATGCGAGATCCGGAAAGTGAGACTGAACTTTCTCAATGGCCCAATGTACATCTTTTTGAATTGGACATTAGCAATGCAAATCAAATTATGGATATTGTTGCAAAAGTAGAACGCATAGCTCCGATTGATGTATTGTTTAATAATGCGGGGTATGTTTTGGCCGGAGCATTAGAAGCAACTTCAGATGAACAATTGGAACAGCAATTTAACACGAACGTTTTCGGGACAATTCGTTTGACCCGAGCATTTCTTCCTTATTTTAGAACGAGGAAAACGGGAACAATCATAACGACAACTTCTTTGGGTGCGTACATTCCGGATCCATTTATGGCACTCTATTCAGCAAGCAAATCGGCATTAGAGGGCTGGACAGAAGGAATGTCTTATGAACTGGACAGGATAGGTGTCAGTATTAAAACGATTGTTCCTGGGTTTATGCAAACAAATTTTGTTGGTAATGCACAAATGATACAACATAAATCCGCCTATCGGGAAGATTGGGAAAAAGTACTCACTGCTTATGCCAACCCTAATGCTGCTGTGAGTGCAGATGATCCTTCTGACATTGCCGAAGTTGTCTATGAAGCCGCAACAGACGGAAAAAAATCATTACATTATTTTGCCGGAAATGATGCGACAACAAGATATAAAGAATTAAGTTTACAGGGAATAGATTCAATATTGGACACAAGAAAAAAAGTTTTTTTTGATAATTAAGAGATGGAAGAATTGATCAGCTATTTATTGCAGTTCGGTCATTTTAATCAAAAGCAGATTGATTTGGTTAAAGCAAAAGCGGAAGAAAGATTTTTACCGAAAGGTGAGTATCTTTCCGAAGCCGGAAAAATTGCCAAACATGTAGCATTTGTGCAAGAAGGCGTTTTGATGATTTGCTATTACAACAATAAAGGCGAAGAAATTGTGCATCATTTCGTAGATGAAAATCATTTTGTGGTGGACCTGGAAAGTTTCAACCACAAAATTTCATCTATGATTTACATTCGAGCTGTTACCGATTGCAAATTGGTTTCATTTACGTTTGAAAGTTTTAAAGAACTATCAGAAACCATAATGGATTGGGATAAGATCATCAATAAGATTACCATAAAAACATTGCTCGATAAAGTAAATGTAGTACAACCCAAGTTAAATGCCGATGCCAAAACCCGTTATTTAAATTTCTTAAAAAACTTTCCAAAGTTGGCTAACAGAATACCACTCGTTCATATTGCTTCATATTTGGGTGTTACGGCCACTTCTTTGAGCAGAATCAGGAAAAATATCCGTTAGAATCACTTTTACCAAATCGTAAACGACTCCATTTTTGATCGGATGACCTTTGTACCACAACACTAATACAAAGAAAAATGAAGTCAGCATTTACCACAGGAACCAATAAAGGTATTGGCTTTGCGTCAGATTTTGGCGATGCACTGTAGTATTTCTCCATATATAATTCAAAAGATATGCTATTCTCAATTTGACTACAACAATTCTCAATTTGGACACAAACTACAACTTATTGATGAAGAGCTTTGAGGTATTAAATTTTAAAAATAAAATTATGCAGACAAGCAAAAAAAGAGTGGCACTCGTTACAGGTGCCAATACTGGTGTAGGGTTTCAAATTGCTAAAGCTTTAATAGAAAACAATTACATAGTTTTTATAGGAGCTAGAAAACTCGAGAATGGAAGAAATGCAGCTTCCCAACTTGGCGAAAATGCAATAGCAATCGAATTGGACGTTACCAAACAAAAGACCATATCAGCTGCTTTCGAAAAAATCCAAAAACAATTTGGAAAACTCAACTTGTTGGTCAACAATGCGGGAATTTCACATGCAGGTAAACCAGGTAGAACAGTTGAGGAAGTAGTGGCGAGTAACAAACCAAGCATTGCTTCTCTTGATGAGACGCGTACTGTTTGGGAGACAAATGTGTTTGGAGTTGTCGCAGTAATTCAGGCATTTATTCCACTATTGAAAAACGCTGAACAAGCCCGCATTGTTAATGTTTCCAGCGGAATGGGGTCGCTTACCTTAAACTTAAATCCAGAATTTCCTTACAGATTTGGTTTTGATGTAGTCTATGGCGCTTCAAAAACTGCGTTAAATGCAGTAACGGTTGCTTTTGCAATTGAACTTGAAAATTCCAATATTAAAATTAATGCGGTCAGTCCCAGCTATACCGCAACGGCGCTGAATAATTTCCAAGGCACAGATACAGTGGAAGAAGGGGCTAAAGAACCTATTCGAGTTGCGCTCGATGAAAGCGGAGTTACCGGACAGTTCACGGGACCAAATCAAGAAGTTTATCCTTGGTAGCGTTCACTTTTGACTAAAAAGACTAGGTTAAAAATATCTCCTGGTCTTTTTGTTTGTAAATTTATGAAATGAGAAAAGGGAAAGATATAAATCGGTTACAATCCATAAATAAAATTCATGATGCTTGTGGTTTGCCCAAACCCAAACATCCTCTGATAAGCCTTACGCACATAGAGAAAGAGAGTAATGTGGATGAAAATCAGTTTACATCTTTAGGTATATTGGATTTTTACAAGATTACATTTGTCTTAAATAACAAAGGGAGACTAAGATACGGACAAGATTATTACGATTTCAACGAAGGTAGTATGATGTTTTTGGCACCCAATCAAGTCGTAGGATCGACAGAATATAATGGGAGTGCCGAGTGGTTTGTATTGTTCATTCACCCCGATTATTTTCTTGGTCATCCTCTAGCAAAAAAAATAAAGCAGTATGGCTTTTTCTCCTATACGAATAATGAGGCGTTACACCTCTCAGAAAAAGAAAAGGAAATCCTTCTTTCGGTTTTTTACATTATACAGGAAGAATTGAATGAAAGGATTGATGAATTCAGTCAGGAAGTAGTACTTTCACAAATAGACTTGTTAATGAATTACGCAAATCGTTTCTATAAAAGACAATTCATTACCCGCAAAACAAACAACCAGGATATTCTCCATAAAACGGAAGCTATCTTAGATGATTATTTTAATCATGAAAAAGCTATTGAATGGGGTATACCTTCTGTACAGTATATTTCAGAGAAGCTTAATATTTCCCCTGGTTATTTAAGTGATATGTTACGTTCGCTGATTGGTCAAAATGCCAAACAATACATCCATTATAAACTTATCGAAAAAGCAAAAGAAAAACTTTCCACAACGGATTTATCGGTAACCGAAATAGCCTTTGAACTTGGCTTTGAGCATTCTCAATCTTTCAATAAACTATTTAAACAAAAAACCAATGTTTCTCCATTAGAATTTAGAGCTCTATTCAATTGAGAATCTAAAGACTGCTATAAGGATACTCTACTTTTAAATGATCCGGTTTTTTGGGGAGAAGTCAATTATAAAACGACCCCAGTTCCGTCGCCATGACGCGATCACCGGCCGATATTTATCCCACCACTTCTCTACCAAGTCATCCAACCGAAGTTCGGCCTGATCCAAGGTGTCAGCTTGGCAAACAGGTTTTAAATCACTCATAAAAGCCTTTTGATCTTGCTGGACACATATTTCAAACTATTACGCATCTGATGGATTATACAGGTGATGTGCACATACAGATTATTCAGGAAGTAATAACATTCTTTGAAGGGTTTGAGACAAATTAGCTTTTCTACTTAAAATAGCAGTTCGCACGCAGCATTTTAACTTCATTATCGATGGAAAGGTTACTGTTTTTCAATTTGAATTTTATCGGTATACTGCGAAGCTTCTCTTCCCCAATGGCTAATTGCATTTAGTAAAGGGATAAGGCTCTTGCCAAAATGTGTTAATTCATAGTCAACTCTGATCGGTGGTTTACCGGTATTTACAGTTCTTGATATCAGCCCATCTGATTCAAGCTCTTTCAATTGCAGGCTTAATGTCCTTTCAGTGACGGATGGAATTTCTTTTCGTAATTCACTATACCTTTTCTTTTCAAATAGGTGAATAAGGATCACCGCTTTCCATTTACCGCCAATAAACTTCATTGTCAAACTTGAACAACAAGGGTAGCTCTTTCCTTCTATATTATACATCTGTTACTATCATTTTTGACCGTTATTGTAAAGATAGAATACTATTCTTATGTTTGCAACTATAAAATGTATAGTACTTTAATAAATAAAAAAATAATGAGCTTTATTGAATTTGCAAAAAACAGGTATACCACTAAAAAATATACCAAAAACGAAATAATATCCGATGAAAAAATCGCTGAGCTTAAGGAGATTTTAACCTTGAGTCCATCATCAATAAACAGCCAGCCTTGGAAATTCTCCTTCATTGCCAATCAGGAAACGAAAAACTTATTTGCTGCTGCATCCTCTTTTAATGGTGAAAAGATTCAAGAAGCCAGTCATCTGGTCGTGTTTAGCGTTATTGACAATGTTGCCGATTTTGAAAACGATCGCTTATCCCAATTACCAGAAGGATCCAGACAATGGTTTAATGCGGTCGTAAAATCTTTAGGAGATGAACACGTAGAATCGTGGATGGCGCATCAGGTGTATTTGTCGCTTGGCTTTTTTCTTGCTGCCTGTGCCAGTATGGATATTGATTCTACTCCAATGGAAGGTATAAATACTTCTGAATACGATAAGATCCTGGATTTAAAAGGATATAAAACGCTGTTTGCTGTTTCAATTGGTTATAGAGATGTAAAGGATACGAATCAACCAATTTATGCGCCGAAATCTCGCAGGGATATTATCGACGTTGTAAATTTATTATAACTTTTTCTTTCTGTGCATCATTTTTAAGGCACCCCATTCAGCAATCTGACCTAGCTAGTTTACGCTCGCATGTCAATTCCTATCAAAAACCGTGGAATTTTGAGGCACGAGCTTGCGGAGTATCAAATTACTAGGGGTTTTATGATACGGTTATGGTAAATAATTTCTTCTAATAACTAAAGCCTGATTGCACATAACCAAAACAGTGAGTAAGACCCAAAGACGCTGTAAAAGACCCCTACATTTTAGAAGTTTTAGGATTGCCCGAACATGCGGCGTATTCCGAAAAACCAATTAGAGAGTGGGGTGATAGATAAGCTCGAACATTTTTTATTGGAGCTTGGCAACGGGTTCACCTTTGTAGCTCGACAAAAGCGAATTTCATTTGAGGACAAACATTTTTGGATAGACTTGTTTTTTTACAACCGAATTTAATGAGCTTTGTGCTGATTGACCTGAAAATTGGGGAACTAAAACAGCAATACCTCGGGCAAATGCAGATGTGCGTAAATTACTAGGACCGGGAAATAAGGTTGGAAGATGAGAACAAAACTATCGGGGTGGTACTTTATCAAAATCAAAGTGAATCGGTTGTAGAATATACGCTTCCCGAAAATAACGAACATACTCTTGATCTGGCGGGTAACATGTTGCTTCTTGCTAAGAAATACCTTCCTAATGCGATGTAGGACATAGACCGTTTTCATGTTCCGCAATTGGCCACTGAAGTGTTGCAGGAGATAGGGATCAATCATCGCTTACAGGCAATAGATGATGAAAATCAGGTTATCGAAGCTTCCAGGGGGGCAAAGAGGTTTAGTATCCCGAAATACTGAACAATGGCGGGCACCAAAGAGCAGCTATTAATTAGAAATCAGTATTTCAGCCGTGAAGATAAATCCTACCATCGGATATAAGCAAAACCGGTTTTTAATTAAAACCTCTATATTTGTAACATCTATATACCAATATTGGACAACGAAAAAACGGAAATAGCACATTGGGTCGATAGGTATGCACAGAAGCTGTATAACCGGGCATTCTACTTATTGTCAGATCATTCGGATGCCGAAGATATTGTACAGGATGTCTTCCTAGCCGCACTTGAGAAAAGCGAAAACTTCAAAGGTGACAGTTCGCCACTTACTTGGCTGATGAGCATACTCCACCACAAAGTAGCCGATAGTTACCGGCGCAAGTACAAGAGTGTGCCGAAGGTAGACGTTCATGCTTTTTTCGATGAAAACAATTTCTGGAAAGACCCCGATTCCTTGTTGACCGACTGGAGTTATTTTGAAAAATCCAAAGAAGAAACATTTGAAGAATATTTGGAACGTTGTCTGGAAAAATTGCCGCCTCGCTGGCTTATTTTGATAAAGCTTACCTACCTGCAAGAAAAAAAATATTCAAAAATCTGTCAGGAAACCAAAATTTCTAAGACTAACTATTGGAAGATATTGCAACGAAGCAGGTTACAATTGAGGGAATGTATCGAAAAAAATAGCATGCGGCCATGAAAAATATTACGATAAAAATTATTCACTTCTTTATTTTGTCATGTCCTGAGGCTACCCTACAGATCGAAAAACAATTGAATGGTCCAGTTTCATGGCCACAGAAAATAAGGCTAAAAAGCCATCTGGCTGTTTGCAAATGGTGCCACTCTTACAACCAAAAATGTACCCTGATACAACGCGTGCTACACAAGACCATTCGCGATAATAGTGAAAAGATAAGCGCACAAACTATTGATACACAAGTGTTAAAGTCTAAGATTGAGGAAAAATTAAGAAATAATCCATCTTAACTGTCAGGATTTCAGATCTGCTGCGACAATAGTATTGTACAACACAATAATTCCAAGCAGATGGTTAATAACAACAAAGATCAGGTAGTATTTCAAGCAAACAGCTGGGTTTTTACCACCGGTTATTATATTTCACTTTACGGTATCGCTCTTATACTTTTATGGATCGGAATCTTTAAGTTTACCCCGACCGAAGCGGCAGCTATACAGGTTTTAGTGAGTTCTCATCCGCTGATGGCCTGGCTCTATCGGTTTTTTGACCTTCAAACGGTATCCAATCTTATTGGTGTCATCGAGATACTCACTGCAATAGTCATCATTCTATTACCATTCCACAAAATATTCCGCTATGCGGCATCTGCCGGTATCCTTATCACCTTTACCATTACACTGAGCTTTCTTTTTACAAGCGGAAGCTGGAAGATCGTCGACAGCGTACCAGTGACAGACTTTTTCATCCTAAAAGACTTGGTGTGTCTGGGTTTCGGGTTGATGATCCTTAATTTTCCACAGAAAAATTTATCATTAAAAACAACAGTTCATGAAAAATAAAAATAGTATCACCATAATTATTCTCCTTGTGGGAATCGCATTGGGCGGAATGCTCATGACGGGATTTATTTCAAATAATAATAATCACTATACACAAGCATTTATGGCAGCATCAGAAACACACGCTGCAAAAACCGAACAGATCTACTTTGCTGGCGGCTGTTTTTGGGGAACAGAACATTTTTTCAAACAGATAAATGGAGTGGTCGCGACAAAAACAGGATATGCCAATGGCCATACGGAAAATCCGAGTTATAAAGAAGTTTTAACAAGCAGAACGGGCTTTGCCGAAACTGTCAAAGTGACTTATGATCCGGAAGTGGTGGACTTAAAACTGCTGTTGGAACTGTATTTCAAAACCGTTGATCCCACAAGCTCCGATAGACAGGGCAATGACACAGGTACTCAATATCGAACGGGTATCTACTTTACTAACAAGACGATATTGCCGATTATTCGCAGAGCGGTAGAAGAGCTGTCCACGCAGTACGACAAACCTATTGTGATCGAAGTCGAACCATTGAAAAATTTTCATGCAGCAGAAGACTATCACCAGGATTACCTTGATAAAAATCCCGGTGGCTATTGCCACATTGACCCTTCGCTTTTCAAAATGGCGAACGAAGCGAACCAAAAGGTGGTCTATAAGAAAAAGGATAAAAAGACCCTACACACCGAGCTGACCAAGGAGCAATATGATGTGACCCAAAACAATGCAACTGAAAGGGCTTTTGCGAACGCGTATTGGGACGAATTCCGCGAGGGAATCTATGTCGACATCACGACCGGAGAACCACTTTTTGTGTCGACGGACAAATTTGAGTCCGGCTGCGGTTGGCCCAGCTTTTCCAAGCCAATTGATGAATCGCTATTAGCAGAAAAAGATGACCGAACACTCGGTATGCAGCGTGCCGAAGTACGTAGCAAAACAGGGAATGCACACTTGGGCCACGTATTCAACGACGGTCCTAAGGATAAAGGCGGCCGCCGTTATTGTATCAATAGCGCCTCACTGAAATTTATACCTAAGGCTGAAATGGAAAAAGAAGGTTATGGGAAATATATCGTGCTCATTAAAAAGGAGATATAAGTTAAATCCAATAATTTTATCAAAATGAAAAAACTGTTTTTAATGCCTATAATGGCACTGGTTATTCAGCACTAATGCTAAGCTGTAGCGAGAATGACAGGACAATGGGTCAACCGCAAACGGGAACCTTTACAGTAGAAAATGTAACCGAAGTCAAAGATTTCGTCCAGAGCGACACATTCAAGGGAGCTGGTGATCCGCCGGTTGTTTCTCCCGGACAGTCCGTCTCTATCAAGTTCAACGCAGGTAAAGGCCAGCATTTAGCCTTCGCCACTATGTACGGAGCTTCGAAAGATTGGTTTTTTGCACCCGAAAATCCCGGTCTGAAGCTGTATGATGATCAGGGTATGTGACGATGTTTGGTTATTCCAACGACTGGTTCTATGCCAATAGTTTGGAACTCATGTTGAATACGAAAGGCGACCTGTCATCTAAAACTGCATTCTTCGACAATGGCACCGCAATGAACCAATATCCAGGAGCCGGAAATGCACAAGGGCTATTTGGTGGCACGCAAATCGTAGAGGATCAGGCTATCAAAACGGTTGGAAATGAATTTCCTGTTCCTGCGATGGATAACGTGTTGAAAGTGACCTTACAATAAAACAGTAAAACGCAAAACTGATAAAACAGGGCAGCAACGAAAACTCACCTTGACTGAATCGATACCAGATATAAATAAGACCAATATTACCAGGGATTTTGCCTCGCATCCTTTCCGCATCACTTTGTCATCAAAAATAAAACGATGCTGAAACTTGAATAGATGTAACAGGTTTTGATATTAAATAGGCGAGCTAGAAAAAAAGAGATGTTTAACGGGAAAACAGAATAGATCAAATTAACATTTAATTTGATGCAATCAATTGAAAGAAGGTGCATCCAGTACATGAAAAGAAAATTAAGAATAGTATATTTAGCTTCTGTTGGGGTGCATGTAAAAAATGAAGAAGGTCAGAGATGAACGAGAATACATTTTCCGAATTTCATAAAACAACATTGAGTTTATTAAAACGACTAGTTTCTTTAACGGAAGAACAATTAAACTTACAACCAAAGGAAGGGTGGTCTGCAGGACAATTTGGAGAGCACCTATTAAAAACGTACGGGTTTGTTGATATATTAAACGGAAAAACAAGAAAGACAAAACGACCAATTGATCAAAAATTGGAACCTATTAAAACCTTATTCCTTGATACTTCGATTAAAATGGATGCGCCAAAGGCCACTTTACCCGCTAAGAATAAAATCGTCAAAAAGGATTTAATGAATGGCTTAGAAGATAGAATTGAGCAAATAAAAAAAGTCATACAAAACAAAGATTAGACATGCCCCAAAAAGTTAGACACTTCTTGGGGCATTTTTATGAGTAG
>JBQDCW010000020.1:0-70318 GCA_052092145.1 Sphingobacterium sp. | reverse complement strand
AACTCTCCTTAAGGTTTGAACCTAATATGTCTAATTTAGTTTGAAGACGTACAAAACAAATCAAGCCGCTTATTATTACGCTTTCGCACGCATTGGAACAACTGGGCCTGCCCGTCATTAACCGATACAATTACCGGGTTAACACCCCGCAGGAAATAAGCGGTAGATTTTGGCTTGTAGGATTTGTTGAGGATCGCAACACGACAAATAGTACGATTACCATGGCCAAGATTGAAAACGGAAGGCCAGCGATTAGCGTGTTGTTGTTACCGGCTATTTCTTCGGCTTACTGCGCTGCTGGCGGGTATCGTGCCTACCAGTTCGCGCTAAATAAAAAGGTTCTTTTAAAAAAACACCCGTTTAGGACGGAGAATTCGGTTAACAAACCTGCCGAGGACGAGTCCGCTCTGAGGATTGTCAAAGGAGAAAAAAGCCCCAATCTAAGATCGGAAGACTACGTAAAAACCTGATCAATCATTATCAGGGTATCACTCGGTTTGTAGCAATGGACACGCCGTCGAATTTGATAGGTATCGCTTTGAACAAAGCAGACTTGTATGTTTTTTTGAAACCCGTTTGGGCATGGGAACTCGCGGCTTTCGACCATTTAATACACGCCTGTAGTTACTTGGTTACAAAATCTGATGGAATTATGCCAATTGATTACGCCATAAACAAGCTTCGGATTCCAGGCTTTATCGCGAAAAATAATTTCGAATATGACACACTAGACTATAGGACTGATTAAATATGGACCGGTTTTGATAATCGTGTCAAAGGACGCTTCCAAAATTAGCTAGATCGTATTGACCAACAGATTTCGGGCCGTTGTCAAAACCGGAAGTGCTGATACGGGTTACTTTTCTTTTTTTGGATTCCAGAAATCCATATTGGAAAAATTAAATTTTGAACTATCAAAAACAGGATTCTTTCCCGCCTCCCTTTGCGTGTCGTAGTCTTTCAGCAGCACCAACACTTTACCGTGCAGGAGAATAATAGCGATAACATTGAGCCAGGCCATGATTCCCACACCTATATCGCCCAGTGTCCACGCCGATTCGGCTGTAGAAACACAGCCAATATAGGCAGAGACTAGAATAAGCAGGCGCAAGCCCCATATCAACAATCTGTTCTTACTAGCGCCCATTACAAAACTGAGATTGGTCTCTGCAATATAGTAATAGGCCATAATGGTCGTAAAGGCAAAAAAGAACAGAGCGACTGCCACAAAGCCGTCTCCAAGTAATGGAAAATGACTGGCTACCGCTCGCTGTGTATATTCGGGACCAGCCTGTATCGTTTCGTCCAAGTTCTGTATGAAAAAGCCCCCGTCGGGATCGGCTACATTATATTGTCCCGTGAACAGAATCATGAATGCGGTAGCCGTACAGACGAACAGCGTATCTACATAGACCGAAAACCCCTGCACCAACCCCTGTTTGATAGGGTGGCTCACTGCCGCGGCAGACGCAGCATGAGGAGCCGTGCCCTGTCCGGCCTCGTTGCTGTATATACCCCGCTTCACACCCCATGATATAGCCATACCGATGATACCGCCAAAGGCAGATTCGCTATTAAAGGCCGCATTGAATATCATAGCGATGACATCCGGGATTTGTTGAAAATTTAGCAACATAATAACGACTGCCATCAGGATATAAGCCCCAGCCATGAACGGAACAACGTATTCAGCTACTCGGCTTATACGCTTGACACCACCGATGATGATAAAAGCAAGGAGTCCGACCAATAGGAGTCCAATTAAGTGATGTGAAATACCAAAAGATGAATGGACCGCGAGTGATATACTATTGCTCTGCACACTCGGCAACAGAAAACCGGTACTCACAATGGTGACAATGGCAAAAGTCCAAGCAAATACCTTCGAACGGAGACCTTTTAGGATATAGAATGCAGGGCCACCTCGGTATTGGTCATCTTTCACTTCCTTGTACATCTGCCCCAAAGTAGCTTCGATGATGGCCGAGGAACTCCCAAGAAAAGCAATGGCCCACATCCAGAATACCGCCCCGGGCCCGCCCATACCAATAGCTGTGGCTACGCCCGCAATATTGCCCGTTCCAACACGTCCCGATATCGCTAGCGCAAAGGCTTGAAAAGAGGATATGCCCATTTTTGACGTATTACCCCTAAACAGTAACTGCACCATATGCTTTAGATAGCGCAACTGGGGAAAGCGAAAACGTATCGTAAAATAAACACCCGCAAGCAAGCAAAGATAAACAAGGGCATCGCTCCAAACAATGTTATAAATTTGGTCTATAAACTGTTGCATTCAATGGTTTTTTTTGATTTCAAGCGGTGTAAGGTAGAAAAAAAACAGGACTAATGCAGGTTCGTATAGAATATACCTGTCTATTTTTTAATCAATCTACGGTATTGGTATCATTCTCAAAGAAAGTGTTTAATATTGATTTCACTTTTTTTGCATTTTAACAGAAAGCGGTGTGTACCGGAGTGGCCCCGAGGATGACCATGTTCTCATTCGTTACAATCCACGTCTTTCAATCTCACAAATTGTCCGCAGAGTAAAATAACAATCCACACATTCTTTTTGGCAAAAACAGGCTGTCTATTTGTTTGAACATTTTTGGGGTAAACAGCAATTTTGGTCAAATGGCTAGTTCGTTTACGCTATTGGTGAGGCGAATCCTGACACCATCCCTCAGTAGATACGCGCTCACCAGGGGCGAGACCTCCCTTGCCTCCCAGCCACGCCTAGACGCTGAAGGAGCGCTACGCTCCTATTTATAAAGTGATCATTGCTCTTCATGGGGTTTGCTAAAAATACGAATCCGGCAATCGTTTATCGTCTCCGTGAAGACCTGTTCTCAGATAGACCGCCATGGGCTTTCCCAGGTCCTGCAGCACGGCACCACTAAGGTTTTACATCGACTTCACTTCTTTGTTTTATTGGATTGATCGTATATACGTTCTATCGCAATGCATCAAATAGGACTCCATGAATCCGAACTAAATCTGAATTAACATTCAACAGTATTGAGTTAACAATTATTTAATCTTAAATAAATAGTAAATTAACTGAAAATTCACACATTTGTAGCTTAATTTGATAGCATGGATTGGTTTCTTTTTTTGGTCGTTGTATTACTTATTTTGGCGATTGGCGACCTGATCGTCGGGGTTAGTAACGATGCTGTTAATTTTCTGAATTCAGCTATCGGCAGTCGGGTAGCCTCCTTCCGAACCATCATTACCCTGGCCGCGCTAGGGATCATGATAGGTGCGTTTTTCTCCAGTGGCATGATGGAGATTGCCCGAAAAGGAATTTTCCATCCCGAATATTTCACTTTCGACAAGGTATTGTGGATTTTTCTGGCGGTCATGCTCACGGACATCGTACTGCTCGATGTGTTCAACACCCTTGGCTTACCCACCTCAACCACGGTCTCCATTGTTTTTGAATTGCTCGGCGCCGCTTGGATGATTGGCTTGCTATTTACCATAGAAAAAAACGATCCGATTTCAGCGAGCTTGCAATATATCAATATAGAGAGCACATTTTCCATCGTTTCCGGTATTTTCCTGTCGATTTTTATCGCATTCACCGCAGGAATTCTCGTCCAGTACCTGTCTCGAATGGTGTTTTCTTTTCAATATGAAAGCCGGTTGGCCCGCTTCGGTGCCCTATTTTCGGGTTTAGGAATTACCTCAATCGTGTATTTTTTGCTGATTAAAGGGATGTCAGGGACGACCCTTTTCAACCCTAATTTCATTGCCTGGATTCTTGACAACACCCTTGTTGTACTCCTTGGTGTTTTTGTGTTTTTCACCCTTTTATGCCTTGCGTTGCAACGGCTTTACAAAGTCAATCCATTAAAGATAGTCGTCTTGGCGGGAACTTTTTCCTTGGCAATGGCGTTTGCTGGAAATGACCTGGTCAACTTCATCGGGGTACCAATCTCTGGATTGATAGCCTATCAAAACTGGGCCGAAAGCGGGGTGGCAGCGGATCAATTGTATCAAACGTTTTTGGCCAGCAGCGATGTCGTTGTCCCTCCCTACATGCTGTCTATCGCCGGTTTACTTATGGCCGGGACCATCTGGCTGAGCTCCAAGGCACGGAAAGTCACCGAAACGGAAGTGAACCTCAGTAGTCAAAACGATGAGGAAGATGACAAATTCCGACCCAATGCAGTGTCTCGTAACGTGGTCCGTACGTCATTTTTACTCGGAAATCTTTTTTCGGCTTTTGTGCCCAAAAGCATCAGACGTCGCTACAACGTCAGTTTCGAGAAAGAAAAACTCAGGCAAGCAACACAGGTTGCCGGCAACGCGCCGGCGTTCGACCTAGTCCGTGCCTCCACGAACCTGATCTTAGCCAGTCTGCTAATCGCTTGGGCTACGTCCAAAAAGCTACCACTATCCACCACCTATGTCACGTTTATGGTAGCGATGGGAACTTCCTTAGCCGACAAAGCCTGGGGTCGAGAATCGGCTGTCTATCGTGTGACGGGGGTACTCAGTGTGATCGGTGGATGGTTTATCACGGCACTGATTGCTTTTAGTATTTCGGCAATTTTTGCCCTGATTATCTACAAGGGCGGCATGGTCGGTTCACTGATACTCATGGGAGCAGTACCGACGTATGTCATCATTTCCCATATTAAGTTTACAAAGAAAGAGAAGAAAGCAAAAAACGAGAAAAGTAAACTTGGTCTACTGGACGGTCAGGACCTCAATGTCTATGTCCGCAGCAAAAAAATGGCGGTAACCCTCTTAATCGATTTGGCGCAGCAATACAACTATATCCTCAATGGCATCAAGGATAATGACACGCATCTGTTGAAGAAAACCAATAAGGAACTCCAAGAATTGAACAACTATACGAATAAACTGAAGCGAAAGAGTCTTCGGGCAATCCGGGAACTGAATACGACCGATCAGAAAACCTCGGAGGTTGTCATCCATAGCACCGACCTACTGCAGGATCTGATTCAGTCGGCCAATTCTTTAAGTATCGAGAGCCTGCAATATTTCGAGAATCTGCACCAGCCGCTGCATCCGAAGTTTATCGTAATCGTGGATGCGCTGAACATCATGATGCAGGACTTCTTCGGGCAGGTGGTAGAAGAACTGAAAAATGACCAAGGGCCGGATATAGATAGGCTGCGTGCAAAACGCAATCAGATCCGGGACTATATCAATACGAATTTTGAAAATCAATTGAATATCATCCGTCGCGATAATACGGGAAGTAAGCAGGCGCTTCTCCAGACGGGGATGTTCTTGCAGAGCCGTGACATCCAGGCAGTATTGTTCCGTATCAGTAAACTGTATGGGCGGTTTGAGAATGATTAAATTGACGCGGCTATCGGGGGATTCAGATTAACCGGTGCAACCCAAAAACCCAGCAGAATAAGGAATACGGATTTTGGAATTTTGTCAGGAGACCCCATCCGATCAGCCGGTCAAAGCTCGAAAGATAAATGGGTAGAGATCGATCCGGCTCGAAAGTATTTTACGATCACTAGAAGATCTCCGCATTGTATTAATCCAGCTAACTACATCCAAACACAAAAATACGCGACGAAAAACGTTGTAAGGGCTAAACGATGACAGATCGAAAAAAAATCCCAATGAAAGACAAATTGGAGCATCAAAAACTGATAAAGGTAGTTGCTTTTGATCTTTCAAAAAATGTGACCAGCCCCCATAAACACAATGGTTACCTTGAGCTGGTGTTTCTTTCGTCCACCGTTGGCAGGCATTATATCGACGGAAGAGAAACAGTAATAAAAACCCCATGCTTATTGGTGATAAAAAAAGACAATGTGCATCATTGGGAATTGGTTAACCCGGTAAAAGGGTTTGTGCTTTTGCTGAAGGATCAATTTGTCGAGCAGAGTTTAGATTTTGAGATCACTAGATTGCTGGATAGAATTAGCCAGTTTGATACGCTATATTTTAGGGAGGCGAGAACAATTGAAAACGTATTCGAGCTCTTAGCGGTCGAAGAAAACAAAATTTGTCAGGAAGGTTTGTTCAAAGTGATCTTGTCCAAGGCCTTGGAATATACAACGGCTTCAAAACAAAGTACACCAACTCAAGACAGTATTTACGTTAAGTTCTGCTCAATGCTCAATGAAGATGCAAAAGTTGTCAACCATGTAGCCCATTATGCTTCAACATTGAATACGAGTCCACAGAACTTGAATGCTGCTTGCAAAAAAAACGGCAACTTAACCGCTTCGGAAGTATTGGCGGGATACATCATTAAAGAAGCTAAGCGGTTACTCTTCTATACAGCCAATTCCGTATCAGAGGTGGGGTTTGAATTAGGTTTTTCGGACAAATCAAATTTCTCTAAATATTTTAAACGACACACCGGCATTACGCCGAGGGAATTCAGGATGCAAGAATCCTAGAATTCCTTTTCTCCAAATTCACTCTTCGGCAATTTTAAGATTGGACTTAACTGATGAAGATTAAAATTTAAATTAATTAAAAATACGTTCTTTTCATAAATGTAATTGGTCGTCGTATGGAAATTATCGGAAAATGTGGTGATTCGTTGTTCGTTCACGCCCCACTCCCCTAGCTCTATAAATTGCCACTGTAATTGGGCCGTAATTGCCCCTTTTAAGAACACCTTGCTTAGGTTGAAATGAGGGGTCACAAATTTAGAGTCCAGACCTTGCACAGTCGGTCTTTCTGAAAGATAGTTGATCTGTACTCCAGTGCTCCAGTTTTTGGGCAGGTTCGCTTGGACACCGGCATTGATCGAGTAGACCCAGTCTTGATTTGTTCTCGTTTCATGATAATCCAGTACTTGTCCCGATATTTTATAATTATACAAGTTAAGACCGCCGTTAACGTTCAACCAGGAAAGTGGTTTGTCTTCCCCACCTAATTCCACTCCATAACGAGATGCATGATCTGCATTAGTGAAAACACGACGAAGAATGGTGTCAGCATAAACGGAATTTACCCGTTGAATCGGATTTTTGGTATGTTGATAATAAGCATTCAAAAAGATGCTTCCGGCTTTTAATTTCTTTACCAATCCTGTTTCTACATGGGTCGTGAATTCAGGCAATAAAGCAGGATCTCCTTGTTCGAGCGTTTCGGAGTGTTCACGTTCCGGGATGGGGTTCAATTCAAAATTGTTGTTTCGTTGCACTCTCCGTGCCGCTGCTAATTTCCATGACCATTCTGAACCTAAATCATGCATTAAATTAAAAGAAGGATATAATTGATGAATGGCATACGGATATTCTTGATCGGTATTTAGCAAGAATAGATCACGTTGATAATACTCATAACGTAGGCCTAGAGAAAGCTGTGTATTTGTGAATCTACGATCGTATTGCGTGAAAAAGGCATGAACGTTATTGGTTGCATTCAATTTACCGGTAAACTCGGGAATCAATTCCAGGTTATTTGTGCCATTTTCTGATTCATGGTATTCGAAATCACCTTTCTGTTTATCATTCCTTAATTGATACCCCGTTAATAAATCAGCATTTTCTAATGTCCAGTTATGTTGTAAAGAAAGTCTTAATCCTCGCAAGGGATTAGTATACCTATTGTGCGTCCATTGTACCGTATCCATTCCGTTTTCTATGTTACCGTTCTTAGTAGAACCATAGATATCAGCATATTCGTAAATGGCACCCAATTCTAGGGAGTGAGCCGAATTGATTTTGTATTGGTAAGAGAAATCCAATAGATAAAATTCTCCCTGTTTATTTTGAAGGTTGGGGTTGAAGTAGTTTGTTCTGGATATTTCCTCACCTGTAGAAGGTTGAATCGTTCTATTGGCATAATGAATATCGGCAATCCGGTCTTGGAATCTTCTCGATGCCAAGACACCTAAACTCACGGCATGCTTGTCGGATATCTCATAAGCGCTATTTAATCTGATCCCGAAACTATATTTATCAAAGCTTCTTTCACCCTTAGAAGGGAAGAAAGTTTGTCGATCACCGATGATCGTATTAACATCTCCTTCTCTAAATCCCGCATTATCGTTCCTTAAGTAATTTGCTGAACCATTTAATTCCAATTTGTCTTTTTTATACTGGAAGGCAATGTCGCCACCAAAACGCTTTTGTTTTTCGCGGTTATCATAATCATCGATACTCGGTAGTCCACCTTGAACGTTAAATCTCCAGGCCAGTCCATTGGTCACGGACTTTTTAGTCTTTAAGTTGATGATACCACCTTTACCATCCGGGTCGAATTGAGCGGTAGGGCTGGTTATATATTCCACTTCTGCAACGTCATTGGCAGAGATTTGGTTTAAGATAGTCGCCGGGTCTAGCAAAGATGGTTTGCCGTTGATTAACACGATCACGCCGGTATTGCCGCGTATAGTGATGTTTCCACGCACATCTACGGATGCAGCAGGTAAGTTCTTAACGATATCCAACGCCGTTCCGCCAACCGCATTTTTATATTGACTAGCTTGGTAGGTTTGTCTGTCGCTACTGTGTTTTTGTCTCGCCGCGCTGGCTGTAACTGTAACTTGTTCTAAATTATTATCAGCAAGGGATATCAGGATGTTTCCGAGATCAATTGCCTTTTGATTCCTGATCTCTACAACCAGTTTCTTTTGGTTGTAACCTATGAATTTAACCGTTAAGCTGTATTTCCCGTTAGGTAGATTCGAAAAATTAAAATTACCGGAAGAATCTGTTATTACCCCATCGACGACCTTATTGCTAGCATCCAATACACCAATACTCGCATAGGCAATTGCTTCCCGCGAAAGGGAGTCTTTGACAACGCCGGAAAGTTTGGAGTTTTGCGCCCACGCCGCTTGAAGAACTAGTAAAAAAAAGGGCACAAGGAGAAATCTGTTCATGAGGTTTAGTTTTTCTCAAAAGTAGGAAAGAATAGCAAACAACAGGATTGTATTTGAATTTATACCCCTGTTTTTTCAAATGAACCTTTTTGGTTACCCTGCTTCTGAAGCATTAAATAATATTGATGTTATAAAATTAAAAAAAAGGTCTTTCAATTTAAATTTTAATATCGTAATATTGCGATATTGAATAATAAAGGATGGGAATCACGAAATCAGAGATATTTACAGACAGACAAAACAGATTGGCATCCCTGTTTAAAGTCTTGGGGCATCCCGCAAGAATAGCCATACTTCAATATGTCATCGATAAGAAAACTTGTATCTGTAATGATCTAGTCGATGAATTGGGATTAGCGCAGGCGACAATTTCACAGCATTTAAAGGAGCTAAAGCACATCGGCATCATTCAGGGAACTGTTGAAGGGAAATCGGTGTGCTATTGTATCGATCAGGGTGTATGGAAGCAAACGCAAGAAGAACTCAATGCGTTTTTCAAGCAACAGGTGAATGTATCCAATTGCTGTTTATAGTATTTTCTCGATCTTTTTATCGTTTATATCATTTAAGATCGGTTTTAATCCAGTTTTTATGAGACTATCAGCAATCAAAGATATCCTGCCTACCTTGGACAATGTCGAATTTCGGTTAGCGAGCGGACGGCAAGCACCTCATCCTAAGGAACAAACAAACCGCCTGTCTTGTAGCGGATGCTTGTGGCATGCCAGCGGAGGTGCCAAAGGTAAAATTATCAGAACAGAATAGCTCGTGTTGCGCCGAATTCTGCGTGTTGCTAAATGCTAAAAATCATTATCATGTATAAAAACTTAATTGAAACCATAACCGAGATAATTGACCACCAAACTGTCAACCAGGAACGTCAATCTACATTACAGCCGCTAATAGATTTTGTACAGCAGAAAGTAAACACCGGAGAGGCTGTAAATCTCAATTTCATCTGTACGCATAATTCGCGCAGAAGTCACTTATCACAGGTTTGGGCACAGGTAGCAAGTGTATACTTCAATATTCGAAATGTACAGTGCTATTCCGGCGGTACAGAAGAGACTGCAGTGTTTCCCAAAGTAGTGGAAACGTTAGCCAGTCAAGGGCTTAATATCTTCAGGATTGCAGACACCGATAATCCGGTATATGCGATAAAATACAGCGATAACGCTTTGCCAATCATGGGATTTTCCAAAAAATACGATAATCCTTTCAATCCTGCCTCGAGGTTTGCAGCCATTATGACCTGTTCGCAGGCAGACGACGGATGTCCTTTCATTCCAGGTACGGAAAGAAGGATTCCCATTACATTTGAAGATCCCAAAATTTCAGATAATACTTCCGAGCAGACACAGGTGTATACAGCAAGAAGTGTGCAGATAGCAGCAGAAATGCTTTATGTCTTTTCAACAATTAAACAATAACCGATGCAAGCAAGACTAAAATTTCTCGACCGGTACCTGACCCTTTGGATATTCCTTGCGATGTTCGCGGGCGTTACTTTAGGCTACCTCTTTCCTGATATTAGCGATATTACCAATGCTTGGTCCATTGGCACGACCAACATCCCTTTAGCCATAGGTTTAATATTGATGATGTATCCGCCATTGGCAAAGGTGGATTACTCGTTATTGCCTTTGGTGTTCAGGGACAAGAAAGTAATCAGTGTTTCTTTACTCTTGAACTGGATTATTGGACCTGTTCTGATGTTCGGACTAGCCATTCTGTTTTTAAGAGACGACCCGGATTATATGATAGGTCTAATACTGATCGGTTTGGCGCGTTGTATAGCAATGGTCATCGTGTGGAACGATCTGGCAAAAGGGAATAGGGAATATGCCGCTTTATTAATCGCATTAAACAGCATCTTTCAGGTATTTATGTACAGCTTCTTCGTTTGGTTATTCATCAATGTATTGCCCAATAAATTAGGTTTAGCCAATTTCGATATCAGTGTGTCGATGAAAGACGTAACCAAAAGTGTACTGATTTATTTAGGTATTCCTTTTTTGGCAGGTTTTTTAAGCCGTTATTTTCTAATTAAATCAAAAGGGATAGAATGGTATAATAGGAAATATATTCCTAAAATATCGCCCATTACTTTGTATGCATTGCTATTTACCATCGTCTTAATGTTTAGTTTGAAAGGCGATAAAATCATAGAATTGCCAATGGATGTGGTAAAAGTAGCCATACCGATGATCATCTATTTTGTGCTGATGTTTTTTGTGAGCTTTTTCATCAATAAATCCTTGAACGTCCCGTACGACAAGAATGCCTCCATTGCCTTTACGGCCACAGGAAACAATTTTGAGCTGGCAATTGCCGTATCCATCGCTGTATTTGGCATCCATTCTCCACAAGCGTTTGTGGGTGTTATTGGTCCGTTGGTAGAAGTCCCGGTGCTGATACTGTTGGTCAAAGTGAGTCTGTGGCTGAAAAAGAAATACTACACGTAAAACAAATAATCTAGTATACGGCAAGTCCAGAGCTTAAAGCTCCTTAATTGCACCTGAAATACCCTTAAGGTGCTCTAACAGCGGTTTATTCTCCCCGCTGAGGGGGAGGCATCAGCAAGCCCCCCTTTTTCATTTTCCAAATCGTCATGTGGCACCAAGCGGGTTCCCTTTCATCAAGTCGCTGAGAGGGCGGATATACGACCCCTGTAGACGTGTTGCCGTCGTGCGGGTAAACTTGTAGCTGACGGGAATAGTTATCGGTAAATCTCATTAAAAAGAAGCGAACGACATGACCTCACTGTACTTTCAGCGAAAACTTTTCACGTCCGATTAAGCGTCATTTTTCTGAATGTAAAATTTGCTCGATGTCTTTTTATTTTTATTTTTGTATCAATCATTACATAAATACCATGCGAGGAAGACCTACAATTTACGAGGATAGTCAGCTTATTAAAAAAGCGCAAGAAGTATTCTGGAGGAAGGGATATAATGCTACCTCATTAAGCGATTTACAAAAAGCAACTGGCGCTGGGGCTGGTAGTTTCTACAACACGTTTAAAGATGGAAAAAAAGAGGTTTTTCGGAAAGCTATTGAGGAACGCAGGTTCGAATTGAATTCCTTTAAAGAAAAGATCAGCAAAAGCGAGACGCCGTTAGAAACGATTAAAGATTTTTTTAGAAGTATTGCCACGGCGAACGAAACAGATCATTTAAAAGGTTGCATTATTGCCAACACCGTGATTGAAATGGCTTTCAACGACGAAAATCTTGAAGCTTTTACCGTCCAGATTTTAAAAGATGTTGAAGAAATGTTCACCCAGGTCATCGCAAAAGAACAACAAAAAGGAAATCTACAGACACTGATCTCACCCGATATATTAGGGAAATATCTTATCACATTATGGTGTGGTCTAAACACCCTACGCAGAGTATATCCGAACGCCGATATACTAAAAAATCAAATTGAAATGCAATTAGCGGTTGTTCGCTAATTTTTTTAATTATTTATGTATCAATCATATAAAAATAAACGGAATGAATTTAAAACTGGAAGGAAAGAACGCTTTTATTAGCGGCGCAACACAGGGTATCGGCTTTGCAATCGCCCAGCAACTTTTAAACGAACGAGTTGCCGTTATCATTAATGGGAGAACCGAAGAAAAAACAAATTTCGCCGTGCAAAAACTACAAACTGAGTTTCCCGATGCTACTGTTTCGGGGATCGTGGCAGATTTCGAGAAAAAAGATGAAGTGCTCGCTTTATCAGACAAACTACCCAGAATCGATCTCTTGATTAATAATGTCGGTATGTTTGAATTGAAAAATTTCGAAGATATAGACGATGAAGATTGGTACAAAATTTTTGAAATTAACGTGATGAACACGATTCGTCTCACCAAACGACTTTTACCGACCATGCTTCAGCAAAATTTCGGACGAATAATTTTCACAGGCAGTGAGGCTGGCGTAAATATTCCTGAGAATATGATCCATTATGGAATGACAAAAGCAGCCCTCATGGCGTTCAGCAACGGCTTATCAAAACTAACAAAAGGAACTGAAGTTACGGTAAACACGGTCCTGGGTGGTCCAACCTATTCTGATGGCGTCGCCTCTTCAATTCGACAAATTGCCTCCACTCAGAATTTGGAAATCGAGACCGTAAAAAAAGCGATTATCGAGCAGACGAACCCACATTCTTTGCTGCAACGATTTATAGATCCTTCGGAGATTGCCGCGCTGGTAGCCTATTTAGCTAGTCCAATTTCGATTGCTATCAATGGCGCCTCTGTTCGGGCAGACGGTGGCGTTTTAAGGACGATCTGATGGGAGCAAATCAGCATCATACGATAAAAAATATCACGCAAATAGCTTCTGCTATTTCGGCAGCTAGAATTCTTAGTCAACAGTCGGTACAACCACCTTTCCTTTGACGATATCAAGTTGATCAGCTTGTTGCATTTGTCGGATTGCACGAATGACCGTTTCAACCCTTAAGCCGACCATATTGGCCAACTCTTGACGGGTCAACATCAGGCGTCGACAATCTGTACAAATAAACTGTTGGTGGTTATTGAAATGCGCGATAAGTTTGGTGACAATATCTACCGAATCATTGTTAGCGAGCAGTTCGGTGAGAAAGAACTTGAATCGCAATTTTTTAGCAATGTTTTTGGTGAATTCCAGATGTATTTTGGGCTGGACGCTCAGGATCTCATGAAAGGCTTCCGCGCCCAACCGAATCACCATTGTGGGAACATCTGCGCGTGCAGTAGCGGCGTATGGTTTCTCGTCAAAAAGAGCGAGTTCACCGAAGCATTCACCAGGGATAATCATATTATGCAGCACTTCTTTGCCATCATCTAGAAGGTTACACCAACGGACCCGACCAGAAACTAACTGGTAATAAAAATTGGCGTGTGCACCGGTGTGACAAATCGGTTCGCCTTCATCGTAGTTTTTGTAACAGCCCCCCTTTTCGAGCAGGAGATCAATGGGTATCATAACGCCTTTCTATTTTGTGAATCCGTCATCAAAATTAATGATCTGAATTCATATTAAAATTGACCATGGTCACAAATTTTTATAACTGCTGTGATATTAACCGGCAGAATCGTATAATGAGTGACCTACAAAAAACGTGTTAATTTAAATGTTCTAGCGAACCCGACATTCCTTCACCTGCATTGCGCTAAACATTTTCGTTCATCACGGTGTTCTACAGATGATCATTAATTCGGCAATCGGATGACAAAGGAAAGTGAACATTTTCAAATTAAACGGATTTACGAAACCCCGGATAAATCCGATGGGTATCGGGTGTTGGTTGACCGTTTATGGCCGCGCGGTGTTTCCAAGGAAGCCGCGAAGCTGGATCTTTGGAATAAAGACCTAGCGCCCTCAAGTATTTTAAGAAAATGGTTTGACCATCGTCCGGAACGTTTTGTCGAATTCACAAAACGATATCGGGAGGAACTAGACGAGCAGCAGGAAGAACTTTCCGAACTTCGAAAACAGGCTTCCAACCAAGCAGTAACCTTGGTTTACGCCGCTAAAGACCCAAAAATAAACCATGCCTTGATCTTGGCACAGGTACTCCGAGGGAAATAGGCCTTCTCTCCTACCTCAAAAAAGAATCGTTGCAAATCGTGATCTACAACGATTCTAGATTATGTCCCAGCGCAATGTGATCCGAGTGACTCGTTAATTTAAATTCAGTGAAGCCGGACCGAATTCCTCAAAATGAATTCGGTTGTTCGCAATACCCTGTTCGACTAGATATTGATGGTGCACCTTGATAAAGGGTGCAGGTCCACAAATATAATATTCAGCTCCATTTTGAAGAACGTCCTCTTTGATCGGTTCTAAGTTCACCTGGCCAGGATAAAAGTCTAATTCAGATTGTCCTACTTCGTCATAGAATAAGTACTGTTTAACCGATAACTCAACCTGTCGAAGTTCACGCAGGCGATCTCTAAAGGCATGCACTTGTTCATTTCGACAACCGTGAACCCAAACTATGGGTTTAAGACGGTCCTGCTCTCGTTGTAAAAGATCCTCCAACATCGCTAACAAAGGTGTCTGGCCAATACCACCACTGATAAACACTTTGGGTGCATCAGAATCTGATAGAAAGAATACACCTGCTGGTGCGGATAACTCCACCATGTCCCCCTGATCAACCTGTTGGTGTAAACGATTGCTAATCATACCGTCGGGATGATGGGCACCCTGTTCTCTTTTTACCGAAATTCGATAAAAAACTCCGTTGGGTGCACAGGAAATGCTATACTGCCGAGGTTGGAGCAAATTTAGCTCGGGTAAAAACAACCTCAAACTAATGTACTGACCAGGTTTGAAGGCTGCCACCGAGCCGCCATCCGCAGGATACAAATAAAAGGAGGTCACTTCACTGGATTCTTGAATTTTCTCCTTGACGATAAAAGGTCTCCATCCAGACCACCCGCCCTTGGTTTGGGTCCGCTGCTGATAAATCTCCTTCTCATGACCAGACATCAGGTCCGCTAGTTTTCCATAAGCCAGCGTCCAAGCCTCCAACAGTTCTGGGGTAGCAGCTTCGCCCAGCACCTCACCAATGGAGGCGATCAAATGTTTTCCGACAATAGCGTAATGTTCTGGCCTAATATCCAAACTAGCATGTTTATGTCCAATCGTATCCACGACAGGCAGTAACACACTCGGATCTTCGATATGCTCCGCATAAGCTAACACCGCAAGCGCAAGCGCAGTTTGTTGTCTATTATTTTGCTGGTTCCCCATATTGAATACGTGCTTAAGTTCGGGGTTGTGTGTAAACATTCGCTGATAAAAATGTTTCGTCAAGGCGACCCCGTGTTCTTTTAATACCGGGACGGTTGCTTTAATTAGTTGTATTTGATTTTCTGTCATGATATAGTATATGTAAAAGTTAAAAAATATCGTTTTATTTATCAGACACCGTTTATGCATAAGAAAGGATCATACAGCGAATTAACGGCCTGCTTACCTATCCCAGAACCTGGAATGATGAACGGGCAAGAAGTACCGATGAACGCTGGACAGGTGCGGTCGAAATAAAAGGTGTTGGACTCGCCTATCGTTCAATTTTCATTACCTACAAATTTATACCGGGACGATCTATCTTTTTATGATTACGCGCATATACGCTGTCAATTGACCGTATTTTGACAGTGGATAGAGAGTGCTGGTAAGCCCTTCTAATATTGATTCTATAGATACAGAATCAATTATTTTCGTTAACTTTCCAAGACACTAAACGAATGGGTATAACGCATATGGTAAAAACATTAGCACTTATCGCGCATGATGGAAAGAAAGCGGAGATGGTTGGATTTGTCAAGGACCATCTGGAAGAGCTCTCCAAAGCACACCTAGTTGCCACCGGAACAACCGGGTCCTATATTCAGCAAACTGGACTTGAGGTTGAACTTAAGCTTTCAGGACCTAAAGGTGGGGATGCGCAAATAGCTGCTTTGACTGCTGAAGGAAAAATCGACGGCATCATCTTTTTTCGAGATCCTTTAGGTAAGCATGCGCATGAACCCGATATACAGATGTTAATGCGCATATGTGATCTTTGTAATGTTCCTTTAGCGACTAACCCGGCAACTGGGGCATTGATCATTCGCGGACTGTTAGAACAGAGAAAGAATCTCGAAACACAACAAAACACCAAATAAAGTTTATTTTGTAAGCGAAATGGAGGTCGCTTACATCCCATCCGTTCGTTCCATTGTATGGGCATCTACACTCCTTTGATAAAATGGCAGAAGAGGTACAAGTAAGTATTGGTAAAGAAAAATACACAACCACTATCAGTTACGGTGAGTTGGAAATCTTAGCGGACGAACCCGAAGAGCTCGGCGGACAAAATAAAGGTTTGGCGCCTAGTCAACTTTTACTTTCTTCGATTGGAGCCTGTAAAGCGATAACGATGAAGATGTATGCCGACAAGAAAGAATGGCCGTTAGAAAACATCCATATACAATTGCATAGTGAGGTACAGCGTAGTGATCGGCAACAAACTACCTATATCCGCTGCAACATCGTCATCGAGGGAGCGCTAGACAGTGAACAGAAAAAACGGATACACACCATAGGTGAAAAGTGTCCTGTGCAAAAAATACTAGAAAACCCGGTGGTCATCGAAAGTAATCTAATTGATACAGATTAGGGAAAAATTGACACGGGATCGTATATTTGCAAGCTGATATTAAATTAAGCTATGCCATCGATTAGCGAACATACCTTCACCAGTCCGTTCCGGAATTTTACCCGCGAACAGTGGAAACGATTGAACGGTCAATTAAGTCACTCTCTACAAGAGGGAGATTTGGATAAACTGCATGCTCTTGGTGAGCCATTAACGCTAGCAGAAATTGAAGAAATATATGTGCCATTAGCCCTCTTGTTGGACGTACACATTGACCATTTTCAAGAGTTACATGCCAAAAGCAATGTCTTTTTTAAGCGGAACCATCAGAAACTCCCTTTCATTATTGGAATCGCCGGTTCAGTTGCAGCAGGTAAGAGTACGACGGCTCGAGTACTCCGAAAGGTACTTTCTCTTCTACCCAGTAAACCAAAGGTTGAACTGGTCACCACGGATGGCTTTCTCTATCCGAATAAAGAGCTTATTAAGCGGAACATTCTAAATCGCAAGGGTTTCCCAGAGAGTTACGACACCAAAAAGCTTTTACAGTTTCTTTCCGATATAAAATCAGGACAAACCCAAGTAACCGCCCCGGTGTACTCGCATTTGGAATACGATATTCTACCTCGGGAGAAATTAGTGATTAGTCAACCGGACATTTTAGTCATCGAAGGAATTAATGTGTTGCAGGTTAACACCAGGAATAACGGCGTGTTCGTCTCTGACTTCTTTGATTATTCAATTTATGTGGATGCCGATGAAAAGGACATTGTCAATTGGTATATAGATCGCTTTGAATCTCTCCGTGCTACAGCGTTCCAGAGTTCCGCCTCGTATTTTCATAAATATGCTGATTTGAGTCTGGAAGAAAGTACAGATATGGCGCGACAGATTTGGGACGAGATTAATAAACCGAACCTGCATGAGAATATCCTCCCAACCCGTTATCGAGCTGATCTGATCTTAAAGAAAAGCGCTCAGCATTTTGTCAAAAAGATTAAAGTCAGGAAGATTTGATCAAAACAGTACGCTGGAATTTTATCACCTCTTTTAGTATTTCATTTTGAAGATTTCGATGCATTCTATTGCTGTTACTAATCGCATGCAGATCCAGCTTATAACGGACAAAGTCTTTGCCTAATTCGGTCACTATAAGGTGTAATTCATCTTCCACTAGCGCTAAATTAGGGTGTGCAATAAAGCTCAATCTCAAAGCTTCTTCTAGCTCGGTGACATGAAGTGCCACCTCCAAGGGTAGTTCAAACTTCACGCTAAAAAGACTCGATTGATGAGCGGAAAGATTGATGAAAGTAGCGGTAAACACCGTATTATTCGGCACCATGACAATATCGTCTTCCTCGTCCTGCAAGACAATGTTCGCAAAGGTAATATCGACAATCCGACCGCGATGTTCCCCAACCTGGATCCGGTCACCTACCGACAGCTGATCGGAAAACATAACAATTAACCCGCTGATCATGTTGGTAATGTAATCGCGAAACAAAACGGCGATAGCCATCGCGACAAAAGTCATGCTCATAATAAAATCACGCGGATCGATCCCGAATAGAATCATCAAAGCAACGGTCGCAAAAACGGTATTCAGTACAGCCGTCAAGCGGTTAACACCGAGCACGAAATTGCCGCGTACATTTCGATCAGAGTTTTTGGTGTTATATACGAACAAAATTAAAAAGCGGACAACCGAGAGGATAATACTAGGCACTAAGAAAAAATACAACCCGCGCATGGATTGAGGTAACCAGGCGATTTTGCCAATCTGCGGAGCGAAATAGATGTAGCCAGCGATCAATAACCCTAGCATGAAAACTTTAACGATAAAAACTAAGGGGACTTTCATCCCAGTTGGCGCTACACGTGCATTCATGTATTGAAGATATTACTTTTTCACCTAGCGACAAAACCAAAAGACCGGCGCTGTGTTAATCATTCTAAGTATCAGCACCAAAATTTCGTACCTTGAGTTTTTAGATCGCCAACGGAAATGAGAAACATTTTAATTTTCTCAAAAAACGAGTAACTTAGCTTCCTCAAAAAACAAGGAAGTTACAGGGTGCTTAAAGATGACACCAAGCAGGTAAATATGGAGACAACATTTGATTTCGAAAAACCAATAGCGGATCTACAGACTCAGATCGAAAAAGTAAAACAGGTTGAAGAAAAGACTAAGGTTGATATGGGGGCGACTGTTCGTGAATTGGAGATAAAGCTAGAAACGACCAAGCAGGAGGTCTACAGCACGATGACAGGCTGGCAAAAGGTTCAGATGTCGAGACATCCAGATCGACCACAGACATTCGATTACCTTGATCTGATCTGCGAGGATTTCATCGAATTGCATGGTGACCGCACGGTACGCGATGACAAAGCGATTGTAGGAGGCTTTGCCACTATCGACGGGCAATCTGTTATGATCATTGGCCATCAGAAGGGGAAAAACACCAAAGAACGCCAGTTCCGTAATTTCGGAATGGCCAATCCGGAGGGTTATCGAAAAGCGCTTCGGTTGATGAAAATGGCCGAAAAATTCGGCAAGCCGGTAGTAACGTTAATTGACACCATGGGGGCCTACCCGGGTTTAGAAGCCGAAGAACGGGGTCAAGGTGAAGCCATCGCGAGAAATTTGCTGGAGATGTCGGTGCTAAAAGTGCCGATCATTTGTATTGTAATTGGTGAAGGTGCTTCAGGCGGGGCACTCGGTATTGGCATTGGAGATCGAGTTTATATGTTACAAAACACCTGGTACTCTGTGATTTCTCCTGAATCGTGTTCCTCTATTCTCTGGAGAACCTGGGATCACAAAGAACAAGCGGCCGAATCCCTAAAACTAACTGCAGAAGACATGTTGGGCAATGGATTAATTGATGGTATCATCGAAGAGCCCTTGGGTGGAGCACATCACGATCCGGAAACGACTGCGCTGAATATCAAAAAGAAAATTTCTGAAGACCTTAAGGAGCTTTTAGTCAAAGACGAAGAGCGTCTGGTTTCAGAACGTATTGATAAATTTAGTAACATGGGCGTAGTGAATGAATAAAGATCATTCGCCTTCCTATAATAACCGGAATTGATTAATGAATTAACTCCGGTTGTTATTTCACCCAACCCGCGGCAGGAATTTCTCGACAAATTATATCTAGCTACAGGTCCAACAGTACCCGGCCATTCATGCCGACAGATAGCGCGGGTTTCTACGCACAAATTACACGTCCAGGTCCAATCACAGAAGTTCTTCATCCGGCACAAAAGGAATCGGATCCATCAATTTAAAGTGCAGCATCACTTGTTGGTCGTCGCGACGGATGAGCAAACTCAAACGGTCCCCCTGTTTATGCTGTAATGTATGGAGGATCTGCTTTAATTTCATGTTTTCAACTCTTTTACCGTTGATTCGCAGCAACTCATCGCCAACCTGCGCACCGGCTAGACCACCTGGCGAACCTTCGCGTACATTTGCAATAATATAGATCGGTTTTAGTAAAAATTCGTAACGGAAATTCTGCTCTTGAAATACGGTAGTCCCTTGTTCTCTAAGATCGTCTTTCGCCGAGGCTAAGTTGGTCCGAACACGACTCTGAGTCCAAACCAATCCATCGTGTCGCACATCCAGCCCGGAAAGATTGAACGAAAACGAGTCGCCAAATTTACGGTTGGGTTTAAGATACATTTCCCTTTTTGGATAGTTAAAAAACACATAAAAATGCTGCAACACCTGACTACCTACCGAACCTATTCGTCCCTCTGCGAGCATAGCTGCATGTACAGCGTTCGAGTCCGGGTAGGAAACAATGGGATGTTTGATGTAGAAATCGGCCCAATTGAAACCAGCAATCCGGTTTCGTCTCCCATAAATGAGACCCGAAAAACCTTTACCAATATATTCATAGATACTCGGCTCTCGGATTTTTAAAGAGTCGATCAAAAAAGGAAAGACAAGTAGCCCATCCGAATTCCCCATATCCACCAACATGTTCGCATTTGGCAGTAGCCGTTCACCTAGATCTATAGAAAGCCTAGTATACGGACGACTTCGCTCTAAACGAATTGGAATTCTTTTGTAGCCTCGAAATAGCCTTGTAGAATAATCAAAAGCGTCATACATGGATATTCTACGTCGTTGATAATTTAGCTTGACAAGGTGGTCTTTGAAAAAATGACTACCTAAAATCCCGTTAATCGGTATCCCAACATGACTTGAAATATCAAATTCTTCGGCATCGATGACATACACTAGGTGAAGACTATCAACCATTATTTCTCCCACCTCAACGGTATTGCCAGTCGACATGATCCCCTCGACCCCGTCTTCAATTCCAATTCCCGAAAACTTCACTTTATGCACATTTTCTAAGGGGATAGAATCTCCTTTAGAAAGGAACAATATCGTTTCCTTAACACCAGTATCGAGCAGAAAATCGAGTTCCAGGCCATTAATTTTCACCGGAACAACAACTAGATTACCATCGATTTCAAACCGGAATGAATTTTTCCGGTCGTTCAATAAACGAAACCCCTGTTGCCCAAGTGCTGCAAAGACATTAAAAACAGAAATCAAAAGTAGAAGTATTTTCATAACTGCTCCATTTTAACGAGCCGGTTATACGAAAACACATGATCGCCCCCTTATTTCAAACTCAAATTGAGCTTTGCACTCCCTGGAAATAGCCTACCGATTCAGCGAGACCAGCCAACGGGTCTTTCATATCTTTCTCAAACTCAAGGCTACAGTAGCCACTGTATTTAATTTTTCTCAACGTTTTGGTGAACTTGGGGATATCGATGACGCCTCGTCCCAGCTCACAAGTTGTTCCCTCTGCGTCAGCTGAGGTGACATTCTTTAAATGCAAATCAAAAATCCGTTCCCGGTACTGTAATAAATCTTTTATCGGATCATGACCGTCTCGCATATTGTGTCCCATATCGAAACAAATTCCAATATTTTCGCCTAAATCTTTAAGATGGTTCCAGATAACCGTCGCATTTGGGTAGATCTTGTCTTCAGGGCCATGGTTATGGATGGCATACCGAATATTCAGGTCCTGAGCCTTCTGAGCGATATAAGGAAGATCCTTAATTTCCGGTACGCCAATTATCAAATCTGTACCGACCCGTTGACAATAATCAAATGCTCGGTCGATCTCTGCCTGGTTCTTCATATATATGGGCCCTACCGCATAGCCTGTAACGTTTGATTCTGCTAATTTCGAATGAAATGCGCTGATCTGCTCAGCAGTACTATCCAGTGGCAAATGAAAATCCTTAATACACAAATAGCGGACGTCCATACGCCGCATCATGCTAAGGGAGTCCTCTAAATCGAAGTTTACAAAACTATAACCTGCTATACCTAGTTTCATTTCAGACTGGCTCCTATTGAAATCCGAAGAATTGCCTTTGGCGGAAAGAATATCAGGAAACGAAAATGCTACCGCACCTGCTAAAAGGCCTTTTTGTAAGAAGCCGCGTCTACTTTGGTTTGAAATACTCATATCGAAGGTTTATCTATTTAGCTAAAAATAATCATCTTGATTTAAAAATCCAATTGCTAACGATAGGCCCTTCCGTTTAATTACCGCCGGCGTACCGTATCGGTCAGAAAAACGGAGGTATATAGGCGGTACAGCTGCGCGATTAGCTCACGAAACATCAGGATGTGCTTCCATTGAACGGAAGTCTAAAACGATATTTTATCAGTTAATCTATAGGAGTTAGCGTTTTATTCTGAAATAAAAGGGCTACCTAGCGACTCAAAAAAAGGCCGCATCAATTTGAACATGATACGGCCTCTTTAATAAAAAGTCAAAAAAACTATACTAACGCATCGATAGCAGCATTAAGACGCTCCGAGGGTCTCATGGCTTTAGACGCCAACTCATCGTTGGGAAAATAATAGCCACCAATCTCTTGCGATTTCCCCTGTGCACCAATCAACTCATCGTTGATCTCCGCTTCTTGCTCTTTAAGATTTTGGGCTAAGGCAGCGAATTTGGATGCCAGATCCGCGTCATTGGCTTGTGCACCAAGGGCTTCTGCCCAATATAAAGCTAGGTAAAAATGAGAACCACGATTATCGAGTTGCCCAATTTTACGTGCTGGTGATTTATCGGTAGCCAAGAATTTTGCATTGGCTTCATCAAGCCCATCGGCCAAGATCTGCGCCTTGTTATTGGTTTGTGTTTGCGCCAGGTGCTCTAAAGATGCTTGCAAAGCAAGGAACTCCCCTAAGGAATCCCAACGCAAATACCCTTCTTTAACAAACTGGTCAACGTGTTTGGGTGCCGAGCCCCCGGCTCCGGTTTCAAACAATCCGCCACCATTCATTAAGGGTACGATTGACAACATTTTTGCTGAAGTACCGAGCTCCAGAATAGGGAATAAGTCGGTCAAATAATCCCGCAACACATTTCCAGTTACCGAAATCGTATCCTCTCCACGGCGGATACGCTCAATGGAAAACTGCGTGGCTTCGATTGGAGCTAGGATCCGAATATCTAATCCTTGTGTATCATGCTCTGGAAGATAAGTATTTACTTTCTTGATAATTTCGCGGTCATGCGCACGATTTTCATCTAACCAAAAAACGGCCGGTGTATTGGATAAGCGAGCACGGTTAACGGCTAATTTCACCCAATCCTGAATCGGTGCGTCCTTGGTTTGGCACATCCGGAAAACGTCTCCCGTTTGAACCGATTGTTCCAACAACACAGCACCATGAGCATCAACCACACGGATTGTTCCCGGCGCGGCGGCTTGGAAAGTCTTATCGTGCGATCCGTACTCTTCCGCCTTTTGCGCCATTAATCCAACGTTAGGAACGGATCCCATCGTTTTTGGATCATATGCGCCATTGGCTTTACAATCTTCGATTACCGCTTTATACACGCCAGCATACGAGCGGTCTGGAATAACCGCTAACGTGTCGCGCTCCTGTCCATCTTTATCCCACATTTTACCTCCGATACGAATCATCGCGGGCATTGAAGCATCGACGATGACATCAGAAGGAACGTGTAAGTTGGTGATGCCTTTATCCGAATTGACCATCGCTAAATCTGGACCATTAGCAATCGCTTGTTCAATTGCCGATTGTACTTCAGCTTCCTGAGCATGTCCAGCCATTTTGGACGTAATCTCACCAAGACCATTATTTTTATTGATGCCCAGCTCTTGAAAAAGGCTACCGTATTTCTGGAAAACCTCTTTGAAATATACCGCAACGATTGCACCAAAAATAATCGGGTCCGACACCTTCATCATCGTCGCCTTTAAATGAGCGGAAAGCAGCACGCCGTCTGATTTCGCAGTCGCGATTGCTTGAGCGACAAAAGACTGAAGCGCATCAACGTGCATCACAGAAGAGTCTATTATCTCGCGGGCTTTAAGGGGTGCTAAACCTTTAAGTTCCTTGATCGTGCCATTCTGATCGACGAACTCAATTTTAAATTGTGTATCCTGATCAACTGTCAACGATTTTTCCGTGCTGTAAAAATCACCATCTTCCATGGAAGTCACTCTAGTTTTACTATCGGCGGACCAAGCGCCCATACGATGTGGGTTAGTCTTCGCATAGTTTTTAACAGCTTTTGGCGCGCGACGGTCCGAATTTCCTTCTCTTAGAACCGGATTTACCGCTGATCCTAATATTTTAGCATAAGTAGATTTGATTTCTTCTTCCTCTGTATTCTTGGGCTCGTCTGGGTAGTTCGGCAATTTGAAGCCTGCTTTCTGAAGTTCTACTACCGCAGCCTTCAGTTGAGGGATTGAAGCCGAAATATTCGGCAACTTGATGATATTCGCATCGGGCGTAGAGGCTACCTGTCCTAATTCAGCTAACACATCAGTCGTTTGTTGATCTGCGGTCAAATACTGATTAAAATTAGCAAGAATACGACCTGCCAATGAGATATCTCTTAATTCCACATCGATATTTGCTGTTTTAGCAAATGCTTGAACAATAGGTAGAAATGAATACGTTGCCAACAACGGCGCTTCATCTGTTTTTGTGTAAATGATTTTAGATGACATAATTTTCTATTGAAATGAAAGTGTTTTGCATAAAAAAATGAAATTTCTTGGCGCGGGGTCCAAATTTCAAAATTCGCCTAAAGATAACAAAATGAAAATTAAATTGCCATAAAAGCCGGAATAATAACCGTGGGTGGAAAATGTTTGGTTTTTACCCGTAGCGAGTCGCCAGCATCGAGCTGCATGTTATGCAATTTCAGGTTTTCAAAGCTTCCTGAAGTTTTTGGATATTTTGCGGATCAATATGTTCCACGGCAAGGGATGATTCGCCAAAGGAACTCTCGATCATCACGCTAGCCAAGGAAATTGTGGTAATAGGCCGATAGGACTTTAACAAGCCAATCCTGTTAAAAAAACGGACCATAGAAACTGCAATTTTTTCTCCTAATCGGTCCGATTCGGGTCGGTCTATCGGTCCCGGCTGCACGATAATCAATTTAGGATAATTCATATCCCGGATCTGTTGTTCGATTTGTCCCTTCATTCGGTTATAGAAGAACGATGAGGTCGTGCTCGCCTGTGCGGCGGACAAAAGCACAAAGGTAAACACTTTATTTTCTCGAGCTATTTCAGCAAATTTGATTTGGTAATCGTGATCGACTTTCCATTGTGCGTCTCTTTCGCCTGCGATTTTTAGTGTTGTACCGAGCGTTGAAAAAGCAACATCGCCTTGGATCTGATCGGCAAATTGATCCAGATGATCAAAATCGACAACGATCTCTTGAAGCTTTGGATTTGGCCAAAAGAAACTCTTGCGCACGAGCACAGTAACCGTTTCCACTCGGGGATCGGCCAAGAGCTGCAAAACCAATTCTCTGCCGGTTGCGCCGCTGCCACCAATGACGATTGTTTTCATGACTTTACTTCGATTTAGCTAAACAATACATCTCGAATGTTAATGTCCCTTTCAAATGAAGCCTTGGCAAACGGGCACAGGGGAATTATTTTCAACTGATTTTCCCGAGCATATTCCACTACTTTAAACAACAGTAAATGCCCTATCCCCTTCCCTTTTTCTTCAGGATCGACTTCGGTATGGTCGATGATGAACTTTCCAGCACCGGCCTGTGAATAAGTCATTTCACCGACCTTCTTGCCGTCTTCCTGTGCAATGAAAGCCCCTTTACTTCCGTTAACTTCTTGTTTGATAATCATTGTATCTCCTTTCGTTTTTCATAGTTCGATGTTATCACAAAGAGGCAGCAACACCCGTATAGCGATATTGGATTTCGATCAATAATTTTTCACGAGACTCCCCTTAGTTATTCACTAAACAATTAATTGACATGGGAGGTTTTACCTTCGCGTAAATATTTATTCGAGCGAACACTCCTATTGGGTTGGTATCTGTACACTTTGTATCGTGTGTACGACTATCCACCTACGCCAAAGATGGTAGATGGGTTTTACACGCCTATTTATAAATATAGCAAAAAATTTTCAGTCGATAGGTGCCGTCAAGATTTCCGAAAATGTTTCATATTCTTGGTCACATTGACCGGCGTCCAACTAATTTCTTTCCTGAAAGCCTCGCTGCGGATGGGACAATCCCGCATTTTGCAATAATGACAGCATTCTGGCATGCACGGGTCGGCATGGACAAAAAATTCAGTTTTTGAGTCCAGGTGATCGTTAAGTACCTTGTCAAATTCAGAAATGCTATCGTGAACCTCGTTCAACTTGAAATAATTTGGTAAGGTTAGATGACAATCTACATGCAATTCCTGCCCGTATCGTTGGACCCTTAAATTATGCACATCAATCCATGCCGATTGCCTATGCTGCCCCAAGATATCCGTAATCTCCTGAATGACGGTTGCATCAGATTCATCCATAAGACCGGAAATTGATTGACGGAGCAGCTTATAGCCATTAAATAAAATAAAGAATCCCAAGGCGATCGACAAGGCTAAATCGATCCAGGCCATACCTGTAAACTTCATAATTAAAAGTCCAGCAATTAAGCCAACCGAACTCAACGCATCGACCTGTAAGTGTTTGCCATCGGCCTCAATCGTGAGTGAACGTAATCTTCGTCCGCGTCGAAGCAGATACCAGCCCACACCAAAATTCACTAATGCCGTCAATAAAATCAGATAAATTCCCTCATCAACGTTCGCAATTCGCTGGGTTACAAAAATCCCATAAACCGATTTGATCAAGATAATACTACCGGCAATGAAAATCATCCCGCCTTCCACGAAGACGGAGAAAAACTCTACTTTCCCGTGTCCGTAGGGATGGTTCTTATCTTTAGGACGAGCCGAAAGATATATGCTGTAATAGGCAAAACTTGATGCGACGACATTCACGATACTTTCTGCGGCGTCCGAGAAAATCGCATTCGATCCTGTGATAAAATAGGCAATAAATTTTATCAACATGAGCGAAAGCCCCGTAACTAGGGACAATAAAACTAACCGCATTTGTTTCGACATAAGCCTTGGTTTTTGGTATATGGTCAACAAAAATACGATTTCCAAAAGAAGAAATCACCTGTCTCCTAGGAACTCTTCTCTAGAACTCGATTACCCATCCTTTGCGCAATAATAGTCACTACAAATATTTGAAAAGCATGGTAAATCATTAATGGCAAGATCAACAGTCCTAATCGGGGATCGTTCGCAAATAGAAATTTAGCAAAAACACTACCGTGGGTTAATGATTTTTTTGACCCACAAAATACGGCGGTGATCTGATCTTCTCGGTTGAAGTGTAGAAGATGACGCGCTAGGTAAAATATGATTCCATACACCCCATAAAACAACACAATCACTGCAATGAATAAACTGAGCAGATACATCGGATCGATTGTCTGAAACACATTGCTCAAAAACGATTCTGCAAAACTACTGTATACGATCAACAGGATAACTCCCTTATCAAACTTAGCCAAGAGACCCGAATTCCGTTTAGCCCACGTTCTCCAATAATGTTGCAATACAAACCCCATTAAAACGGGTAGGATGACCTCCAACAACAACCCTAGATAAAGCTCACCAAACACATCGGTTTGCCCTATTTCTAAAAAGAATTGCATCAATAAGGGCGTCAAAAGCACACCAATCAATCCCGACATACTGGCATTAAAGATAGCAGCCGGAATATTTCCTTTAGCGATGACCACCATGACTACAGAAGAGCTAACGGTAGACGGTAGCGCCGCTAAAAAATAAAAGGATAGCCAAAACTGCTCTTGTACTTGGTTTTGAACTAAGGGTCTAAACAACAGCACTAATATTGGAAAAAGAGCAAAGGTGAACAATTGGACGGAGAGATGTAGTTTCCAGTTTTTAAGACCAGCTCGAACTTCGTGGAAGCTGAGCTTCAACCCGTAGAAGAAAAAAATTAGAGCCACGCCGAAACTAATCACGGTGCTCATCAGCCTACCCTCCATTAGAATTTCCAGGTCCGGATAGAAGTAGGCGGCAATAATCATAAGAATAAGGCCTACGATAAATCCATCAAACTTTAACCTCATCGTTAGCATTTTAAATGATGAAGCAAAAATAGGATTAATTTCTAGAACGTCTACCGAGATAAGTTGTTTCGAAAAATATCAACCACGTCCATAATTTGTTGTATTTTTGTCATTGATAATGATTCATATGTAATATATTTGCAATATCATGACTACAACATCCATTTTATCCGATAGGATTAACAACCTATCTGAATCAGCAACACTAAAAATGACCAAGTTAGGCCGCGAGCTTGCAGCTAAAGGCATCAACGTGATCAGCTTGAGCGTGGGCGAGCCTGATTTTAACACGCCTGACCATGTGAAAGAAGCCGCGAAAAAGGCGTTGGATGAAAACTACACACGTTATTCTCCAGTACCCGGTTACCCTGACCTACGTCAAGCAATAGTTGAGAAGCTAAAGCACGAAAATGACTTGGACTATGATATTTCGGAAATCGTCGTTTCTACCGGAGCTAAACAATCGTTATCGAATGTACTGCTGACGCTCATTAATCCAGGAGAAGAGGTGATTATTCCTACACCATACTGGGTCTCATACTCAGAAATGGTAACGTTAGCAGAAGGGAAATCCGTCTTTATCGATACGACGATCGAATCCGATTTTAAAATCACTCCAGAACAGTTGGAAGCGGTCATCACGCCGAAGTCGAAAGTTTTCATGTTCTCCTCGCCTTGTAATCCTACGGGATCGGTTTATTCAAAGGAAGAGCTTGAAGGTTTGGCAAAAGTGTTTGAGAAATATCCGAATATTTTTATTATTTCTGACGAAATATACGAACATATCAATTTTGCTGGTGCGCATGAATCAATCGCTCAATTTAGCAGCATCAAGGATCGGGTGATCCTCGTCAATGGCTTTTCAAAAGCGTTTGCGATGACCGGATGGCGCTTGGGCTACATTGCTGCAAACCGAGAGATTGCAGCTGCCAATGAAAAGATGCAAGGACAAACTACATCAGGGACTTGTTCTATCTCCCAGCGCGCTGGTATTGCCGCCTACAAGCAAGGATTGGAAAGTGTATTGGAAATGAAGGACGCTTTTGCTCGACGACGTCAATTGGTGTACGATCTTCTGAATGAAATTCCCGGTGTTAAAACTAACTTACCGGAGGGCGCCTTTTACTTCTTTCCAGAGATCAGTTCGTTCTTTGGAAAAAAGGATCCAGATGGTAATACAATTCAAAACTCTGCGGACCTTTCGCTATATCTATTGAACTCCGGTCATGTCGCTACTGTTGGTGGAGATTCTTTTGGGAACAATAATTACATCCGATTATCTTACGCGGCTTCCGACGACAGTCTTCGTGAAGCCTTACGCAGAATCAAAGAAGCATTAGCTAATCTTTCTTAGCTTTTCGTGCAACCGAGCATGCATTCACTTTATCACGGGTATCCCGCACGGATGCCCGTTTTTTGTCGCTGATTTTGCGCGATAAGCGATCCGCTTCACATTTAAAATTCTACAGAAAATAAAAAGCATAGATCAACCGGGTCGCAATAAATCCGATTAATAAACCAACTCCAATAGACAACGCTATTTTTGCCCAGATAGGCAATCGTTCAAAAAATGTCAATGTTCAAAGAAAATATTTCGATACAAATATGAAAAACAGCTGTGAACACGTCAGCATTAATAAATGACAAGCGCTCTTTTTGTGGCGAACGTACGACACGTACTCACCCATGGACGTCTTTTAAAGAAAAAAGAGTTAATCGTTGAATTTATTATTTTGGTTTCTTATCTTTGCACGTCTGTTAAAATAAATACAGGCACATTTAAAAACATTAATTACTTACAAAATGCAACAGTACGAATCTGTAATCATTCTTACCCCGTTGCTTTCAGATGATGCCGCGAAAGAAGCTATCGCTAAATTCAAGGCCACCATTACTGAAGGCGGAGCCGAAATTGTCGCGGAAGACAATTGGGGTTTGAGAAAACTTGCGTATCCGATCCAGAAAAAAACAACTGGGTTTTATCACTTAACTGAATTCAAGGCCCCGGGTGATTTAATTAAAAAACTAGAACTTGAATACAAACGTGATGAGCGTGTGATGCGCTTTTTAACCGTCTCTTTAGATAAGCATGCGATTGCTTATAGCGAGAAGAAACGTAGCGGTGCATTCAACAAAAAAGTAGAAGCTAAAACGGAGGAGGTAGCAAAATAATGGCAAAAGACAACATCCAATACGTAACTGCCCCTAAAGTAGAGGACAACCGTAAAAAGTACTGTCGATTCAAAAAGAACGGCATCAAGTACATCGACTATAAAGACGCAAACTTTTTATTGAAGTTTGTAAACGATCAGGGTAAGATTTTACCTCGTCGATTGACTGGTACATCATTGAAATTTCAACGTAAAGTAGCTCAAGCCGTGAAACGTGCGCGTATTGTTGGTCTTTTACCTTACGTAACTGATTCATTAAAATAAGGAGGATATACGATAATGGAAGTTATATTAAAACAAGATGTTAAACACCTTGGCGAAAAAGACGATATCGTAGTGGTTAAGCCCGGTTACGGACGTAACTACTTAATTCCTCAAGGCTTTGCTGCAATGGCTACTCCATCAGCAAAGAAGGTATTGGCTGAGAACATCAGACAAGCACAGTTTAAACAAGAGAAAATCAAGAAAGATGCAACAGCGCTTGCTGAGAAATTAGAATCGGTAACATTAACTATCGGTGCGAAAGCTGGCGAATCTGGAAAGATCTTTGGTAAAGTGAACAGCATTCAAGTGGCAGACGCTTTGAAAGCTCAAGGTTTCGAAGTCGACCGTCGTCGCATCACATTTGAGACTGAGCCTAAAGCGGTAGGCGAATACATTGCGAACTTAAACCTGCATAAGGAAGTGAAAGTTCAAATTCCTTTCCAAGTAATAGCCGAATAAGTTTACTAATAATACTATTGAAACGGACCATTTGCACATAAATGGTCCGTTTTTATTTTCTAGGATAAACCCCTGCGACTTTCCCCATCCGGAGGGTACAGGCTCAAGTCAATCTTACGCGAGGGCACCAAAAAACTGTTCAATCAAACCGGGCTCACTTTCAATCGTGCAGCGTAGGGCATCCATATCCCTGTAGAACTAGTGAAATTACCTGTAAGACAGGATTTGGTAAAAAGCGTGTAAGCGTTTATTTTCTAGGTTCAATAGTCCACTTATCTTCATTTCTGAACTAGCAACACGCGTTCCTTTTGCTTGAACTGACGACATGTTTTTTAAATAATTCGGTAACGAAACCGGTAGTTTTAGGACACTATCCGGTTTGTGGTAAGCTAAGCTGAACGCCACATCACTAGAATCCAATTGATGGAACGACTGTCGATCCGTTGAGGTGCTCAGTTCGACTAGGCCATTTTGACTGCCCTTATGAAACTTGTAAAACATCTTCTCGGGTAGATGTGCAAGAAGGTGAGGTGATGCTTTCATTCTCACATTCAATTCCGGAACGATCGTTTCCTGCCGTGTTTCGCTTTCGATCATGTCGAAATTTTCGTCATAGTCATAGCTAATAATCGTATCGGTCTGAACAACTTGGTTGCCGCCCAAACGAATTTCGATGTAATTGCCCAAGTAGCTATCCAAACGGTCTAACGGTAAACCTAAATTGCCGATTCGCTGCTGTAATTTTGGCAAAAATCGTTTTAAATCAGTATTGAGGTGCATATACAGGATATCCGAATTTGCCCCTTCACTACCTCTGGACTGGCTTGGTAAATTTAAATAGGACGATTTCATACGGCCAGCTAGTATAGCTTCACCGGGTTTGAAGTCCACTCCAAGCCAATTACCTTTCCGATCCAAATAAGCCAAATCACTATTCTTGGCCAAATCCAACGCAAAACCGATCTCTGTTATCGACAACCAGGAAGCTCGATCCCCTTCAACAATGTGTTTAAAATCATCATTGACATTTTTTCCCCCAACCCCAATGACGATTTCATCATCGTTCAATACCGCGCGCAGATTTGGCCCGATGTACGTTTCCAGCACTGCACTTGAATCCCGTTGCAGTCCCAATCCGGCTACTAGAAAATCGTTCAATAAAGCACGATCTCGAATTTTAAAATGACTATAATATTGCCGACTATCCCCCAACGCATAAAAATAGCAGGTCGAGGGTATCTGTATTCCAGTTTCCCATAATTTTAAAGAGACCGGAGAATCCTGACGATCTGATTGTTTAAAATAGGAGGAATAATTAAACACGATATTCCGTGAAATTTCCCAGAACATTCGATCAACATCCAGCTTAACCACGCTGCTCGTACTGGAAGGGACCCGGATTTTATCCGCCTTCGCTTGACGATAAAAGATCACTGCGTATGATCCCGCAGCAATAAACAGTATCACCAGGAGCGATCCGATAAGCGTTCTTTTGATCCAGGTCATACGCTATTTTTTCACCGGTTTAGTAATCTCCTCAATACTATCGAGAATAAAGTCTACGGCATTCTTACCCTCCCTTGGAAAGTCGATCCCCAACTCCCAGTCGAATTGATTTCTCTTCACCCCATTACTAATCAGATAAATGTCGCCGTATTGACCCAAATCTTTCAATTCGAGCTCCAGTGATTGATGTACTGGGATATCCAGTTCATCAATTAGTCCCGGAATCCGTTGCGTATTCATCACCACGTTAACTCTATTTTTTCTCAGCAGCGACCGGTATTTCGTCCCTCCATTCGCTTCAAACCCATTATCTCTCAATTCCGCAAGATAATCTTTATCATTACTTAGAAATACCATGCCATTGCCCATGGCCAAATATGGCGCGAAGGAAGATTTCCCACTCACAATTTCATAAACCCCATTGTGATTTATGATTTCCTTCTGCAGCTCCAAGATGTGCAAAGCCTTCTCGAACAAACGCATATCTTCGGAGGAAAATACCCAAAGATATTGGGGTATTGTTTCCTTCTTGGTTTTCTCCACTTCTTCATAATTGTAATCCTCATCGTATTGATAATCAATATATTTGACATCCCTCTGAGTCAAGCCGTTCAAAACCAAAAGATTATCTCCAGAAAACACTTTAGCCACCGCTTTTTCATCAACCACTACCTCAAACATAGTCGTAAAAAAATCAATGATCTTAGAGATCTTCGGGTCCATATTCCCATAAATTTTTTGCACGATTGCGGGCGCATATTTTAAATACGCCTCTGTGTTGACACTTACCGATAGAAATCCAAGTGCATCATCAGGAACAAAAGAGTAAAACCGACGGTCGAGTTTCTTCTTATACATCGCACGATAATACCGACTGGTCTCTTTGTCCAAACCAATTTGACCCGCCACCTTCATACGATTCCCATCCACGGCCACCGTGGTTTGGACACTTTTATAACCATAACTAAAGGTGGGACTGACGCCTATTTCGGCATACAGGATATCATATGGCACGTAGTAGTCAATTATACTATCTAAGTTATTTACCTCCAAATGCAAGAGCTCATTGCTTTTTAATCGCCGCATCCGTCTGGAGCGATAGCCTGCTCGCTGGCTCGATAACATCTCACCGAACTTGATGTCCAGCTGTTGTTTCACAAATATGTTCTTTAATGAATCGTTGTGATTTTTTACCTGCTCAAACCTCAAATAATAATCATCCTGATATTCTTCCCGATCTAAAACTGAATCCACATAGGCAAATTCATCCACTTGATTAACCGTATCTACAAAAACGGTATCCTGATCTTCACTAATCTCCATTTCTGCCCGCTCAGTACGCGCTAAAGAATCTTCGGCATAAACATCGTCGTAGCTAGATTCGTCCCTCGAGTATTCGGGTTCGGATTTCATGCCGTAACGCCCCCTGACCTCTTCCTGTTGGAAAAAATTATCCATCGGAACAACGGCCATGATATATAGCGCACGATCATCCCAACTAATTCGTGCAGAACTATCCGAGCTAAAAAATGTATTCATCCCCTCCTGCATAACCCTCGAATGATCCGGCGGCAAGGCCGATTCAAACCGCTGCCGATCAGCAAGTGGAACTAATGCTCCAATATATTGAACGCTATCGTTTACAGTCATATATAAATAGGACTTATTATCAAGGTCTATCCCGAAATCTTCCACACGTTGCTGGCCTACTCCCCCACTCTCCTCTGCAATCTTGTCGAACACCTCGAGTCTCTGAAAAATTGTGTTGATTTGATCGAGGTCCGCATGTTTAAAAAAACCTTCTCCATTTAAAGCGATGACCAAATTCGCGTCCGAGGGTACTTTATTAATCAGATCCTGTCCGTAAGATGACATGCTCATGCCGGTCATCAGGCCGACGACCGCAATTATAAATTTATTCATTTTATAGTTAGCGCGCTAATGCCCACAGCATAGATTAGTGGAAGGAATTGCGCCACGATTCCCGTTTTAATTAATAATTCAGTTCTTAATTTCATCGGCCGACCTGTATTGCGGCAAAAAAAATGACCACCTGCACAGCAATCTTCACTATTTTAAAATTATTTGGTTCGATAGCCCGATTTTTCCTTCTACCAATGCAATCACCGGAACCCTAACCATCACCGCTTTTGCATTAGAGGAGATTTTACCAATTGGATTATTCTGCTTTTGAACCGGTCGCTCGAATCGATAAATACTCGTGTAAAACGCTTGGGCGAGGCTGCCGCGATTATCCAAACTAAGTTTTCGGAATTCTTTGAGCGCGTCCTCACTATGGGTGTAACTTCGTGAAAACGTGCGTTCACTGGGGTGATAACCATAATTGGAATACGTATTTAAATTAATCTTGAAATGTTTGGACAAAGCTGTTGTATAGGCATTCAACGCTTCTATATTATCAAAGTCACACGAAACTTTCGCAACATACTGGTTAAAATCTACACGGTGATTAACATTCCGAATACCGGAAGTTTTTCGCAAAATCGAAACTAAATCCTCGATCTCATTACGTATATCTTGTTCACTGGGAATTTTAAAACCGTCAATTTTGTCTAACGTCATTAATGAGGCTACCTTAGTTTTACTTCTGCTCATATTGAGGGTGCCGGATATGTGACCACTACCATCATCTTTCAGGTCGACCTCCTCCACTATATCAAAACAAGCGGTTAATGATAGCGTGATTAAAACGGCCAACCCCATGCCGGTAAGTTTTGGCATTATACTTTTGAAATTCCACATTATACTTACGATTATTCTTGACGCGAAGATAAAAACTAATCCGTAAATCTTTTTCGATCATTCGTCAACTTTTCCCGATATAGCCAAATTGTAGACACTTTGTAGAATGCTGAGGCATTCACAGGAAACCGGTGTTGGCGATAGTCGCTGATTCGCACGCCTAAGCAATTCAATGCTCAAACAGACATCCCTCACATTTTGACTAACATCCAGGCATAATTTGCCCCTACGTAGCGTTTTTTGATCTCAGCGCATTGGTGACGTTTACACCAGCAAATGATCAAAGTTGCAGCTCGTATCTAGACAAAAAAAGCAGCTATCCATTTTAGGATAGCTGCTCTCGCAAGTAGATCATTTGAGATCTTAATTAAAGGTATTTCTCAACCGATTTAATTTCGTTATTCCCTTCAGTAAAAACCAAAGTGGGTTGATACGTCTCAGCTTCTTCTGGCGTCAGATTGACGAACGCTAAGATATGCACTTTCTCTCCTACTTTAGCATGCAAGGCTGCACCGCCGTTCATACATACCTCACCACTTCCTCGTTCCCCGGGTAACACATAGGTCATAATTCGACTTCCGTTCACCGCATTATTAATATAGACCTGCTCATATTTTACAATACCGGCTGCGTCCAAAAGATCAGCGTCGATCGTAATCGAACCATTATAATTTACATTCGCTTCGGTTACCTTAACGGTATGTATTTTCGCTTTTAAAATTTGTAATTCCATGTTATCTTATATTTGACTTAAATTGATTGTTTAAATTGAATCGCATCGATGTCACTCGTGTTAAACGTTAACCTCCTGGTCCCAAACAAAAGTGTATGGCGTTGATGATGCACATTGTAACTGAATCGGGGTTGTATGGTATCTCCTTCTAATTGGTGATCCTGACGACTGTATACACAATAATCGATTTCGCCACGATGGTTGTACCGGGTAATCTTGGGAAAGCCCGTGTCCTGGTAAAAATGAAACCAACATCCTTCACCCAAACCACCCAGCCAATGTGCGTCGGACGGCACTGAATCGGGTCTGAACGGCTCTTCCATAAACCCTAAAACCTGATCGTCGGGTAGGATCTTACTGTCAGAGCTAAAAAAGTTGGGTTTCAGTAACCCAATCTGAAATTTCAACGAATCCCATCGATTCATCTTTCTCCTTTCTATCCTTCCATTCTGACAGTAAAAAATAGGAGATTGCGTGACGGCATTTACGACGTTACTTGTCGGACTTGCCTTAAGACTTTCGGGGTACAAAATTTTACGAATACGCTGATCGCCTTTTTTCATTCCACTGACCAAAATTTGTGCTACGTACCGGGAACAACTGTTATTCTCTGGCGCTATAGCTCCATATAGTACAGGCCCCTGATCCACTAAGGCTTCGGCAAACGCGCTTGCTTTGGAGAAAGAAATCTCTGGTGCAATAGAACACAACAAGCGTCCGGCGCCATGCACCGCATCGCTTTTAAGTTCCAGTTCTTCGCGTAATTCCTCAAAATTAGTTAAATCTCCTGCGTCGTCAAACAATGCTCTTGTGTCTAAACGGAGACGGGGATCAAACTGCGCGGATCTTGCTCTGCCGTAGCCACGAGGTGTGATATATCGACCAAAATCGAAATAACGACATTCACCGTCTAGCCGTCGAACCAATACAATAGCAGCATGGCCCACTTTAAAGTTCAGATTCTTGACGATCCCCAATCTCTTCAAAATAGCCATCCATTTCTCATCGCCCCGAGCTGTTTGATCGGGCCACGCTATTGGAATCGCGAAGTCATTATACGGATTCATTCTGTTTGTCATGCAAAGATTCTATTGTGCTGATATCGCTATACAATTTATTGATATATCGATCACCATGATCTGGAAAAAATAAAACAACGTGGTCGTCCGCTTTAAACCGCATTTCTTCAACATACTTATCTACTGTTGCTAGAACTGCAGCACTCGAAAACCCAATCAATTGTCCAGTCTCTTGTGCAAAGGATCGAGCAATTTCCTCGGCGGGTCTATTTCCAATTTGAAAAATCTGGTCCACCGCGTTTCGATCAAATGCGCCTGGAATAAATGTCCGCCCGATTCCCTCGATCGGATCAAATTTGATCTCCTGATCCGGGATGGGTTGGTTATTCATATAATAGGTATAGACCGACCTGTTTGGTTCTATTCCCCAAATCTTAACCTCTGGCGTTTGCTCCTTCAAATAGCGCCCGACACCTGATATCGTCCCGCCCGTACCTACTCCCACTAAAACATGCGTTACCTGTCCGTGTGTCTGCTCCCAAATCTCTGGCCCAGTGGTACGGTAGTGTGCTCTAATGTTGTTGGAATTGTAGTACTGGTTGGTGAAATAAGCGTTCTTATGATTTGTCGCAAACGCCTGAGCTCGATATTGTGTGGAATTAAAGACATGTAAACCGTTGGAATTCTCACACCGTTCAATCTCTGCACCAAGCGATTCCAATAGTTCAATTTTCTCGTCCGAACAGGATGCCGACACAAATATTTTCGCGGAATATCCCAATTCTTTAGCTATCCAAGCGATGCTAATTCCCGTATTGCCACTGCTGGCCTCAACCAAAACCCCACCCTCGGATATTTTTTTGCTCTTGATGGCATCCTCAACCATAAACCAAGCGGCACGATCCTTCGAGGATTTACCTCGATTAAAGTATTCTTCCTTAATATAGATATTCGTTCCATATCTACTCGACAACGTCCCTTCCCTCCGCAGGGGCGTATTCCCTATAAAATCACTGATCAATATCAAATTTTTTCCTAGTTCGGTATTTCTATAACGTTCATCCACCATACATTATTTCAATTATTGAACGTTTTTAACCTGCCAAAATATTATAACCTGCATCAAACCCCCATGTTTTATGGATTTGAAATCTCTTTGCTTGCATGCGTATTGACGATTTAATCCTAGCGCTGCCAAGTTAATAAATATCCCACGAACATGCCGATAGATTTCTAAAAAAGTCGACCAATCAAAGGAAAGCAATTGCTTTAAACGTATGAAATTCATAGATTTGTGTAAACCACCGCGCATGAAACCAAAGACTATCGTTGTCGCTATCGTGCTGGCATTGCTGGCCATTGTACTTTTCAATAACAAAGAAGAAGCCACTTTTTGGCTGTTTGGAGAAATCCGGACCTCTAAATTGATCATTTTAGGCATCTTTTTCCTGCTAGGGGTCATCACCGGTGCTATTATTTTCAGACGAAAAAGTAAGCACCCAAAGGAATATACGATCTCGACTGATCCCGTGGACGATAACATCGATACAAACTCAGGGACTGACAACTCATTAACCGATGCGGACCGAGAATATCTCTCACGAGATTAGCAACACACGCATTATCCTATTTCATCTTTATCATAGCCACCCAGACAATCCATGCAGGCATCGGCAAAAGCGTTATATTCATCGTATGCTGCGCCCACCTTCCCGTAAAGTGTTATAATCCGATCAATTCTAATCCTTTTTCCCGAGTAGGTCACCAGAAAATCACCGAGTTTGGTATCACCTTCGATTTTCAGGCTTTGCCCTTGTACCTCGTCCACTTCGTTGTGCGGGTTGAAAAAGAAAATTTTACCGTCCTTTTTTTGATCAATTGCCTCCTGAATCGATTCTCTATACTCCCAAGCAACCGGTAGATAGGAATCTTCAATCAAGTCTTTCCTATTTTTCATAAACATTCTCCTTTGTTGCAGGTAACTCGGTTACCCCGTATAAAGGTCAACAAAAACAATGCCCTTGAAACCAGAGTGCTTCCTGGAGGCCGATTGGAATGCGATAATTTAACTGTATATTGGCCCCTCACGAAATCGAAAAAAACAAGCTGTCATGATACGAGAAGTACGCTTAGACGATATCGACCGCGTCGACGAACTATATCGAATTCTTTTTGAAGATATGCAGACATTGGAACCCGATTACATGACGATATCGGACCAAGACCCTCTTTTTTTACAATCCGTTATTTCACAAGAGAACGATTTTATTGGCTTTGTCTATCAAGAAGATGAACAGGTCGAAGGATTAATTGTGGCGCAACTTCAAACCACTCCGCCCTATAAGTGTTTTGTTCCACAACGGTGTGTCTATCTGATGGATATTATTGTTGCTCCTGAACAACGTGGCCGAGGCATCGGAAAACAGTTAATCGACGAAGTTAAACAGTGGGCCAGCGAACATGGAGTGGATTACTTAGAACTTAATGTACTCAGCAGTAATGAAGCGGCTCTAAGTCTCTATCGACGAGAGGGTTTCAAACCCTTTAGTCAATCCATGCGCATGCGTCTGAAATAGTTGACGAAACACGGGATTTCATTCATCCATTATACTCCAGACGAATTGTACACCCGGCAACAGTCCGCAGAGAGTCGATGTACTTACGGGTGGACGGGAGCCGACATACACCGCGCACGTTATGCCCCGCACTTTTAGACGATCGATTCTGCACCATCCTTCTTCTTCTTGGGCGGGTACCATAACGAACAGAGATAGACGGTTAAAACCGCTAAAGGGAAGGAAATCAATGCGGGATTCTCCAATTGATGGATCGCATCGGAGGGTCTGAATCCATAAATCCCCCACATGGTTGGGGATGTCAGAATGATGGCCAACGAAGAGCATATTCCCACAACAATTGAAGCCGAAATCCCGGTCTCCGAGGTCTTTTTCCAAAACAACAGGAATAAAATGGCCGGTAGGTTAGCCGAGGCGGCAATTGCAAACGCCCACCCGACCAGAAAAGATACATTGACACCCTTAAATGCCATACCCAGGAGTATCGCGAATATCCCGACAGCGAAAGCAGCGATCTTACCTGCCCTGACTTTCTTTTCATCTGTTAAATTACGCTTTAGATAAACGTCAATAAAATCATGTGCTATCGCTCCAGAAGAGGCAACGATGAGCCCCGATACCGTTCCCAGTACGGTGGCAAATGCAACAGCTGAAATGATCGAGAACAAAACGGCGCCAAACGCTCGGGCCAACAGGGGTGCTGCCATATTACTGGATTCTACATCCAATACGCCATTGACGGCAGCACCTAATCCCATATAAAGGGTCAAGATATAAAACCCGCCGATGGCAGCTATCGCTAATATAGTCGATTTCCGTGCATCACGTGGCGTTTTTACAGTATAGTAACGAATTAAAATATGAGGCAAAGCGGCCGTTCCCAAGAACAACGCGAGCATCAACGAAATGAAATCAAGTTTACTCCACATCGTAGCATCTCGCCCTATCTTATACTTTAGACCAGGAAGCATAAAAGACTCCCCTGCTGTTGGTTGAGCATAATAGATTGCTACTTGATCTCCTTCATCGTCAAAATTTACCTGTAGGAATCGAATGATTTCACTTTCTTGGAGTGTTGTTAGAAATTCAAAGGGGCCAAGTGGACCAGTCTGACTCACCTGCTCCCCATTAACGATAATTTTACTCATTGACCCCACCTGATAGAAATTTCGATCTTCTCTTGGTTTCCCATTATAAAGCAATTCCCCATCAACTGGATCCGTCACGGACAAGGCTTCCACCAGAATCACTCCCTGTTGGTCAACCCGCTTATCAAACCATCTCTCGACTCCGTTCTGAGCGAGCTTGACAAAAGTTTTAGGCCCGACCTGTTTTTGTGTAACAATCTCCCAGTCAGGAACACGAACAACGGTCCCATTCTCATCGGTAGCTGGGAGTTCAAGCAATGGTTGCGTCGAACTTCCCTTAAAATCCGGATTCAGGGTCAACCCATTTTTTAAAATGAAGAAAGTCAGAATCACCGAAAGTATGATCAGCAACCCACCCTTCAAGAATTGCACATAGGTCGTGGACGCCATTCCCGCACTGGCCACAATAACAATCACAATCGCGCCGACTAATAATACACCGGCCCAATGAGGCAACCCTAGCAGAGGCATAACCAAATCACCCGCTCCCACCATCTGCGGAATCAAATAAAAAATAGATATAATCAGTGTTCCTATCGAGGCGGTTAACGTAATGGCTCGGGAATTAAACTTGGCGTTCAATGCGTCGGTAAATGTAAATTTACCCAATCGTTTAAACGGTTCGGCGATCAGAAATAATGCAACAATCCAACCCGCTAAAAAGCCAATCGCGTAAAGAAATCCGTCAAAACCGGACACGGCAATCATCCCACAAATGCCCAGAAAGGATGCGGCCGAAAGATAATCGCCTGCAAAAGCAATTCCGTTTACGGCCCAGGGGATCTGTCCTCCAGCTGCATAATAGGAAGAGGAAGAACTTTTCTTTCTCCCAAAATAAAAAGATACACCAAGTACCAGGCCCACGAAAACAAAAAAGAATACCAATGCAGTATACGAGATTTCATAAATCATAGCCCGCCCTCCTCTTTCTCCAGATGGTCAGCCTCGTCTTCGTACTTCGTGCACAAATAATTATAGATAATCCCTAAGATGACAGCAAATATAATCAGTCCAATACCATACCCTAAGGCCAAATTGAGTCCACCGAAAATCGGTATCGACAACAACTCATACTGAAAAACACCGATGGCCACAAAACCAGCGTAGAAGAACAAATAGATAAAAAACAAGCGGATTCCTAGGCGCGATTTGCGTCTCGTAGTACTTTCCTTTTCCTCGTGAGAATGGTTAGCATGCATAATTAGGACTGGATAGGTTTACAAATAGCAATTGGACATTGGTTATCAAAACGAGCAACCGCTATACAATAATAATCAAATTCAACGTGAATTCCTTGACTTTTAAAAATTTCAATCGCCTAGAATGAAGGACTGTTCTGCAGCATCACCGGTCGAGGTCTTGGAAAAAGACTGGATAATAACGTCCAGCACATCGCATACGGGTAGCGCGGTCTCTACGTAACGCATAAAAAGCAAAAGAGCGGTTTGACATTCTATGATCGATTTTATACCTTTAGTTATCATCACTATACGTATCAATCTCATGACATGTATAATTTTATCACCAAATAACCCCCAAGGATTATGAACTTCACACCTATGATTGAAAACTTTACAGACAGAATTGGCATGGCTCTCCCGAATGTGTTGGGAGCGCTATTGATCTTGCTGGTTGGCTGGTTAATTGCACGAGGCATTCGCGCGTTAATCGTTCGTCTCATGCAGCGCACCTCTTGGGATGAGAAGCTTTTCAAGGGCGTCACAGGCGGCAAGGACACGAACAAATTTGTAGGAAACATATTCTATTACCTCCTGATGATTATTGTGTTTTTGATTGTTCTGGAAACCTTGGGTGTCAGTTCAGTTTTGACACCACTTGAAGAAATGGTTACGATATTTCTAGCCTTTATTCCACACATCATCGCTGCTATCATTATCGGATTTATTGGTTACCTGCTTGCAAAATTCATTTCGAATCTAGTCAGCTTCGGTGGTAAAATGATTATTAAATGGGCAAACAAAGCCGGTCTAAAAGAAGGCGATCAGGTTGTTAAAGTTATTCGCACCCTTGTTTTTTTGATCATTTTCATTCCAATTTTGATTCAGGCAATCAACACCCTTCAATTAGAAGCCATATCCGGTCCGCTCAACGAACTGCTGGGCAGCTTTGTCGGCATGATCGGTGATATCATATTAGCGACAGTGATTCTAATCGTCTTCGTTTGGGGAGGAAAGTACCTAATTGATTTCTTAATCGATCTGTTCCGCAATCTCGGTTTGGACCGTATCGCAGAAAAAATTCATATCCAAAACATCATTGGCGCGGGACAGTCCTTTTCAAAGGTTTTAGGAAACATCTTATATTTCTTTCTTGTTTTCTTTGGACTGATCACATCGGTTGACGTTTTAGGGCTTGATCAATTGAGTTTCATTCTGCTGGAAATTCTGCATGTCACCGGTGCGATCGCCTTTGGTGTCTTAATTTTATTATTGGGTAACTTCATTTCTAGATTGATTTACAATGCGATGATCCGATCAGAGAAAAATAATTTCATCGCCTCGGTCGTCCGATACGCGACATTGGGTCTGTTCCTGGGTATCTCCTTGCGTTCGATGGGGATTGCCAACGAAATCGTTGAACTGGCTTTCGGTCTAACCCTGGGTTCTTTAGCAATAGTGATCGCGCTAAGCTATGGTTTAGGGGGCAGAGATGCCGCGGGAGAACATTTCAAGGAAATCATTCAAAAATTCAAAGGCGACACCAAAAGCAAATCAGACCCGTCGACCCCTTCCGATAGGGACACAGAGAACCCAAAAAACGACCCCACTCGATTTCATTAGGAGGAATAAATTTTTCAATAAAGTGGCCACGCCGATTTGCTGGCCACTTTTTTCGTTTCGTTCTACCTTGCAAAACTATTTTGATACTGTAGGAGTTAGCGGAAGCAATCACAGTAATCGATAGTGGCTTGACATCAGCAGTTGAACTATTGAAAATACGCTTTTAATACGTATATTGTCTATAACTAACAACCAATGAGGACCTTCCAAACTGATGAAATACATCCTAATCCTACTGATGATGATATTGTCATGTCATCTCAATGGCCAGAATAACGCCAAAATTCAAGGAGACGTTTATGATTTCAATAAAAAACCGTTAGCGCGCGCCACCATCTCCCTGGTTTCCAAGCAGGATTCGCTAGTGCTGAGTTATGCCCTAACCGATCGGCACGGGGCATTCGAACTAGTCCGGGTTCCAACTGAACAGGAACTAGTATTGTTTGTGTCTCACGTCAATAGTTCACTGTTCGAAAAAGAAGTTCTGTTAAAGCCTGGGGAAAATATCATCTTAGATAGCATTGTTATGAGCGGGAACCAAATCGAAGAGATAGTGGTAGAAGGAATTGCTCCTATCCGCTTAAATGGTGACACCTTGGAATACAAAGCGGACTATTTTAAAACGCGGCCCAATGCAAGCGTAGAAGAATTGCTTCAATTATTACCGGGCCTACAGGTGAACGCCGACGGAACGATTTATTACCAGGGTCGCGAAGTATCTGGGGTTCGGGTCAATAATAAAGACTTTTTTGCGCAAGACTTAACCATAGCGACTCGTAACCTCGATGCATCCCTAATCGACATGGTACAGGTCATCAAAGACAAAGGCGAATCCAAACGAGAAATATTAGACGATTCGGAATTACCCATTGTGCTGAATCTGAAAATGAAAGAAGAATTTCTCAGAGCGGATTTTGGAAAATTCTATGGTGGATTGGCTACCCGAGACCGTTACGAATCCGGGGCCTTGCTCAATACCTTCCGAGATACGCTACAAGTGAGTTTTATTGGTTTTGGCAACAACATCGGTAGACAAGGTTTCGAGTACTCCGAGCTCTCCCAACACGGGGGATACGGCCGGGGCGAAAACATGAGATTTACCAGGTACGGAAGTAATGGTCTCATCAATCAGCTCTCCGCTGGGGTTAACATCAACTACGATATTGCAAAAAAGCTAAAGACGAATCTGATGTACAACTATGGGCAAAATAATTTTTATTCCGACAGTGAGAATAAAGGCAACTCCTTCTACGACGATATTCGTGAACAAAGCCAAGGGGTCACGAATTCTGAAACCGGTCAATTTAACCACGAGCTTCGTGGTTTTGTTCGCTATCATATCGATACGACTGCTCAAATCTCCTACGACGGACGTCTGGAAAGTCGTTCACGAAACAATACCAATGAGGGATCGAGTCAGAGTTGGAGAAATTCGGACCAACCGGTCTTAGATGCCAGTTATCAAAACCATGGAAAGGGAAAGAATTCAACATATCGTCATACGATTCGTGGTGAGAAAAAGTTCGAAAACAAATGGCTATTGTCCCTCCAACACGCTTTCGACAACAACTACTCCGACAACAATTCAAGGAATGCGTCCGTGAGACGCTACTATCTGTTCAACGACAGTTTAATCAATCAGGAAGAAAGGACGCGTAGCCACGGAAGGAGGTACTCGATCAACAACCGGTTAAACTTACAGGTGCCGATAGGCAAAAAGATTAATTTTGATCTATTTTCGACATACAATTTTAAGAATGAGACCGAGGAACAGGATATCAATAATCGCCTAAACTCAGAAGAGTTTATCAATCGAAATGACGTTGCCAACAATAAAGGTCTTCAAAATCATGAAGTTTATCTAGGTACCAAATGGAATATACGCCTCATCGAAGATTTACCCGTCTCTGTTGGTATGGACTGGTTAAGTTTGGAAAGCAGTTTCGAGTATTTCGGCAAAAGAGAAAATCGGAACGTCCAAAACAATTATTGGCTTCCCAACCTAAGTATCACCTATAAAGACGCAAACGTTAGTTATAGCCGTTCTGTGAACCCACCGTCATTTTACAGCATTGTCGCCGTCGATTCCGATCTATATCCCACAAGTTACACGCTGGCCAGTCCTTATTTTGAAAACATTGTCAATGACCGATACAATATCCGATACAATAAGTTCTTCACCAAATCGAAAATAAACGTCTATATTTATGGTCAATTGACTCGTTCTGATCAAAGTATCGGCTATTCCAGAACCTACAATACGGAGAACAGCTTCTCCACTACGGAGAACTATCAAGCAGGTCCGACAACTCATCTATATGGAAACATCAATATTTCGAAGACATTTTTGCAAGATAAAGACTGGAAGCTCTCCTATGCATTAAGTTCTCACGGCAGCAACTCACAAAGTTTCAGCACAGTCAATGGCGAGGAGGGACGCGCCAACTCGCTATGGGGACAGATTAACAATACCATCAATTTGAGTTACAAAAATAACTTGACCTTTAGTCCCAATTATGCCATCGTATTGAGCCAGACAACGTTTGACGCCGTATCTGAAAACTTTCGAGATGTGCGTAATTTTCAGCATAATCTAGGCATCACTATGCGCCTAGATGACATCAAAAAATTCCGATTAGAAACCTCCTATACGTTAAAAAACCAAGTCGTTGGGCTCAATAATGAAAGGAATAACCTGCATATCGTCAACGCCTCGCTCTACTATCCTATTTTAGGTAAGGGAGAAATTAAGCTATCCGCATTTGATATTCTTAATCAAAATGTCAGCAACCAATTTTTTGCTTATCAAAACATGAATAGCTATACCATGACGACCACATTGAGGCAATATTTTATGTTGGGCCTGGTGTATAAATTCCTCAACACCGGTGGAAAAAAATAGACGATCCCTATTTTTTCTTCAATAGGGATTGAATCCGTTGCAAGTAATAGTCTTTCTTGCTGTGAATCTTGGTGGGGTAACGAAATATTCGTCCCTGAAAGGTGTTGAGATCCAACTGTTGTAAATAAGGCTGATTCCCTTCCTGATTGCCGAGCAATAAAATGTGAGATTCGTCCAGCCAGACCACCTCTTCAATTCGGTAACTCGGTCCCAGGAACCCCACACGCGTTATGGAATCGGTTTCAACATCAACTAGGTTTATTTCCTGATCTACCTCGAAATCCAAATCACCGCTAGCGTTCAAACGCCATAAATAACTATCAATATCGATATATCGACTATTGTCCGGCGCATAAATTAAGAATTCAGAATAAAGGGGATCAAAATCAGGATCGTTTACCGATTTGATCGTTCCTTTCATCGGAGACACGGTAACAGAGTCGTCCGGGACAAACGCTGCCAAGCGGAACGCGGTATCTACTTGTTGATAGAACTGACTCCATTTGTGAAGGACGGGATCGTCGCGTTGCTCCAGTACCTTAGGGTGAAAATTTTCCGATTCCCAATAGCGATCTTCTTCCCCACGATTTGCTTGTTCTCCCGTTTCATGACGACAGGAAATTATAATTAATCCAAAAAAAAGCAGCATTACGGAAGTTTTGAAGACTTGGGATATCAATGGACGATGCATCATTGCTCTAGGTTTTTATTGCTAATTAGCGTAATTACAACAATCTCCTTGCCGGAAATGTTTCACTAAAGCGATCGAATACACGAAGTCAAACATCTAAAATAAACGAACAGACCAACCTGGAGGTGAGATTAGGTCATAACCACTCGCAACCCCCACACCCCTGCCTCGCTATCACATTTTTTTGACTTCGAATATTAAAATTCCAATAAAATCGTAAATTAGGGTTGATACTATGACCGAAAAGTTTTTAATAGATAGCCAGACCTTAGAGGATATCCAGCTGCGAGACCTGAATAATCGGTCGATATTTGATTTTTTTGATCAAGCAGTCACAGAGGGTGGGCAGGACTTTCTACAAGCCCTGTTTTATTCACCTCAACGGGAGATCGAAGCGATCAAAGATCGACAGGAAAAGATTCGACGATTAGAATCGGTAACTGAAGAACCTTTTCCTTTCTACCGGGTCATATTAAAAGATTTAGAAAAGTTTGTAAAAAGAGCACATTCTGGCGCTAATTCATCCGTAGGTTTAATGGATATATTCGTCGTTAGAACGCCTATATATTATTATAAAAAAAGATCTATTCTTGAGGCTTGTGATTTCTTGGTTAGTCTGAAGGGGTTCTGTGAAAAGATTAATCGGCAACAACAACACCGGGATATTCAGGAAATGATCGATACCCTAGAAGATTGCCTCGCTAGATTATTTAAGAACAAAGCTTACGACGCTGACAAATTGAAAATTAATATTTTCAATATCGATATCTATGACCGGTTGATTCGGTATGAGCTCTCTCCAAAAATTAAAAAAATAATCACAGAATTCTATAAATTGGACGCGTATTTAGCTGTTGCTAAAGTTTCCAAAGCCCATTCTTTTTGCTATCCCGAGGTCTATCCCAAAAATCAAACGGGAGAAATTATTTTGAACGGCATACGTCATATTTTCCACCGAACTCCGGTAACCAACGACATAAAAATCAGTCGGAACAAAAAATTATGGTTCTTAACAGGCGCCAATATGGCCGGAAAATCATCCATTATTAAATCGATCTCTGCAATCGTATATCTTACGCATATTGGGTTCCCTGTTCCGGCCAATACGGTAAAAACAGATCTCATCGACGGTTTATTTACGAGTATCAATCTTCAAGACAACCTAGAGTTGGGCTATAGTCATTTCTATGTCGAGGCTTTGCGATTGAAGACAATTGTCGATCAGCTGCAACCCGGCTCCAATGCATTGATCATTCTAGATGAACTGTTTAAAGGTACCAATCTCAGTGATGCGTCCAACGCCATCCTTCAGGTCATGAAAAGCCTGGCCGATATCGACGGACCATACGCTATTGTATCATCACATATTACGGAGTTATCGGAAAACCTCAAACATATTCCCTCGATTCAATTTTGTAAAATGAATATTGACAATGACCAGAATGGTCATCCCCTATTTACCTATAAGATCAGTCCGGGCGTGGCGGAAGAAAAATTAGGCATGTGGCTTTTGGAAAAAAGTGGGGCCTTTCAGTCACTTGATCGATTGAAATCCAGTCAATAATTAATATAGAAAATCCGATCACTCTTTTTTTACCGATGGTCGTTCTTTAGCCCGCCGATTCCTCGACGGGCGATAGCTTCTCATGGCTTATTTTTAGCAAAAATTAAAGCATCTTCAATTTCTCGTTATCGATCTGAACAACAACATCATTTTTAACTTTATGATTCTTTTGTAAACACCTCCCGTGAACTGAAACCGCCTTTAATTCAATCAATTGGCTTAACTTCCGCGATGACAGTCCCAAACAAGTGCTGATAAGCTTCGCTAATTTGAGACTAAAATCCAAAGGATATCTGATTTTGAATAGGGAGAACTCACCTTCCCTATTTTGTAAATCCTCAAGCAAAATGCGATCATATAAGACCTCATATTCGACACTTCTTAAGTCAGGTTCCACATTATTTCTACATCTTATATCGTGTGAAAACGCATACTTCCAAGCCAATTCTGTATTATTTTCTTGAAATTTATTGAATAATATTTTGTCTATCAATTCTGATTTTATCCTTGAAAATAGGGTCATGTTATAAGCTTTTTCACACTTCACACATCGGTAAACTAACCATATATCAATATTTTTTTTGTTCGCGTTCATTCTGAACTTATCACTGCAATAGAATCTGTCACTATGGCAATTTGGACATTTATTTTTTAGAAGAGGAGTGTTTTTAACTTTCACTTCCCATACCTGTTCTGCTCGCATTTATTATCGTGCTTAATATTCTTCATTAAAGTTTCTAGGTATTACTCATGCGCTGCTACACGGTTTCAGACAGCAGAAATGATTGGCCGAAAACCGAAATAACAGCGGTTCTTGCGCTCTAAAAAAGCAAGGAGATGAATAATATGATCACATGAAAACCAGTTCGGGAAGAATTACCCGAACACAAGAAGTATTAGCCTGTGGTTTATCAGACTAATATTAAGCGACTATAAGTTTAAGAATTACTCTCAAAACGCTAGTGGATTGGTTTATGGGTTAAATGTAATTATTTTCGATCAAAACACGAAAAAAATTAGTTTTTGATCCTTTCGTGCCCGGTTAGACCTTTAAAACAAAAAATGGAGCCGCCTGCCTGGTTGTATTGCGCTAAGATGACACCACCCGCTCATCTCGATGCACCCTTCTGCCCTTTTTTAGATCATAAGTAGAAATAGGGGCTGTTTTTAGGAATGTCCAGGTCGCAGCACTACCAAATGCAGATGATCTAACGTGTTATTCCCAGGTTTCAGCAGCTTCCTATCGCCGCTGAGAGCGCCTGAAACAGCTGTCATTGAGTGTCTGTCCGATCACATCGCCCCTATAAATCCCCTCGAGGGGCATCGTTCCACCTTCTAATCGGTGGAGTTGGCTCCGAAGACTAGAGCTATCCGGGATCAGGATCAGTGTTGGGGAAATTCTACTCCCAAGTGTATTGAGATGGTGCTATCCCGATGTATTTCTTAAAATCCTTGAAAAAATGGTAATAATCATAGTACCCCGAAAGTATCGCAGTGCCAAATAGGTCTTCCGATTTGCGTTTATCGTACTGCCCATAGGTATAAATAAATCGTTGAAGGGAAATGTATTTCTTTGGAGAAATCCCTATATACTTCACAAAGTTCCTATGCAACCATTTTGGGTTGACCTGTTTACCCAGTTGTTGAAGAACCTCTGAAACTGTCGTATTACCTCTTTTACCCTCTATATAGTCAATGGCAACTGTTAGTATATCTGGAAAAAAATCATTGCTCTGTAACGAAGAAAGAACCTGATCTAAATAGGATATTTTCTCGGATAATGTTTGCTTATCGTAGATCATGTCAAAAATCCGCATCCAGCTTTCGTCTAAAATATCTGATAGATTACAAATTGGGCGGGTATGAAAGACGGATGGCTCCACGTTAAATAAGGAATAAAACGAAGAAGGATTAAAACGCAACACGACTATATAGTCAAGTCCCTGTGGTACCTCCCAATACGTATTTTGAATCTCTCCACAACACACCCAGGCAGCATTGAATTTTTTTAATTCTCCGTTCTCTTCTAAATGAACAACATCTGATTTTCGAGGCATGAAAATAAGTGATGGGAGACCATCATTAAATAATGGTTGATTCGATTTCAACTCTTTACATGGAAAAACGTAGACACCCGAAACATGTTCGGTTCTCAGTTGCCGAAACACTACGCTCAGCTCTGTGGTCGATTTCGAGGCAGCCGTTAACTTGATTTTTTTTAGAAAATTTATTGGCATAACAGTGTGCAATATACGAAATCGGGCTTCAATAACTTAAATGTGTCAGTCTTTTTACTTTTAGGTGGGAATTCCGTGTAAGTAGTTTTGTCTCAATTGATTTATTCCAAACATTGCGCTGCATAAATCCCTAGAAAACGTGTTCAATTCGCCATCTGATAGCGGAATTTTTGCTTCCAATTGGGGTCCCTGTTTCTTTTGAGTATTTCCAACGCATTTATGGGATCACCTTTCAAAGATTTTTAGATTACCCTCTTGCTTTCAAAACCTCGAATAGTCATTAAAACCTCGCTGGCTCGAAGATGACAAGCCGGCTGTTCCTGTTGAGCAGCATGTTTGTCTAAAGAAAAATGTTCCTTTATTGTTTACGAACTTTGATATCCCAGAAAAGGCAGAAACGACCAACATCAACCGCAATACATCATGTGGCCAAAAAAAACAAGGCTAAACTACTATTTATCGATGAACAGCGGTAATTCCTCGTGTATCAAAGTAATCATTGCCCCTGGAATCTGACGGCAGATGTTCATTCGGCGATTGGCAGATGGGCATCATTTCTTGGATCGTGTTTTTTCTTTTTTTCCTGAAAAATCTTCAGCGTCCGTTACCACAGACTGACAATAACAGACGCTAAATACAAAACAAAAGCAATTGAAAACGCGCTAACCACGGGTCTTATTAAATATTTGGTTGCAATGATAATCAGAAATACAAGTGCTAAAAGGGAAGCAATAGAGAGAACAGTGACCCCTTTGACTAATTGAAAATTGCTGTAGGCTAGATACAAATTATAGAAGCCCATAAAAAAGACACAGATACTGAAAGCGGCATTGAAACCAATCCAGGCCTTCCAAAGCAACGCATTTGGGTCCACTTTTAAAGGCGTCGTCTTCATTTGATTTATTATTTCTTTATTTGTTGGATGTAACTCATCGGTAAATAGGGCACCTCGTAAGTGCATAATTCCGATGATCATCGGAATTACGGACCCGAGCTCCCAAAGAATTTTTGCTACCATTGTTTCTATTTTTTCAAAGTTTCTATACCCAATCAGCCCGTGCTTATCTTTCAACCTGTGCTGAAATAGTTAGTCTCCCTCAGGGTCAAGGTCAAATTATATCAACAAACACGGCCAGTAGAAAATCGGAGGTGGGTGAATTGGCCGATTAATTAACAAATTGCTGGTTTAATTCGAAAGGAGCTCCCCAACGCTTCTCCCACTCTTCATTAGCTCCCCTTGGGCATCGATAAGCTTCCCAATTGATCTACACCTGATTGATCATTCATTTGCGCGCCCGTGAATGCTTAAAGTTAGCAATAAAAATATAAGCTTTACCCGGTATTTTTATAGAACAGGGATGATCGTTTTTCGTGAAATAGAAAACAGTTATCGGAATGAGATGGCCCTGCGGATTAGGGTTCAACATCTTCTTCTCGTTGCTACGGGATCTGGCGAATTGCCAGGCTGCTAAATCAACATGGATTATTTTGTATTTTTGGTTCACATGAACAGCTTTCGAAACCAAACACATTACCCCCTCACTTATAAATAGATGACTATAGACCAGATCCTCGACCAGATTTACGGAATGCATACCGCATCAAAAAAAAGGTTAATGAATTACATCACGGCGGTAGCGTTTCGCAAAGGGCATATACTTATGGAGGCAGACCGCGTCGAAAAAAGCATCTATTTCATCAAGAAGGGAATCGTAAGGGCATTTGCTCCGCTAGCGGACCAGGAGATAACATTTTGGTTTGGTGAAGAAGGAGAAACTATTCTTTCTATGAAAAGCTATGTGGAAAACAAAAAAGGCTACGAGAATATCGAACTCTTAGAAGATTGCGATCTTTATGAATTAAAAATCGACAAGCTCAACGAACTCTATTTTGAAGATATACACATCGCTAATTGGGGGAGAAAATTAGCGCAATATGAGTTGTTAAAAATAGAAAGTAGAATGATATCCTCTCAGCTGTTGTCAGCCAGAGAAAGATATGATGAGCTGATCGTCAGTTCTCCTAGTATTGTCCAACGGGTTGCCTTAAAGCATATCGCATCCTATCTTGGAATCACACCCGTGAGTTTAAGTAGAGTCCGCAGACTAAAGTAAGGCACTTTTTTTTGAACGCATTATTTAACATAAGATAAATTTTATCTTATTTATTCTCAATAGATTTGTACTGCGTTTTAAAACAGTACGGACAATGTCAAATGATAAACAGGTAAAAAGATCGATAGCGGAGGTAATTCCGACAAAAACCCGAATCCGGCTGATAGCCGTATGGATAGTTGTTGTTTTTTTTATACTTTTTGGGCATTCGTTGTTAGGAAATTCCTTAAGCTCGACAATAGCTATTGGTGTTTTTGTACTGCTACTATTGACCATCATTGGTGCTGCCTTCGGTGTGGTCAAGGAAGCCGATGCCCTAGCTTACAAATTAGGGGAACCCTACGGCACGCTCATCCTCACGTTGTCCATTGTTTCCATCGAAGTTATTCTAATCGCCGCGGTGATGCTGGGGCCCGGAGAAAATCCAACCATTGGCAAGGATTCTATTTTTTCAGTAATGATGATTATCATGAATCTGGTTATCGGATTGTGTATACTTCTAGGTGGATTGAAATATGGGGAGCAGGAATACAACGCACAAGGAACGATGACCTACCTCGGCATGATCATCATGTTGGGAGGAATCGGATTGCTATTGCCCAACTATATTCAAGGTGCCGGTGGCGGGATATTCAGTCCTACACAAGCGATTGTACTTTCATTATTAATTGCTTTGTTATATGGATTTTTTCTCTTTTTGCAGATGAAAGGATACAAGCATTTATACGTTCAGCCTAAAATAGGTTCGATGGACATCCCCTATAAAGAAAGGCTAATCCAAAGCCTGCCGGAGGGTAGCGATAATGAAACAACAAATGGTCGTGCAGGCGAATTATGGATCCGCTCCATCGTGTTAATGGCTATGATCTTGCCTATTGTTTTGCTTTCACACCACATGGCTGTCGTAGTCGACTATGGTATACAAGCCGCGAATCTCCCCCAATTGTTGGGGGGTGTTTTGATTGCTGTTATTGTTTTTACGCCTGAGTCGATGACCGCGGTGAAAGCGGCTTGGAATAACGAGTTCCAAAGGGCTATCAATCTTTGTCATGGCGCATTTGTTTCAACCGTGGGCTTGACGGTCCCTGCCGTACTTATTATCGGACTCATTACCGATAAAACCGTTGTATTCGGGATGACCGCTACAGAAACCATACTGTTCGTCATTACGTTATTGCTGAGCGTGATGACTTTCTTAGGGAAACGCACCACGCCATTGGTGGGTATTATGCATCTGGTATTGTTTGCCGTGTTTATCCTACTCATATTTAATCCGTAAACCGGCGCTGGCCGTTTATTAAAGACGAAGAGGTCTACAATACTTCATATTTAGAATATAAATACGGTATTATAATCTAAATAGACGCGCTGGCTCAATCGGTTTGTGTCTTCAGTACAATGCCGAAAAAAACGTGAATAATATACTATAGCCTCAAAATATCACAGCGTCTATTTGTCTGTGCGAGACGACGCGAAAAAAATGCGCCAAGAAGGTGATATCCATAAATTCGCGACTATCTCGTCATGAAACATCCGCTGATTTGGGACCATTGCATGACTAGCTCTGGCTATGCTGTTTGAGAGGTGTTTCACCAGAACTGTCGCAACCAAACTTTAATTCAGATTTTCCCACCATCTCGTAAAAATTTGTGTACGGTCATTCAGGTATACTATTTCCCCAATTTTTGGGGTGACTAATGGCCCATGGTATGTTTCTTCGTTCAGTTGGCTGATGGTTTTTAATGGTTCGTCCCAAGCATGATAGGCCAATTTGAATTTAGAAGAATGCACCGGGAACAGCCGTTCTGCTTTTAAATCTTCGGCGGCTTTTAAGACTTCTTCGGGTAGCATATGAATGGACTGCCAAGCCGGATTATACTGACCATTGTCCAAAATCACCAAATCAAACCCTCCAAATTTTTTACCGATTTCAGCAAAATGGGTATCGTACCCACTGTCACCACCAAGATACAGTTTCATACCAGGAGTTTGCAAGACAAACGAAAGCCAAAGGGTATTATTTCTGATCAAGCCTCTGCCCGAAAAATGCCGTGCAGGCGCCGTATGTAACGTATAATTATCATCAATCTCAACACGCTCATTCCAATCTTTTTCAATAATCATTGCACGATCAAACTTCCAGTGCTCAAAGTGCTCACCCACGCCTAAACCGCAAATAATTTTGTTAATTTTGGGTTTTAATTTCATGATGGTTGGATAGTCCAGATGATCGAAATGGTCGTGTGTAATCAGCAAAAAATCAATTTCTGGCATATCCTCTGCAGCATAAATGTCCGTGCCTTTAAACGATCTGTTCGTGTTCGGAATTGGTGAAGCATTGCCACTAAAGACAGGGTCGACCAGAAAACGTTTGCCGTTAAGCTGGATAAAGTAAGAAGAATGTCCGAACCATATTAAAACATTTTCAGTAAGCGATAAAGTTTTCAATTCCGTTTTTACCGATGGGATAGTATCGGTCGGTATGGTGCGTGGAAACCGACCAAAAATGTATTGGAACACCACACCTACCATGGAATAGCCTTCGCTGACCATTGGAGTCAACTGTCTGTTTTGAAACTTTCCATTTTTGTAATTAGCGGATAATTGCAACTGCTCAAGTCGCTCGCCTCTGGGTGCCTTTCCGAATTGTGATTGACGCATATATAAAATCGCTATTGTTGCTATTAGCAAGGAAATGCTAAAAAAAATATATACTCGTTTTATTGATTTCCTCACGTTAAACTTAATTGGTTAAAGTACATCCTTCAAATCAAAAATACGCAACGTCTGTCCATTTTCCCTTAAGTTCCTTAACCCGATTGTTATTTATACATCCAGCGCGCTAGGGAATTTTGGATTGCTTTGAATGCCCCTTTCCACGATTAGGACAGTTGTCCGCCCGGATGCCAGTTCGTTTTCATCATCAGTATGTTGGAAATTTACGCCCTTTAGGTCTATAAAACCAAGAGACTATCGTGAGAACGAGCAACAATACGGGGCCAAAATAGGCGACCCATTCATCACCCACTGTGAGGTGCGTAAAAATTGCACCAGTCATGAGGAAGAAAAAACCTGCATACGCCCATTCTTTAATCAACGGGAACTTGGGCACAAGAACTGCCACCACCCCTAACAATTTCCAAACACCAATCAGAGTTAGAAAATAAGCGGGATAACCCAGCTCGTTCATTTTTTGAACTTCCTCGTTCATCTGGATAACCTGAACAATTCCAGTTGACACCATTCCTAAACTTAGCCAAATGGTAGCAACCCAATATATGATTTTGTCTCTCTTTTTCATTTTGTATCTATTTTAATCCAGTGTTATTTTTTGACGTTGATTTATGCCCTATTGATCCCGCGGTTTACTGAACGGTTTTAAAAAATCGACAACCGCTTTCATTTTGTTCAGGTTAAGGGGACGTGAATTTCCCGTCCTTGATACGCCTGAATCAACAATTCACATACTGTTAAGATCTGTCGACAGGTTGAAACTGTTGACCTGGTTGTGTCAAAATTGGAAGCGACGGCGAGGGATGTCATGGATTGTATTGTAAGTGAGATAAAGATCGGTTTTCTCGTCGGATCTGCGATAGCTTGAAAAACGTCTCGTCTTAAATTCATCCTGTAGTGGTTTGACTATAAATATAAATTTAGTAAAACGACTACGCAAATTTATTACCTTTTTTTTTACGCTTCAAGTATCTGTATAAAAGCCAGTTATCGAATGTCCCGAACGTGAGCTTGTCGAATCCTACATCAAACGCTATATCTGTTATCATTAGGATGCGAAAAACGGAAAAGGTATACAACTTACACAGATGCTATTGCCTGCAAATTAGGTATCGTATAAAACCGCCATTTGGATACAAAATTCGGGAAATGGGATACAGCAAGCAAGTTCAAATGGAAGAACTTTATATCAAACAAAATTCTTATTATGCAAAGACCAATCGGTGCTGAAAGTGATGCCGCATATCAATTTGTGAGCAGTCCTAAAAAAATGTTGATTAACAACGAATGGGTGAATGGTATTTCATCCAAAACGATTGAAGTGATCAATCCAAGTACGAAAGAAAAGCTGTGTGAGGTAGCTTTAGCCGGCAGAGCGGATATTGACCTTGCGGTAGAAGCGGCTCAGAAGGCTTTTGAAGGAAGCTGGAAGAACCTGTCGCCGCATGAAAGGTCAGCGTATCTTTTCCGTATAGCAGATCTTATTGAGAAGAATGTGGAGGAATTGGCCGAAATCCAGACGTACGACATGGGAATGATACGCTCCCATTCAAAACACTTGGTGCAGGCGCAGGCCGATGCATTTCGCTACTATGCTGGCTGGATAACCAAAATAAACGGAGATACCTTGCCAACGGACGGACATTCATTTACCTACACGCTTCGTGAGCCATTGGGAGTAGTCGGTGCTATAATCCCATGGAATGGCCCCATGTTAGCAACCGCCTGGAAAATAGCACCAGCAATAGCTTTCGGCAATACGGTGGTCTTGAAGCCCTCGGAGCAAGCGCCGCTTACTTCACTACGTTTTGGCGAAATACTAGTAGAATCAGGTTTGCCGGCAGGTGTGGTCAATATTCTGACGGGTTTGGGCGACCAGGCTGGTGCGCGTTTGATCGAACATCCGGATGTCGCTAAAATATCGTTTACCGGTTCTACAAAGGTCGGAAAGGATATTATTCGTGATGCTGCCGAGACCATGAAGAAAGTGACCCTGGAACTTGGCGGAAAATCAGCAGCAATCATTTTCCCCGATGCCGATATGGATATTGCAATAGCTAATGTAATTGCTGGTTTTACGGCAGGCACTGGTCAGGCTTGTGTATGTGGTGCTCGAATTTTGGCACATGAATCTATTTTCGAACAAGTTAAAACAACTATTGGGGAACAGATTGCTAGGCTTAAAATCGGATCGCCATTTGACCCTGCTACCCAAATTGCGCCATTGGCTTTCGAAAGACACTATAACCGCGTGTGTGATTACCTTGAAATAGGTGTAAATGAAGGCGCCTCCGTAGTTTCGGGTGGGAAGAAAGTAAATGACACGGGATTTTTCGTAGAACCGACCCTTTTTGCGAACGTAAACTCAGAAATGCGCATCTACAGAGAAGAGATCTTTGGCCCGGTAGCCGTAATCGTTCCTTTCAAGGATGAAGAAGATGCCATCCGTATAGCCAATGATTCCAATTATGGATTGGCCGGCTCGGTTTTTACCCAGAATCTGAAAACAGCATATCACATGTCTGCCGCTATTAAATCAGGAATCGTTTGGGTAAACACCAACTTGGAGTTGGACATAAAGGCACCGTTCGGCGGATACAAACAGTCCGGTGTAGGAAGAGAACTGGGAAGAGAATCTATCGATGCATATACCCAGATCAAAACTGTAGCGATGCGATTCTAATGTGTAGACTGGCCATGTTAGCATGACACAAGCAAGCCGTAGCCATGGCTGCGGCTTGCTATTACTGCGAAATAGTTTTGTAAATTAGTGCAACGATGAAAGAATATATACCGACCATCCATCTGAATACAATAGCTGAAGCTGCTGCGTTTTATGAATCGGAGAAGCCCTTTTACCCGTTACTCAGTATTGATCGGTTTGAAGATATCAAACAGAAAACATTGGAGACACGGACCCGCTTAATCAGCGATTTCTACATCATATTGTTAAAAGAAGATTGCCCTGGCAAAATACGATATGGTCAAACAATCTATGATTTTGACGAAGGAATAATGTCATTCTACGCGCCTAAACAGATCAATATTGTGGATGCAGGAGAGTTTCTGGCTACCAAAGGCTGGATGCTGAATGTGCATCCGGACTTTTTCAGGTCATCTGGTTTGCATCGGAAAATCAAGGAATATGGTTTTTTCGAATATGCGACCAATGAAGCCTTGATTTTATCAGAAAAAGAAGAATTAGCTATCCGATATATTTTGCGTCAGATTAGGGAAGAGTACGAACAGCGTATCGATTCCTTTAGCCAGGATGTAGTCATTTCACAGATCGAATTATTGTTAAACTACTGCAACCGCTTTTACAACCGACAATTCATCACGCGTAGCGTAATTCATCATCACCTCCAAGACCAAATAGAAGCACTTATCGAAGACTACATCAACCATCAAGCGTTAGACAACGGATTGCCAACCGTGCGTTTTTTAGCAGCACAATTAAACTATACCCCGAAATATTTGAGTGATTACCTCAAACAAATCACCGGGCAATCTGCCTTATCATTAATTCACAAAAAGCTAATAGAACACGCAAAGGACCAGCTTGCGTCTACGCAATTATCTGTCAGTGAAATTGCCTACGAGCTGGGCTTTGAACACGCACAAGGGTTTAATAAACTGTTTAAGAATAAGACCGGTTTAACGCCTTTAGAATTTCGAGCGCAGTTCAATTGAATATTCGTCATTCGAATCAAATTTGTGTCTTAAAAGCCCTAACTTCACCAATCCCCAAATGTTTTAAGGCAATTTAGGATGAGACGAGCATAACGATAATAAATAAACTATAAAATAAAAGGAACATGGAAATAAAAGGTAGTAGAATTTTGATTACAGGCGGTACATCAGGTCTAGGCTATGATATGGCTAAAACACTGGCTGAACAGGGTGCTAAAATACTTATTTGCGGAAGAAACGGTGAGACTGTAAATAAAACTGCAAAGGAATTAAATGTATTGGGTGTTGTTGCTGATGTTGCGAAGGAGGAAGATATTGAAAAAATGTTTGACTTTGTTGAGAAAGAATGGAATGGGCTTGATGTATTAATCAACAATGCTGGCATTGGTTATGTCAATCGCCTGACGGAAACGACCACAGCGGATTTTACACGCATTTGGGAGATTAATGTGAAAGGAGCTTTCATGGCTGGTAAAGCCGCATCCAAAATATTTATTCGCCAACAAAAAGGCAATATTATTAATATCAGCTCTTCAGCTGGTCTTCGCGGTTATGCAAATGCTTCGGCTTATGTAGCGAGTAAATTTGCGCTTACCGGACTAACGGAATGTTGGCGTGCAGAGTTAAGAAAGGATAATGTTCGGGTTATGCAGATCAATCCGAGCGAAGTTATTACAGATTTTCGGAACAAGCTTGGGCTCGAAGCGGAGCATGTAGATAAAAAACTGAGAGCATCTGAAATTACGCATGTTGTAGTGGCCATGCTTACCATGAACGATGTGGGTTTTATTACCGATGCATCTGTATGGGCAACCAATCCTTGAAGAATCAAGTAGCTGTTGGAGACTACATGTCGATGTACACAAAATTGAAGTAGATTATGAATAGATCAGAAAGCGAGCAGTATTCAAAAGCGGTGCTCTTTATTCGCTAATTTAAGAAGATGAATGGCCTTTAAATAAGGTAATTTCAGAACCCTATCTAAATTCACGAAGGACGCTCGGTGATTAAAGCTGGAAATGACCATCCAACTGTTGTTTGTAGTACTGTGATAAGCGATAAACTGCTACCCCGTGGCTAGCAGTTTATCGTGTTGAATCATACGGCATCTATTGCTGCATTTGATACCACTCCACGAATTCGGTTTCGTTAAAAGGTTCGGGGTGGATAAACAATTTCTGCCTTATCTGCTGCTGAAGCAGTTTGGTCATTTCCACCCTCCTCTCCATATAGGCTGGATCATGTGCCAGGTTGTCAGATTCGAGCGCTTCTTTATCGCGCAGATCGTATAGCTCAAACTCTTCTGGGTAGCCACCAAGGGCATCGAAATAATGGCTAAATTTCCAATCTTTAGTGCGCACGCACCGTATGCGATTTGCGGCCTTGACCACACTAGCCTTATCAGCAGCACTGGCCTTCGTATCGTCGAATGTAAATAAGATGGCATCCTGTACCGGTTTGTCTTCATTCAGCAAAGGCAGAAGACTGGTACCCCGCAAGCCTTCAGGTTGGGCGGCGCCGGTAATGGCAGCGATTGTAGGCATGATATCGATCAGCGAGGCCAGGTTTTGGGTGGCTTTATATGCATCTGTTTTGGGGAACAATATCGGATTCGAAAAGACCATCGGTATCCGCATTGCTTCTTCGTAAGCTACAAATGCCTTTTGACGCATACCGCCGTGAGCCATCCCCATTTCGCCGTGATCCGCAAGACGGATCACCAGTGCCTCATCGGCTAGTTTGCTCCCGTTCACGTCTTTGTATAGCTCGTCGATAAAAAAGCCGATCTCCGTGTCGATCTGGCGAAGCAAGTTCCCATAAAAATTGAGGTAATTCGTTTGCTTTTCGGGCGTATTCAGCAGGCCCAGCCCCAGAGCTGCTGTGGTTTTTATCTGGGCCTGCGCCGAAGGTTTGCCGTTAGCGACCAGATCTTCGTTGACCGTCTCTGGAAGAGCGATCGACCCTTTGAGGAAATTCTCGTTGTATCCATATTGGAATCCCCTGGGATAGCAAAGCACGTCATGGGGGTTGACCAGAGAGAGAATAAGGCAATACGGCTTTCTGTTTCTCTGGGCGCGCTGTTCCCTTACATATTTCAAAAAATCGATCGCCTGCTGTACGTAATCTCCGTCGTGATTGGCAAAGCCACCACCGAAATTCTCGGGTGCGGTATCTTCCCCGGCATCCGGGGCATTCCATCCCTTAAAGCCGTATAATGCAATATCTGATGGGTCAGGACTCCCGCCATCCATGCCTTTGCTCACATGCCATTTGCCGCGATAATGTACTTCGTACCCCTCCTCGACCAGCATTCGCGCAACATTGGGAAGTGCGCTATCCAGGGTCACTTCGCCTGGTGAGTATTTTCCGTTTTTGGTAAGGGTTTGTGTTACATGATGCTGTGCCGGGTAAAGACCGGTCAACAGCGTTGATCTGCTGGGCGAGCACATACAGGTATTGCAAAAGGCTCGATCAAAGCTGAAGCCGTTTTGTTTCAGGAAAGTAAGGCTCTTGAGGTTGTCCTCTTCCCAGTTTTCCGGGAAATGCTGGGTGGCCCTTTCCTGATCGGTCATGATCATGATGATGTCCGGCTTATCGGAGAGATTGGCGAGGCGTTCGCTGAAAGTCATAATGTGTTGGTTAGTGTGAATAATGGTGTAAAGCAGATTAAAGTTACGAAGGATTAATTGGGGCAGCAAGCGCTGAATCTGAAAATATGTTGGTATTCGAACCTGGAAATTTCGACAAACAGCCGCAGGCAACGAAAAAATTGGATTTCGGATTTCCATCGCACAAAAAAGCCTTCAAAATCAACGACTTTGAAGGCTTTCATTTTTCGGGTGAGAAAAGGGGCGGGTTCCGGATAGTTTAGCGAGGCTTTGAAGAGATTGCTGCCCAATATATTTTCTTGTGATCAAATAAAACAAACAGCTTCCTACACTCTTCAATATTAGCTTTTACGATTGCTTAAATTCTCGCTCACCTTTTCATTACCTCAGGCCAACACCACGCCAACGCCTATCTTTTCCAGTAAATAAGGGTTATGATCGATCACTAAAAGATCATTGTGTACACTTAGTTGCGTCAACACCTCGTACAACAAATCTATATCCGCATAATGCAACCCTATACTGGGTTCATCCAATATCAATAGTTGATCTTTTGCTTTGTTTTGCAGCCAATTGAGCAACAACAATCGTTGCTTTTCTCCGGAAGAAAGTGATTTTACCGTCTGATCGACTCGCAGATGAGATAGACCGACATTGCTTAATACTTGCAATTGCTGTACGGCATTCGCCGTACCAGCATAAGGGCTTATCCAATCCAACAATTCTGTAACATTCATCGCCAAGACATCTGCAATATGTTTTCCCTCTATGGTATAGGCTAAAATAGCTTTCTGATAGCGTTTTCCCTTGCACACATCACAAATCTCGATGTGCTTAGCCGCGACATCCAAACTCGTGGACACCACACCATTTCCCTGACAATGAGGACACTGACTGGTTTTTGTCTTGTACGAAAAATCTTTGGATGTACCACCTGTTTCCTTCGCAAACACCTTAGTGATTACTTTCAATATATCTAAATAAGCGACCAACAACGTACTGTTATAAGCTTGTAATTTTTTCGGTTCAAAATAATGTATATCTTGATATTGTTTCGGAAAATCGATGCCTGTGCAATACACCGGTTTATGCTGCTGTAAACTTGGCATGACGACCTCCTTTACCAAAGTCGTCTTCCCGATACCCGACTGACCTGTTATCGCTGAAATACCGCCTACCGGAATGTCGATTTGGGCACGTTTTAGACTGTGCCGTTCTATTCCTTCGATATGAATATGCTCTTTTCCTTTCTGCAAGCGTACCGCACTACTTTCTGTTTTTAGATAAGGATGAACTACTTCTGAAGACAGATAAGCGGCTGCAGTTCCCTGAAAAGTGATTGCTCCCCCCATGCTTCCTGCTTTCGGACCTATCTGGACCAAATGATCGGCTGCCAACATAATATCTTTATGGTGCTCAATCACAATTACCGTATTGCCTTTGGCTACAAGGGCTTTCAGTAAAACAATCAGATCTGGTATATTGTCTTGGGATAAGCCTGCCGAAGGTTCATCCAGCAAATAGGTTATCCCTTGCAACGGACTATTCAATTGTTTGATCAGCGACACCCGCTGTTGTTCGCCACCACTCAAAGTACTCGATTTTCGGTTAAGCTGTAAATGATCTATATGCAATTGACGCGCCCGCTCTAGGGTATGTTGCAAATGCGCATACAATTTTGCGACCAACTCCGTGTCAACAGCATCCTTTGGCTGAACATTTATCAACCACTCCTCAAACTTTTGTAAGCTCATCGCTTTCAGATCTCGCATCGAGTTGCCGCCCAAGGTAATCGCTAAACGCTCGGGTTGTAATCCACTGCCCTTGCAATGATGACAAACTTCCGGCGCTAACAAAGCGCGTAAATGTTGAATGTTTTTGTTCTTACGGGTCAGAAAGTATTCGTCCATTAAATAGGTAAACAAGCCTTTCCACACCATCCTGACCTGTTGGGTTCCCCTTCGTGATTTGGTTTCGAAAGTCCAGGTACCTTCCCAGTTTTTCTCGGGAATTCCATGGAAAATCACCGCTCGTTGCTCCTGAGTTAATGCCTTGAAAGGCATTTGCAAACTAAAACCATACATCTTACCTATTTCTCTAACTATTGCCATATATTGTCCACCTGCCTGCCCATAGTAATACAAAACTTTGTTGTGCTCGAAGAGTCCCTCGGCAATGCTCAGATCTTCATCCAGCACTATTTTAGACAGGTCAGGAAGCAATTCTTGTCCCACCCCATCACAAACACCACATTTCCCTAATTCGTGTGCATTCGAAAAATGACTGGCCGACCATTCCTTGCCTTGATATTGTGCTTTGCGCGAAAAGGCAAAACGTAAACTCTTATCAATATCGGTTTGCTTGGCTACATCGGAACGCTCTGAGAACTGCTGGTCTTTCCGGGTGATACAAATGCTGGGGGTCAATCCAGTAATATGATCTACTTCAAACTGGTAATCAACTCCTACTCTGTTTTGTTGATAGCTCGAGAATTGTTTGCTCATTTCCTGTAAGCCGTAACCATGCAGGGTATCGATCACCAAAGACGATTTTCCCGATCCGGAAATTCCTGTAACCACCGTGAGCTGTTGTTTAGGCAAAGTAGTAGCAATGTCTTTCAAGGCATGAGTCCGTGCTCCTTTGATATCAATGACCTCAGTGGCTGATTGCTCGGGAATACGTCCGCTTACTGTAGCGATGCTTTCAGCATTATTGACCCATACATCACACCCCGACTGAAACAAAGCGTGATTCTCAAAACATACAATCCCCGAAGTTTCCTGTTTCAACTGATGTAGGGCTTTTAGTAGTTGTACCACATTTTGTTGGTGTAGCCCAATACTCGGCTCTTCTAACAATAAGACGGTTTGTTTGGTGGGCTTGGCAAAGTGTTTGGTGAGTTTAATACGCTGTGCTTCGCCTCCACTTAAGGTGTTAGAGGGTTGTCCAAGTTTGATATACCCTAAACCTAAACGCAGCATCAAAGCCAAAATTTCGGATAATTTCTTTTCATGCTGAAAGAAATCATACGCTTCTGCTAGACTCAAATGATAAATTTCTGCAATGTTCTTGTTATTCCAATGTACCTGAAGTACTTCCGGCTTAAAACGTTTCCCGTTACACTCAGGACACGTTTGATTAACGGTTCCCATCACATTCATCGCAAGGGTAATAACACCTCCTCCTTCACAACGAGGACAACGTCCGGCTTTGTTATTGAAAGAAAAGGTGTTTTTCTTCAATTGCAATCTCTTAGCTTCATCAGTCTTTGCCAACAAATCTCGAATTTTGTCAGCCATTCCCGTATACGTCGCTGGATTACTACGGGGCGTTTTCCCGATCGGTTGATCGGATACGGTGACTAATTGCAGTGCTTTTTCTTCACTATACGCTTTAATTCTATCTAATATGGCCGCTGTTTTTCTGCTGACTACCGACAATCTCTTTGCCGCTGGGTAAAAGTCCGTTACCGAAAGTTCTTGCCGTTCCTTATTCAAATCGTGTGCAAAAGAACGCAATTCCACAAGTGTTGGACTCTCTAGACCTTCTGCCAGAAGAAAGTCTGTCCCTTTACCGTTATAGATCACCTCTCCGCCATGAATCCCGGCTTTTGGGCCCAATTCTACAATCCAATCTGCTTGCTGAATCAAATTTAAATCGTGCTCGACGACCATTACCGTATTTCCTCGGCTAATTAGACGTCTTAAAATGCCATACAGATGCTCTTGATAGGCCGGCGACAGTCCAATAGAAGGTTCATCAAAAACATATAAAATACCTTGCAAACTACTGTCTACCTGTTTAATAAGCTTAATCCGTTGCCCATCCCCACTGGAAATATCCATGCTCGACGTACCCAAACAATAATGATCCATCCCCAACCGGATCAAATCGTATAACGGTGTACACAATTTGTCTACCAACACCTGCTCTCCTGCCTGGTATTGCTCTGCTTGGAGTTTGTCGTACAACTCTTGTAGAGGCAACTCCATCCACTCTTGAAAATTCGATCCTTTCCATCGATACTTCAAATGTTCCGCTTTAATACGTGCACCTTGGCAACTTGGGCAGGGTTTAGCGCTTGTAAACCGAAGAATACTTGGGTTTCGATCCAACCGAAGAATAGCGTTCATAATCGGCAAAATCCCCTTGTAATAACCAATTTCACGAGGTTTCGCTTTAAAACCTTCCCAACGCAGACGCGATTCCAAACTATGTTTTCCATAGTACACCTGTATACGTTCACTACCATTCCAAATCACCTCTTGTTGTTCGGGCGTTAAGTTTTTCCACGGAATATCTACATTGAATCCATGTGCTTCACAAACTTTATTCAACTCCTCAACGGTAATCTGCGAATACACGATATAGCCGTTGGGCAAAGTGGTGACAATGGCTCCTTCGCGTAGGGTTTTGGTTTCATCGCCCACCAATTTATTGATATCAATATATTCGGCCTCACCAATTCCGCGACATTCCCCACAAGCGCCTTTGGGATGATTGAACGAAAACTGGGACTTACTCATGCTTTCTGCTGCGGAGTACCGAGCGAACAAAATCCGAAAAATGGGCGTCAGCTCAGATAGGGTACCAAACGTAGCGTTGATCGATTGAAAACGCTTGGATTGCTCTACCTTGATGACCGGCGGAAGCGCAGCGATATCATCTACCGCGGCTGTTGGTATCGAGACTGAATTTTGTTGATTGTAAGCCGGCAAGCTCTCTAAAAAATACCGATAGCCTTCATTCCCAATCACGCCCATTGCCAAGGAAGATTTCCCGGAACCGGAAAGTCCTGTAACCACAATTAATTGGTTTTCTGGGATTGTTAAAGAGATATTTTTAAGATTGTTTTGGTAGGCGTTTTGAATGCGCATGTAGATTTTTTTTTGCAATAGAAATGCCAAAGGTACTAAGATTTCGAGAGCTGAAAAGGATCATGCATGGTCAGTTCTGTCACCCTTAAATAATATTTAAATACTGAATAAACATTATAAACCGGATTTCATAACAGTGTCCGGGGTATCCCGTTAAATTCATGCAGTAAGATAGCTCTTTTGTCAAAGACATCCGGTTATTTTTCAATCCCGTTTTTAAAAAACACTGATCTACAGAATCACAACTATCGAAATAGAACGACAGTCAATCCCGAATTTAAACCATTTATAGAAAACAAACTTGATGCCCCTTATTTAGGGCAGCATAAAATCAATTCTCCTGCCCAACGCAGCAGAATTGGACATGAACAAAATCAACAACTACTTTAACTCCAATTCTGTTTTTTAGATATCCAAGGGTTACGGCTTCAATATCACACTGCCTGTTGTTTTTCTGGACTCTATATCGGCATGCGCATTGACGGCCTTGTGCAATGGATAAACAATAGGCCTGTCCAAAACAATCTTTTTATTCATCAACAGATCAAATATTTCAACCAGTCCTTTACCACTTCTATCCTGATATAGCGGATAGTCATTCAAGGCATCAAATGCAAACTTGATATTTCTGCGTGTCATCAGCGCTTTATCGATCTCGGGCATCCCCGATGTCCATCCGTACAAGACGGCACTTCCGCCATCCTTTAATATAGATAAGGATGTTTCGAAAGTGGTTTTACCGATACCATCATAAAAAACATCAATGCCCTTCCCATGGGTATACGTATGAACAGCAGTTACCAAATCTTCCGAACTCAAATCAACCACTTGTGTAAAACCTCGCTGTTTGGCAACCTTTTTTTTCGCTTCACTTCCTACCGTTCCGATAACTTGTGCTCCCAGAGCTTTTGCCCACTGACTTAAAATGCTGCCCACACCTCCGGTCATACCATGAATGAGCACCACCTGAGTAGCTTTTAATGCATGACTTTGTTTCAATAACATATGCGCAGTGAGTCCTTTTATCATGACCGAGGCGGCCAAATCAAATGGAACTTTATTCGGGAGTTTGAATAGCTCATTTTGATCGATATTTCTGCTTTCGGCATAAGCTCCAAATGTTTTATAATAAGCGACAGAATCGCCTACCTTAAAATCTACGACCTGGGAACCAATTTCTTTTATTATGCCTGCAGCTTCAAATCCAATGATGGCCGGATAATTATCCGCCGGGAAAGCGCCATTTCTATAGAAAATATCGAAAAAGTTTACGCCAATGGACTGTTGAGCAATCTGCACTTCATTGGCTCCAGGAGGCGGTAGGACTATTTGCTCGTATTCCAATACTTCCGGTGCTCCGGTTGTCTTTATTTGCACGAAACCTGTTGTTTTGTGATCGTTTTTCATCATGATATATTTTAAATTTCTTCCGCGAAATTACCCCATAACCTACCTATGTGTACTATCACTTTCCTCAAGGGAAGTGCTTCCCTTGAAGAAAGTTTTTGTAAATTTGACGCGTGGGAGAAAAACTGGTCAACGGCAGAATATCAGAAGAATGCATGCAGCATTTCAATTCTGTGAAGGATGCCCTTTATGTTTTTGAGGGTAAATGGAGCGTACTATTGATAGCTGCGTTGGCCTCTGGTAAAAAACGCTATCTCGAATTGCAGCGTATGGTAGAGGGGATCGGCCCAAAAATGCTTTCCAAAGAATTGAGCAAATTAGAATTGAATGGTCTGATCAGCAGAACGCAACTCAACACCAAACCCATCACGGTTGAATACGAGTTGACGGAATACGGTCAGTCATTACAGCCCCTTATAAATAGTATAGGAGAATGGGGAAAAGAACACCGTGAAAAAATCAGGAAAGAGATGAACGGAAGTTAAGAAACCTTTGTGTTTTTTAGTGTCTTTTTTAAATCCGATACCAGCGGCATTTCGCTCAAGCCAATAAATATTTCATCGTCAAATGCTTTTCTAACTTTCTGTTTTGCGTTTAACAATCAGTCCTCGAAAACGGTTATGAGAAAAATCCACAGAAAAGCGATACAGCTTATCAATATGAACGCCATTACCATTAATATGATTGCGAGTATGTAAACCGTTATATTCATCGTTTCCAGCGCTTATGTGTCCACAGCCAACCGTATGGCTCTTCCCTAATATTTTCCGTTAACAGCTCAACGTACTTTTGCGTTATTTCGCCATCTGCTGTAAGTGCTGCATTGGAACATATCGGTACGCAGACTATTTTGTAGTTTCCTTTAGATAGCTGCGTAACGTGCAGATAAATAACTGCCGTCCGCCCCTTGCGAGCCAGTTTTTCCATGCCTGAAAAAAAGTATGTTTGTTGATTCAATAACGTAAACCTATATTTTTCTTCTTTTTTGCGTGGACATTGGTCAGCGAGAAAAAGATATACGGCAGGGTGTGAGCCGTTAGATAGAACATGGCGCGCAACGGTGCTATCAGCTAACAACTTCATACCAAAACGTGACCTTAGTTTAATCATTAATCTGTTCATTGTCCCAGACCGAAGAGGTTTGTAAACGGCATATATTTCATGGCGTATTTTGTATGGCATGAAACTTAACATTTCCCAGTTGCCACAATGCCCCAAACAGGCAATTACATCTCGTTCGGAGTTTATATACTGGTCTATCAAGTCCAAATTCTCAAATATTATTTTCCTCTCAAGTACTTCTGCGGGAGCAGAGACACTTTTTATAATTTCTGCAAAATAGGAGACAAAGCAAGCATAGAACTTTTTTACAATTGCATGGACTTCGCCATATCGCTTTTCAGGAAAAGAACGCGCAACATTTTGAAGGACTACCGCTTTCCTATATCCCATAATGTGATAAACAAGGAAAAAAGTGAAATGGAGTTGCTACCTTTAGTAGGAGACAGATTTAATAAGTAATTTTAAATTTGTA
>JBQDCW010000019.1:0-70957 GCA_052092145.1 Sphingobacterium sp. | reverse complement strand
ATTTCTCCCCGCTCTTCCCAATCGTCGACTCGAGGTAGAATTTCTTTTTGAATAAAATCACGTAAACTTCCTCTAAAAGCGTGATGCTCCTCCGTTAGATCAAGATACATATGTTTGTTAATTGGTTATCAAATTGCAGCCTGTATCTCTAAAAATCAAAGGGTTAAGAACCGTTGACCTCATAAGATGCTAGACCTGCCGCTAAAATACGTTTTTTCACGAAACGAAAAAACAGGAATGGGTTATATCAGCTGCTGGATTATCTTACCCCATTTTTGGTAGGCATCGATGCGGAGGACTTGTTACAATGCAGACTGAAAGTAGACGCGCCCCATAGTGGGCCTTATGCGTCATAATGCTAAACCATCTCGGATTAAATTGTTATTCGGTAGAGTTCCTTGTCAAACTGCTGAACAAAACGCCGAAAAAACTTGAAGTTACTGCTTAAATCACCTAAATTTATCCATCGTCGAACACACCTTGACATGAAGTAATATAATGGGAATATTCCACGATATTTTTTCAAAACAGGCATCGAACTACGCTCGGTTTAGGCCGTCTTATCCCCATGAACTCTATGACTTTCTCAACAGCCTAACCCCCGGACATGATTTGGCATGGGATTGTGGCACTGGGAATGGCCAAGCGGCTATTCATCTGGCCGATTTTTTCACTCGCGTACATGCTTCCGATCCGAATGAAGCGCAGATTGCAAATGCGTTCGTCCATGAAAGCGTCTACTATAAAATAGAACGCGCCGACCAACCGGATATCTCCGACCGTTCGGTTGACCTGATAACGGTCGCACAAGCCATTCATTGGTTTGACATCGAATCTTTTTATGCCGCGGCCAAACGGGTTATGAAACCGCATGGTATTCTGGCAATATGGGCCTATAGTCTCCCACAGATTCTTCCAAAAATCGACAAGACCATACTGGAGTTTAGGCGTCATACACTGGGTCCTTATTGGCCACAAGAACTTCATTTACTAGACCAGGAATATACCACCATATCGTTTCCCTTTAGAGAAATTGAGCCCCCTGAATTTTGTATTCGAAAACGGTTAAGCCTAGACGATCTAATAGGACACATTCGCAGTTGGTCCGCCACCGAGCAATTCATTCAACAAGAAGGTTTCGACCCCATGCCTGAACTAAAACGTCAATTGATCTCTCAGTGGGGAGAGCAAGATGAGCTTAAGATCGTATCTTGGAAACTCATGTTACGGGTTGGCAAAGTTCCGGGAGGCTAGGAAGGTATCAGCTATCGAGCTTCTTTTCAAAAGCACGACGATCACCGCCTCGAAAGTGAACGATTCCACAGTAGACATATTCTCTTTTTTCGAGTACACGAAGCATTCCCGTATTATCGAAATTGGTATCTATTTTTAAACTTAGATAACCGTCTTGAAGACTGATCTGCTCCGCTTGACTAAGCATCCAGGTGGCCAAACCTTTAATCCGAGGTTGCTGACTTACCGCCATACGATGAACGACCGCATAAGGACGATTAGTCAACCATTTGCTATCGATCAGGTCATAAGCTGGCTCACCGTCATAAAGAAGCGCTAAATACCCCACTAATCGACCCGTTGGATCCAGCGCCACATATCCGTTGTCTTTTTCAATATCACCTTCGATAACATCGATATTAGGATAGCCATCCTGCCATTGATCACTCCCTTCTTCTTTTCGCTTTCGAATCGCGTCAGCAAAAATTTGCCAAATCATAGAAACCTCCGAAGAAGCTGCTAAACGAAAAGTATAATCGAAAAATTGTTGGTCCATAAATATCAGCCTTAATGAAAAACAAAAATACAAAAAAGGAAAATTACTCGGCGCAAAAAAAAATCCCCAGAACCAAGGTTCTGGGGAGCTTACAGAAACGGAGTTACTAAGTAACACCTTTATGAACCGATCCATTGAGGGATCCAAAATAATAAGGGGAAAATGGTACTGAAGAACAGAATCGATTTCTATCGAGGATACGGAGATGGTTGATACCAGGCACCGTACCCCTGAAAAGAAATCTGGTTTAGGTTGAAAATGAAGCAGTACTATGCGCCCTTAGCTCAAAGATAAACAGAAATCTAAAACCAACCATCCTGTACTGTCCTTAGGAAGCAATCGAAAGAAAAAGCATTCCTATCTCGAGACGTCAGAATGTCTAAACAATACCAAGACTTAAATTCAAGCGGTTCTATTGGGCGCTTCGTTTCTACTGAATGCCTTGGCTCTTACGAACGCAACGTTATATCCATGATCCAATAACAATCGTTGAATCTCATTTTCCATTCGACGGGATGCGGGCACATTCAAAAAAAATTGCTTGTCATCCATTTCAATCGAACAAGGACCAACCTCGGGAAATTTTCTAGCCAATAGCTCAAAAATGGTTCTTCTATCAAGAAGCATCTTTAACGGTGATTTAAAAATAAGGGTGTAATTCTCCATTAGATTTTGCATTAGTTGTCATTATCAAGTGTTCGTATCCATCGAGTTGGCGTCATCGTCTAAAGTAGACTGTGAAATAATTCCTGGCGTCCCCTCCACCAGTAGGTCGACAATCCGATCTAAACGTTCGCGGTAGGCGATCGCGATTGCCCCTTGCTCCTGGAAAAGATCTTTCTTTTGAATCGCTACCGAATAAGGTAAAGTCCAAGCACGCAATGCCTTTGCTACGGAATCCATCGCATTTACGCCTTGCATTGCCTGCACACCATCAGCCCAGCAAACTAGCCCAACTCGGTGTCCTGTAAGATAGGGTGAGGGTAGTTTGGAGGAACATTCTAGCCAATCCAAACAATTCTTCATCACGCCTGTCATGCTGCCATGATACAACGGTGTCAACCAAAGGTGCAATTGCGCTGCACGAAATCGGTGATTCAAGACCTCCACGGCTCGAGGGATTTTATTTAAACTAGCGTCAAAAAGAGGCACACCAGAATCAGCGACATGAAATGCAGCTGTATCGACACCGTGAATCTTCAGCCTTTCCGTTAAGTATTCGGTAATTCGATGAGCGGTGGAGTGTGGTCGTCGGTCCAATGCTCCGTTAAATATCAATGCTTTCATAGTGTTCTATTTATGTTCCCAATGCACTGATCGTTTTTGACCAGTGGGTCTACTTAAAAAAGTTAATTTTATCGTACTCGATTCCATTCGGTTAGTTTTTTTTGACCTTCACGATATCTGGATTCTATTTTCGTCCAATCCAAAACGCGCCAGCAGGCATTCAGATAATCCAGTTTTCGATTTTGATGTTTGAGATAATACGCATGCTCCCACAGATCGATACCGAGTATAGGATATCCTTGACTGAACAAATTGATATCCATCAATGGGTTGTCTTGATTGGGCGTGGTTGAAACAGCCAATGTACCGTTGTATCGGAGGAGTAACCACACCCATCCCGAGCCCACCCACTGTGCAGCTTGGCGGTGTATCAGTTCCTTCAAGGCCTCCAGTCCTCCAAAGTATTGGTCGATCTTATGCTTCAGTTCACCCTCAGGCGTAAATTTAGCCTCCGGAGAAAGAATAGACCAAAACAAACAATGATTGTAATAGCCTCCCCCATGATTGCGCACATCCTGATCATACTGACTGATGTTTCTGAGTATCTGCTCCAGATCTGCCACTCTGCAACTACCTGATGCGCCTAACAAAAGATTAAGCTGATCAACATCTTCTTGATGGTGACGGGCATACTGTAGCTCCACGGTTCTGGCGTCTATATGCGGTTCCAATCCATCGAACGAATACAAGAGTTTTGGCAGGATATATTCCATTTATCAAAATTTCACAGGACAAATTTAAAAAAGGGAATCAATAAAACAAGTATTATATTGTTTAATTATTCTCATAAAAATAAAAACAGATCCCTTCTGGTGACCCTAAGGAGACTTAGACCTAAATTTGATACGTTAACCAGACAAATAGTCATATATTTTTTTTAAATTTGCATAGCATTAAACAAGTTATTCATTGGATTCAGTTAAAAACAATAGTGATCGTATTATTCTACTGTTGAAAACCCAAGGGGCAATGGATGTCGCGGCGATAGCCGACCGGCTTGAAATTAGCAAAGAAGGTACTCGACAGCATCTCGTTAGACTCTTAGGTAGTGGATTAGTCGAAAAATCGACCTTTGGTTGTGGCGTGGGACGACCTTGCTTACACTATACGCTTTCAGACACAGGGCAAGCGCGCTTTCCTGACACCCATGCTGAGGTCACGGTTCAATTGTTGCAGTCAATCAAACACTTACTCGGCGACAATGCGCTTGGACTGCTGATTGGGGATCGGGAAAAGCAGTCTTATGCCCGCTATCAAAAAAAACTAGAAAGTGCTACGAAGCTGGAAGAAAAATTGGATCGGCTGACGGAGGTCCGATGTGAAGAAGGATACATGGCGGAATGGAAAAAAGAAGGTGCTAATTATTACTTTATTGAAAATCACTGTCCGATATGTGCTGCAGCCAGTGTTTGTCAACAGTTCTGTCGAGCTGAACTGAAAAACTTTAAACGTTTACTGGGAACCGAAGTTTCTATCGAACGCACCCAACATATTTTAGCCGGCGAACAGCGTTGTGTTTACCTGATTCAGGAAAAGGCGGCGCACGACCCCCTTTCCTAAAATATAGCTTCCAGCTAGCGGCGTCGTGACTTGCACAACGCCTAAGATGGGCCATAGAGACTATACGCTTCTATAAGAACAACTATCGTTTAGTCTCCATCTTATTAGCGTATTTCTAACCCGAAATTTCGTCCAACATCTCGCTAATGCTCTGATAAGTATATTCGAGCTCCTGATCGCTAATACAGTAAGGAGGAAGAAGATACAGGACGTTACCTAATGGCCTTAGTATAAGATTTCGTTTCAGGGAATGTGCTGCAATCCATTCTCCAAAATTATTGAAATAGGCATTTTTTTGTCGGCCTTGCCAATCAAACGCCATAATGGTTCCGACCCGACGCAGGTTTTCAACCGCTGGGTTATGCATCAATTCCTGCATAAATTTTTGATGCATAACGCCGATTCGATCGATTCTACTTTGGGTTTCTGGCTGCAACAACAAATCCATGCTAGCCAAGGACGCCGCACAGGCAATAGGACTGGCCGTAAAAGAATGACCGTGAAATAGGGCCCTTTTCTTATCGTCGTCGTAAAAAGCCTCATAAATTTGCGCGCAACACGTCGTAATACCCATGGGCATGGTTCCACCTGTTAAGCCTTTGGAGAAGCACATCAGGTCTGGCGATTCGCTTAGCTGATTTGCGGCAAACAAACTGCCCGTCCTACCAAAACCAACGAATACCTCATCTTGGATCATCAAGACTCCCAATGATCGACACAGATTCATCAAGTTCGATAGATCCGCAGCCTGATGCATCAACATTCCTCCCGCTCCTTGGACTAACGGTTCGTATATAAAACAAGCCAACTGGTCAGCATGGGCCTCCACTATCGCTCGATTGGATGAGAAATTCTCTTCAGTAGGTGCATCTATAAAAATGACTTCGAACAACAGGTCTGAAAACGGAGCGGTCCACTGTCCTCGCTCACTGACGGCCATCGCGCCAAAGGTATCGCCATGATAGCCATTTCGCAAAGCTAAGATCTTATTTTTTCGACGTCCTTGATTGCGCCAATATTGAATACACATTTTTAACGCAACCTCCACGGCTGTTGAGCCGTTATCCGAATAAAACACCTTTTGCTGGGTTTGGGGCAGTAAGGCCAATAACCGTTCGGAAAGATGGATAGCCCCCGGATGCGTAAAACCGGCAAAAATCACTTGCTCTAAGGTGGTTAGTTGCTGATACACTTTTTCCGCGATATAAGGTTGGGCATGCCCGTGAAGGGTTACCCACCACGAACAAATCATATCCAAGTAACCCTTGCCATCGGTATCGTATAGATAGGCTCCCGCTCCCCGTTCGATCGGCAGGTGCCTACTGGTCTTCATTTGCGAATAGGGGTGCCAGTTAACGGCAACATCTCGTGTTATCCAGGATTGCATACCGCCTCCCGTCTTTCCATAGGTTTAAGACCGAGGCGTTCAAGCATCATCAAATCTTCGTCAACGCCTGGATTCGGCGTCACAAGAAGGGTTTGACGGTCACCTGTAAATATGGAGTTAGCCCCCGCCATAAAACACCAGGCTTGCTCCGATTCATTCATCTCGATTCGTCCTGCACTCAAACGAACCATCGAGGAGGGCATCGTAATCCTTGCCGTGGCAATAGTCCTGACCATATCCCAAACCTCAACCTTCGATCGATCGGCAAGCGGAGTACCCTCCACCCTGGCCAAGGCATTAATGGGCACAGACTCGGGATGCTTTTCCATATTGGCTAATGTCCGTAGCATACCGATGCGGTCCTCAATACGCTCACCGAGTCCAATAATGCCTCCTGAACAGACCGTCATTCCAGCCTTTCTTACATTTTCGATAGTCGCTAAACGTTGATCAAATCGCCGAGTCGTGATCACCTCCTCATAATATTCCGCTGAGGTATCCAAATTATGATTATATGCGTAGAGTCCGGCTTGTTGCAATTTTTGGGCTTGGGGTTCGCTCAGCATACCCAGGGTACAGCAAACTTCCATCCCCAACGCATTCACCCCTTTCACCATGTCAATTATTCGATCGAAATCACGATTGTCTCGAACCTCACGCCAGGCCGCCGCCATACAAAATCGGGTCGCCCCCATCTCTTTGGCTTTACGGGCATGTGCGAACACCGTTTCAGCAGGCAGCAAGGCCTGCACTTGAACATCAGTATGGTACCGCGCGGCCTGTCCACAATAGGCGCAATCTTCCGGACACCCTCCCGTCTTCACCGACAACAACGTTGATATCTGCACCTCATTCGCCGGATGGAAATGACGATGCAGACTGGCTGCTTGATAGATTAATTCTAACAACGGACGCTGGTAGATATCCGTTACTTCTTGTTGGCTCCAATCGTGTCTGATCCGGCCATCACTTGCATTTAAACTCATCTTGATTTTTAATTTTAATGTTTACAATTGCCTCATCTAAGCCTTTGGATGAGAGATGGGTCAGCCATGGCACCTCAATGAGGCCTGACCCGACCGGCCGATATTTTCTTAATATCCGCGCAGTGGACTCGCTTCGTATTCCGTTAAGTACTACATAGGCCGTCTGTATATTTCGCTGCTGCAAGGCGCAGAAAGAGAGCAGACTATGATTAATCGATCCGAGGTATTCCGAACACACTAGGATCACCGGAATATTCCAGGCCTCGATTAAGTCAATCATTAACTGGTGCTCATTCAGAGGAACGAGCAATCCACCGGCTCCCTCGATTAGTAGATTTTTCTCGTGCTTGGGTAGATTGAAATCATCCAGCCGCAACACCATTCCATCCCGAGGGGCAGCATCGTGTGGTGATGAGGCCGTTTGTAAGCGGTAACGTTCGGGTAAAATAGTAGTAGAGGAGCTCAAAAGTTCCTGGACCGTCATACTATCACTGGTTTCCAAATCACCGGATTGCACCGGCTTCCAATAACTACTTCCCCATAATCGACACAGTACCGCAGAAACAATCGTTTTGCCGACACCAGTTCCGATTCCGGTGATAAATAATTGTTTGTCCATTATATATGTAGATTGATCAATTCGGCCAATAATGTGATCTGTTCCCGGCTATTATATTGATGTAGACAGATACGAATCCGTTCCTTTCCTTTTTCCACCGATGGCGAACGGACAAAATAAGTTTGCAATCCATGCGTGGCCAATGCGCTCATCAGATCTTCGACTCGGGATCCGGGTGGCAAAAAAATCGGCTGAATCGGGCTTTGTTTATGTGCATTTGGAACAGTAATAAGCGTCCTGAAATACTGGATATTTTCTTCCAGTCCGATCGTCAACTTCGGATGTCTTGCCAGGAATTCATACGCCGTTCGGATGGAAATCGATTGATACGCCGAAACTGCTGTACTATAGATCACTGGACTCGCACGATTCACTAGCCAGTGTATCAAATGATCCGAACCTAGAATTGCTGCGCCAGACTGCCCCATCGCTTTTCCGTAAGTAACGAGCGTTGCGAAAACTCGATTTTGCAATCCGAACTGACTCACAAGTCCACGCTCGAAGACCCCAACGGCGTGCGCTTCGTCAACGATCAGACCCGCCTGATAATTCTCCGACAACCAAATCAGGTCCTTCAGCGGCGCAACATCTCCATCCATGGAGTATAAGCTCTCCACACCAATCCAGGACCGTCCCGGATTGCGTTTTAATAGCTCTTCCAGATGTGCCAGGTCATTGTGCTTAAATTTCCATCTGCGGGCTCCCGAGAGCTGAACACCGTCGATAGCGGATCGATGCATATATTCATCCAGTATTACCGTATCCTGACGGGCTGGCAGGGCAGAAAACAGGGCGAGGTTTGCCATATATCCCGAAGGGAGTAGTAGGGCTGATTTCACGCCGTGTTGCGCAGCAATGTAGTGCTCCGATTCAATAACTAACTGACAATCTCCACTGATTAATCTAGCCCCGGTTGGTCCAGAAATCGCAGCGTCATGTTGTTCCAAAACCTGACGCATCTGACGGTGAAACGATCCGTTCCGGGCTAAACCGAGATAATCGTTTGAGCAAAAGTCCACAGCGGTGATCGGCCCGGGCAAACAGCGAAGCCGCCCTTGTTCATCGATAGCCCGAAGTCTTTCAGTCAGCGTCTGTTGCAATATTTCCATCATTAACTTCCAAGGCCAATCTGTTGAACCATCGGGTAAAAAGGACCTTTTCGTGGGCTAGAATTGCATCTGAATACTGTTGCCAATTTGGAGAGAACGCTTGCAGCTGGGTGATCATCTCTTCTAAATGTCCTTCTTCTTCCAGGATAATAGATTTAACCACCACGGAGGATCCAAATTGACTAAGTACATCCTGATAAACCGGATACAGCTCATCCGCACGTACCTCGATGGCATAGGTCACCAATAAATAAGCTCCAAACGAAATACCGGACGCTTGCATGCCTAAGTTATTTTTCAAATAGCGACACGCAAATACATCCAACTCTTGTAAATAATGTTGCGAATGAAATCCTCCCAAAAGTTGATTCAGCTCGTAATGCTCCATTCCAGTTACCCCTAATTTTCCGATTTGTTTTTTTAGGTAATAGGCATGCCGATGTTCTTCAGCGGCATGCTTGAGCTGAAGCAAGCTTGTTTTCACCCGGTCCTCCCCGGCAGAAATTTTTCGCGCCCCGCAGTTCTCCATAAAAGAAAGGGTATTCAACCATTTCGCATGTAACTCAGGATTCTCAACGATTCGTTCAATAGTTGCTCGCATTTTTTTTTGATTTATCACAAAAGTAGTACCTTACCGGATGGTTTCATGGTGCCAGTTTCAAGAATATGATTAGTCCGGTTGATATTCCTTATAAAAGTTTGATACACGTTGATCGCGATGGCAGGACTCCGCTTTACCTCCAAATTGCCAACCAATTGATACGCGCTATAGCGTCTGGACGGCTAGCCGCCGGGATTAAACTACTGGGCACACGACAATTAAGCTGTCTACTTGAAGTACACCGAAACACAATAACAGCGGTATATGACGAGTTGTACGCACAAGGATGGGTGGATATTCGACCGAACCAGGGCACTTTCGTGACACTTGAGCTTCCACAATTGCCCATTACGGATCAACGGTTTCAGTATCCAGAGCGGGCGGCGTTTCCGTACCAAAAAACCACGCTCTTGGATAGCCCGTTTGAGCGGATACTTGGAATTCTTCAATTTAACGATGGCACGCCGGATATCCGTCTGACCCAAATCGAAGACCTCTCGCGTTATTACAGCTCGAACATGAAGCGGAAAAGCAATCGCAGCAAAATGGGTTATTTCAACCACGATGGAAGCGAATATTTTAAACAGCAAATGGTTGATTATATTGGGGCCACACGCGGTCTTCCGATCAATAGCGGTAACTTACTGATCACCCGAAGTATCGAGATGAGTTTATATATCATTTCCGAGGTATTGCTCTCCCCGTCGGATTGCGTGGTGGTTGGAGAGATCGGGTATTTCGCTGCCAATATGATTTTCCAAAAATCCGGCAGCCAAATACAAACCGTGCCCATAGACGACGAAGGACTCGATGTAAATGCGTTGGAAGATATCTGCCGCAAACAGCCGGTCCGTCTGGTTTATGTTACCCCACACCATCACTACCCCACAACGGTGAGTATGAGTGCGCAAAGACGCATTCAGCTCTTGCAGCTCGCCAAGGAATTTGGGTTCGCTATTGTAGAAGACGATTACGATTATGACTTTCAATACGACAAGCATCCTCTCCTCCCGATCGCCAGCAATGATCGACATGGCAGCGTTATTTACGTAGGCTCTTTTGGTAAATCATTAGCTCCGGGATTTCGCACGGGCTTTGTGGTCGCCCCTAGCAATCTTATGCAAGAAATGAGAAAACATTTGGGCATCATTGATCGACAAGGCGATGTATTGATGGAACAAGTCTTGGGAGAAATGATTGAGGAAGGAGCTATCCACCGACATTTGAAGAAATCACTCAAAGTATATCGAGAACGCAGAGATCTGATGACTCAATTACTCGAAAATGAGCTCGGTGAGGACGTCGAATTTCAAACACCATCTGGTGGACTGGCTATCTGGGTTCGGTGGCGACGACCGATCAGTTTGCTCGGTCTGGCTCAACGATCCATCGAACGAAATCTATTCATTCCCCGAACACTTCTTTATCAAAATAGCGCTTTGCAGGGGATGCGGATTGGTTTCGGCCACTTGAATCCGAAGGAGATGGAAACCGCCATAAAAATACTTCGAGAATTGAATCAAGAATGAACCTTGTCTGTAGCACGATCACGCGTCTTGTCTTTATTATAATGAACATACAGCCTTTTGTATCGAACGACTTCACGAGAATCGGCTAGGTGAGCCATTTTTAAATCCTTAAAAATCAACTTGGCTATCTTATGTTCGAGACTGGAACTGTATTCAAGAAAATTTTTGAATAACATACGACGTTCTTGCGTACTGAAACGACTCTGCTCACAGATCCTATGGATCAGCTCTTCATCAAAACGTAGCGTTGTTTTAGCACCTTTCTCATGGAGTACATAAAATATCGGACGGGGACCGTCGTCGGGGAATAATCCAAAGCCTATCACCCCATCTTTGGTGTTAAAAACATAAGCGTAAAAATGGACGGTACCGATTAAAGCGGAATCAACCAAAATATTCTTCGAGACCATAGTTTCCTATTCACATTAATAATTATTAGCAACAGTACATCGCAATACAACGGTTTACAATTACTTTTGGTTCGGTTAATTTAAAGAATTTTCTTCTCGGCTAGACGCTCATGCCGCAAGCTGACGACACGCTTCCAAACAAATTTCACAGGCCTCCGCGCAGCGTCTGCAATGCTCCATGTGTTCAGCGTGCTTTTCACATTCCAATTGACAAACTTCACAACTTGCCATACAAAGCGCGACTATTTCTGAACGAAATTGACTATCCATAATCAACAAATCAACGGTGGTAGCACAAATTCTAGCGCATTCTAAATCATTTTGAATACAGGTTCGCAATGCAGCCACATCCTTTTCTTGCAAACAGGCAAACGCACATTCGCGACAAGCGTCCTCGCACACTTTACAGGCATCAATACATTTCCGAATGAGTTCTCCTTGTTCCATAGCAGGCACTCCTCTCTTTTAATACCTCATGTCTATCAGCACAATGATAAATAGCCACGAGTGTGTTGGTTAAGTCTTTTGAAAATAGTCAAAAAAGTTTTTAACCGCAATGGATTGTTGTATTTTTTCTATTAATCAAAACAATTGATTAATTTACATAACCTTAAATATATGTACTTAACTTAAAAGAATACTGTTTTGGCGTTTTATCTTGAATTTCACGTCCTTTAGACGATTGTACCGCATAATTTCTGCAGCAGATCCCCTGATTTTCCTTTCAATTCAAGCCGGGGAAAACATTTCTCAAAAAAGTATCTTATTAGAAATGAGGTTTTTCAGCACAAGAGTGATTTATTCGATTAAAAACATTTGGAGTATATCGATATTAGTGATACTTTTGTATCACAAAATCACGGTGGGTATAGCTCAGTTGGTTAGAGCACTAGATTGTGGTTCTAGGGGTCGTGGGTTCGAGCCCCATTACTCACCCAAAAAAGGCTGTATCATCAATAAAATTGGTACAGTCTTTTTCATTTATACCTCCTCCGAGAAAAACACCTCGAACAAAAATTAGAGCGCCAAAACGAACACGTCAACCGTGCGGGGCATAACGAAACAACACGCTGCTTAAGAAAAGTAGTTTTACGGATCATTTTTTTGCACTCTGTCTCACAAACCTGCTCCTGCACCGTTAATTTCGATTTCTGAAATGCGCAAGCACAAAGATGAGTTTACGTCCATTTGTACATCTATAGTACAGTAACCTAAATATTACATTTCTCAAAACAATAACGCTCATTTGGCTATTTTGCCAATAAAACTTATCTGACGCCCTGTAGAAAAGAATACGGCGATGCAGCATGTTTATCAAGCAATAACGCTAATTCAGGCGTGTATTTTAGCTTTAATTGATGCTAAATTGGCTAATCATTTTAAGTTATGGTTTGTGCGATTTGCCCATGCGGTGACATCTATTGTGAAGGTTCTTACCGGTGCACGGAATAAAAAATCGGGAGAACTGCAAAAGGCAACAACCTGACTAGTTGGAGGTTTGGGTATAAATATTATATATTTGGATGGCATGAAGGTAATTAAACAGAACTGTTAGCTGACATAGGACCTGAACTTTCGGTGTAACCGTTTCAATCAAAACCTCACCCATCAGCTTTCCGATGGACGGGCGCGTTCACGCTTACAAAGCAAAGGATAACCAAAACGTTTAGCGCTGACCAGTAGCACCACCATCTTCATGAGCATCATACCTCTAATGATACTAAAAAACCAAATATGAAAAGAAGAACATTTTTACAAGCGCTCAATGTAGGTATTGCATCAGCCACCCTATTCAATGGTAACAGCCACGGAATGGACTTAACCTCGCTCATGGATAGAACAGTAGACGACAAGGAGCTAGCTTACCATCGAATACAGAGCATCAAATTTTCAACCGTAGAGCTGAAATACCCCCGTCTTGTCGGAAAAAATGCCCGCCTGGACCTCCATGGTTATGGCCCAACTGTAGAAATATGTTGCTTAATAACCGACAAAGGTGCCACTGGATGGGCCTCCCTCCGAGGCGCAAAACAGGACGCTGAAAAGATGACAAACGAACTTATTGGAAAAAAAGTCTCGGAGGTATTTGCGACCAAGATCGGCACACTACAGGATCGGCATATCCCCTTTGATATGGCGCTTCATGACTTAGCGGGGGTGATTTTACAAAAACCAGTATACGCGCTACTGGGAAAAGAAAAGCCGCTCATCACGGACTACTACAGCGGCATGATCTATTTCGATGATTTGGAACCCGCCGACAAACCCGCGGGGATTGATCGCATATTGGAGGAATGCCGTTACGACTATGATGTAGGATACAGACAGTTTAAACTGAAAATTGGCCGTGGCCATAAGTGGATGACGCCCTTTGAAAAAGGGTTGCAGCGCGATGTCGAAGTTACCAAGGCCGTAGCGGAAGCTTTTCCTGATTGTGGAATTCTGGTAGACGGTAATAACGGATTTTCTGCCGACCAGTTTATTGATTATCTTAAAGGCATTTCCGGGGTCAGCCTATTTTGGATAGAAGAACCTTTTCACGAAACCGTTGAAGATTATCGCAAACTGCGCACTTACCTAGAAGGAGAAGGCATTGAAACATTATTAGCGGATGGCGAGGCGGATCCCGATCAACCATTCTTAAAGGAACTGATTCAGCAAAAGCTATTGGACGTTCACCTGACAGACATCGAAGGACTCGGATTCACCAATTGGCGACGACTGATGCCCGAGCTCAAAAAACTTGGGGCGCAAGCTTCACCACATGCTTGGGGTTCCCTTCTAAAAACCAACTATACTGCGCATTTAGCGGGTGGGTTAGGTAACACAGTGACCATCGAAGGCGTAACGAGCAGTTCTGATGACGTCGATCTTTCCGGGTACACCGTCAGAGACGGCAAATTAATCCCCCCGTCGACGCCCGGTTTTGGTATGCCATTGCTGAAAAAAATATAAAAACTTCGTCTCTGCGATGGGCCATGATCAGGCGGTGATTTCTCCCCCTTCAACAATAACAGCGCACTCCTTCTTGGGAGTAACGCTGTTGTTGTTTTAGCTTTCAAGTTTCGATCAAAACATGAAGTAATCAGAAGACGACAAGAGAAGCTATAGCGGAACGGCATTATAGAGAAAATGGACATCGAATTTATGAAATAGGGATCGATTAAAATTGTCCGTGGTTCACGCCATGATGCAACTTATTCCCAGTCAGCGATGGAGTCCTTTGGCGAAAGTTCAATCGATATTTCTGTAATTTCTCCGTCTGAAACAGCAATTTCCTCCGTCTTCAAATTTTCGTATCCGGGATGGGTAGGATGCACGGCGACCTCATAGAATCCATCAGGTACACCAGGAAAATAGAATTCTCCTTGTTGATCTGCCAGTGTCCCAGCCAGCGTATCGGTCTGTGATAGTAAATAGACCGCAGGAACCGCCTCCATTGGTGTCACCTGGCCGCGCACGGCGCCAGACAATGCGTCGGAAAATCCGCGAACGACAGGATGAAGCATATATTCTCCATTTCCTGTGGTGTGAATAGACCTCGCCGCATCAAAATCCAAGGCTACCGTATACGCTATTCCCGGCATAAGGTCATCTTGTATTTTGATTTTCCAACCCGAACTTTGGGCGCTAGGGGTCGTCAACGGATGCTCTACACCATCGACAACCACCACATTCCCCTCCTGATGGAGGATGAGACGTACCTCATCCAAACGTTCCGAGGGCAGCTCAAAATCTTCAACTAAATAGAGAAACTCTCCCATTTTGTAATCCAAAATATTAAAAGCATCAACGGTAACAGGAATCGTAAACACTTCTGACGATGTCCTAACCTCAATCTCTTTAACATGCAATCGAATAGCGTCGTACTGCCCTGGTGCATCTGTAATTTTAATACTCAACGGGGTTACTCCTGCGACATATTCATCTTGCTGACATCCTTGAAATACGACCAAGCCCAAAACGGCTAACAAAAACTGATATACTACTTTCTTCATGATAATTATTGGGTTGTGATTATTAGACTATGCAAAATAAATGCCACGTAGAAGCGCAGAACCGCTCTTTGAGAAATACTTTGGTCTTTTCGCGAATCCGGCAGAAGGCGTTCTTGAGAAAAAACTGTCTTTTTTGAAGATAAAGCCGTTTTACGAAGGCGCAGCCAGAGACCCGTAACTATAATTTTTGTAGCTCCACAGGTACAGTATTGTAGCTATCTGGTTCTCATTCGGACCGGTGTACCCATGAACGTAAGGTTTAAGATCCTCGTGCATTCGAGGTTCCAATCAACGTTCGAGAATTGGTGCTCTTGAAAAAAGAGCTGCCTCGTCCAAAAACAAGGCAGCTCTTTTACTTTTTGCGATGGATTAATCCCAATTTAGATCATCCCCACACTACGTTTTACAAAAGCGGTCAATTCAGCACCTGTCAACAGTCCTCGGGACAGTAAAGCCAAATCAAAAGCTTGCTTGGCCAGTTGGCTAGCCTGCTCATCGGGTGAATCTAGGATGCGTCTAACCAACGGATGATTACCATTAACAGTTACTTTATAATTATCTGGAAAAGTACCGTATAATCCCATGCCCCCTCCGGTTTTTGCCATATCTTTCATCCTGCGCATAAACTCATCTATCGTGACTGAAACCGGTAGATCGTCGGCATTCAATGCGTCTACCTCGACCTTCATATCACTTCTTGAAATGGCTTTCTCAAAAACTTCACTCGCCTTTTTACTTTCGTCTTCGTTGATGCTTAGCTCGATCGTTTCATCTTTAGGAATCAATTTGTCAACGACGTCCGCATCAACGCGCTTCAATTGTAGCTTTTCACCTCCATTTTGCTCGACGTAACCCGTAAAGTGGGTATCCAAAGGACCGGCCAAGTTCAGTACATCATATCCTTTTGCTTTAGCAGGCGTGATATAACCATCTTGTCCGGCGACATCGTGGGTATAGAGATAAACAATGTTGCCATCCTTATCGACTTGTATATCTTTAATCTTCTCGTAATATTCTTTAAATGTAAAATGTTCTCCTTCCACATTATCAAGCAAACAGAAGTCTTTCGCTTTTTCCGCAAACTTCTCGTCGCTTAACATGCCGTACTTGATAAATAAGTTGATATCTTTCCATTTCTCCTCAAAGCCACTTCGATCCGATTTAAAGATTTCGTTCAGTTTATCGGCTACTTTTTTCGTGATGTAGTTGTTAATCTTCTTCACATTACCATCGGCCTGTAGAAACGACCTGGACACATTCAATGGGATGTCAGGTGAGTCAATGACACCTTGGAGCAACATCAAAAATTCAGGCACAATATCTTTAACCTCATCGGTAATAAAGACTTGACGAGAATACAGCTGAATCTTGTTACGCTGAATCTCCAATTCATTTTTGATTTTTGGAAAGTATAGAATACCTGTCAAATTAAACGGATAATCAACATTGAGGTGAATCCAGAACAACGGTTCGTCCATAGACTGGGGATAAAGCTCGTGATAGAAATCCAAATAATCTTGGTCTTGGAGTTCTGACGGCGCTTTCGTCCATGCTGGGTGGGTGTTATTGATGATATTATCAGCCTCTACAGTCTTGTATTTCGGCTTACCTTCTTCATCTTCGCCATCCTCTTGGGAAGTAGATTTGGTGCCGAATCGGATGGGCACGGGTAAGAATTTACAATACTTATCTAAGATCTGTTGAATACGTGCGTTATTTAAGAATTCCGCAGATTCTTCGTTGATATGCAAGATCACATCTGTACCGCGTTCGGTTCGCGTGCCTGCTGCGATCTCATAGGATGTGCTTCCGTCACACGTCCAGTGAGCAGCCTCAGCGCCTTCCTGGTAGGAAAGAGAGTCAATCTCAACTTTATCAGCGACCATGAAAGCGGAGTAAAAACCAAGTCCAAAACGACCAATGATTTCGTTAGCGTCGTTGGCCTCCTTGAATTTCTCCATAAATTCGGTCGCGCCTGAAAAAGCAATTTGATTGATATATTTTTTTATTTCCTCGGCAGTCATGCCTAAACCACGATCTGAAACAGTGATGGTTTTGGCCTCTTCGTCTAACCGAACATCAACGGTCAGGTCGCCCACTTCACCGCCAAACTGTCCCAACGACCCTAATCGTCTGATCTTCTGTGAAGCATCTACTGCGTTGGATACCAACTCCCGCAAAAAAATCTCATTGTCGGAGTATAAAAACTTTTTAATAACCGGAAATATATTCTCCGTGTGGATCGAAATAGTACCTTTCTCTTCTTGCATATGATTTTTCTCTTTTTCGTTAGTTCTTTCGCTTGACACAACAAGGAACATTCCAATGTTATTTTTAGGTCAATTTGACAGACTAAGCTGAAATTTTTGCATTAAATGGCTAGATTAGCTGCTCTGAAAGCGACGCGTTGATCATGAAATTAAGAAAACCAGACTTCCTCAAATCCTCTTTAGAGCATTATCGGGATGCCTTACAGGAAACCTTGACGAGTAAAGCACAGGTATACCGGGAGAAAAGCGTAAAAAAGAAACTTCCCATGGTGTACACATTGCTGTTCGAACAGACCGCCGAACGTCCTTTAACCAGCTTCTCCTATGGGTTGTCTTTTGCTTCGCATCCCGAACAACCACGCAAAACCGAACTCTACTTGCAGATGCGTTCCAATGAGCCTGTCTGGGGGCATGTCGTTGGCTATCTGGCCAACCATCTTCGAAACGATTGCCCATTCAAAATCGGTCAAATTATTCGGATGGGTCAGACGATCAGTGCGGATTCTGATTTGGATGCCTTCCTGGTCGTCCCCCCAATCGACCGTACAATTCCTCCGACCACCAGTGACGGAAAGAACAGGCCGGACATCCATTTGGTGGAGTTGGTGCCCGTTTTTGCACAGGAGTCCGCAAAAATACTTCGACTCGGGGTGAAAGGCTTTCTTCGTCAGCTAGGCGATGAGCGATTGGATCCACGCCGAGCTGCTCTATAATTTTTTTCTTCCCCCTGTAGCACGGTGAACATTCCGTGCGTTCTCCTTATAGAACGTTCAAATTGATTTTAACTTAATGAGAACACACAAAACCATGAAAAATTACAGATTACTCTTTATTCTTCCCCTAGTCATCATGACCTTGGGAAGTTGTCTAAAAGACGATGACTACGACGGTCCAGATTTACCCACAGTATCCCTTTACAATTTCTACCCGAAATCTACTGGAATACAATATGTAATCAACGGTAGTCCCATGACTGATTATAATCCCAATTACAAGGGCATTTCTTTATTTTTAGCTATTCCTGGCAACAAAACAATGGAAATTCTTGACAGACAATCCTCGGAAGTTATTGTTGACACCAGCTTAACTTTCGCCGATAGCGTCTATTATAGCTGCTTTGTTTACGGCACAGTTGATGATCCGGAGTTTATCCGCGTACCAGACGAAGGATTGGAGGATCTGGGCACTAAATCAGGCGTTCGGTTCCTACATCTAGGTCATGATGTGGGGAAGGTCAGCTTAAAAATAGGCGATCAGGAAATCGAAGGTTTGACCGATAGAGCCTATGAAACGACCGAAACGGTGGATATCGCGAAATTATTCAAACCGGCAAATTCGGGACAGGCGATCATTACCGTAATCGATGAAAATGGGGAAACCGTCGCGAAAGTTGACAATCTTGATTTAGTGCAAGGAAGACATTACAATTTTATACTGAACGGAAGTAAGGACGATTCTAAATATCCACTCGAACTTTCCTATAGTTTTTATAACTAAGCAGCTTTTAATACATCCATAATGTGATTAGCCCGAATTATTCGGGCTTTTCTTATTTGCGAACTATAATTATATTAGCCCAATGAGTTTAGCAACGCCAAATTTGGACGACTCTTTTCGTGTATTGCATGAAAAGGCGCATGAGTTCGTCAGCGATCAAGAAGAGAGTTTAAAAGCTGAATACGGCTTCGGCAAGCATGATGGCTACGAGGTTAACTGGGAGACTTCCGAGATTAATTTTTATCAAGCCCAAGAGACTGTCGTTACATTCCAGTTCCAAATTGTCGGTCGTCTGAGCGAAGAAGACAATAAATGGACCTGGCGCTGGCATGAACCGGCCCGAGCACCTGAAGAACAAGAGGAGTTGAATATTATTCGAAACTACGGTGACTTCTACGACTTCACTTATCTGACTGAACCGGAATTGAAAGCCAACCCCTCATTGGCTTGGGCACTCACCGCTATTAGTGCTTACTTACGCGGCGCAAAAGGCGTTTTCAGGATTCAGACTGAGCAAGGAGATCTATATGTTTATTTACGTAAACCGCTGACCGACTAAATCACTTATTTCCCCGTTATTCCGAGTATTTATTCCAAGCATTGGGGAAATTGCTTATTTTCGCAGACATTTTTTTACGACAATAACCCATGCAATTAACGAAGCTGGAAATTAAAGGTTTTAAAAGTTTCGGTGATAAAGTAACCGTCAATTTTAACGAAGGCGTGACCGCAATCGTGGGGCCCAATGGATGTGGAAAATCGAATGTGGTCGATGCGATGCGATGGGTTCTTGGCGAGCAGAGTACGCGTAACTTGCGCTCGGATAAGATGGAAAATATTATCTTTAACGGTACCAAAGACCGAAAGCCTGCAAACCTAGCGGAAGTGTCGTTAACATTTGACAATACAAAAAACATCCTTCCTACTGACTTCGCTACGGTAACGATCACCCGGAAACTCTATCGGAATGGTGAGAGTGAATACCGACTCAACGATGTGAAATGCCGTTTAAAGGATATTACTGATTTATTCTTAGATACAGGAATTGGCTCGGATACCTACTCGATCATTGAATTAAAAATGATCGACGAGTTGATCAACAATAAAGATCATTCCCGTCGGAAACTTTTTGAAGAGGCCTCCGGAATTTCGAAATATAAAGTTCGAAAAAAACAAACCTTAAGTAAGCTTAAGGATACCGAGGTGGATCTTTCTCGCGTAGATGATCTTCTATTGGAAATCAATAAAAACCTCAAATCGCTGGAAAGTCAGGCGAAGAAAGCGGACCGCTATTTTCAACTGAAGGCGCAATACCGTGAGTCCAGCATAGCACTGACGTATTATAAACTGGAAAATTTTCAAGCCGAACTGGATCGAATTCAATCCCAAGAAGCTAAACATCAACGTGAACTGCAGGAGATTGTCGCCAAAACGGAAGCTAAAGAAACAGCACTTCGAGTCCGAAAAGAGGACATATTAACGAAAGAAAAAAATCTTGCTAAGCAACAAAAAACGACGCAAGAATACATAACTAAAATAAGAAATCACGAGTCGGAGAAGAAGCTAAAAAATGCGCACCTGGAACACCTTAAAGAGCGCGAAACTCGTCTCCAACAAGATTTACAGCAGGACAAAGGGCAGATCGAACACCTGGACTATCAAATCAAACGATTGAACGAAGAGCTTTTTGAACAAAAACAGGTTGTGGAAGATCAAACCGGTGATGTGGGGATAGCCAAGACCGAACTTGACCGTCTTCAGGAGCAGCAGCGCGCTGCGCGCGAAAAGCACGAAGATTTCAAAACACTAAACCAAGCGATTCAAAATCAAACGCATGCGCTGGAAAAAGAACTGGCCGTGTTGTCCATACAGAAAGAGGCCTTAGAGCAGGAGTGTGACCGTTCGGTTCACGATACCGAAATCAAAGAAAGTGAACGCAGTGAATGCACACTCAAAATCTTCGAATTAGAGCAACAACTCGCCAATCAGCAGGAACAATTTGATATAAGCATGCGTCATGAAGAGGAGTTACAGCGACAAATTCAGCGCATTGAAGAAGAAATTACACAAACCAAAGACCGGCTGCAACAGGAGAGTCGAATTGCCGACGCAAAACAAAATGAATATAATTTAACCAAATCAATGGTTGATAACTTGGAAGGATTCCCTGAATCCATTCGGTTTCTAAAAAAGCATGCCGGATGGAAAAAGACACCTCCTTTACTGTCTGATATTTTATTCTGTCAGCAGGATTACCGAGTCGCTATTGAAAATTACCTAGAACCGGTAATGAACCATTATGTCGTGGAAAGTCGATTGGAAGCAGCTCAGGCGATACAACTCTTAAGTGATTCTTCACAGGGACGTGCCAATTTTTTTATTCTAGAAGCGATACGGGATTTACCGCCAAATACTCCATCCCAATCTGGTGAAAATTTCATTCCTGCGATAGACGCTATCCGTGTGGAGGAGACTTACCAACCACTCGTTTGGCAACTACTGCACCAAGTCTTTTTGCTTAAATCCGAGGACGGTCATCCCCTCTCCGCTCCTCTTCCCGACGATGGGCGCGTTATTCTTCAAAGTGACGGTTTATTTTCAATCAGCCAGTTAGGCATCAGTGGTGGTTCGGTGGGGTTATTCGAAGGGAAGCGTATCGGACGGGCGAAAAACCTGGAACAACTTGCACAGGAAATTAATAGCTTGACGAAAAACAATGAGAAACAACAGACCGAATTAACCTTGCTAAATGATCAGCTTCATGAGCTCCGCGGTCGTTCTCAAAAAATGGTGATTGACGAACAACGTCTACAACTAAATGTCTTGCAAAACAAGCAAACGAGTCTTCGAGCCAGACAGGAACAATACCATTCTTTCATTGAAAACAGCCGTGGCCGAAAGGCAACAATCGAGCAGAAATTGCTGGACATCCGTCTTAAATTGGAAACCGCGCAACCGGAGTTGAATACGTTACAGTCTAAAGCAGAAAAGAATCAGGTCGAAGGAGACCAGTTGGAGCAAACGTATCGTGATATTAGTGAATTACTCAGGGAAAAAACCGCTATTTTCAATCAAGAAAATATTCAATTCCACCAACAGCAGAATAAAGTCGCTTCATTGGCGCGCGATCTAGAATTCCGGGAATCTCAAAAAGATCTCCTAGAGGAGAGAACCCGCAAATTCACCACAGAATTTAACCAGATCAGTTCACAACTTCGAGATGCCCTGCTCAATCTAGACAATAATGACACGGACCTGGGTGAAATGTATGCGCAAAAGGAATTGTTGGAATCGGGTTTAAAAGACACCGAGGATGACTTCTACCGATCCCGGAAGGCTATTCATGAGGTCGAGGAGGAATGGGTGACATTACGTAAATCTAGAGATTTGGCGGACAGGCTGATTACCGAGTTTAAAGATCGTAAAACCGACCTTCAGATCGATTTAAACGGGCTGAAGGAGCGGCTATCCGTAGAATTTGATATCGACTTAAAGGATCTTCTGGAAATGGAAATCCCCGAAAAACGTCTACCCGCGCCTGATTTGGAACTTCTATGTAAAAAGCTAAAGAAACAATTGGATGATTACGGTTCGATCAATCCAATGGCTAAAGAAACATACGATGACATGAACCAGCGACATGGTTTTATCGTAAAGGAAAAAGCCGATCTTCTGGAAGCCAAAGGCTCACTGCTCCATACTATTAACGAAATTGACCAATCCGCCAACGACAAGTTCATGTTGGCTTACAATACGGTACGGGAAAATTTTGTCAAGGTGTTTCGTTCACTTTTTAACGAGGAAGATGCATGCGACCTGGTATTGAGTGATCCGGATAACCCATTGGAATCCGATGTCGATATTATCGCCCGACCAAAGGGCAAACGACCGTTGTCGATCAATCAGCTTTCCGGGGGAGAAAAAACGCTCACCGCCACAGCGCTGCTATTCTCCCTGTATTTACTCAAGCCTGCACCTTTTTGTATTTTTGATGAGGTGGATGCGCCACTAGACGACACCAATATTGACAAATTCAACAATATTATTAGGGAATTCTCAAAGCAGTCACAATTCATTATCGTATCCCATAACAAAAGAACAATCGCCAGCACGGATATCATTTATGGCGTCACCATGGTGGAGCAAGGAATTTCTAGATTAGTAGCCGTTGATCTCCGGGATGTGGCCTAGTACAAAACAATTCAAACCTATTTTCGCGACCAGGCTGAACTTCGCATGGATGAATTGGAGGAGAAATGGGATGCTAAATACCAAGTGGTCATCGATTCCTGGCAACGGAACTGGGATCGTCTAACCACTTATTTCCGTTACGATAAGTCCATCCGGAAACTGATTTAAACGACCAATACGATTGAGGGATTCCACCGTCAGGTGCCCAAAGTAACGAAGACCAAAGGGGCATTTACCTCGGATATGGCACTATTGAAACTCATTTATCTGGCCCAGCGGAATAGTAAGAAAAAATGGACGATGCCGCCGTTGGCTAATTGGCGAGTGACAGCTCAGCGGTTGGTCATCTGGTTTCCAGAAAGGATGGTGCTGAATCTGGCCTAAAAAACGCCTATCTTTATTGATGGTTAACGCGAAGACTGTATCCATCTTTCTATGGTAGACAATAGCTCTTCTGGCATTGTCTGTGAATACTTAATATTACCAGTTGAGTCTATAAGCATATAGTGTGGAAGACCCTTAAGCTTCTTTTCTTGGTAAATCAAATCAAATTGTTCCTTACTCAACAGATAATGCTCCCCTTCAAGTCTTTCTGTGTAACCCTTCCATGAATTATAATTTGAGCTCTCGTCGGTCAAGTATAAAAATACAATGTCCTTATTGTCAGCGAACTTTTCCTTTAGTGGCCTTAATTCATTAAAACCTTGGATGCAGGGTCCACACCAGGTTGCCCAAAAATCAATCAAGATTATTTTCCCTTTATACCTTGAGATCAACGACTTGAAAACATTCGGTTCACTCTTGTCAAAAGGGAGATAGTTGACATTGCTTGTTAAAACATTTTTTGAATTCATTTCACTCTTGTAAATGATACTAGCTTTAAGTGCAGAATCGGTAAAGTAAGATAGCACATCCAACTTTTCAGAAGCTGAAAGTGATTTTCCGCCCTCCAGCAAATTCAAGTAGGCTATGGCTATTAAATGCTCAAAAAATGCCTGACGTGACTCGCCTAAACTGCTTTGAAAAACAGCGTCCAAATCTTGCTCAAACCGGTGCGGCCCCACTTTTGAGAGATTGGGCAGATTCAGCAGGGAATCACTCAAGATGTATTGATAAACGCTCCTTGACATGGGACGGTCCATCCCTAGTAAACTGGCATTATTTCGGAAAATAGTTCTATAGAAATCAAAGCGACCTTCAAGGGATCCGCCATCAGGCAACTGATCTTTCTTCCTCATAGCAAAACCAAGTTCGGACACATCAATAACTTCCTTGCCAACGGAAAGGACTGCTGGAACAGTGTTCTCAGAATGTAAATGAACATTTTTTTTTGAAATTCTCTCTTTGGTGTAGTCCAGAAGTTCTTGAGCGTTACTAATAGCAAAATCCTTTCTAGTCCAACTATCGATTTCGTTGTTGATAAAAAAATAGTTTTCCATTATCTCCACATACTTCGCTGAATGATCAAACAGTGCCTTATTATCGCCTCGATAATCGACACGTATGTCTCGGGTTGAATCGAATGATATGGTTAAAGTATCATTTCTATTCGGAGCGATGTAAGTGGCAAAATAATTTCCGTTGAGCACGAGGTAATAGCTTGAAATGACTGGATTCTGAAAGCTGGTGTAATAGGTAGAGTCATTCTTTTTTTGAAGATCTAACACTCCCTGTCCATACAACGCATTTCCATATCCAAAACCCTCCAATACGAGATCCTCAGGATAATCCCCGCGCAGTTGAAACACAATTGTACTATAACCCAATTGGGAAGGAACCTGTGCTCTCGCAACTGAGAGGACTAAAAAGTTGCAAAAAACAACAAACACGATAAGGAAATTATTCATTTTGTCTGACAGGATAAAGTTATTGGTAGCACCAATTTATGAAATTTATCCCATTCTCAAAACAAATAACACACGCTACTTTGTGCTTTCGAAAATAAAAACGGTTGAGGTCGCAAGGTCAACATCTGAAAATTCAGTAGACGCCCAGAAGAGCGGTCTGCCGATATCATAGGGAACTTAAAAGACCGCTATCTGCAGAACTATAGAAGTATTATTCAGTAATCAAATAGGTAGTTCACCAGGCGGATACATTTTAGCGATTATCAGCATTCCTTTTAGATCTTTTTCCTCGTCTTGATTTTATCCAATCACTAGAAAAAAAGTAGTAATAGACGTTCAACAACAGCAAAATCAGCAGTGCGGCCCATCCCAGAGGTTTCGATGTGACTTCTGCCATGCGTAGAAAGTAAACTGCCGTACCGGATGCAATTAGCGTCACCAGCCACAAAAGAATTCGATTATACATGGGTCAACAACGGATCAATCGCTCATCAGACGATAACTATCGACGCCTCTACCACGATTCCACGAGCGCTCCACTACTTGGTGAGCAAATCCTAGTCGTCTATTGTTTTTCTGGAGAGATTTGTTTCCTACAATTGGTTGATACTAAACTAAACAATTTGACAGCTATTTCCAAGCGGTGAGGCCACCTACTTATTAAATTTTAACTAATACCCAATTCTTGTGCGGCTTGGAATACCGAATCCTTAATCAAATTACTTTTTTTCCAGATGCGTTCCAAAAGCAATTTTTAAAGGCGACCACCAAATTCAGGCTTCCGAGATTGGTTATTCATAAGATTTCGCACCTTGAACATCGACAACGCATGAAACCATAAGTCGTTGACAAATTGGTAGATACAATATTTGTGTACTTTCTATAACTTTTCGGATATTTATGGATTGGCAACACGTTAAAAATTCGTCTCCATATCAAACAGCAAGCAAAAAAATGCGTTTAATTTTTAAATGGCAAAATCCCAGAAAAAGACGATCCTATTTGTCTTAATCGTTACGGCGTTAGATACGGCGGGATTAGGAATTATCTATCCTGTTTTACCACAACTTATAGAGCGTTTGGTAAACACGGATATCAGTACTGCGGCAACTTATGGCGGTTGGCTCACTTTTGCATATGCGCTGATGCAGTTCATTTTTGCACCTGTTTTAGGAAACTTGAGTGACCGTTACGGGCGAAGGTCGGTTTTGTTGATTTCTTTATTCGGTTTTGCGATTGATTATTTATTTCTTGCGTTCGCACAAAATATAATTTGGCTTTTTATAGGCCGAATAATTGCAGGCGTCTCTGGAGCAAGTTATTCGGTTGCAGCTGCCTCAATAGCTGACATAAGTACTGATGAAAACAGAACCAAAAATTTTGGATATATAAACGCAGCTTATAGTTCCGGTTTAATAATCGGACCCGTAATCGGCGGGTTGCTCGGACAATTTGGAACACATATTCCGTTTATTGCAGCAGCAGTTTTAAGTTTTGGAAATTTTGTTTTTGGTTATTTTATGTTTCCAGACACATTGGAGAAATCAAATAGACGGAAATTTGAGCTAAAACGAGCCAATCCATTTGGTTCGTTCAAGCATTTAAGCAAATTCCCAACAATAATTACGCTAATCGTTGCACTGTTCTTTATGGCAATTGCAGGGCATAGTATGCCAAGTGTTTGGGCATATTTTACTATTGAAAAATTTGACTGGAGTGTAGAATTAATTGGATATTCGTTAGCTTTTTTAGGTTTACTTTCAATTATCGTTCAATCTTGGCTTGTAGGAATATTGGCGAAAAGGTTCGGCGATGATAAAATGACTCTATTGGGTCTATTATTCTCAATCGCAGGATATCTACTTATAGCATTTTCAAATGTTGAATGGCTCCTTCTCCCGGCAATGGTCATTAATGTCATTGGAAGTGTGCAAAGAACAGGTTTTCAAAGCATCATTTCCTCTCAGGTAGCAAAAAACGAGCAAGGCGAATTGCAAGGAAGTTTAAGCAGTCTTCTCGGACTGGCAACCATCATCGCACCACCGTTACTGACAATGGTTTTTACACATTTCACAAAACATGAAAATTCAGACGTCTATTTTCCAGGAGCTCCATATTTGGTTGCAGTATTCTTGACAATAGTAAGTCTCATCATCATGTTTATAAATTTCAAGAAACGGAACAAGCCACCTGCTAACGAAGTACAAACCTGATGCGGACGAAAGTGCTAAATCTAAACGAACGGTACCGATCATGTGCAAGATATTGAGACATAAAAATATCACCATCACCCAGATTTATGTAAAGATACTTAACGAAAAAGTTGGAAAAGAGACGCAAAAGATTTATCATAAATTTAAGGAAATGGAATCTTGTGTTGTTTCGCAGCTATGAAAACTGTAAGCAAGGGTGAGCTCACGGTTAATCACCGTGGCATTTTTCGTAATTTAGCTGTTGGGTAAATAAAAACGTATAACTGGCATAATATGCGAATGAGGCGCTATTCTGCCGATGCACTGCAGAAAAGTGTGCTTTAAAATAGCCGAAAACCAACATGAAAAACCGAATATTAAATACAGACAATTCAAAAACTACAATTTTAATCAGATTGATGGTTGGCACTGTATTTCTTTCAGAAGGAATTCAGAAATTTTTGTTTCCAGCAATACGTGGAGCAGGACGATTTGAAAAAATTGGTTTGCCGTCACCTGAATTTTTAGGAAATTTTGTAGGGGGTTTTGAAATTGTTTGTGGAGCGCTAGTTCTTGTTGGACTTTTTACAAGATTGGCAAGTATTCCACTTATCATTATTATGGTTGCAGCCATTTCGACAACCAAATTAGAAGTTTTAGCCGAAAATGGTTTTTGGGAAATGATGCACGGAAGCAGAACGGACTGGGCAATGCTTTTAGGGGTTGTTTTTTTATTGATTAAAGGTGGTGGCTTTTGGTCGGTAGACAAAACATTGACGAAAAACAGAGCATAAAGCGGATCTAAAAAATATTGTCAACCTTTTTATAAAAACTTGATAGGATTGGATTTGGTGGCCCCGCTGCACACAGTGCAATGTTGCAGGACGAAGTGGTTAGAAAAAGAAAATGGCTGACCGACCAACATTTTCTGAACTTCATGGATGCGATAGAAGCAATAAGCAGCGTTACCACATCGCTACCTTACTATCTTTGATAATCCACATAAGAACCTTGTATTCAACCGAATCGGCTTTTCCTGAGAACTTTAAAATAAAAAAGCGTCAGTCCGATGAGCGGAGCTGACGCGTTATTCTAATAGGACGTGGAATTCCGATTATAAACGTTTTATACGAATATTACGAAAAAACACTTCTGTACCGTGTCCCAAGAATCCGATATGACCGGATTGATTTTGTAACCCGGGATGGCTCTTCTTATCAGCCGTTCCCGCTTTAGACGCTTCTGTCAAATCACCATCCACAATGACCTGTCCATTGACCGTCACCTTAATTTTACTACCCTGTACTCTGATTTCTTGAGTATTCCATTCACCCAGTGGATTTAGCGATCCTCTTTTAGCAGCGATGATTCCATATACAGAGCCATGGTATTGATAGGCTTCAAGATCCTTATAAACGTCCGCATCGTCGTCCAACACCTGAATCTCCATTCCCGCATACGCAGCGTCACCTTCGATCGGGGTACGAATGCCCACGCCGTTGTTAGCGCCCGGCGTTAGTTTAAATTCGAAACGATAAACGAAGTCGTCGTATTCTTCTTTGGTGTAAATATTCTTTCCGAATTTCGCATCGGGATTGGAACGGATATAACCTTCCGGCGTAATCTCATACGCTGGAGAACTGGTCCACTTGTCTAGATCCTCTCCATTGAAAAGCATTTCAAATTCGTCCGCCTGTTCCTCTTGACTTAAAGTATGTACTTCCTTTCTAGCAATCTCCTTCACATAAATATCGCGATACCAGACCTGAGATCCATGTGCTTGCAGTTCGATCTGCTCTTCTGGGAAAATGGATTGGTTGCGATCCCAATAGTTTTCCAATGGAACGCTATCCACCACCAATTCTCCGTTTAACCACACACTGACATCCTCACCCACCATACGGATTTTAAAGGTGTTCCACTCTCCTAATTCATTGTCCGCTACCGTCAACGGATCCTTAGGATGCTCGGTATTATTATACAAACCTCCGGAGCCAACCTGCGCGCCTACTTCTGTGCGGGACACGTCCCAGATTTGCACCTGTGGCGTTCCTCTTAAGTAGATCCCGGCATCTGGTTCTTCACCATTTGGATCCAGTTTCCAATCGACCAGCATTTCGAAATCACCGTATTTTTTAATGGTCGCGATATTATCGCCATGACCGCTGAAAACTAAATCACCATTTTCGGCTGACCAATTCTCACGCATCTTACGATCGGCCTCCGCTTGCTTTTTTTCTAGCTCAGCGGCACCCATTTCTTGACGAGCAATTGGATTTTCAACCAAGCCCTTCCATCCGTCCAAATCTTTTCCGTTGAATATGGGTACATATCCCTCACCGGCAGGCATTTCTGCCAAATGGCGCACAATTGCTTCTTTCAAATATGAACTTTCACTTCCCGAAAGACTACCTGCCGCTTGATCCAGGATTTCCCGCACCTCTGCGCCTATAAACTCCTTATGATCCATGGCGATATTCATCGCGACGTTGGTCGCTGTACCGCCAAGCTCGGCATCGTCCATAAACGAGCTAGCAAACATTAACGATTGATAGGTACCGGTAGTCTGAAGATTAGTCAAGATCGCTTGCTTCTGCTTGGTATCCTGTGCGCGTGCAAAGGCGTCTTTTAATAACAGTGTTTTCTGGTCAGCGTTTTCATCACTCGCGTTCAGTTGCTTGATCATGCCGGTAAATGCGCTTCCAAAAATGGTTGGATCTTTCTCCGTCTTCACCAAGCGGACTAAAATCGGCAAGGATTCTGCATTCGACCAGTTCGCTAATGAGGAGACGGCTTGATTTTTAAGACCGTCATTACCTAAATAGTTTTCCACGGCTTTCAGCGCGTCTGTTCCACCCACCCCTGCAAAGATCGGGAAGAATTTACCCGCGGATGGAGCCGACGATCTAGAGATATTGCCTGCCAATTTCTGGATTTTTCCGTCTCGATCCTCGTCTGCTTTGATGGCAAAAATTGCGGCACGTTGTACCGCTTTCAGTTCATCGCCTTCCGCTGCCGCTAAAAGGCCAATTACAGCTTCCAAGTCATTTGCATTGACCACAGTTGGTAGTGCGTTATAAGCCGCTGCACGAACGGATTGATCTGCCGAACCGGTGAGTGGTAAAACCACTGAAGCCGATTCCGCATTGCGTCGTTGAGCCAATACGCCTAACAATAATGCCTGAGTTTTAGCATCCGATCCCGAAAGTGCACCATTGATCTCTTGGACCGTGTTATCACCCTGGCTGCTTAACAACAAGGTTTGTATCGCTTGAAGCTCTCCTTCTGAAGCCTCAGGAATAAGGCCGATAAGAAACGGGGTATTATTTCCTTTACTTAATACGGTCAGGGCATTCAGGGCGGCAATACGGGCGTCCTCCTCCTGAAGTCGTGGGTAGTTTCCCTCGATAACTTCTATAGTCGGTACCGCGTCTTGCTGATCCGCTAAAAAATGAAGGACACTTTCTTGCGCTTCTCCATCCAGTTTTCTGAGCGAACCGGCTAGTTTTGCTAAGTCTTTTGCGGTCGCTTCATCCGCCAACAAACCCAATGCTACGTTGCGCAACACTTTATCGTCACTCGATGCCAGCTTTATCAATTGTCTTTTTTGTTTAGCCGGCGAGATTTGTGTTAATATGCCCAGCGCGCCCGCTTGTATAGTTGACGCTTTTGCCGAACCGGCCTGCTTATAAAGTTTCCTCGCAAATTTACTTGCTTGGGCATCTTGACCTTTTTCCAGTAGATGCTGTGCATAATCTACGGCGAGACTTGCGGCATTGGTTTTTTCATACTGGTAGTCCACTGCTTTCGCACGATCCAAAAAAAGCCGATCCGAATTCGGACCCGCAATCTGGCTAAGCGCAGTTAAACCATTGAGTTGGAAGTTATCTTCTTCAAATTGTCCCAAAAGCTCAATAATCTTCTGTTCAGCATCTTCGGTTTGTAAATTACCCAAAGCGGCGATGATCGCTGTTGCTTCGGCTTCTGATGAGACCGTGGCTAGTGCGCTATTTAACGCCGAGGCGGCCGCTGGACTCGCGATCGCATTCAATACGCGAGCTGCCTTTTCGACCAAGTACTCGTCTGTCAAATAAGCAGCGACACCGTCAACAGCCTCGTCCTTTGCACAAAACTTAAGTAATTCCAATACATAGGCTTTGTTATCCTTATCCTCTACTTGATCCAACGCACTTAAAAGTCCTTGAACATAGGTCGCCCGTTGACCGTCTCGGTTAGGTTGCATCACGTAAAATGCATAGGAATTGGTGGCATATTCAATCGCCGCATTATCCCCTCCCTGCGGTTGCAAACGCCCAAGCAATCCGGCTACATCCTCGGAAGTAAATCCCTCCAATTCCTTCATTGCTAGAAGAAATTTTGACTGCTCCTCAGCCGGCTGTTGTGCCAGGACATCGGCGATCTTGGTTGCCGTAGTCCGGCTGGTAGGTTGTTGTCCATAAGCAGCAACCTGTATAAATAATAATGCGGTTATGGTGTTAAATATTTTTTTCATGTTTTCTTTTCCTCATTTAGAAGGTCCAAGGACCTCGCATTGGCTGGTTAATCAATCGGTTTGCTGCCTCGTCATTGACGAACATCTGCTTGTCTGAATCGTAATTTAGCGTACGGTTCAGTCTGAGCGCCAATAATCCAAGGTTCACCAGTGTACAAGAGTAATAGCCATTTTCCTCATTCAAGGCAAATTTCTGGCGCGTACGAACCGCTTCTACAAAATCTGTCACCTGCGCTGGTGGCTCAGGATATTGTGCTAGCTTACGTTCCAAATCTGGAATGTCGGAAACAAAACCACGAAACAATTTACCATCCGGTCCCTCGATATAGGCTTTCCCTTCCTCAGTACCTTCACCATCAAGAGTGATCTGACAGCCATCTGCGTAGGTATAGGTGATCTTTCTCCAGGTACCAACCGCATCAGAATGCTGTTGAGGCGCATCTACTTCAACTTTTATTGGGCTCTCGTTATCCTTTCCTAGAAAGTATTGAACAGGGTCTAAATAATGCTGTCCCATATCTCCAAGTCCTCCACCGTCGTAATCCCAATATCCTCGGAAAGTCAAATGCGTACGGTGGGCACTATACGGTTTATAAGGAGCCGGGCCTAACCACATTTCATAATCCAGTTCTTTGGGAACTTGCTCAACTGGCAAATTGGTTTTTCCAACCCAGTAAAATTTCCAGTCAAAGCCGGTATGCTTACTGATGGTCACCTTTAAAGGCCAGCCCAACATTCCGGTATCAACCAATTTCTTGATTTTCTTTACCGGAACGTTCATACCATAAAAATTGGCATCAAACCGAAACCAGGTGTTCAATCTAAATATATTACCGTGCTGTTTAACAGCCTCTTTCACTTTCTTACCTTCACCAATCGTTCTCGTCATCGGCTTCTCACACCAGATATCCTTTCCGGAACGTGCAGCCTCGACCGCCATCAATCCATGCCAATGCGGCGGAGTCGCGATGTGTACAATATCCACTTCGGAGTTCTGTATCAAATCACGAAAGTCATGGTGCTCTTTAATACCGCCACCTAATGCCTTTTGAGCAATGGCTAAATGACGGGTGTCTACATCCGAAATGGCTACAGTTTTGGTGCCTGCATAGTTAAAGTGTCCTCTCCCCATAGAGCCTACACCAATAACACCTTTTGTTAAATGATCACTTGGCGCTAAATAGCCTTTACCCAACACATAACGTGGTACAATGGTAAATGCAGCCGCTCCGATCAACGATTTTTTGATAAAATCACGTCTGGAATTACTGTTAGTGTTTTTCATAATAGTTTATGAATCAATGAGATACTATATTCCAAAAGATTTACACGGACGTTATAATTTCAACAAACAACCTCAGTAAATCAAAAGGAATGGGTATCATAAGTTTGATTTTATAGATTTAAGTCTACAAGTGTAGGAAATCTTTTTATTTTACAATTATCGATTAACGCCAAATCATTATTAAATTAAGCCAATCCAATCCGTGTAGCTATTTTTTCAAAAACACAAACGATTGCGTAAACATATTATTACCCGAACTCAAAGGTCCCCCCTTGACAGGGTGCTGTATTGCAGATTTGCGTTCCACCTCTAGAACGAAGCAAGCGCTGAAAGGGAACGGCAAAGTTTCAGAAGAATGACGACAAACTTGTTTTTATTTAATGAAATTCCTTACTTTTAGCGTTAAACCTGATCAATATGCCAATGCGGATAAATAGAACTGATCAGCTTCAAGGGCTGGTAGGAACAACAATATGGGACGTGGTCGTTATCGGCGGTGGAGCCACAGGTTTAGGTATCGCCGTAGACGCTGCTAGCCGTGGTTTTAAGGTCCTTCTGGTCGAAAAATATGACTTCGCCAAAGGGACGTCGAGCAAAAGTACAAAATTGGTTCACGGAGGCGTTCGCTATTTAGCTCAGGGAGATATAAAACTGGTCTTAAATGCGCTAAAGGAGCGCGGACGAATCTTCAAAAATGCTCCGCATGTCTCATCAGCCCAGTCTTTTGTCATTCCGCTTTATTCAATCTTCGATAAACTCAAATATCTTGCGGGCTTAAAACTGTACGACTGGATGGCCGGCAGTCAGCGTATAGGCCGCTCGGTTTTGCTATCCAAAAAGGAAGTCGTGGAAAAACTACCGTCCATCAAAAGTGAGGGACTCAAAGGCGGAATCCTATATTATGACGGCCAATTCGACGATGCGCGTTTAGCAGTTAATCTTGCACAAACCGCCATCGAACATGGCGCGAGCGTACTCAATTATGTGGAAGCGGTTGCCTTTGATAAAGACCAAGGCGGTCAAATCACCGGAGTCCACCTACTGGATCGAGAAACTCAGGAACGTTATCAGGTGCAAACCAAAACAGTCGTCAACGCTACGGGGATCTTTGTAGACGATATCCTAAAAATAGATGTTCCAGAACATCAAAACTTAGTGCGGCCGAGCCAAGGATCTCACATCGTTATCGATCAAAAATTCCTAGGCGGTGCGGATGCTCTTATGATTCCGGAAACCAGCGACGGCCGGGTTCTTTTTGGCGTACCCTGGCATGGGAAAGTACTGTTAGGGACGACTGATCTACCCATCGACGAGCACGAAATTGAGCCCCGACCGCTGCAACAGGAAATTGAGTTTATTTTAGCTACCGCAAAGGACTACTTAAACCCCGCACCGGGGAAGGAGGACATATTAAGCATCTATGCCGGATTACGACCATTAGCCGCTCCGCGGGATAACCAGGAAAGCACGAAGGAAATATCGCGAGACCACAAACTGATCCGTTCGGATTCGGGTTTGTTAACGATCACCGGCGGGAAATGGACAACGTATCGAAAAATGGCAGAAGATACTGTGAACCTAGCTATACAAACAGGAGGTTTGCCTAAGGTGGATTGTAAAACCTATAACTTACCGATCCATGGTTCAACCAAGGAGATCTATCCGACACCGTGGAATCTCTATGGAAAAGACTACGCGGGCATTCAGGCGCTCATCCAACAACAGGATGAACTTCGAGAACCTTTGGTGGAAGGATACCACTATTTGGCTGCCGAAGTCGTGTGGTCCTGTCGGCACGAAATGATCCGTCAAGTAGAAGACTTTTTGGCCCGACGAAGCCGATTGCTTTTACTTGACGCGCGGGCAGCAATCGCCGCAGCGCCCAAGGTCGCGGAAATTATGTCAAAAGAGTTGAACAAAGATTCCGAATGGGTGGATAACCAAATTAAAGAATTCAACAAGATAGCACATCGATACCTATTATAACACAATACTTTACAAAAATATTGGCATGAAAGAATACATCGTTGCACTCGATCAAGGCACCACCAGTTCCAGAGCAATACTCTTCAATAAAGCCGGGGAGATTGTCACTATCGCACAGAAAGAATTTCAACAATTTTATCCAAAATCAGGTTGGGTAGAACATGATCCGCGGGAAATCTGGTCCAGTCAACTGGGTGTTTTTACCGAGATACTGGCTAAATCCAAAACCAAGCTCGAGGCGATTAAAGGTATAGGAATTACCAACCAACGAGAGACTACCGTCGTGTGGAATCGTCGCACTGGTGAACCGATCTATAACGCCATCGTCTGGCAAGACCGTAGAACGGCTGATTTTTGCCAACAGCTCATCGAAGATGGCCACCTGGAGACCGTACAGGAAAAAACGGGCCTTTTGATTGATTCCTACTTCTCGGCAACCAAGATCCGATGGATACTGGATCATGTAGAGGGCGCTAAAAAATTAGCCCAGGACGGTGAACTGGTTTTCGGCACCATTGACTCCTGGTTGATTTGGAATTTGACAGACGGCGAGCAACATGTAACGGATGTTACCAACGCATCGCGATCGATGCTTTATAATATCAACACCTTGGAATGGGATCAAGAGCTTTTAGATCTATTTGAGATTCCCGCGTCCATGCTTCCTGAGGTAAAAAGTTCTTCGGAAATTTATGGTCAGACCTCCTCAGAAGTGGGCGCTCGCCCTATCCCGATTGCTGGAATAGCGGGTGATCAACAAGCTGCACTTTTCGGGCAAATGTGTTTGGAAAAAGGTATGGCAAAGAATACCTATGGGACTGGATGTTTCTTATTAATGAACATTGGCGACAAGCCCGTAAAATCGGAAAACAAACTGGTTACAACAATCGGTTGGCAGATCGGGGAAAAAGTGGTGTACGCACTGGAAGGCAGTATTTTTATTGGTGGAGCAGTGGTTCAATGGCTTAGAGACGAACTTAAAATCATCAAGAAATCATCTGATATAGAGGCCTTGGCAACTAGCGTACCGGATACCGATGGCGTATATTTAGTACCTGCATTCGCGGGCTTAGGTGCGCCCCATTGGAACGCCAGTGCTCGGGGAACCATTTTTGGTATTTCAAGAGGAACTACCGATGCCCATATCGCCAGAGCTGCTTTAGAGAGTATCGCATACCAAACCTACGATATCCTCAAGGCAATGGAGGCCGATTCCAAAACGGAAATACAAGAGTTACGGGTGGACGGAGGAGCCACTGAAAACAAGTTTTTACTACAGTTTCAAGCCGATCTTCTGGGCTCGACTGTTGTTAAGCCTGAGATCACAGAGACGACGGCAATGGGCGCCGCATTTCTAGCGGGTTTAGCTGTTGGTTTCTGGAAAGATGTGAACGAGATCCAAGCCATTTGGAAGGAAGACCGACGAATCGAGGCCAATCCTTCGGCTCAACCGAGCGCATCGTTAAAAGAGTGGCAACGGGCAGTTGAAGCTGTTATCCATTGGTCCGAGCCGGAGAAAAGTAAATCGGAATAATAAACAACACAATAAAATAAGCCTAATATGACACCTTTTTTAGCAGAACTAATTGGAACTGCGGTATTGATCCTTTTGGGTGGTGGAGTAGTCGCCAATGTACTCCTAAAAGATACTAACGGCAATAATTCCGGCTGGATCGTGATATCAACAGCTTGGGCGCTGGCGGTGTTTACCGGCGTTACCATCGCCGCACCCTACAGCGGAGCTCACTTGAACTGGGCCGTTACCATCGCTAACTTTGCGATGGGTACGATGGATTTATACACCTCCATCTCGTATATGGTTGCACAACTTCTGGGCGCAATGATCGGTGCAACGCTCGTATGGATTTTTTACAAAAACCATTTTGCACGTACAGATGATCCAGGGGCAAAACAAGCGGTGTTCTGTACCTCGCCAGCGATTAGAGACTTGCCTAACAACCTATTCTCGGAAGCTGTCGGTACATTCGTATTGATTTTTGCTATTCTACATTTCACCGACGCAAAGCTGGCGGACGATTCTGTCATTGGTTTGGGTTCGATTGGTGCTATTCCTGTTGCATTTATTGTTTGGGTAATCGGGCTGTCCTTAGGAGGCACCACGGGATACGCGATCAACCCTGCCCGGGACCTTGGCCCCCGCATCGTGCACGCCCTTGTTCCTATCAAAAATAAGGCAGCCTTTGATCCGGCATATGCTTGGGTCCCCGTCATTGGCCCAATAATTGGGGCGCTTATCGCGGTCGGACTCCATTATTTGGCCCATTAGTCAGGACTGAATACAGAAGTGTTGTGGACAAAAAGAAGGAATTGTTGCGAAATTCCCCCCACGCGTTGAGATAGCGTGGGCTTTCTTCAGCCAATTTTATGAAAAAAGGATTTTTTAGACTTTTAAATGGGATGAATAGACGGGTCTTGCCGAGCTATAGCAAAAAAGACCCTTCAAAACTCAGTAAGCTACAACAGGCTGTTGTAGCTTACCGATATTATGTCCTCATCCAATCGCTGGACTAAGCTGGCTGCTCTCCTTCTGAGCTTCCATCGACAACTTTAATCAAGCTCGCAGGGAAACTAATCTGCTCACTGCCCAAGATAGCTGTTATTCTTTCGGCCATTTCGTTTCGTACCGACCAATAAATCTCACGTTTTGCCCAGGCTCGTACCGTTAAGGAAATGCCCTTCTCATTTAAACCATCCACCACAACTTCCGGTTTTGGGGTTGACTGAATACGATCCTCTCCTCCCAGGAGTTGAAGTACCGATTCCCGGGTTTGCTTAATATCAGTTTCGTAAGAGATTAGAAAGCTAAATTGCATCCGACGGGAGGCAATTTTCGAATAGTTCTTGATCACCGAATTGGCCAATGGCCCATTTGGACTAAACACTCGAATTCCATCGTCATCAATAAGAGTTGAATAAAGCAAATCAATTCGTTCTACACTGCCTGAAGCACCATTATCACTGGAAATATAGTCGCCCACATCAAAGGGTCGAAACAACAGGATCAACACTCCTCCGGCAAAATTTGATAAGCTTCCCTGTAGCGCCATCCCAACAGCTAGGCCGAACGCAGACATGACCGCAATAAATGAGGTAGTCTGTATCCCCATGGTATTGGCTACCGTTAAAATCAACAACGCGTACAATACAAAACGGACGATACTCTTGATAAAATCACGAATAGAGATGTCTACTCGCTTTTTTTCAAAACGTCGATCGATTAACCGCAGTGTAAAACGAATAACCAATCGACCAATAATCAAAATTAAAATGCCGATGGCGACACTCGGTACTTTTAACAGGATCTGCTCAAAGAGCTTCTCAAAGCTTGATTCTAAATTAGTAAAGTTCATAGGTATGCGAGATTTCTACCAAAATAAAAAAAATCCAGCTTTTAAAAATGGAAGAACACAGAAATTGGATAACTTTAACATATGGAATTTTGCTATTTTGACAACAATGCAACCACTCAACTCGATAAAAAGGTACTCGAAGCCATGCTTCCTTATCTTCAAGACGCTTATGGAAATGCATCTAGTTTACAGCATCAACTTGGTCGAGAAGCCAGTCATGGGGTTGAAAAGGCTCGAGAGCAGGTGGCTTCACTGCTGAACGTCCAGTCTAGGGAAATTCTATTCACTTCGGGCGCAACCGAATCCATTAACATGGTCATTCACGGGATAGCCCTTAGCTATCGTTCCAAAGGAAGACATATCATTACCTGCCAAACCGAACACAAAGCCGTACTATCAGCTTGTCAAGCGATGGAAAAGCACGAAGGCGTTCAAGTCACCTATCTTTCTGTTGATCAGAATGGACGCATCGATTTACAGGAACTGGAAGATGCAATACGACCGGATACCATTTTAGTGAGTCTCATGGCGGCGAATAATGAAACTGGAGTACTACACCCGATCGATAAAATCGCGTCCATCTGCGAGAAACATGACGTGCTATTTTTCTGCGATGCCACACAATGGGTGCGTAAAATTCCTTTGGATCTAACAACGATTCCCATTGATTTACTTTGTCTCAGTGCACACAAGATACACGGACCTAAAGGCATCGGCGCTTTGTTTATCCGACGAAGGAGAAAACCCATTCAGGTACCGGCTCTTATTCATGGGGGGCAGCAGGAATACGGATTAAGAGGCGGCACCTATCCTGTACATCAAATTGTTGGATTGGGAGCCGCATCTGCTCGACCCCACCAGGACCTTCCTTCATCTACTCTGCGCGATTATTTCGAGAAGCGGATAAAGACTGAGATCGAGGATATCATCATTCATGGCCAAAACGTACCACGATTACCCAACACCAGTAATATCCAGTTCAAGCATGTACGCGCCAATGACCTGATGACAAAGTTACCAGATGTAGCGGTATCGACCGGATCCGCCTGCGTATCCGGAAGTCGTGACCCTTCCCATGTTCTCACAGCGATGGGAATCGGAGATCAGGACGCGTTTTGTACCCTCCGTTTCAGCTTTTCAGCGTTCAGCAGTGAACACGAAGTCGATCAAGCCATTCCCAGGATTAAGCATGCGGTAGAGCTGATTCGGAAACAATCTCCCGTATGGCAAATGTACAAGGAAGGATTAATTTGACATAGAACCGATGAAGTGTAGGTGAAATAAATACGGTTTTGTGTATTTTTGTATTATTAGAAAAAGAGGAACACACTATGGTTACCATTACAGACAAAGCAAAAGCACAAATTCTGTCCATCATGGACGCTGAGAATTATGACGAAAACTATTTCGTACGTGTGGCTGTTGAAAGTGGAGGCTGTTCGGGGCTTTCTTACAACCTAAACTTCGACAACCAAGAGAAAAAGGGAGATCAGTTTTGTGAAGATAAAGGTATACGAGTCTGTCTAGACATCAAATCGTACCTTTATTTAGCGGGTACAGAATTAGACTATTCAGACGGATTAAACGGACACGGATTTGAATTCCACAACCCTAATGCATCCCGCACCTGTGCATGTGGCGAAAGCTTTTCTGTATAAACATCTATTCTGGAAAATATGAATGCTGAGGCAGGCCTTTAGGCTTGCCTATTTTTTTGTCTCCCAGTCGATGATCAGCCTGCTGACCATACCGTAGCGGGCCATCCCCTCCAATTGATTATTGTGTTTGAGGTATTGATTATAAAATATACTTGCCCCATCATTAATCCATCCCGTATATTGCTGCCAATACATTTGTTCTGTTCGCATATCGCGCTGAACTTTCGCTGAAAGCTTATCGCGATACTCTTCAAATAGATCTACGTCTATTAAATACAGACTTCTCAAAAGATAATTGGCACTCTGGAAATAGGCTGAATAGACAAACCAAGGGTCACGGTGGTGCTGTAGTCGAATAAATGCCATAAAATTACATTCGTCTTCTAAACCCAGCCCCATTTGGTGTGCTATTTCATGTGCCAGGGTAAAGGGAAAACTGGTTAACGGCATGTCCATATTGACGTGAGCCTCACCGGTGAAAGGGTTAAAATAGCCGGCCACCCCGAAATAGGAAACCCAGGAGCCTAGAATGGGCGCTTTGACCCGTATTTGTGTCTGAGATAACATACCTGAATATGACTCCGATCGCATCAGCTTTTCGACTTGTTCAATCGCCTGCTGCCTTGAATAATCCGTCCAATCTATTTGTTCTCGCAAGCTATTCGCCTTCTCGATATGCCGTTCCAGCACCCTCAAATGATCTTCAAGAAGGACCGTATCGGTCGACAGTCCCAACTGATCTTTTAGGGGCACACGATAATAATTTAAAGCCCAAGCTACATGAAAAAATAAGTACAACCCCAAAAGGAGACCGAAACCATTCCACAAACGCCGCAAAGCCGTTTGCCATTGCTTCCGGACCAAGGTGATCACAATACCCACAGGGATCCATAACAATAGTACGAACAGACCGATATAGAATAGATCGCCCACGCTGAACGGAATCCAGCCGAAAAGGGTTTTCGGTAAATAGCTATATCCAGGATAGAAGCCTCGGCTGTAAAAAACTTCCACCCAAACAGGAGCATATTGAGCTGCCCACAGCAACAGCAACATGATGACGCCAATTAAGGATAGTCCTAATTTCAAGTGCCTCTTATTCACCTTTACATCTCTTGTTCGAAATAAACTTTATAATAGTTCATTCCCTTCTCCTGATCATAGCCTTTCTCAATCAACTCGCGTTTACCGTGTACGTAGATATGAAAATTTTTATCCAATTTCAGGACTGATTTGTAACTGCCAGTCATCTTTTTAACTGCCGGCGCTGCAATATCGAAATTAGCTTGAAAAGGCGTGTCGAATTCCTCTTCGAAATTATGCTTATAGTCTTTAAACAATGAAATCGCGTCTGGATTTCCGATGACCTCCTCATGGAATTCGTCTTCAACGAAGGTTTCTTTTTTCTTAAAATAGTCCATTGACCGGTTCATCAAATCAATCTTGTCGGCTTTGTCCAGGTCAAAGACTTCGTCGATCTTTTCATTGACGAAATTCTTATATACCTTCATCAAATTCCCTGTCTGTTGAAAGCTATCGTTACGCACCCGAAGCTTAAGAAAATCGTCTTTCCAATAAACGGCATCGCTTCCGTTAGTTTGATCTACGCAAAGCACCTTGTAGCCCGCTTCCGATTCCACCTCCACGATGACCACTCCTTTATCAAGCTTGTTGATATTAATGGCTTCTGTTTCGAAATCTAAATCCAACCCTTGTTGCTCGGGACGCACTTTTAAATACGCCTCTTTGTTTTCAGATTTAAAGATTCCAATCGCACGATGCTCCTCCCCCTCCAATTGTACCTGATCCAAAGCTACTACGTAGACTTCTCCTGATTTTATTTTTGGATGCTCGGTGACCTCATATAAAAATTTAGCCACGGATTTCGAAAATTCAGTAAAAGAAAGCTGGCCCTGGAAATACTGTCTGCTGAAATAATAAACTTCATTGAGTTCCAGCGTTTCATTGGGATGAAAAAAGCGATAGACTTCATTCGTTTTCGAGAAAGGCTTCATGAAATACTGCATGAGCAACGCCTCTAAGGTCTCATCAGTCCCCAGATCAACTTCCTTCTCTGAGAGCGTATAATATTCATCCTGGTTTTTATTCCCCACATGATGGATAATCAAATGTTGGAAACGAGCATCTTGATAAAAAAGCATAGTATTAAAAATCATATATATCTATCGCCGCGCGATAGGTTGCCACATGGGCATTAACAATATCTTTGATATGCACTGAATAGCCACCGCCCATACTCACTTGAACGGGTACCTCACGCTCTTTACAAAGGTGAAATACGGTTTCATCACGGCGACGACAGCCTTGACTACTTAGCGCAAACTTTCCGAGTTTGTCGGTCTGTAGCACGTCCACACCCGCTTGATAAAACACAAAGTCAGGGTGCACCTGGTCAAACAACACGGGCAGATGCTTGTTTAACTCCTCCAGATACTGGATATCCCCTATTCCATCATCTAAAGCCAAATCCAGATGCGAACGCTCCTTTTTGAATGGAAAATTTCGTTCTCCATGGATTGAGAAAGTGATAATATCGGGATGTTGAGAAAAGAGATGAGCCGTACCATTTCCTTGATGAACATCTAGATCGATTATCAAGATCTTTTTCGCCAACTGACGCTGGTACAGGTATGCCGCGGCAACCCCTTGATCGTTGAATAAACAAAAGCCTTCTCCAAAGTCCCTTCCCGCATGATGTGTCCCCCCTGCAGTATTAAAAGACACCCCAGAAGTGTATGCCTTGAGTGCGGCTTGAATTGTTCCATCAATCAACAGCCGTTCACGTTCGACCAAACTCCGGGTCATGGGAAAACCGATCCGCCGGATCATTTGAGGCGATAATCGGAGTTCTAGCATCGCATCGACGTAATCCAAATCATGCGCTAAACCGATGGTTTCTCTACTGGCCAATTCTGGCTGAAAGAAATTCTTGGGCTCCACAATCCCTTCATAAATCAATTGTTCAGCAATTAACTCATACTTGATCATTGGGAATCTATGACCCGCCGGGAGCGGATGCATATATGCCCTATGGTGTGCAATTGGAAGCAGTTTAGCCATGATCTGAAACGAAGATAGATATTCCCGTTCAATTTGGGAACCAGCCATCCTATTTTTTTCAAACGGCTTGCCTGACAACAAAGAAATGTTTATCTTTCCTTACGCAAGACACGCTCATCAAGAGAAACCGTTTTGCTAATAACCATTATAAACAATACTAAAAAGGAGGTACTATGTTCCCAAAGAGAAACGGCCCTTCCAAAAAAGCATTACCACACTCGGGGAAAAACCATCCGTTTGTCAAAAATTCGAAACTGATTCCGTTACCTGATCCAAGTTGTGAGTTTCTGCGTAAGGTTCTCGTAGATTTACGCCTTAAAAACTTTGTGTTCAGTAACAATTGAATCATTTTAAAAACGAAAATTGCCTAGCACTGTTATTAGGATACGTGACCTTAATTTGAAACTATGGCTATTGACACACAAACTCTGTTGGGCGCTGAGATCATAAAAACGGAGGAGGACGCTAAAAACCAGACTCTTTTCGTGACATTGATTTTAGAAAACGACATCCCTGAGCAACCCAAAGAACGTCGTATCCGATTCGACCAGGTAACCTTTTATTCGCGTTCGGAAATTCAGCACAAAGGTTTTCCAGTAATTTTGGAAATATCACCTGTGGTACCAGATATCGACAAGAATTTTGATGTGGACCCCAGTCGGAAGCGATTTAAGATTGATACCACCTCTGGTATTATTATTCTTGAATTTCAACACGCTGAGATGACCGAATAACTCACAAATTCCCTAAATTTGCGCAAATCAACAAGACGAATGACTAGTGCTCATTAACATCCATACCCATCACCCGACGGAATCAGACGATGGATCTTTTTCGATTCAGAATTTCATTATATCCAAGGATGATCACCTAAGAACTCCCTGTAGTGTGGGTATACACCCCTGGTATATAGAGACGAACGGGAAGCAACAATTAGACGTTTTAGAGGATTATCTCCGTCAGTACGACATACTTGCTGTGGGCGAGTGTGGATTGGACAAAGTCACCAATACCCCTTGGGATCAGCAGGCATTTATCTTCGAGGAACAAATTCAACTGGCTAATAAATTCAACAAGCCAATTATAGTGCATTGCGTGAGGGCATTTTCCGAAGTATGTTCTTTATTAAAAAGAAACCAAACAAGAGTTCCAATCCTTTTCCACGGATATGCTAAAAATGTTGCTCTGGCCCAAACACTATTAAATCAGGGTTACTATCTATCATTAGGCGCTCCCATTTTGAACGGCAAATTGGACGAGTTGATTCAACGCATACCTTTGGACCGAGTTTTCTTAGAAACTGACGATCAGCATGCTAAAATCTCTGAAATTTATGCTTATTTTTGCCGGTCCAGAAAAATCTCTATGGAGCATCTGGAAGAGCAGATAGTGCTCAATTTAAAGAAGGTTTTCAATTATAGTGTATAATAAATGAATGATTTGTCTTGGCTATCCCGAACCGAAGCATTAGTTGGTAGGCAGGCCTTGAAAAAACTAGCCAGTTCACACGTCATGATATTTGGTCTTGGTGGTGTGGGCTCATTCGCTGCCGAATTTATCGCTCGTTCCGGCATCGGTATAATGACCATCATCGACGGAGATGTTGTCGACCCAAGTAACAGAAATCGACAGTTGCCCGCTCTGGCAACTAATCACGGTGAATCCAAAGCTCGTATTATGGAGCAACGTCTACTGGCGATTAATCCGGAGCTGGATATACGAGTTGTCCAGGAATTTCTTCTACCCGAACGGATCGGTGAATTACTTGAATCAAGACCCGATTACTGTATTGATGCCATTGATAGCATTACGCCGAAGCTGTTCTTTATTCGACAGGCTTATGAAATGGGCTTACCGTTTGTCAGCTCAATGGGTGCGGGCGGAAAGTTAGACCCGACACAAATTCGTGTCGCTGATATTGGAGAAACTTTCAATTGTAAACTCGCTCATCATATTCGTAAGAAGCTGAAGAAACATGATATTCGTCAGGGCGTTAAAGCTGTTTTTTCAATCGAGTTACCCGACAAAAAGTCTTTGCTTTATACGGATGGCAGTAATTACAAAAAATCGGCTTATGGAACAATGTCTTACTTGCCTGCCGCCTTTGGCGGAACACTAGCCTCGGTAGCTATTCGTGATCTCATGCAGGGTACCAAATTGGACGAGTCGTACAGACAGAATTGAAGTTGAGACCTCCGTTATTTCTAATGGATGGGGAATGTCCCCACCCATAGAAATACAGAATACTATTTCCAGCCATTGCCAACCACAACTTTGACTAAATCGTCAATGTTGAAATATTGCTGCGCGATTTCCATTAATTGATCGGCATCCATTCCCTGGACGACCTCGGTATAATAACTGTAATAGGACAAATCTAATCCGCTGAAATAAACTGATTTGAATTTATCGACATGCGAAAAAACAGACTCCAGACTCCCCAACATACTGCCTAGCATGTAATTACGGACTAATTCAATTTCCGAAACGGTAACTTTTTCCTCTTGCAGTCGTTTGATCTCCAACTCAATTTGGTGTATAGTATCATCCGTATGTTCACATCCTACATCCGTCACAATCGATATAAATCCCGTATGACGAAGACTTGCCACCACGGATCCGATACCATAGGTATAGCCTTTATCTTCGCGGATATTGTTCATCAATCTTGAGCCAAAAAAGCCACCAAGAAGTGTATTAACAAACTGCAATGCAGGATAATCAGCATGTGTACGCTGTATACCAACTTTCCCTAAACGTAAGGAACTCTGCAATGCTGAGTCCTTGGTAATCCACAAGGAATTTTCTGCTGTGACGTTCTGCACTGGAATAAAAGCGGACGATGAAATTTCGGTCGTGTTTTCCCACTGTTCTTCAAAAAGTCTCCGAAAAGTTTCAAGGACCTCTTGCGTAATGTTACCTGATAGAAACAGTGTGCCGTTCTTGGGTTGAATTTGTTGGCCGTACAGTCGAAGCAAATCAGATCGGTCCAGCCTATCTAGTAAATCTCCAGTCACCCCACGGCCATACCGAGTATCACCAAAAAGCTGCTGATAGAATTTACGTCTAGCGACGAAGTCTGTCTTTTCTAGGGAAATTTGTAAGTTCTGTTTATTATTTCTAACGAACGTATCGAGCTCCTGTTGAGGAAAAACCGAATCACTTAAAAGCTCATGTACTATCGGCAAAACTTTTTCTGCGTGCTTTCGCAACGTGTATAGCGTGAGCGCATTGTGGTCGAAACTAAACTCCGGCACAAGATAGGCTCCGTAAAAATCAACAGCTTCTGCAATCTGAGCACTATTCATTCTGGAGGTTCCCTCCTTCAGCATGGAGCTGAGCGCAGTATTACGCACGGGATTTTCAGGCTGTTCAAATATATTGTTAAACACAAATTCTGCTCTGATAAGCTCTTGCTCGGGTGCACGAAATACACAAACCGTCAAACCATTGCGGAAGGTGAATTGCTCGGGCTGATGTATATGTACGGCATCAATGCCTTGTATGTCTGGTGCTATAGTTCTATTGAGCATGGTCCTCCTTTATTCGGGAATGATAGATCAGGGTTGATGAATTCTCTTTTTGGAATGTTTCTTTGGCCACTCGCATTATATTTTCCGGCGTAATTTCCAAGTATTTCCCAACCTCTTGGTTATAATATTCGGCATCTCCCAGAAGTTCGTAAAAGGCTAAATTCATCGCCTTGTCTAAAATTGAAAGCTCGGAAAAGACCAGCGTAGATTCGATTTTGTTTTTTACTTTGGTAAGCTCTTCATTGGAAACTAGACCTTGTTTTAATTCTTCCAGCTCTTCCCAAATCGCTTCCTCGGCTTCGGCAATTGTTATTTGTGAAGATGGTTTACCTTCGACAACCAATAAATTACTGTCTAAACTTCCCAAAATATAGGCGTTGACCTCACTAAACAGCTTTTTTTCCTTAACCAACCGGCGATAGAGTCGCGAGGAGGTTCCTCTGGACAAAATATCGGTAATCAGATCGGCAATTTGATAATCGGCATGCAACCGCTCGACAGAATGAAAAGCCAAATAAATAGCCGGAACCGGAACATCCGCCATTACTTCTTCTCGACGCGCTTTCGTTTGTATGGGTTCTTTAGGTAAATTTCGCTTATTGTCTGGGCCCACGGGGATCTCGGCAAACCATTTCTCTGCTAAACGTTTTACTTCGTGAGTCTTCACTTGTCCTGAAAGCACCAAAATAGCATTATTGGGTGTGTAAAAGCGATCAAAGAACGCTTTTACATCTTCCATTCGCGCCTCCTCAATATGACTAATTTCTTTACCTATGGTTGCCCATTTATAAGGATGAACCTTATACGCCATCGCTCTTAAACGCAGCCACACGTCTCCATAAGGTTGGTTCAAATAGCGCTGTTTAAATTCCTCAATCACGACATTCCGTTGAACGTCTAAGCCCTGTTGATGAAATGCCAGACTTAGCATTCTATCAGATTCCAACCAGAAGGCGGTTTCTAAATTAACCGCCGGTAAAGTGATATAATAATTCGTTATATCGTTGGATGTAAACGCATTATTCTCACCCCCAACACGTTGCAATGGCGTGTCGTAGTTTGGAATATTCACCGATCCACTGAACATCAAATGTTCAAAAAGGTGAGCAAAGCCCGTCTTATCCTCTTGTTCGTCCCTAGCTCCCACGTCATAAAGAATATTCATACAGGCCACTTCCGTGTGCGGGTCCTCATGGACCAATACCCGTAATCCATTCGCTAACGTGAATCGTTCAAATTTTATCATCAAATAAAGTTATGTGTTGGTTAAGCCCAGTTAATTCCTTGCCGTAGCAATGCGAGTGTTTCTTCCTCTTTGGAACCCGCCTCAGGCTTAAAGTTATAGAACCAGTTCGCCTGTTCGGGAAGGCTCATCAAAATCGATTCGATTCGGCCATTCGTTTCCAAACCAAATTTTGTCCCCGCGTCATACACTAAATTAAACTCCACATACCGCCCTCGTCTAAGCAACTGCCAATTCTTTTCGTTTTGCGTGAACGCACGATCTCGGTTTCGGTTAACCAATTCGATATATAACTCAGGGAAAAGTCTTCCTAGATCGCAGGAAAAATCAAAGATTTCCTGAAAGGAAATTCCTGTCTTTTCAGGCGTAAGCCGATCGTAAAAGATTCCGCCAATACCTCTGGTTTCTTGGCGGTGTTTAATATAAAAGTACCGATCTGCCCAATTCTTGAATTCTTCATAGAAATTCTTTTGATAGCGATCACAGACTGTTTTTAAGGCACTATGAAAATACGTTGCGTCATCCTTATTTACATAATGGGGAGTCAAATCGATTCCCCCACCGAACCAACGCACGTTTTCGTTGAGCTCGAAATAACGGATGTTCATATGAATAATCGGCACCCACGGATTGTTAGGGTGTATGACAATGGACACTCCAGTGGCAAAAAAATCCTCTTCATCGACACCGAATGCTTTTTTGATCTGCTCTGGGAGCTTGCCATGAACGGCTGAAAAATTCACCCCTCCTTTTTCCAACACGTTACCGTGCTGGATAACTCGGGTACGGCCACCACCGCCTCCCTCTCGCTGCCATAATTCTTCTTCAAATTTACCTTTACCATCCAGGGCTTCCAGCGCGGTTGTTATTTGGTGCTGAATTTCTTTATATTTTTCTGCAATAATTTCTCTTGTCATCTTATGTTAAATATTCGGATAAATTCTGGACCGCTTTTCGAGGCGACCTTCCCTTATAGAGTATCTCGTAAACGGTGTTACAGATGGGCATATCAAGTCGATAGCGCTTAAGGATACCCTGGATACACTCGGAAGCCAAATAACCTTCCGCTACCATCTTCATTTCCAGTTGCGCTGACTTCACACTATATCCTTTTCCAATCATATTACCGAAAGTACGATTGCGGCTAAACTGAGAGTACGCAGTTACTAATAAATCACCCAGATAGGCCGACTTATTAATTTGCCGTTCGTGGGGGTCAATCGCGCGTACGAAGCGATCCATTTCCCGTATTGCATTAGAGATTAGGACCGCTTGAAAATTATCGCCATAACCTAACCCATTACAGATCCCACAAGCCAGCGCATAGATGTTTTTTAGCACAGCGCCATATTCTACGCCGAGCATATCGGTCGAAACAACAGTATTGATGTAGTGATTGGCAAACAAGCCGGCTACATTACTGGCTTGACCTTCATTTTTAGAAGCGAAAGTCAAATAGGATAGCTTTTCTAAAGAGACTTCCTCAGCGTGACAAGGGCCTCCTACCACAACGATTTCCTCCAGCAGAACACCAAATTCTTCTGCCAGAAATTCGCCTACAACCATCCCTTTGGACGGCACAATACCTTTAATGGCCGAAACCAGCACGCTATTTTGGAGATCTTCCGGTCTAATTTCAGCGAGGGCATCTTCCAAATAAGCTGCAGGTGTGTTGAGAACGATGATATCTGAATTAACGATAACTTCCCGCACACTGTTAAATAGTGTGACTTTGCTCAACTTAATTTCAACCGCACTGAGGTAAGAGGGATTGTGGTGATACTGTTTGATATATTCCATATCATCAGATTTACGTATCCACCAATTGATGTGCTTTTTTTGGCCGTTATCAGACAACATCTTAATCATAGCCGTCGCCCAGCTCCCATTTCCAATTACTCCTATTTTAATCAATCGCTATCCTCCTTGTAAGGTGTCTACAACAAATACGTCAGTAGAAATCTGACTAGACAAATATATCATTTTTCTACATCACCCATAAGTCATAAAATTAAGACGCGGAAATTAACCTTCCTACAGCATTACCCGCAAGAACAAATTGAAACAAATCGGCTTTATCATAAAAAATCGACCATAAAAGGTGATTAGCAAAAAGCAGTCGTTGTCGGCAGACCTGAATGATTACATGTCGTGATATTCTTTCTAAAAGCCAGCGAACGACTTGTCCTCCTGCAAAAAGTTGATCGATGAACTGCCGTTAAAATGTCGTACACAGTCCGATAAAAGTTCGTCAATGGACATCATCCGCAGACTTTTTCAAATGTCTAGTTGTATGATTGTTTCGTCTCAATGGTACCGCTGCCCGCACGATATTTTGTCCTGCCCTAAGTTAGCTTAAATTTAGCGTTGTTTAAAAGCTGTTCGCTCTGCTCCCAAAGCTCTTTCATTAACGTATCATCCTGCGCTAATTTAGATGGCGGAGGAAAAGTAATTTTACCTGCCCTTAACGCCGCATAAATTTTTCCTTCGGGTAATTTTGCTTTACCTAATGCCAAATGGGCTAAAGCAAAGCCGGCATCTTGAATGCTATTCGATTTGGGAAGTATACGTTTTCTCAAAAAAGGGATGGTGAAAACCTGCCAGGCCAAACGCATAAAAAGTGTTCCTTTTTGAAGCAAACCTGTACCGGGTGTTGGTCCGGGGTCATAGGCTAGGCATTGCCACTTGTGTTGGTTTGCTTCAGCAGTTGCAGCAAGGAACCTTATCGTAAGAATGGTGCATAATTTAGAGGAAGAGTAGGCTCTTTGCGCATTGATACTCATCTTTTCGTCCAACGTTTTGTCCTGTTCGGGATGTGCCAACCACATGGCATTGGCGTGTTTAGGTGGTGCTGCCATTGCTTTTTCCTCAGGATCGTGCGTGCCGCTTGTTGTCATTATTATTTTGGCATTCACATCCAGATAAGGCATTAATGATCTTACTAAGAAAAAATGCGCTAAATGATTTACGGCAAAAGTGGTTTCAAAGCCATCAACGGTTCTCGAATTAATATCAGAGTGGTTCATACCGGCATTGCAAATGAGCACCTGAATTTTTTCAGACTTGATGTTTTTTATTACCTCGGAAGCAAATGCACGAACATTATCCAAACTTGTCAGATCAAGTGGAATATGTTCTGCCCCTTGTATTTGACCGTTTCTATTGCCTAGAAACACGCATGTCCCTAGCGTGTTAATCAATTCCTGTGAAGTGACCGCTCCAAAACCAGAGGTGCCCCCGGTCATTACCATATTTAATTTATCCATTGCCTGTGCTTTGGACACAAAGGTGCCACTATAAAAAGTGACATCGTTTAACATTTGGTAAAAAGTAATTTAGCGGATGTTTTTTCGTATTCTACTCAACGATTGCTGCGTAATACCTAAGTAGGAAGCTAAATAGGAAAGCGGAATACGGTTGGCGAGGGTTGGGTATTTTTTTAGGAATGTTAGATATCGGGTGGTAGCGTCCTCTGAAACTAAAGGGTTTACCTTGTCTATCTTTTCGAGCATTGCTTTAGAGATGATTTTTTGAACGATTTTATCCCAGCCAACAATGGTATTTGAAAGTTCCTGCCAATCCTGTTGCGAAAATACAATAAGCTTGCAGTCTGTAATAGCCTGAATGTATCCCGATGATGGAATTTTGTTGTCGAAACTGTTTAAATCCACAAAAAAATTGTTTTCGTCCATAAAGTAGCTGGTTATTTCTTCTCCCTTGTTGTTGTAGTAACAAAAACGGATAACCCCTTCCAATATGAAGCCTACCTGTCGGGCAATTTTTCCTGCTTCAGAAAAATATTCGCCTTTGTGAAGTTGCGATGCCTTTGCTTTTGTTGAAAGCAGTTGTATTTGTTGTTTGTTCAGATTGCCAAACTGCAATAGGTAGTTTATCAGTTCTTTCATGGAGCAAAAGTAGTAATAGCGGCTAGTGGGGCATTTGTCATTTGGTAAAACATAGTCCGTTGATGGCAAGTCTGCAGGACCTTCTCAACGTCCATCGTTGCTTGGGCTGTGCGGTCGTTTAGCCTTGCTGCCAATTCTTAAATATACACAATAATCTTCTCTACGCGGGGATGTCAAGTGTCTTTCTGTTAACCCCTATAAATCGTTTGTCTTTAAGGGAGACAATGATCGATTTGGACACACTCGTATTTTTTCTGGATGACTTACCGGAAGGAACTTTGAAGCTGGAGCAGCGTATCGAGGGACAAATCGGGGACGAACTGCGTAACAAATGCCAGGATAGATATGACCAAGAAAAGGCTGAAATTGAAGAAAAACTGATAAAGCTACCCGAACCGGTGTCTAACCTCGACGATAGCATCAATTTTGTGATCAAATTTACCCTTGAGTCACCTTTAAAATGAGTTTCTGCCGACTATAACGCTAAGCAACGTATCGAGTATCTGCTCTTTCCCAGAGGACTCAACTAGAGCAAGAAAACAGACGAATGTCGAATCCCAAGAATAAATTCACTGTTTTTGCTTCTCGCTTATTTTAAACAACTTATATCTAATAAAAAAAGAGGCATTCCAGAACTTAGACTGGATTATCCTCTTTTGAACATTTGGTACGCCAAACAGGATTCGAACCTGTGACCGACGGTTTAGAAAACCGTTGCTCTATCCAGCTGAGCTATTGGCGCTCGATTTAGTGATGCAAAAGTAGCTAATTGGGAATGAATAGCAAAATATTTTATCTTTTTTCCGTTTCCTCTCAGTAAGTCTTTGGTCACCAATAATTTAAACAGTTATCGCTCGCATAGGCTTAAAAGTCGTTTAGAAATGTCGGCTTTAATTTCGAAATTTTGCAACATATAACTGATTAAAAATCAACCTTATTAAGGATTGAAGCGGTAAAATCGCGCCAATTTTTACCTTTTTTATTTGGAGAATAGCGCATTATTTGTACTTTTGTCGCGGAGAGTTGGCAGAGTGGTCGAATGCGGCGGTCTTGAAAACCGTTAACTGTCACAGGTTCGGGGGTTCGAATCCCTCACTCTCCGCGGATAGCGATATCAAAATGTATAAAAACCCTGTTAATGTATCATTAGCAGGGTTTTTTGTTTTTTTACAGGCAGCAAAATATGCATAAAAAACCATCTCACAAGTGAGTAATCCAGTGAGTCAGATAAAAAATGTAAAAAGACTCACTGGAACGCTACAACGAACTGACATACAATCAGTTCAGCTACTGAACATCTTGTCGAAATCTGGCTAATAGTTTAATTTTAAACCAATTTCAGTGAGTAATTAAGGACAGTAACCTAAAAATCCTTTTCTATCTAAAAAAACCTAGGAACTTCACAAGTGGCCCAATATCGATTTATCTGCGAATAACGATCGATTTGCTGCCTAAAGAACTATCAACTGGCTACAGTTGCCCGACCAAACATTGGGACGTCAAAACGGAACGGATAAAGAACATTGCTGCAGAAGATGCAAAAACTAATGACGCACTCACACATTTAGAAAACAAAGTAAAAAATAATTACAGGTACTTACGAGAAATGGAGCCAGATCTAGTTATCACTTCGTGTGAACTTAAGGATAGGGTCAAAGGAAAAATCACAAAAGATCAGGCCTTGCTTGGGGTATTCCGCGAACACAATGCTAAAGTACAAGCTTTAGTTGGACGAGAATTTGCCGCGGGGACACTAGAACGGTATGAAACATCATTAAAACATACAGCAGCTTTCATCAGTTCGAGATACAAATGCAATGATTTACCTCTCAGCCGCATCAATCATGTTTTTATATCAGAGTACGACTTTTACTTACGGACAGTGCATAACTGCAATAATAATTCGACGGTCAAGTATATGAAGAACTTCAAAAAGATTATCCTGATCTGCCTGGCAAGTGGCTACATTACAATCAATCCATTTCTAACCTATAAAATGAAATTAAAATCCGTAAACCGTACTGCCCTTACCAACGAAGAGCTGCAGGCCCTGACAAACAGACATTTCAAAATAGACCGGTTAATTTTGGTAAGAGATATATTTTTATTTTGCTGCTACACCGGACTAGCCTACGCCGATGTCAGAGGACTCAATCGCGGTAACCTAATCACAGGAGTAGATGGTGAACTTTGGATTCAATCATTCCGGCAAAAAACAGGAACTCCCGTTAGAGTCCCATTACTCGACTTTGCCCTTAAACTGATAGAAAAGTATGTAGATCATCCCAAATGTGAATTCAATGTATTTCCCGTATTGTCAAATCAAAAAACGAATGCCTACTTAAAAGAAATAGCAGACCTTTGCGAGATCAGTAAGGACTTAACCTTTCACATCGCAAGGCATACTTTTGCTACGACCATCACCCTATCGAATAATGTACCTATAGATACCGTTTCAAAAATGCTGGGACACACCAACATCAGGACACCCCAGCTATACGCAAAGACTATGGAAAAGAAAATTAGTGGCGACATGGCCATGCTCAAAACTAAGCTAGTATAAAAGGTGATACAGGAAGCTCCTACGCAGGCAGAATTAGAGGATAACTCCTCATCAAATGGTTAAACCGGTGTCTCTTTCAAGCCTTCCTGTGTAAATTTCAATTTAAAAAATACACTTATGGCGCATTATAAAAATCTATATCACGCCATAAGTGATTCTAAAAACATAGTTATGGCGTATTATAAAACCTTATATCACGCCATAACTAAGACATAATTCTTATCTTTGTTATACAAATGGAGATCAGATGGAAACAATAATCGGGCGGACAATAGAAAAAAAGCTATTACTGGACATAGAGAAATCCGGGGATGCAGAACTAGTGGCAATCTACGGACGGAGACGTGTAGGTAAAACCTTCCTTGTCAGAAATGGATTCAGCAGGGAACTTGCGTTTGAATTTTCAGGTATTCATCACGCTACCTTAGATCAACAATTAGAAGGATTCAGCCTGGCATTAACCCATGCTTCCGGATCTCTGCCCCTAGCCAAGCCGGACAGCTGGCTTAAGGCATTTGAAATGCTCAAACAATATTTAACCCCTCTGGTTAAAAGCCAAAGAACAGTCATCTTCATGGACGAATTCCCCTGGATAGATACCCCAAAGTCTGGTTTTTTGCCGGCATTTGAACAATTCTGGAACACCTGGGCATCACGACAGCCAAAACTTGTAGTGGTTATTTGCGGATCAGCCGCCTCATGGATGATTACAAAAATTATAAACAACAAGGGCGGGTTACATAACCGGGTGACAAAACGGATCAGGCTACTGCCTTTTACAATAGGAGAAACAGCTGCTTATCTGAAAAATCGGAAGACAAAGCTTGATAAATACCAGCTCCTGCAACTATATATGACTATGGGAGGCATCCCGCATTATCTAAAGGAAATTGTACCGGGAGAGAGTGCAGCCCAAGTGATCGATAAGCTGTGCTTTACAAAAGACGGCCTTCTGGTGGACGAATTCAAAAACCTCTATTTTTCCCTTTTTGACAATGCGCAAAGCCATATCGATATCGTAAAGGCACTCGCAAAGAAAGGAAAGGGTTTGTCACGACAAGAAATCATCGATACCTGTAAACTGACAACCGGTGGACATGCTACCAAATTATTGGATGAATTGATTGAATCTGGTTTTATAGCAGATTATACCCCATTTGGAAAAACCAGCAGGAACAAACTGTACAAACTGGTCGATGAATACTCGTTATTTTATTTAAAATATATAGATGGAAGCAAGGCAACCGGCAGCGGAACATGGCTCAAGGCAATGACCGGACAATCCTGGACAAGCTGGAGCGGAAATGCATTTGAAAGTATTTGTTTAAAGCACATATCCCAAATTAAAAAGGCGATGGGAATAGAAGCGATCTACACTGAAGAATCTGTATGGAGATACCAACCAAAAGCTAAAACAAAAAAAGGCGCACAAATTGATCTGCTCATAGATCGTAATGATGGGTGTGTTAGTGTTTGTGAAATGAAATTTTCTACCAAGCTTTTTGAGATCACTAAAACTTATGCCACTGAACTAAACAATAAAATTGATTGTTTCCAGCAACAAACCGGAACAAAGAAAACGGTATTTTTAACAATGGTCACTACTTATGGCGTTAAAAATACAGGAAGCCATCCAGGACTGGTACAATCTGAAGTCCTAATGGATGCACTCTTCGACGTATAACCAGACATGGTTTAAAAAGGGCAATAAAAGCCCGTCGTCCCCAAAGGAGAAATAACCTTATTTAGTTAAGATGATATGATCCAGGATGAGCAAATCTAGTAATTTTCCAGCTTCTACCAGTCTAGGGTTATGGTCAGGTCAGCCTGACTTGATTTTATATTTGAACTTGGATGATTATGGGCAAGCACTAAACCTGATGCTGCGCACTTAGATGGACTGACCACCACATTTTCGGCGTAGATAAACATCAACATGTCGAGGCTACCGATAGGTATATGGCGAATTGCAGAAATCTGTGCATCGCCTGCTGCTCTATGGATTCCTCCATAATGATTTGATTTTTATTGGCTGGAGGCTGTTTTGTGGCGGTCTTCCATACGCAAATTATTTATTATAGGGTGAAAGGAGTATCAATTAGCGCCGTATAGCCGTATACTCAGACAAGTCATTCAATCACTGAGCGAAGGGGGCTTTCAGCATCGTGCTTTTGGAACCCTGGTTCCAATCAACCAGTGGAATTCTTATATTCTCATCCGGTGAGATGTTCGTTTTCAAAGGTGCTGATCACCTGATCAAATATCTCTTTCGCATTGACCGAAAGAGATTCCATTTTTTGCTCCAATCGATTTAAAGTCTCAAGGTCAATATGAAAATTATTTTCGTACCGTGTAGCACGGTAAACGTCCTCCAATACTTGGAGTAAGAAAATATCTTCATCGTCATTTTTTTTAAAAACACCGGTATAAATAGCACTTATTTCCCGTAGATGGAGGTGATGGAAACGAATAGAATGCGTTAATTTCTCTTTGGCGGAAAGCAATAATTCCAGGTATCGATACGTTAACTCCAGCGTTTGATGGAGCATAAAAGCAGCTAAAGAATATCTTTTGATTGTTTTGAAATGATAATACCCTTCCCTAAATTCATCGATCTTCCTCAGTTCTCTATCGGTCAGTTCAATAGCATTTTCCAAACATTTCGTGAAATTCAGATTGTTAGCAATTGGTGTGAAGTTGGAGCTCTCTTTTTGATACACCAACTTGTCGGGCTGGCAGGAGCTGAACAAAAACAAATTACCTTCCCGTATTTTGTCTCTCACTTGAAAAGCGATATAACATTTGACTTTAAAGTTGGGGAAGTTTTTGATCGCACTAATAATCTGCGGCACTAGTAATCCCAACGACCTAAGGTGTTTATTTGACACCAGGATAATCAGCTCATTGGGCACGATATCACGGTCATACCTATTTAGGTAAATTTGCTCGATATTAAACTTTTGGCTTATTTCAAATACAATCTGTTCCAGCGCAGGCGAACCCTTATGCTTTTTCATAATTTTTTAATTTACATCGTGGTACGAATGCGAGCTGGCGTCTGCTATTTCTTAAGGTGCGAATGGTCCATCTTACTGAACAGCTTAATAACTGTATAACACGCTATAGAACCTTCTCCGCTTGTCCTCCTGAAAAAGCAGAGCACATTTTAGAATCGGCTGATAGTAACGATTCCAGTTTTCTGTCTTTACTGGAATACATTTCGTCGATATCGGAATACATTTTATATGCTCCAACGAACCTTATCTTCCTCTTTTGCATTCGGTTGTTTGCTCTTTGGTTTAAACAAAACAACAAAGTAATTGCTCGGTATCGAACCAAAACTCCTTGTATAGAACTAGATATCGATTGTACTTTACATCGGGACTTTTGCTTGTCGGACCGCAAAGCAGTACGTCCAAGCTAGAAGCAATAGTTGAAAAGGGATACGAAACCACAGGTAATTCAGACCGGCACCATTATACGAGCCGGTTTCGTAATTTAGGTTTGAAGCCGCGGCCAAAATATTTGCGGGGAGTATTAACACAAAAAAAATCATTAGGCAAATCCCTGTTAATTTCCGGTATCGAGAATTTAGTATTGTCGCGGCAGCGATAATCTCTATTATACCCGTAATGTATACCAGCTCGATCCGCAGTGGTATCCACTCAGGAAGCATCATGGACATACCCTGTGTGAAAAGGAAATGCCCCATCGCCGTAAAGAGCAGCATACCGGAAAGTCCAATTTGACCTGAAAGACGAACATCAGCTTTACCCTTTACGAGCCGGGTGACCAACAAGCCTACTGAAAAGATTACAACAAGAACGATAAGTGGTTTCATTCCTACAAAAATAGCATCATTACCACCCCGTATCAATGAACCTATGTTAATTAATTTGTCGCCGGATCCGACTTAATGACTGGGGTCTTACACCGATATACGACGCCAGATATTTGAGTGGTATCTGCTTATAAAAATGAGGTTGATTTCGCAAGAGGTCTAAATACCTTTTCTGAGCACTATCTTTTAACAAGGCAAACTCCCGTTTCATCTTCGCCGCGTATAAGCTTTCCGCTACTTTTCTGCCGATCAGGTTGCCCACTTTTGTGGTGTTATAAATGACGTGTAAATCCTCGAACGATATTTGCCACATCACACAATCCGCTAACGCTTCAATACAATAGTCGGCAGGTGTTTGACTTAAGAAGGAATCGTAACCGCTAAAGAAGGAGTTCTCGAATGCGAAAGAAAAAGTAAGTTCCCGCTGGCAATCCGGGTCCGGCAAATAGAATCTTACAATACCCGTTTCTAGAAACGAAAGTGTCTTCTCGACGTCTCCGTCCTTTAGGATCGCCTCACCCTTGTCACATACCACCCTTTTAAGTTTTCTGGAAAATAATTCCCAATCCCGGTCATCGAAGGGGACCAGTGTTTTCAAATAATGTTTAACCTTTTCCATCGCCGTACTATTTATTGAAATCGGCATAGGGGTTTTCATCGCGGGCGACCGTTAGGTCAGACCGAATAGCTCATATCCATTCATCAAACCTCAGCCGCTTCATCAAAAGAATCTCATACCGATTAAACTACTCGGTAAAGATCGCGATAATTTCTTCAACAGCAATTTGACAAAAGACCGAATAGGTACACACTTCCGAATACCAATAAGCATCCAGGACAGCTGAAACGGACAATCGATAACCGATCACTTTTCCCATAAGGGATATGTTCTGTTATGCCGAGAAAAAACATAAATTTGAACAAAGCACCAAAGAATGAAAAATTACCTGTTTTTAGCGGCAGCCATCGTTTGCGAAACTATTGGCACATCTTTTTTGAAAAAAACCGAACAATTCAGCAAACCCATACCAACGTTTATATTTATTGTCGCGATGGCACTCTCATTTTACTTGTTGTCGTTTGCATTACGAGGCATACCGGTTGGGATCGCCTATGCGATCTGGTCGGCAGTTGGCATTGTTCTCATTTCAATCGTAGGGTACTTCGTGTACGGTGAAACCTTAGATCTTCCCGCTATCATCGGAATCGGTTGTATAATCGTCGGTGTTCTTATCATTAATTTGTTTTCCAAATCGAGCGCACATTAAATCAGTCTCCTCCCCGATCTCTTCTAATAAATAATCTCAAGCTTGTTAAAAGATGTTAAGCTTGATCGCCCCGTGTACCAAACGGGTATCAGAGGCGTTATTATACCAGAGAAAAGAGTAAGTATTTTTCATAATTTAGGTTAAAATTGGTTAGTTAGAAGATCTCGGGATTCCCCATCCCGAGATCTTTATTTTTTATCCAACCTTTGACATCATAACGATTATGGACGACAACTCAGTATTTGTTAAAACATGTTAATCATCTCATCGGCAACAACAAAAATCGGTACCTTTACGTTATAACAGTAAAGAACGAAAGAGTAATAAAGAGTAATTTCATAATTTAGGTTAATAATTGGTTAGTTAAGAAAACCTGAGGCTCCCCGCCTCAGGTTTTTGTTTTTTTATGTTGATTGGCGGGCAATTCTCTTTCGGGAGTTAAATTTATGCTAGAACGAAAAAATGGCTCATGTTCAAAAGGTGTGGAGCAGTGACAAAATAATTTGAGATTTTACTGAGAAGCATATTGGATGCGTTTGCATCCCCCTCTTGGTCGTTGCATTTTCAGTCTTGTCGAGATCATAGCAAACAATTCGTGGTCGGTCTCGAATAGCTCCTTATTGTCTTTAATAAATTTGAATCCTAATGATATTCCTCGACAATATGTTGTTCAAATTTATTGATCTCGGAAAGTTTAAAGGAAAAGAATGTAGGTTAATTCGTTAAGATATTGGTGATGGATTACCCGTCGTCACGAAGGATATTACTGGGAGCTTAAAGGTTTTGTGCGATTTCTTTTGCACTCATTTTTTTCTCATCGTTTTTATTATTGCATGACCTTGAATAAATTCAAGTCCATTGTGTTCACATGCTCGAACCAAGAGCTATTGATGCTAATTCCTTACTGTTTAAATTGAGGTTTTCGGTCTGCTACGCGATCTTAATCCCGTTCGGAAAGATGTTTTAACATGAGGATTAATATTTCTCTAAAGCAATGCATGTAAATAATTGGCGGTATCGATTAGTTCGGATCTCCGAAGACTGTCCAACACCTCAAAGTCGTTCATGGCTGGATTTCGTCTATTCAATACCATTTCTTTAAAAGCAGTAATAGCTTGATCCTGATTTAAGTCGATGATGTCGGTTAAAAAATCATCCGCGCTTTTTGCCTTCCATCCGAAAGAGTCTAAATAATCTTCAGGGAAGTCCTTGAGGTTATGAGTTACGATGACGTTAGCATTCGTTTTGATAGCCGCAGCCAAAACGTGACGATCTCTTGGGTCGGGTAATTGAAGATGTTCAATCAACAGATCCGTAATTCTGAACTAAAGCATCGGGAAAAGCGAAATTGGCTTTCTTTATTCTTTTGGTCGCCTCCTTTTCTGCAACGCCTTTGCGACGCATCACACTCCCCCATTCATCAAAAATATGCGCACTCCATTTTGGCGTATAAAGCTCATAATGTGCAAACCAAAACAGCAGGTCGCGAATGACGACTGGGAAGATCACATTAGTATCCAAAACTGCTTTAAAACGAACACTATGAATCATATAAACCAGTTTCTTCATCGGCATTCATGATGTCGATAAGATGTTTCTTTTGTTCTTCTTTTCTAGACTGTTTATACTTCATCACATCTTCAAATTTAATACGACGATGCTTACCGATCTTGGTATATTCGATCTCACCTTCTTCCAACAGTTTTACCAAATGTGGTCTAGAGCACCCAAGTATCTCCGCTGCTTTCTGCGTAGTCACTTCTGTTGCAATCGGCACGATCGAAATCGGTTGCCCCTCGCCCATAGCTTTAAGTACATCGCCTAACAGTTTCAAAGCTTTGTAGGGAATCTTAATCCGAACATTCGTTTCTTCAATTTCGATTTCCGTATTGCCGGCGTGGATCTCCGTTAGCGCAGCAGCCAATGTCGTATACGAAGCATTGGCGATCTTTTGCTCTGATTTTGTAGGCCGTTGTATTTCTTCTATTATGTTCATAGTATTTATTTATCCACACAAATATAAGCGAAATAAACGAAACAAACAAAATATTCGAACCAGGAGTTTGATTTCCGATATATATTGGATCCTCAGGATTGTTCCATCCGTTTTCCTCGCAACACTCTTTCTTCTATCGGCCATTTTCTCTCCACTGGGACACCATCCGCAACATAAATTCTCGCAAGAATTATCTTGGATATGCAATACTACCAATAGGTTAGATGTATACTTTCACCAAGTGGGCTGATAAGATAGAATAGGCTAAACACTATCTCCAAAGAACCACGAACATGCATCATAAATAGACATTGGACCTCTTCAACAACAAAAGCACCAACGCATCTGCAGCGTCTTTAACGCTAAAAAAGGTCTTCAGAACCTAATTCAGAGGAGGCGGTAATATCAATTTTTCCTATTCAGTTTGACTAAATTATTTGTCTAGTCCGTCGCTTTTTGTATAGGATCTAAAAAAATCAACTCGTTTTATAGGTAAGAATTTAAGAGACTGGCTTAAACGTTTGTTCTAAAACTAAGTCAAATGATTAGAAAGTTAGGTTAGTAGGTTTATAATTGGTTAGTTGCAAAAGCCTGAGGCTCCCACCTCAGGCTTTTCGTATTTTAATCAAATTTAATCTGCAGTTTTACGGCTGCGTTATCGATTACCGCTGTCAGCATGCGCCTCGGCGTATAGCCAGGCAGCATAATCATCGTCTTGCAACACCAACCAATATATAAATCGATCAGTTACCATTTTTCCTCGGTAAAAATTCTGAGCATCCGTCCCCAAAACCCACCGAATATTCTTCCATCTTAACCGGCAAATCACCGGAATTAACCTAATTGGCCTATTGACGTCCTGTTTCCCCTCCTACCTTTGGTGTAACAAATAGTAAAAATAATCACAACAGATAATAACCACTAAAAGAAATCAAGTCATGAAAAATCTAGTAAAAACATTCGCATTAGCAGTTTTAGTTATTGGTTTAACATTCTCAGCACTGGCTATTGAAAAAGAAAAGCTGAACACGGCAATTGTTGAAAATGTTGTTGAGGCATATATCAACACGACAGTTAAAGGAGACATTACCCATATCAATGCGTTATTTGGAGAAAGTTTCACGCAACGCTTCAATACCGAATATGACCAACCGGCAGTATCCAGAAGCTCTTACATCAAGCAGCTAAAGAATCAGAAGGGGATTACGTTTCAATGTGACTCCAATTATGAAATTGTCGAGCAAGTCGGCAAGTACAGTCTGGTAAAGGTCAAATTGGACTTCGTTAACTTTACTCGGACCGACTACGTGACATTAATCGATAATGATAATGGATGGGAAACCGCAGAGGTCAACACGGTTTACGAGCAGTAAAAGTGGAATCCGAATAGCCTCTTACCTATTCATAATGTCCCAAGATGTGCGTCACATCTGGGGACATTTCATTTTTTAGTCCCGGTCCCAAAACATGGGCGGTTCTATACCGAGTGTGCGCAGGTAGACAAACCCCTGTCCTCTATGGTGAATCTCATTATCCACAAAATAAAGTAGATTCTGTTCAATTGGAAAATTAAATGCGCCGAATAAGTTAAATTTTTCAGTGAAGCGGCTTTCGTCGATCTGCTCCAGTGTTTCGGAAATCAACGGTGTTTGACGATCCCATTCTTCCAGCAATTCGGCCTTGTTCTGGAAGGGTAAGTCATGATTAAAAGGCTCCTCACTATTCTCCAGTATACTTAAAAGACCAGGCAATCCAATGCTTAAAAGTTCTTTGACCATATCAGCAAATGGCCGCATTTCTCCGACACGATGTGTAAAAAGTTCTTCTTCTGGAAACTTTTCGATAACCCGTCTGGTCAGACTACGATGTCCTTGCCAATGTGCTAAAAATTTTTTCTTGTCAATCATATTTGTTGCTGTGTTCATAATCATTTGTTTTTTTAATATAATTCAAAACTAGCCGTATAATTGACAGCGGTTTGTCAGCAGTCTGATTTCTTTTTTAAAATTGTCTGGCAATTGGATACAGTAGATGATTTTCTTCGTAATATTTACTGTTTCTATAGATCCATTCTAGCTGGGCTCTACCATTGCCTGCTAAATCTTTATCACGCTGTTTTGCTTCCTCAAATCGCTCCTTAAGGCCTTCGTCTAGTTTTAGCATCCTGCTTGCTTCATCTTCAAAAATATACGGCGAGAAATATTCTTTTTGCGACAAAATGCCATCAAAAAAGTTCCATTTAAAAAACGAATCCATGGCTTGTGGCTCCAAGGTTTCAATAATATAACGAACGGCAGGCTGGTCGGTTTTGATAATCCAATCGCCAGCATAAAATGGATGCGACTTGGTCTCCAATTTGATTTGTACATCCTGATGGGGAAAATGCCCCTCATACACGTCCTTACTGGTGTTGAAAGAAATGATCCGATACATCTCCACCTTTAAAACGGTATCCCGTTGTAGCGGTTGCATTTGAACACCGTTTATTTTTAAAAGCTTGACGACCCGATCGTAAGCCTGGGGAACAAGATATGCTTCAGGCCTACTGATGATCACATCGGGCAAATAACTTCCGTAATAGGGTATCGTTTTTACAAATGGTTTAGTTCGATCGTAAAAAAGTCGATCCTCTCCGGAAACCGCACTGGGTTTTAACGCCGAATGATAGCCCTTAAATTCGATATGCTCCACCGTTGCAGTATCCAATCGCCAACTAATCGGAAAATCGATCTGGTTTCGAACAGCTTCTTTCACCTGTTGTCTAACCGAAATCAACTCTTCAGCCCGGTCCTGCGTCAAATCAAAAAGATGGCTGATGAGCGCATAGGTGGACGCAACACGTTTGCCGTAAGGCTTCCACATATGGGTCTCGGGCATATATCCGATAGTATGATGTAACGCCGCAAAGCCAGTAGAATACCGCGGACTCTCTAAAAATGAAACCAATCCCGATTCCGGTGTGGCTCCTTTGGTGCTCACGTACGGAATCATCGGAAAGCCATCGGCCTTCATGCGCTCATACAAAGGCGCTGTGAATTCCTTTTGCATAAGATCAGCCAATTTCCGATCCAGCTTATCCCGGTGGGTTTCGATCAAGGTCATGACGTATTGATAGTCTGCACCATTACTCGTATGGGTGTCGAGGAAAATGTCAGGATCCCAGGTAGCAAAAACATGTTGGAACAATTGAGAATTTCGAGAATCTCCCTTGATAAAGTCGCGGTTAAGATCATAATGTTGTCTAGAACCACGAAAACCATAAGCTTCAGGCCCGTTTTGATTTACTCTAGAGGTGCCCCGATTTAACATACCGGCAATGTTATAGACAGGAATTATACATAAAACAAGATTGTCTGGCAACTGTTCGCTTTCAAGCAAATCACGGAGAAACATCATAGAGGCGTCAATTCCTGCCGGCTCGCCGGGATGTATACCGTTATTGATTAACAGAATAGCTTTTCCAGATGCCTTGATCTGTTTGGGGTCAAACACCCCATCTTTCGAGACCACGATAAGGTGCAGCGGCTTTCCCACGTCTGTTCTCCCGACATCAACCAGACGGACATCATCTCGCCCCTCTAGCAGATCGGTATAATAACTCGTCAACCCCTGGTATGTAAAGGTGGTGTTGCTATCTGGGTCGAGCTCAAAGGGAGTCTGCTGACCGTGGACAAGCGATAACATAAACATCGAAAATAGTGTCGATCCGATCGCTTTCAATGGAAGGTTTAGGGTCATTTTCTTTCAATTAAAATCCGATTTAAAAATACCAAACGGAACCCATACAACGAAAAAAACCGCCACGAACGAAATCGTAACGGTTTTTCCCTTTTTCATATTCTGTCAAAGACTATTTTTCCGAATTAGCACGAATGATATTTAGGGCGCCACCCGCCTTAAACCATTCAATTTGTTGCTTATTATACGTGTGGTTAACCAAAATTTCTTCACGGCTACCGTCTTTATGATTCAATACTACCGTAAGTGGCTGGTTTGGTGTAAAGTCAGTTAAACCAACGATATCAATAATATCATCTTCCTGAATTTTATCATAGTCGTCCTTATTATCAAAGGTCAACCCCAACATTCCTTGCTTTTTCAGGTTTGTTTCGTGGATACGAGCAAACGATTTAACCAGTACCGCGCGTACACCTAAGTGACGAGGTTCCATCGCGGCATGTTCACGTGACGACCCTTCACCGTAGTTTTCATCCCCAACGACAATCGAACCAATACCTTGTGCTTTATATTGACGTTGCGTCGTTGGCACGGGATTGTATTCACCAGTCAACTGGTTTTTCACGTTATCCGTCTTATCATTAAAGTAATTAACGGCTCCGATCAACATATTATTAGAAATATTATCCAAATGACCGCGGTATTTCAACCAAGGACCAGCCATCGAAATATGATCGGTTGTACATTTACCTTTTGCCTTGATCAAGAGCTTTAGCCCTGTTAGGTCAACTCCTTCCCAAGCTGCAAAAGGTTCAAGAAGTTGAAGACGATCTGATGCTGGAGCAACATCAACGGTAACATCGGAACCGTCTGCCGCTGGTGCCTGATATCCTGCGTCTTCAACAGCAAAGCCTTTCGATGGAAGCTCATCACCAGTTGGTGGATCCAATTTGACCTGCTCACCGTCTTTGTTCGTTAACGTGTCTGTCACCGGGTTAAATCCCAGATCCCCTGAAATTGTAATCGCCGCCACGATCTCTGGAGAGGTAACAAACGCAAAGGTATTTGGATTACCGTCCGCTCGTTTAGCAAAATTCCTGTTAAAAGAGTGAACGATGGTGTTTTTTTCTTGATTTTCAGACCCAGCCCGGTCCCACATACCAATACATGGCCCACAAGCATTTGTAAAAATTGTTGCGTTTAAGTCTTCAAAGGTCTTCAGTAATCCATCGCGATCCGCCGTATAACGTACCTGCTCAGAACCTGGATTAATTCCGAATTCTGCTTTGGTAACCAATCCTTTTTCGACAGCTTGCCGCGCGATAGATGCAGCCCTGGACAAATCCTCATAGGACGAGTTTGTACAAGACCCAATCAGTCCCCATTCCACTTTGGTTGGCCACCCGTTCTTACCGGATTCCTCACGCATACGAGAAACTGGCGTATACAAGTCTGGTGTAAAAGGTCCGTTCAACGAAGGTTCCAATTCAGACAAATCGATCTCAATCAACTGATCAAAGTATTGCTCCGGATTCGCGTAAACTTCAGCATCTGCTGTCAAGTGTTCCTTAATCTGGTTCGCCGCATCAGCGACTTCTGCACGATCCGTTGCGCGCAAATAGCGCTCCATAGATTCATCGTAACCAAAAGTAGAGGTCGTCGCACCGATCTCCGCTCCCATGTTACAAATAGTTCCTTTACCGGTACAAGAAAGGGATTCCGCACCCTCGCCGAAATATTCAACGATCGCGCCCGTCCCGCCTTTTACGGTTAGAATTCCAGCGACTTTCAAAATAACATCCTTTGGAGCTACCCAACCGGATAGTTTTCCTGTTAATTTCACACCGATCAGTTTAGGAAATTTAAGTTCCCAAGGAAGCCCAGCCATTACATCACACGCATCTGCACCACCAACACCGATTGCGACCATACCTAACCCACCTGCATTAACCGTGTGGGAGTCTGTTCCAATCATCATACCACCTGGAAATGCATAATTCTCGAGTACGACCTGGTGAATAATACCCGCACCTGGCTTCCAAAAGCCAATCCCATATTTGTTCGATACAGAGCTCAAGAAGTTGAACACCTCGGAACTTTCTTGCTGCGCACGGTTCAAATCTTGCGCCGCACCATCACGCGCTTGAATAAGGTGATCGCAGTGAACAGTAGAAGGAACCGCAACCTTTGGACGACCCGCTTGCATAAACTGCAAAAGAGCCATTTGAGCGGTAGCATCTTGCATTGCTACACGATCCGGTGTGAAATCTACATAAGATTTTCCGCGTTCATATGCCTCTGTTGCATTACCATCCCAAAGGTGTGCATACAAAATTTTCTCAGAAAGAGTCAATGGTTTATTAACCGTCTGACGAGCAGCATTGATGCGCTCCTCAAAACGAGAATAAACCTCCTTGATCATGTCTATATCAAAAGCCATTTATATTTATTTTAATTTAAATTACAGTTTAAGTGCATGAAAAGCTCATTTTTGAGCGCTCACGCAAAAATACAAAAATTACACCGTTAAAACGGCATTTCAGCCAACTCAAACTAATTTGGAAATATTCTAAACAAACTATCTAAACTAGCTGAATAGCAGGGTCTACACGTTTCAATTTCGAGATTGTTTCCAGAGGGTCAGCAGCGCCAAACACGAAACTTCCCGCAACCAACACGTCAGCACCGGCGGCAATGAGACCTTCCGCGTTCGTAAGCCCTACTCCGCCATCAATTTCTATTAATAAATCGGTTTGATTAGCCAATGCTAAAGATCTGATTTCTTTAACCTTATTGTAAGTTCGCTCAATAAACTTTTGCCCACCAAAACCGGGATTTACAGACATTAAACAAACCAGGTCAATATCCTCAATAACGTCTTGCAAAAGCGAGACCGGTGTATGCGGATTAAGCGCAACGCCAGCTCTGCAGCCCAATTCCTTTATGGCAGCTAAGGTACGGTGTAGGTGGGTACATGCCTCATAATGCACGGTGATGGTTTCCGCACCGTTGTCTTTACAAGCCGTCAGATAACGGTCGGGATCGACAATCATCAGATGGACATCCAAGGGCTTTTTTGCATGTTTAGCTATCGCATTCATAACCGGGAAGCCAAAAGATATATTGGGGACGAAGACACCGTCCATGACATCAATATGAAACCAATCCGCTTGACTTTGGTTTACCATTTGTACGTCCCGTTCCAAATTCGCAAAATCTGCTGCAAGTATGGATGGCGCAATTAAGTGGTTTGTGGGCATAATGTTCTTTTTGCAAAGATAACAAGTTATTTCGGCTTATTAATCAGCTATCAGTAAAGTTCCGCCTACTTGGTGGGAGTTTTGTGGGAACACACCACGCTTATATGGCCCCTTTTGCTGTAAAATAATTACATTTGTGAGATTAGATACTTAACTTTCAGAAGTGGCAAAACTAAAATTAAATTACCTCAAAGATAAATTTCAGCAAAACTCCAATTTGTGGAAATATACCATGGTGGTCATCACTATCATACTGATCTGCATATTTTTACCAAAACAACCTCGTTTTCGCTACGAATATCAAAAAGGCAAGCCTTGGAACCACGAAAGCTTGACCTCGCCGTATAACTTTGCTATTCTGAAAACAGCAGAGGAAGTCGAACGAGACCGGGAGCACATTCTGAAAACTGTGCAGCCGATATACAATCTCAATGATGTGGCTAGCAAAGAACAAATTGACCAATTCAACACCGATTTGAACGAAAAATGGCAATCCAACCAATTGGACTCTTCGAGCACTGAGGACATTGAAGAATACCGAAAGGTGGGTAACGCATTGCTGGACTACGTATATGACCGTGGGGTTATTTCGCTCAATAATCGTTTCCAAACCAAGGGAGGTGATGAGGCGAACAATGATCCCACGTCTATGGAATATAACTTTGTTCTAGTCTCTGACAATATTGCGCAACAAAAAAACACGGTTGACTGTTTCACGATTGAATCTGCCAATCAATATCTCGCCTCGGCTCTGCAGCGAAATCGAGTCATTGAGCATAAGGACTGGCTTACCGAAGTACTCAAGAATTACATCACGATCAACTTTGTGTTTAACGAAAACCAGACGAATAAAGTTGAACAAACAGCGCTAGCGAATATCTCTACGACACGGGGTATGGTACAGAAAGATGAACTAATCGCTGAACAGGGAAAGATCATCAACAATGACTCCTATCAAAAACTCGAATCACTCCGAAAGGTCTTCGAGGAGGAGTCACGAATCAGTGGGGACCAAAGATTAGTCACCTTTGGGCATTTCGTACTGATTTCTCTGGCAATGTCGCTTTTGATGGTGTTCCTCTACTTCTTTCGAAATGATATTTTCAACAACAATCGACTCCTGTTCATTATATTCATTGTAATTTTAGCCATGCTCGGGGTTTTGAGTTGGGCTATTAAAATTAAGATTCCAAGTTTATATTATATCCCCTATTGTAGTGTCCCAATCATTTTCCGTTTATTATTCGATACACGAATCGCTCTGAACATCCACATCCTGATGGTTCTTTTGGCAGGACTTTTTGTCCCCAATAGTTTCGACTTTGTATTCCTACAATTCACTGCAGGAATGGTTGCCATATACAGTATTAAGACCTTGGTAAAACGGGAACAGTTTCTGGTATCAACTGCGCTGATTTTAGCGACCTATATTCTCGGATATATTGGCTTGGTATTAACACGGAACGGAGCCTTTTCTTCAATTGCTTGGCAGGATCTCCTTCCTTTCGCCGTTAGTGTAGGCCTGACCTTACTCGCTTATCCTTTGATCTACGCTTTCGAGAAGCTTTTTGGGATTGTCTCGGATTTGACCCTTATGGAGTTAACCAATAGTAACTCTAGATTGCTGCGTGAACTTTCATTGAAAGCACCTGGTACTTTTCAACACTCCCTGCAGGTAGCTAATCTTGCGGAAGCTGCGATCTACAAAATTGGTGGCAATTCCCTATTGGTTCGGGCAGGTGCACTCTATCACGACATTGGCAAGATGATCAATCCCTTATATTTCATAGAGAACCAGCGAACAAATGATAATCCACATGAGGAATTAACTCCTGAACAAAGTGCACAGATCATCATTTCTCACGTACTTAAAGGGATTGAGATGGCTCGAAAGAACCAAATGCCAGAAGTTTTGGTTGATTTTATTCGGAGCCACCATGGAACAACTAAGGTGGATTATTTCTACAATATGGCGATTAAAGATAATCCTGAAAAAGTTGTCGATGAATCGAGTTTCAAATATCCAGGTCCCGTTCCTTTTTCAAAAGAGACCGCAGTTTTAATGATAGCCGACTCTGTGGAGGCTGCTTCCCGTTCACTAAAAGAACCAACAGAAGAATCAATTAATAATTTGATCGATAAGATTATTGATCATAAACTCATGCAACGACAGTTCGTCAATGCAAATATCACCATGCGTGAGATATCCGAATCGGCTAAGATTTTCAAATCGATGTTGAAGAGTATCCACCACGTACGGATTGATTATGATTTGAGTAAGAAAAAAGAAAATTAAAAAACAAATTGGTAGTCAGAATGTTGTCGTTTTCACGGCGTATTATTGGTAAAATTTCGGTTGTTGGGCTTTGTAGAGTGGAAATTTTGCTTTATGTTTGCACTACCCAATAAGGAGAGGTGCCTGAGTGGCCGAAAGGAACAGTTTGCTAAACTGTCGTACGCCAACGCGTACCGCGGGTTCGAATCCCGCTCTCTCCGCGAGAATA